>CALJVP010000020.1 GCA_937773605.1 uncultured SAR86 cluster bacterium | reverse complement strand
GAATTTCTATTAACAAAATCGCTCTTATTACCCTCACGCTTAGTAAAATTAGGCTTATCCTTAAAGGTCTCTTCTACCCAGGCTAGGGCCTCTTCCTCATTGAGATTGGTATCCCAAACAACAGCCTGTGGTTGGGAAACGTGCCAAGGGGTATCCCAAAAAACTTCAATACCATTATCTTCAGGATCATTAAAGTAGAGAGATAATGCATTGCCGTGACACAAAGGAAGAATATCAACATTTGCAGACTCTAATTTGCTTTTCATTATCTTCACGTCTTTAAAGGAATCCACTCTAAAAGATAGATGATTTAATGAATTTGATGGCCCTTCGTCTTCTCTTGAGACAACAAGACCAATTTGGTGATGCTCGTTAGGATCTTGGCTCATGAAAATAATTTCTGGTCCATTTTCAGCTAACGGTCCTCGATCACTAATTTCAAAACCAAGAGTTCCTACATAAAAGTCTAAAATCTTTTTTGCATCTTTTATGTTCAATACTGTGTGAGACCATCTAAGTTTCATAATGTTTCTTATTTTACTAATCAAGAATGCAATCAATCAAATTGGATTAATCTACTTAATCATATTACAACTTAATAAGATTTAGAAAAATCTATTAATCTAATTCAGTTTTAAAACGCTCCCTAAGAAGGTTCTTTTGAATTTTACCCATTGCGTTTCGAGGCAAATCTTCTATGAAACAGATGCGCTTAGGAACTTTAAAATTAGCCAGTTGAGCCTTACAAATAGAAGTTATCTTTTCTTCATTGAGTGTGCTGCCATCAGAAACAATCACAGCAATGACTGCTTCTCCAAAATCTGAATCCGCCACACCCACAACGGCTGATTCTTTAACTCCATGAATTTCGTCGATTATCAGTTCGATTTCTTTAGGGTAAACGTTTAAACCCCCTGTGATAATCATGTCTTTTTCTCTTCCAACTATTGAAACGTAACCATCTGAATCTATGGTTCCCTTATCACCGGTATTAAAAAAACCGTCATCGGTGAAATCTTCTGCACTTTTATCTGGCATGCGCCAATAGCCTGAAAAAACATTAGGACCTTTGATCTGCAGATCTCCCGTTTCATAGTTTGCCATGCCTTCACCGGATTCATCTACTACTCTCACAGTCACTCCCGACAGTGGAAGACCAACCGTTCCTGCCCGACGCTCGCCATTTAGAGGGTTCGATGTGTTCATGCCTGTCTCTGTCATGCCATATCTTTCAAGGATGGTATGCCCGGTTTTATCTTGAAAATTATCAAAAGTTTCTTTCAACAAAGGGGCAGAGCCAGAAATGAATAATCTCATGTTAGAGCAACACTCTTTCTTTAATTTGGAATTCGATAACAATCTGGTGTAATAAGTAGGGACGCCCATCATTACAGTGCAATCAGGTAAATGTTCTATTGCTTCATCAGCATTAAAACCTTCGCACCAAATCATACTCGCACCGCTTAAAAAAATGGTATTTAAACCTACAAATAAGCCGTGCACGTGATATATCGGTAGCATGTGTAAAAGTCGATCCGATGAACTAAAACCCCATGTGTTTACTAAGGTTTCTCCGTTTTTAAGTAAATTATCATGACTTAAAACAATGCCTTTGGGTTGCCCAGTAGTACCTGAAGAATAAAGTAAGGCTGCTGTTTCTGACCCTTTACATTGCTTCGTTTCACAATTGCTACTAAATCTAGCAGCTTCTTGCATCAAAGTGCCGCTTCCATCTGAATCTAGAGTCAATAAAGCTTTGATGCCCTCTTTAGAAGCAATGGATTTGTAGATATCAATTGCTTCAGTTGAACAAACAACAATGGTTGGCTCTGCATTTTCAATAAAAAAAGAAAGCTCTGATGACTTATAAGCTGTGTTGAGTGGATGATAAACTAAGCCCGAACGCAAACAAGCCAAGTAAAGAAATATGCTTTCTACCGATTTTTCTACTTGTACCGTAATCCTGTCTCCAGGAGAAGCTCCTGACTCAAGAAGACAATTTGCGATACGAGCAGATGCATCATTCAATTCTAAGTAAGACACTTGCCTACCTTTGGAAGTGACTAGAAATTCGCTGTCTAGATCATCTGGAAAGTTTTCTTGAAAATTAGAGAAGAGATTGCTCATTAATTGCCTTCAAGCTTTTATGTTCTTTTAGTCTTTAAATTCTACAGAAGCTGACATGATTAAGGCGCCTAGATGGTTTCTTGCTTCAAGAGAGTTGGCACTTTCATCTTTAACTAACAAGTCTAGAGTTTGATCTACAAAAGTTGGTGCCGTTCCTCTAAATTCAAACTTGTGTAAAGTCTTATTTGGCTGTCTGGCTTGAGCCATATTCATAAGAAGGGTCGCAGTTAAAGGACCGTGCACAACCAAATCAGGATAACCCTCCACATCCTTAGTGTAATTTTGATCGTAATGAATACGATGGCCATTAAAGGTCAATGCTGAGTAACGAAATAGCAGCGTGCTATCAGGAACAATACTTTTAAAATGACTGGAATTTTGAAGCTCTTCAGGTTCAGTCTGTTTGAATGCTGAAGGCTGCCTGTAAACCACAATTTGTCTATCTTCTATACAAGTTTTACTCTCTTGAGAGTATTCATGATCCACATGCACAAACACCAATGGGCCTGAAGCTTTACTCTGCTTAAAAACAACGTCAGCAATAGTTGATACCTTCTCTACGTTAAGGCCGACTTTTAGGGTTTCATGGAATTGTATTTTGCTGGAGGCCCACATTCTTCTTGGCAAAGGTACTGGAGGCATAAAACCTCCTTTAAAAGGGTGACCATCCTCTCCCAAATCAGCATGAACTGCACTGGGTTGCGCCAGACACCAGTGAATACCAAGGGGGATTTCAGAATTGATTTCCGTGTAGCCGCCTAGAGTTGCATTAAATCTTTTTAACAATTCATGGGTAATGATATCCGTTTGGTGATCCTGCTTACCTATCCATGTACGTAAGAGATCTATTGGTATTTCATCTAACATTTATACCCTCTAAAATATTCAACAAAAGCTATAATCTTATGAGTCATTGTAGCAAAGCTAATAAATAGGCAAACAATCATCGGCAAGTAAGTATCCTTTTTCTTCTGAGGATTCTACTTTGCCCCATATTCGGCAATACATAACTCCGTCCGTTCGTTGCTCAAATTCTAATTCTGAAACTACAATTGTATTGATAACCTGGTTGGTTCCACTTTGGATAATCTCGTAAAAACCACCCAAATAAACCTTCTTACCTGCTATTGACGAAGCGTAGTGCATTTCCATCTTTTGATTTGAAATAAACATAAAATCTGACGCACCCGTCCAATAGGCACCCGCAACTTCCTTAGGTTCAGTACAGGAAACTAATAAAGTTAATAGGAATAAACTAGTCTTTTTTTGAAGTGCGGTAATCACCAAATTCTTCATCTCTTTTTGTTAAAGCTTCCTTGAGTCCGGAAGACAGTTCTTTAAGGTGCTCTTGAGTAGATTTAGAATGCATTGCCAAGGCCTGCATTTCAGTGCCAGCTCTGATGCCTGTCCTCATACCCATTGCTTCCATCTGACGATGGACTGCTCTCTTATTGATGGCCTGAAGATCGGAAGGAACTTTAGCTACCTTTTCAGCAATTTTGAGAACTTCTTCTTCCAAAGACTTGACATCAAAGGAGCGATTAGCAAACCCTTGTTTAACCGCCGTCTCTCCATCAATAGATTCTCCTGTTAGCATCATCTCCATGGCATGACGCATTCCCATCAACCAAGGAAAAATTTGATTATCTGGAGGGCTCATGGAGCGAACAACTGGATATCCAATTTTTACATCATTAGCCACATAAACCAAATCACAAGACGCAGCTAATTCCGTTCCACCCGCCAAACAGTAACCGTGAACTTGGGCTATCACTGGCGTTGATAAATCCCAGATCTTGAAAGCACCCTCAACGACGTGCCTTGGCCAAAAACCATCGTTCTTGCTTGAATGATAAGGCATATCTTCTTTATTATTATAAGAAAGATCATAGCCAGCACAAAAACAAGATCCAGCCCCGGAGAGCACAATTACTCTTACTTCTGAATCAGAATCAGCCTCTTCTAAAGAGTTAAAAAGTTCTTCTCTAAGAGGGTTGCAAAGTGCATTCCTTTTATCAGGCCTATTAAGACTGATTCTTCTGATCCCTGGCCTTGGATCTTCTATAAGTAAATAATCTAGTTTTTTTTGCATACGAACCCCTCGCTTCTATTCTAATACCTTTCTGTGAAAAAATTCATTTCCTTATTTATTTGAGTGAATCACTGTCGATGCTAATTGAAGTTCCGTCTATTTTTAATTTAAATGTTCTCAAATCTTCAAAGGCTGGGGGTGATTGAACCGATCCATCAGTTAAATCAAAAACAGCTCCGTGCAAAGGGCACATGATGTAATTTCCTTCTATTTGTCCTCCGCAAAGAGGGATCATTGAATGCGTACATAAATCTTCTACGGCAAAAAAACCATCTTCTGCATGGCAAATTAAAATATCAATACCATCAATTTGAACTGACTGAGAATGTCCTAACTCTATATCTGAAGTATCAGCAACTGATAGGAAATTATTATTTTCAGGCATCCACTTTGTTATTTGATTTTGCTGCCTTATAGCCAGTTACGGATAACAATAAAGCGAGAGGTAAAGCGGCCCAAGAAATTGATAAGGTGATTAATCCAAATCCCACTATCCATCCCCCAGTTAAATCGCCTGTTCTAGAAATAAAAGTGTCCACCAATACTGTTGATTTATATCGATCATTTTTCTTCATGTCAGCGTAGTAAGTTTCCCTTGTGGGCTTATTCAAGCCGTATTCAAATAATCTTTGCAGGACAGTTACTGCGAAGACCGCTGCAATAACTGGATATAAATAATAAACAGAAAAAATAGCAGCAAATAACAGACCGTAGATTACTAGGATTATTGACGTACCAAAACGCCTCATGAGATAAGAAGAAAACAAAAGCTGCATAATCAGTGTTAGTGGTATAACAATTTGTTCAACGAGCGAGAAATACGAGGTTCTTTCACAGGGATCAGAGGACCAACTCCTAATGATATCCAGAGACATCATCCATGATACGGTTGCTAGTGTGGTAAAAAGCAGGACATAAAGACCTATGTTTCTTACTTCAGGAACTAAAATTAAACTTTTAATTGCATCAACAGCACTGCCGCCAATTTCTTTTTTTTCTGAAGATTCACTATCGGTAGTTTTATGCAGGTCTCGTGAAAGAAAAATTGATATAAGGAGACAGATAATAGAAAAAACTATTAGGAAGCTTGGTCCAGAGTCTGCAATGTCGCTTCCACAAACCTCTAGAGCAAAATACTGAGTAACACTTGTGCCAAAAAAAGCACCTAGAGATCCTCCTGCACTGATAATCCCAAACAATCTTTTACCGTCTTCACTGTTAAAGAAGTTAATTAAAGTTGCCCAGAAAATAGAAACAACAAACAAAGAATAAACATTAAGCCAGACATAGAAGATATAGGCAGTCCAGACCCTCCCTTGATCCTCAAGTAAAGTCCATGCGGAAAGAAACAAAAGGAAATTAACAATAAAGAAGGAATAACAATAAAGAACAACTTTACTTCCTTCTATCTTTGAAATAACGAAAGAATAAATAGGGTTTACTGCCAACATAACAAGCGCTCCTACGGTAAGAAGCAAAGAAATGGGGTTTACAGAAAACCCCAGGATCATTAGATTTTCATAGCCAAACTCAACAGCTAATTCATTTCTAATTGGACGTAAGACATACCAAGATGCTAAAACAAAGAAGAAAAAGCCAAAGGCCTTCAATAGAGGCAGGTACTCTTCTTTGTTTATAGAAGGAAAAAATCGTTCTGAAATAGTGCTCATTTCGATATAAAATTTTCTTATTATAGCTAGGATGTTGAAAAATTTGTTTGTAAATTTAAAATAACTCCATGGAAGCAGAGCCATTTATAATCTTAGGTGCCTACCACGTGATAACTCTTCTGTTTATAGCATTACTTGCCATAGCATTTCCATTGCGCTACAAGAAAAAAAGCTTAAAGAAGCGAGAAAGAACTGCTTATTTTTTAGGGTTGGCAATCCTGACATTAGAATTTTTTAAACCCTTTATATGGCACCATTTTTTTGACTACGCATGGATATTGGTCATACCAATTCACATGTGCAACCTTTCTGCAATATTGATTGGAATATTTTTATTAACCGGCAATAAATTATTGTACGAAGTTGCTTTCTTTTGGGGCTTGGGTGGAGGAATCATGGCCTTGGTCACACCCACTGTTGTTTACACTTTTCCGGACAGTGAATACATGATGTTTTTCTTTGGTCACGGTCTTCTTATTGTTGTTATTGGATACGCTTCGATAGCACTGGGCAATAGGCCAACAATGAGTTCTGTAAAAAATGGCATTGGCGTATCTCTAATAACCCTTCCAACTATTTACCTGATTAATTTTATTTTAGGATCACCGGCTAACTATTGGTATTTAGGTGCAAGACCCGAAGGTGAAAATATCATGAACTTTTTACCCGATCCTCCCAATCATATTCCATTGACCATAATCATAGGAATTTTTTTCTTTTGTCTTATTTACCTACCTTTTTGGGTGTACGATAAATTCAAGAAAGATGCTCAATAAGCAGAGTAGGAACATTACAAGTATCTGACTTGACGGTACAAACCAGAGTATTCTCTTTACGGCCTGCTTTTACTTCAGAAATTTCAATACCTTCTTTCACTAAGCGTTGATGAGTGGCTTTGAGGTCTTCAACTGACCAAGCCAGTCCCCATAGTTTATCCGCAGGATCATCTTCATTGGGTTTCCCGATAACTTCAATGGTAGTGTGATTAAGTCTAAAGAAAAGCATACGGCCTCCCCATTTCTCAACTGTTTGATCTAAAGCCAGTCTTATTCCAAAAGTGTCTCCGTATAAACTCTTGAAACCCTCAGGATCGTTAGTATTAACAACTACATGGTCAAGCTTATTGATCGTAGAAGAAGAACGACCATGGACCACGGGAAGCTCTCCAGTTTCATGCTGAATAATGAATGCAAACATGCCTCGTGTTAATGAAAAAGGTAGAAATAAGTTTTTCCAGGTTCTTTTTAAACCTTGATCACTATCAACTCCTTCTCCTAAAGAAAGATCTTGAAGCTCAACTCCGCTTGCTAATAAGCTTTCTTTTAAATCGTTAATATTGGATGTTCCTAAAACTAAGCCTGCAAGACCTTCGCCATTCAACTCTAAAGTGGCTTTTATCATGGCTGCACCTGCACCCTCTTCTCCATTAGATGCCAAGAGCTCTAAGTAGGTGTTCTCGACAGGAAAAAGTGCGTTTGCAGTGCCCAACTGCTTGTGAATCCCTCGCCACGACGGGCCGTATCCAAAAAGCTTGGTGTAACTGTCTATTGCAGAATCTAAATCGTTAACAGCAATAACAAGATGATCTAACTTTTCTATCAAAGCTGATGAATAGAATATAATTCTTTGTTAGATGACAATTCGTTAAATTCTTGTAGCAAAACCTCATCATTCATTCTCTTAAACAATTCAGCGAACTCTTCTGTCCTGACGGCTACGCTTTCTTTATGAACCTCCTCTCCGTGCCATTGAATCATTTTTTTCCATAAAGGATCTATAATTTCAGAACCTTTTTTCTCTTTTCCATCTAACGTTTTAAAAGTATAAGTTCTTAGTTCCGACACCAGTAGATTTAAGTAAGCCACGTGAATTGCTTCATCTTGTCTGATTCGAGAAATCATCTCACAAGCCAATAAAGCATCATCCCTTTTGTCCATAAAAACATCTTCAGATTTTGTTAAATTCATGCAATATGAGAAGAAGCTCTCCGCTCTTATCTCGATCATTAGGACCTGCATTAATAGCTGAAGTATGCCTTCGTGTTCAGCAGGAAGATCTGGCATTTCTCTTCCCTCTTCCGGTCTCCCTATGGAATCTGGTACCTCAGGAATCGGGTATGCATCTTCACCAAACAACAAATCTCTAGCAGCGAACCACATTTGATCATGAGCTCCTTGATCACTGTCAGGATTGCCTCCTTCATCAAAGCCGTGAGCTATGAAAAGACCTTTGTTCATATGAGCAATGCAAGTATCAGAGATATCTTCCACAATTATTTCTTGAAAGTCAGGAGCGGTAACTTCTGCTAAAACACGCCCCCTGGCCTCAATAATTCCTGTTATTGTAAGACTGTTCCATAGGAATTGACCCTCATCTTTGTTTAATAAAAGTTTAGCTTGATCCATGGTGGGAAAATTTTCGTGAGCCAGTATTTCCACAGACGAATCCAATAACTCATGGCCTCTTGAATTTAAGACTTCGGTCCACTCATTCACAGCCTGCCATCTTATTTTTGTTCTAGGAGAAATGTAATTGCCTTCGCCATCCAAACCTCCGTGAAGTAAATAACCTGCCATTCTATTTGGCGATTGGTAATCGTGTTCACTGAGTATCTCTTCTGTCGTGTAAATCATTCTTTTCTCCCTAAAACTTTAATCTTAATAACATTGTAGGATTCCTTAAGCTTTGTCACAAGCTCTGGCCCAGCCAAGTAGATGCCTACCAATAAAAATACCCAACTAATGAGATAAAGCACAGCGGCATAAAAGAAATATAAGAAATCCATGTCTGGAAAATTGTCCCACCCCGCTTGTACCAACAGATAGCTAATAGGAATGTAGAGACCCCAATTTGCCGCTATAAGGGCCAGGCCTAATAATCTCCTTGATATATTAATTAGTTGTTTAATGGTTACCTCAATTTAAGAATCTAGTATTCTAATCAAATTTAGAAATACAGGTTAGAATAAAGAATAAATTTATAGCGCTAAAGGTACAAACCTAATGGATAAAATAATTATAGCAACCAGCCTTCTGCTCATGGTCTTAGGCTGCACAACAAAGGAAAATAAAATGAACCCATTTTTTGAAGACTATCAAACGCCTTTTCAAATCCCTCCTTTTGAGAAAATAGAGTTCTCTCATTATGCCCCTGCATTCGAGGCTGGTATGCAAGAACAGCTTAAAGACATAGAAAAGATTACATCAAATGAACAAGCACCTTCTTTTGAAAATACTATTGTAGAACTCGAAAGGACAGGAAAAATCTTAGATAAAGTTTCAAATGTGTTCTTTAATTTACTCGGATCCAATACTGATGACAGCATGGACAAACTTGCTGTCGAGATAAGCCCCAAGTTGTCAGCTCATGGGGACAGCATACTTTTGAACAAAGAACTGTTTGATAGAGTGGAAGCCGTCTACCAATCTAAGTCTGATTTCAATTTAAACACTGAACAAAACAGGTTGTTGGATGAAACTTACAAAAGGTTTGTAAGATCAGGGGCGAATCTTAATGAAGATGGCATGACAAGACTAACTGCAATCAACCAATCTCTCTCATCTCTTTCCGTTAACTTTGATCAGAATGTGCTCAAGGAAACTAATGGCTATAGTTTAATAATTGAAAATGAAGAAGAGCTCAGTGGTTTGCCTGCAGAAGAAATAAGACAAGCAGCAAAATTGGCTGAATCGGAAGGTCACGATGGAAAATGGGTCTTTAAGCCAACTAGAGTGAGTATGTACCCTTTCATTACTTACTCAGATCAAAGAGAACTAAGAGAGCAACTTTATAAATCCTATGTTCGCAGAGGCGACAACGACAACGAATTTGATAATAAAGAAATAATTTCAGAAATGATCGCTCTTAGGATAGAAAAAGCCAAACTAATGGGTTTTGATAATCACGCTGATTTTGTTTTAGATAATACAATGGCTCAAAACACGGACCGGGTTAATGACTTGCTTCAAAAGATATGGAAACCCGGCCTTGAAACGGCTCAAAGGGAAGCGCAAGACATGCAAGATCTAATTCAAAAAGAAGGAGGTAACTTTAAGCTGGCCGCGTGGGATTGGTGGCACTATTCAGAAAAAATTAGACAAAGTCGTTTTAATTTTACTGAAGAAGAAGTGAAGCCATATTTCAGTGAAGACAAAGTATTGATGGGTGCATTTGATGTAGCCAACAAACTTTTTGATATTCATTTTGTGGAACGAGAGGATCTCCCTAAATACAGAGAGAATATCAGATCATTTGAAGTTAAAAATGATCAAGAAGAAACCATAGGTATTTTTTATACTGATTACACTTTAAGGCCTAATAAGGGCGGTGGGGCTTGGATGAATACTTTTAGAAGTCAAAGTAAATTTGATGGCAATGTTATTCCATTGGTTGTGAACGTTTGTAATTTCCCTCCAGAAAATGAAGACGGTGTTATTCTTTTGTCTTTTGAACAAGTGGAAACTTTATTTCATGAATTTGGTCATGCACTTCATGGGCTGCTATCTGAAGCAAATTATCCGAGCCTATCGGGGACATCAGTCACAAGAGATTACGTTGAATTCCCTTCACAAATGATGGAGAACTGGGCCAGAGAGCCGGAAGTGATTAAATCTTTTGCACGTCACTACAAAACCGGCGAATCGATTCCTGATGACTTATTAGCAAAAATTTCAGAAGCCGGAACCTTCAATGAAGGTTTTGGAACCACTGAATATGTAGCAGCAGCTCATCTAGACATGGCCTGGCATACTAATGAAGAGCAGATTTCTGATGTAAATGCATTTGAACAAAAGGCTTTAGATGATTTAGGACTTATCCCAGAAATAGCCACTCGCTATAGAAGCACTTATTTTGGTCATATTTTTGCAGGAGGTTATTCGTCTGGTTACTACAGCTATCTATGGACAGAAGTTCTAGAAGCTGATGCTTTTGAGCCTTTCAAAGAAAAGGGTTTATTTGATAAAGAAACCGCAGATAAACTTAAAAAATACGTCTACTCTGCAGGAAACACCGACGATTTGATGACTCAATACATCCGATATCGAGGTTCTGAACCAGAAATAGAACCTCTTTTAAGAAAGCGCGGATTCGATTAAATTGGTGTTACCAAAACACACCCCTTATCAGAATGGAAAAGGTGGTGTTCGTATTGGTTTAAAACCAATTAATACGAAAAACTGGCTTGAGATTGATGATAACTTTAAAAATGAAAATAATTTAAAGAAAAATTTACTGTCCTCTAAAAGACATGAAGTCTTTCAAGCAAACGATAATTCCATTTCTGCTCAAAAAGAATTATTAAAAATGATCACTGAGCATTTAGAAAAATATCATGCAGAAAAATACTCTTTTAAAGAACAAAGTATATTAATAAAAGCAACAGGAGAGACTATCAACCTTCTTGATAAGAATACCCCTCCTATTGAAACTGCTTCATTACTTGTTCAGGAAGATCTAATCTTAATGATGCCTAAAGAAAATAAATTTTACCTCGATGCGGCAGTTATAACTTCTCCTTCGCATTGGTCTCTAGTGGAAAAATTTTCTAAAAATTTAATTGACCTTCATGAAGGAGTTCCCGGCTATGAAGAAAAAATAGGTTCAAGGGTTGATGAAATATTTAATAAACTTCCTTCAGATAGGATTCTTGAGCGTCTTAACTGGTCCATATATGACTCACCCGAACTGTTCCAACCGGTTGGCAGTAAGCCGGAAGTCACAATGAAGAAAAAAGAAATTCAAGACCTTCACTTAAGAGTGGAAAGGCAAACTATTAGAAAGCTCTCTGACCAAGGGCCTATTGTCTTTACCGTCAGGGTTCATGTGGACCCCCTCCTCTCTATTTCTAAAGAGAAAGACCTCCTTGAGGACTTAAATCTAGCCATTGCAAGCCTTCCTCAAGCAATGAAAGAATATAAAGCAATAGATCAAATAGAAAAAGAGGTGATCAATTGGATACAAGAAAACCAAAAAACAAAATGAAACCTTGGTGGAAAGGTGGTGTTATATATCAGATATATCCACGATCATTCTTAGATACCACTGGCAATGGCATTGGTGATTTAAAAGGAATCATAGAAAAGTTAAGTTATGTGTCTGATCTAGGAGTTGATGCAATTTGGCTATCTCCTATTTTTACTTCTCCTATGAAAGACATGGGTTACGACGTAAGTAACTACAAAGATATTGATCCTTTGTTTGGTGATTTAGAAGATTTTAATTCCTTGATTAATGAGGCACATAGACTAAATCTCAAAGTAATCATTGATCAAGTGCTGTCTCATAGTTCTGATCAAATGCCTTTTTTTCAAGACAGTCGCTCAAGTAAAACTTCCGATAAAGCTGATTGGTACGTATGGGCTGACCCTAAATCTGATGGCTCTCCTCCGAATAACTGGCTATCTATGTTCGGTGGATCGGCATGGGAATGGGAACCCATGAGAGACCAATATTATTTTCACAACTTTTTAATTAGCCAACCCGACTTTAATTTGCATAACAAAGATGTTCAGGATTGGCTTTTGGATTCTTCAAGATTTTGGCTGGATAAAGGCGTGGACGGGTTCAGATTGGATACTGTAAATTATTATTTTCATGATCAAAAACTAAGAGACAATCCTTCAAGCCCTAAATTTTATAAAAGACCACCAACTAATTTGTATTACATGCAAAATCAAATCTATGCCATTAATCAACCCGAAAATATTCTGTTTGTTGAAAGGTTAAGATCATTGTTAGATGAGTACGAAGATAGAACCAGCGTAGGTGAGATAGGAGATATACACAGACCTCTTGAGATCATGGCAGATTACACCAAAGGCAATGAACGACTTCATATGGCTTATAGTTTTGAATTGCTTAATGAAAAATTTTCACCTACTCACATTAAAGACACCGTAGAAAATTTTTTTAAATCTTCCGAAGATAGCTGGCCTTGTTGGAGTTTCTCAAATCATGACATAACAAGACACATTAGTCGCTGGAGATCCAATCAAACATCCAGGGAACATTTTGCTAAACTTACATGTGCCTTATTGCTAAGCCTCGAAGGCTCGATCAGCCTCTTTCAAGGAGAAGAACTTGGACAGTTGGAATCAGAATTAGAGTTTGATGAATTAACGGATCCTCCCGGAATTAGGTTTTGGCCAGAAAATAAAGGAAGAGATGGTTGTCGTACTCCGATGACATGGGAGAGCACGAAACAAAATGCAGGATTTTCAGACCATTTCCCTTGGCTTCCTGTTAAAGAGTTACAAAAAGAACAGTCTGTTGATCTGCAAGAGTCTGAACCTTCTTCAGTGTTAAATTTTTACAGAGAAATGTTAAATTTTAGAAGAGAGCAAAAAGACTTAACCGTAGGAAAAATAAAATTTATTACGAATGATGAATCACTTTTATTTTTTACTAGAGGAGAAAAGAAAGAAATTGCCTGCCTATTTAATCTATCAAAAAACCCTTTGAACTTGCAATTAAATGGCTACCAAGAAATTCTAAACAGTCCACAACAATTCGCAAACATTAGTAATGAAGATGTATCTCTAGGTGGTAATGGTTTTATTTTTTTAAGAAAATAAAAAGTTTTGTTGGAAGTTCTTAATTAACAGAACCGGTCAATCCTCATAGAGTTTATGATGTTAATATTATCAATTTAAAGGGAAATATAATTATGGAAATTAAAGGACATTGCGAGGAAAGATTCAATTCGGTCAAGGATCTTTTTGAAGAACTTCATGATTCCAACAGGGAAAAGGGATCTTCCTTCTCGGTTTATAAAAACGGAGAAGCAATTATAGATATCTGGAGCGGTTACTCAGATGCCGATGAAACTAAGCCATGGGAAAGAAATAGTCTGGCAACTGTTTGGTCGACGACAAAGGGTGTGGCGGCGATTACTGTTGCACTTGCTGTTGAAAGAGGTCTTTTAGACTATTCTGAAAAAGTCTCTCATTACTGGCCAGAATTTAGTGAAAACGGTAAAGAAAATATTACTGTGGAAATGCTGCTCTCTCATCAAGCTGGAATTTGTGGAGCCCAAACGAACGATGTGAATGATTTTTATGATCAAGAATTGATGGCTTCAAAGCTTGCGGGTATGAAGCCAATCTGGGAGCCCGGGACAGCCTCAGGCTATCATTCAATGACCTTTGGTTGGTTAACTTCTGAATTAATTAAGAGGGTCACTGGAAAGACGCTAGGTTCATATTTTAGAGAAGAGATAGCAGAAGACAGAGACATAGACTTTTATATTGGACTTCCTGAAGCTGAAGAAGGCAGAGTGGCTGAAATGATTCCCTTTTCCAAAGAAGAAAATAATCAAAACGAGAACACAGAACCTAATGACGCTCAAAGGGCTTCAGGTTCAGGTCCAAATCTGCTTAAACCTCAAAACACCAGAGCATGGAGAGAAGCAGAGATTCCTTCTGCCAATGGACAAGGCAGTGCGTGCGGTTTGGCAAAACTTTACAGTCTCGTGGTGCCCAGTGATCCATCTTTAAAAATACTTAAAGACAGCACTGTTGAAGAAATGACTCGTTCAAGAATAGAAGGAAGAGACATGGTTCTTGGCGTGGTTACACGTTGGGGCGCTGGATTCGTTATGAACATGCATAAAGTCATTTACGGTCCTGTTGAAGAGTCTTTTGGGCATTCAGGTTTTGGAGGCTCTTGCGCATTTGGGGATCCAAAAAATAGGATTGGTATTTCGTATGTGATGAATCAAATGAAAAATAACTTTGCTGCTGATGGCAGATCTGTGGCATTAATTAATGAAACGTATAAATGCTTAGATAAATAAAGAGGAAGAATTATGTCAGATAGATTAAATGGAAAAGTTGCGTTAATTACTGGAGGCACAAGCGGCATAGGTGCTGAAACCGCTAAACTGTTTGCTTCCGAAGGAGCAAAAGTACTTATTGTTGGTAGGTCAGAAGAAAAAGGGGAAATTTTGGCAAATGATCTAGGGGATCAAGTTATTTATGAAAAAGTGGATATCACCAAGGAAGAGGAAATTAAAGGTGCAGTGGAATCAACACTCCAGCATTTTGATCAGTTAGATATTCTATTTAATAATGCCGGAGGGCCTGTAGGTGCTGGAATCGAAAATGTAACACAAAGCGACATTGATTACGGAGTCCACCTTTTACTTTCAAGTGTCATATTGGGAATTAAATATGCGATCGAGCCAATGAAAATAGCTGGGGGTGGCTGTATCATCAATAACTCCAGTATAGCTGGTCTTAGGTATCGTCAAGGAGATCCTTTGTATGCCGCACTAAAAGCGGGAGTAACGCACTACACACGTATGGCTGGTGTAGAACTTGGTCCTCATCAAATACGAGTCAACTCTATATCTCCAGGTGCAATCGCTACTCCTATTTTTTACGGAGGATCACAAAGAGCAAATGATTTAACCAATGAAGAAAATGAGAGGAAAATGGAAAAATTAAAAGGTAATCTTGCTAATGCGGTTCCCCTTAAACGCTCAGGACTAGCTAGTGACATTGCTGAAGCTGCACTCTATCTTTCTAGCGACGCAGGAAGCTTTGTGACTTGCCAAGACATAGTGGTTGATGGTGGAAGAACAGCCATGTTCAATGAATAAAAAAGGCGTCGGACTTTAAATATTGATTTCGAAAATCCCTGGGAAGGATATTGGTTGAAATCATTTAGGCCCGACGCCTAAATTTAATTCTATCCATAGAATTAAGGCTTACATACTAGATGACTCTTAGCTTCTATCAACCGCAAAAAGAGTTAAAAAATACGACTAATTATTTAACTGATTTTTTCTTAGAAACAGAAGACAGGTTTCGTTTTTTCTTTTTACCTATTTTGGCTTCTACGGCTTTATTCGTATGATCTACAATAGAGGATAAAGCATCCAGCATTGAATCTTTTGTTATGGCATTATTTAATTCTTTGCTAACTTTTAAAGTAGTGTCTGTGTGAATATATTTTGCAGATTCCATCATTCTGTTTCTTCTCATGCAAAAACAATAATCAGCAATTTCCTGGACTATCTCTGTGTTCAAGTCATAAAGCGTGACTCTGCCGTCATCATCAGACTTGAATGCCTTTATATAATCTAATTCTAAAGCGTCTCTGACAGTGGACTTGATGGAATCAATTTTAAGATTAACTTGACCAATTTTTTTTGTAAGAGTTAAGTCGGTGTAGCTAACCATTTCTCCTTTCCCATACTTTTCAAGAAATAAGAAAAACATTGCGTAACGAGTAGGATTACCTAAAAACCAGACATACCATTCAGATTCTTGGTAAGTGTGGTAACTTCCTCCAAAATAGTTATGAAACTCTCCTAACAACAAAGATCGAGCATCGGCATTGCTCCAGTGCCTCTTTGATTCGTTCATTCCCCCCCCTGGACTAATATCCATAAATGTACTATCTATACTAATTGATTTAACCACATTCGTACAAACACTGTTAGTATCATCCAAAATAAATGAGATAAAACTTGAACGCTTATAGATTACTCTTCTTCTTAACTTTGCTTAACTTATTGAATTTTGTTGATAGGCAATTAATAGCTAGTTTTTCTAATTTTATCGTTCCTGACCTTGGTTTAACAAATGCGCAGTTTGGCTTTTTAACCACTTTACCTTTTATAGTTTTTTATTCGATAGCCGGACTTTTTATGGGTGTCTTGGCTGATATGGTAAACAGACCGAGATTGATAGCTTTTGGTGTGGTGCTTTGGAGTGTATTTACCGCATTAACTGGAGCTGCCAAAGGTTTTGTAACCATGGCCCTTCCAAGAATGTTTATTGGGGTTGGTGAATCAATATTAACTCCTACATCCATGTCCTTATTGTCGGATTCCTTTCCAGCAAAAAAAATGGGGTTTGCTGCTGGTTTTTATTATATGGGTGTTCCAATTGGGGTTGGTGTCAGTTTATTAATAGCAGGTTACTTGGGAGAGTCTTTAGGCTGGCGTAAATGCTTTTACTTGTTGGGGGGCTTAGGTCTAGTGTTAGGTCTATGTACTTTATTGTTTAAAGATCGCCCAAGAAAACATTTACAAAATAATGAAGTAAAACCGCAAACTCTTTCTAAAGAATCCACTGCGGAGATCATAAAAACTTTATTTAAAGCACTCTCTGCATCTTCTGCTTTAAGATTTACTATTCTCGCTGGTGTTTTTTATCATATTGCACTGGGAGCCTCAGTTTTCGAACAACTTTGGTTGGTTGAAGAAAGAGGTTTTGACCGATCAAATATTGCCCAAATAGTCGGCTGGATAGGTGTATTTGCTGGACTAGCCGGTAATTTAATCGGTGGAATACTGAGCGACTGGTGGCAAGAAAATACAGATCAAGGAAGGCCGATGTTTTTGTTTTGGTTAGCGTTGTTAACCCTGCCAATAAGCGTTTATTACAGATTTGTAGAACCCGGATCTGTAATCTTTTGGATTGGTATTATTATAGGCTACTTCCAATTGGGTTGTTTCTTTGGCCCTACTTTCAGCACCGTGCAAGAACTTGTTCCAGAAAACATTAAAGCAACTGTTGTGTCCTTTTATATTCTTACCTTAAACTTAATAGGTCTTACCATAGGCTCATTCGTTGGTGGAATATTGGCAGATAACTTAATGTCAGCAAATTATCAGGAACCTTACACCTTAATGCTTGTGGTGTTTTCAATAATCAGCATAGTAACAATCCCTTGTTATTTCTTAGCCGGGAAAAGATATAAAAAAGATAAGATACTTTTAGACAAAGCTTTTGAGTAGGCAATCAAGCTTACTAATTGAGTTTACCTTGATCAGAATCAGATAGTCTTTTCTTGTTTTTCTGTATGTAAATTATCTCAGGAATTGCAAGCAGCTGAAAAACTAAAAAAAATAAGAACCATTTCTTGTCACCCAACTTGGCTGCCAGCCAACATGCATGAAAGGTCCAATAAACTTCCCATATAACTACAATTAAAAGACCAACTAACACAAAACTAGATTATCACTAAAATTCTCTGTATCAACCAAAAAGAACCTAGGCCGCCAATGGCGTAAGAAGAGTACCTGTAGCTAATTTCTTTAATAGTGGTGTTATTAAACAGCCAAATTACCAGACCAAATGCGGGCAAAACCATGAGTTGTCCAACTTCAATACCTAGATTGAAGAACAAGAGAGAGAAAAAGAGATTGTCGTTTCCAAAGCCAATATCTGTCAACGCGCCTGCGAAACCAAAACCGTGTAGTAGTCCAAAACCAAAAGCTAAAAGCCAAGGTGTGGATCGATATTTAGTTTCATCTCCGACCTCCAAAGCTAGATATATTATGGTTAAAGCTATAAATGCTTCTGTGGATGCCTGAGGCAAACTAACCAGCCCAAGTACAGATAAAGTCAAGGTTACACTGTGTGCTACTGTGAAAGCGGTTATGGTTTTAATCAAAGTCCCTACACCCGAGACTAGAAATAATAATCCAAAAACAAAAAGCATGTGATCGATACCGCTGAGAAGGTGTTCTACGCCCAGCCAAAAGTAGTTAGTTGGATATAAGCTTGTTTCTTTAGGCACCAATAAAGAAGGGTCATTCACTGTCACCAAACCTTCAAATTTTGTTCCGTCTAAATAGCTAATGCTGATCAGTGCATCAGTGGTCCTAGAGAGCCCTTTCAGGGTGATGGTCTTTCCCTGAATAGAATCTCCACAATTAAGATTAATATTGCTGATCAAATATTTCTGCTCTTGCCTAGGAAGAGCTCTTGCTGATTCCGTACAATCCGGAAAAGACACTTCTGCAGGAAGGCCCGCTGCTATGGCTGGGAACATCCACGTGACCTTGTAATTTGAGTTTGTCTGCTCATTAAGTACCAAGCGAGCTGGATTCATTTCATGCGCAAAATTAAGATTTGAAAAGAAAAATATAAAAAGAATAATGAGCGATTTCATTATTATTTAATTAATAAGTTCGGGGTTTACCTGAACTTTGTATTCATTCCTAAGGTTATCAAGGTAAAGTTTAAAATTATCTTGTTCTTGTTGCATTTGAATATCTGAAATCAAAAGAGATCTTATCTCTTTAAGTTCAGGCACCTTCTCCTTTGCAACCGCAGAGACAAAAACCAAATGGCTGCCGTAGCTTGACTCGTATGGACCTGTCCAATCATTAATTATCGCTTTATCAATAGCATCCGAAAAATCCTCACCAAAAGACCTGGCAATTTCTTTAGAAGTTTTTAAAGAGAAGTTCTTTCCTAGCAAAAAGGGATCTCCATAGGGTAAATCTTTATTTTTCTTCCAAAGATTAAGTGCTTTTAAAGCTCTATTTTTACCGTCCTTATCTGCATTAAAATAGATATGAGTAAAGGTGTATTTTTTTGGAACCAGATAGGCTGATTGATTATTTTTAAAATACTCTTCAACCTCATCTGCGGAGGGCATTTTGACTTCTTCTTGTTTTAAAAAACCAATTTTTTGTGAAAGCCTTCTTTTTATTATTATGTCATTCTTATCTAGACCCAGTTTTAAGGCCTCTCTGTAGAGTATTTCTTCATCAACTAATTGATTGACGATCCCATTCAATTCACTTTTATTTGGTTCTCTACCAACCTGTCTGGTCCACGTATCAATAAGGCCATTTAACTCTGAATCAAAAATAACAATTGTTTTATCATCTGATAAGTCTTCAAATAATATGTCTAATATAAAGATAACCAGACCTATAGAAAAAAAAGCTAAAAGTTTTTTCGTCATTATTTACCAAGTATCAATGTTTGGCCTTTTCTTACCGTCTCTTTGTTTTGTAGCAGGGAGAGACTTAAGACCTCCCATTATCCAGTTTCTAGTTTCTGCAGGATCAATAACATCATCAAGCTCAAAATGTGATGCCATGTTTACTGCCCTTCCTCTTTGATAGCTATCGGCTACCATTTTTTCGTAAGCCTCAACCCTTTTCTTTGGATCTTTTATGGCTTCTAATTCTTTTCTGTAACCCAACTTGACCGCACCTTCAAGTCCCATGCCTCCAAACTCTCCGGTAGGCCATGTCACGGTAAATAAAGGGCTATTGAAACTTCCACCGGCCATTGCTTGTGCGCCAAGCCCATAAGCTTTTCTAATCACAACAGACATTAGAGGAGTTTCTATATTAGCGCCAACAACAAACATCCTGCTTGCATGTCTTACAAGAGCTGTTTTTTCACTTTCCGGTCCAACCATTATTCCAGGACAATCTATTAAAGAGAGTATGGGTATATCAAAAGAATCGCAAAGTTGCATGAACCTTGATCCCTTATCTGCTCCAGGAGAGTCTATTGCTCCAGATAAGTGACCTGGATTATTTGCTATGACTCCAACAGGTCTTCCTTCTATTCTAATGAAGTGAAGTGATTATTCCCGGAGCCCAATCCTTTCTGATTTCTAGGATTGAATCAACATCAGCAATTCCTTCTATAACTTCTCTCATGTCATAATATCTGAGTCTGTTTTCCGGAACGATGAAACGTAATTTTCTGGGATCTGGTGCATCCCAATTCTGAGTTGGTCCTTGAAAGTAGGAAAGATATTTTTTAGCCACTGCAACGGCTTCCTTTTCATCTTTAACAGCAATGTCCACAACTCCATTAGGAACTTGAATGTCCATTGGGCCTACTTCGTCAGGAGTAAAAACCCCCAAACCCCCGCCTTCAATCATAGCTGGGCCACCTACTCCTATATTTGAATCTTCTGTTGCAATGATAACGTCACAACAACCTAATAAAACTGCATTACCTGCAAAACATCTGCCTGTGGTTATTCCTACAACTGGTACCAACCCAGATAACTGTGCGAAATAAGTAAAAGCAAGACAATCAAGGCCTGCAACCCCCAGAGCATCTGTATCGCCCGGACGCCCTCCTCCACCTTCTGCAAATAATATGGTGGGAAGCTTATTTTTTTCTGCTATTTCAAACATGCGATCTTTTTTTGCATGATTCATTTTTCCCTGAGTACCGGCCAGAACCATATAATCGTATGACATTGCCATCACTCTGGAATTGTCTTCTTTAAAGAGGTTGCCATTAACGTGCCCTAAACCGCAAACCATTCCATCACCAGTCGTATTCTTAATTAGATCTTCTTCGGTTCTTCTTCTTCTTTGTGCTGCCATCACTACGGATCCATACTCAACGAAAGAGCCTTCGTCACATAAGTCTTCAATATTCTCTCTGGCCGTGCGATGGCCTTTTGCGTGTCTCTTTTTTACAGCTTCTGGTCTATTTATGTCGTGGCTTGCTTCTTTTCTATCCAATGCCTCTCTTAGATCTGGTCTTATCCAATCCAAATCAACTTGGTCGTCTTTTTTCGTTAGTTGTTGTTTTACTTCGGCTTGCTGAATGGTCATCAAAGAGTGACCTTCAAAGACCGTGTCTTGAGCTTGTACTCTAATGTCATTCACAATTCCGCTTACTTCTGAAATAACTTCATGTTCCATCTTCATGGCTTCCATGATCAGCAAAGGCTTTCCTTTCCAGACTTGATCGCCTTTTTTAACAGTAAATTTAACCACCATGCCTTGCATTGGAGCCTCTACACTGGAATACCCTTCTTGAAGTTCTTCATTCTCTAATTGCAGAATGTTTTCTGAGTCATCAACAAACACTCCCCCCGTCTTGCCATGATCAAGAACGGCGAGAGGATCAAGATTTTCTATTTTTCCTTTTTTAGGGAGTTCTTTTTTTAAACTTCTTTTAATGTCAGATAAATCAATGTGTTTTCCTTTCGATAGAAGGTTTTTAATATTTTGATCTAAAAAATTTGAATGGATCTCATTATTTTTAAATTGCTTGTCTGAAAGAATATTCTTTAGCAAACCAATATTCGTAGGAACGCCTTCAATTTTAAATTCGCAAAGTGATCTGTAATTTCTCTTTGCCGCTTGTTTAAAATTATCTCCAGGAGCATGCGTGATGATCTTAGCTATTAATGAGTCAAAGGATGGATTGGTTTCATAACCAGCATAACCATAGCTATCCGACCTTACTCCCGGACCAGAAGGCAAATCAAACGAAGTAAATTTTCCTCCTGAAGGCTTCATATTTCCATCTGAATCAACTACCTCCATATTAACTCTTGATTGAATAGCGAATCCCTTGGGCTGTTCAATATCTTTTTGTTCTAATTTAAGCTGTTTAAGAGACTTGCCTGAGGCGACTTGTATTTGAGCTTTAACAAGATCTAAGCCCAAAATTGCTTCCGTTACGGTATGTTCAACTTGCAGTCTTGCATTGCATTCAATAAATCTATAATCCTCTTTAATGAAGTCTACTAAGAATTCTACGGTAGCAAGTCCCTCGTACTTTGTAGATTTAATAAGCGACAAGGAAGCTTCTATCATCTTGTCTTTCAATTCTTTTTTAATTCCAGGACAAGGAGCAATCTCAATTATCTTTTGATATCGCCTCTGAACAGAACACTCTCTTTCATGAAAATGGGTGGCCTGACCTTTTCCATCTCCTAATACCTGAACTTCAACATGCCTGTAGTTTTTTAAATACTCCTCCACATATAATTCAGGTGAATTAAAGGCTGCTTCCGCTTCAGAGGAAGCTCGGTCCATGGCCTCTTTAAGATCTGATGCTGAGTTAACAACTCTCATTCCTCTTCCGCCTCCGCCAGCTACTGCCTTTATAACCAATGAAGAGTTTTTCTTAAGCCCTTCCATGAATGCAGTGGCTTGCCTCAAAGTAACTTTACCTTTAGATCCTTCTATAACAGGTATTGATAGCTTCTCTGCCAAACCCTTCGCTTCAGTCTTTTCTCCAAAAATCTTCAAAGCCCTTTCGGAAGGTCCAATAAATTTTATGTTTGCTCTTTTAGCTGCAGAAGCAAAAGCAGGATTTTCACTTAAAAAACCATAACCTGGATGAATAGCATCAACCTTAGACAGCTTAGCTATAGATATTATTTTTTTTATGTTCAGGTAGGCATTGGCGCCCTTTTCATCAACTATGAATGATTCATCCATTTTTGATAAGTGCAGAGAACTGGAATCATCTTCAGAATAAATTCCTACTGTTTTTATTCCCAGGTCATTGCATGTTCTTGCTATCCTTATAGCAATTTCACCCCTGTTAGCAATAAGTATCTTCTTCATAGTAATTCCTAAAGTTTAAAGAAAAGAAGCTTGAATGCTTTAGAGTCTACCAAAGATCATATTTCTGCAATTCCGCTCTTCCTACTACCATGTGATGCACTTCGTCAGGACCGTCAGCAAATCTTAGATGCCTAATATCAGTATAAAGACCGGCTAATGGAGTCCACTGTGATATTCCTGCCGCACCATGCATCTGGATAGCTTGGTCAATAATCAAGCATGCTTTTTCTGGCACCATTGCTTTTATTGCACTTACGTAAACTCTTGCCTCCTTGTTGCCCAACACATCCATAGCTTTTGCAGCCTGCAGAACCGAAAGACGCATCGCATTTATTTCTATTCTAGCTCTTGAGATAATCTCTAAGTTACCACCAAGCTTTGCTATAGGTTTTCCAAAAGCCTCTCTTGTTCCTGCTCTTTTAACCATCAGCTCTAGTGCAACTTCTGCTTTGCCGATTGTTCTCATGCAGTGGTGTATTCTTCCAGGGCCCAATCTAACTTGAGAAATCTCAAAGCCTCTGCCTTCGCCTAAAAGTATATTTTCTTTAGGGACTCTAACGTTATCAAACCTTATGTGCATATGCCCTTGAGGAGCATGGTCATGTCCAAAAACTTGCATACCTTCAAGTATCTCAACACCTGGAGTATCTTTAGGAACCAATATTTGAGATTGTTGTTTCGAAGGTGCTGCATCAGGACTGGACTTAACCATGACGATCATGATCTTACACCTTGGATCTCCTGCTCCAGAAATATAGAACTTTTCTCCGTTTATTACCCATTCGTCTCCTTCTAAAACTGCACTTGTACTGATATTTTTAGCATCAGATGAAGCTAGGTTTGGTTCAGTCATTGCATAAGCAGAACGAATTTCACCATTTAAAAGAGGCTCCAACCATTGCTTCTTTTGTTCTGGCGTTCCAACTCTCTCAAGAACCTCCATGTTTCCGGTATCAGGGGCACTGCAGTTCATACTTTCAGAAGCCAAAGGATACTTACCAATCTCTGTGGCAATATAGGTGTAATCTAAATTAGTAAGACCGTCACCAATTATTCCTTCTGAATCAGGCAAAAAGAAATTCCACAAACCCAAAGCCTTTGCTTTATCTTTAGCTCCTTCAAGAAGTTCTAACTGCCTTGGATCCCAAGTCCACCTATCCTCTTTTCCATTTTGAAGAGCAAAAAACTCTTCTTGTATTGGCTTTACATTCTCTTCACAGTGTTTTTTTATTAACTCTAGAAGTGGAATTGCTTTATCGGACATGGAAAGCTCAAACAACTCGTTGTGTAAGTTAGACATAATTATTTCTCCTTTTTTTAAATACTATTAATACGAATACCAGATTGGAGAAGACCAAGCTCTCTCTTGAATGGTCTTTTTCAAATCTTCTCTTGGTTCATTACCGCTCTTTACTGCGTCCCAGGTTGACCATCTACAAGTAGGATTCTCAAGTACCCTGACATAATAAAACGCTTTCAATGATGGATCAAATGAGGCATCCGTCCAAACTGTTTTTAATTCATTTGCTCCAACATCGGCACTAATTGAACAATCTGAAATATCTACTAAGGCCTTATTATCAGGACATCTATTAGTTACTGGATCTGGCATGAGGCCGTCTGAACAAGCAACATCAATTACTTCTTCGTGAGGTTTTCCAGAAACCCTATCTACCCAACCTTTGATGATTTGCACTCTTTGTAGCGGAGCAGAATTCTTATCTCTCAAAGCCCATACTAGAAAAGATGGCTTTTCTCCATCGGAAGACTCGAGATCCTGTCCCATAGGTACGCCCCTTTTGTAGGCTTCTCCAACCAGATCTTCTTCGCTTAGCATCGCCTTATCTAGGTCGTAACCAGCAAAGAATCTTAATTTTATTCTACTTCCAGAAGTTGCATAAGTTTCTTTTCTTCTAAAAGCATCAAAAATAGAATCTCTTGTATTTTCTTGTGCCCAAACAGCAGCAAGACCAGAAGCACCCCAAGTATTAAA
The DNA here is from genome assembly GCA_937773605.1 of uncultured SAR86 cluster bacterium. GTDB lineage: Bacteria > Pseudomonadota > Gammaproteobacteria > Magnimaribacterales > Magnimaribacteraceae > CAJJAM01. The sequence continues at coordinate 1,500 of CALJVP010000020.1, read as the reverse complement.
AACTGCATTATTAAAAACCCTATCCCCAATTTTCTTCAAAGTTAATTGCCTTATAGGATTTTCCATAAGTAAATCAAGGTTTTCTCCACTCATCGGCACCGATCCTCTTCCTTCCGGTGTCCCGTCAAGTATCCCTACTTTGGATGTAAAGTTAGACTCGTCATCAGATGTAGCTCCTGTATGGGTATCGCTGGCACCCACCATTCCGAATTTGTATGGGTTTCCACGGCCTTCTTCTTCCATCCCCAAACCATCAAGATAGGCCTGTCTAACGTACCCACCAAATGGTCTACTATAAGTAGAAGCACCAACTCTTTGATCCATAATTTCAAAGTCCGCCCACTCATCATTGGGTGATAATATTGGATGCGTTTCAGAAGTACCTTTAACCTGTGTCATTTCTACTAGAGGTTCATTTCTCATTCTGAATTCTGCGTATTGACTGGCAATAGGAAGACCGTCCCAATTTTCCATTTCAAACATTTGACCATTTGAGCCATTTGAATTGTGAGGTATTGCTATAGTGTCGACTCCGTTCTCTCTAAGTTCATCCATCCAAGACCAAAGATCTTCCGGATTTAAAGACTTCAATCTTGTGAAGGGTTCAACAGTAAATTTATTGCCCTTATAGATTACATTTCTGTGTAGATTTCCATTTTCATGAGGAGGTGATCCTGCAAAATTACATCCTGTTCCATTGAAAAGGCACTTCAAAGCAGACGAACCTTCGGTATTAGATGATCTAGCTGACGAAGTTGTGTATTCATAAGCAACGAAAGTAGTAAAGTTTCCTGGATCATTGTGTCTCTGAGCGCTTTGGATAACATCCTTCCATGCGGTTCTATGGACATCAATATCGTACAAAGTAGAACCTCTGGCTGTATCTCCTGTTACATAAGCAACCAGCCTAGTCCAAATATTACTAAAACTGTTAACATTTCTCACATAGCTTTGAAAAAGAGTGCTTCTTTCTGCAATTGATTCTTGTGTTAGATTTTCTGGCGAGTTTAAATTATGAAAAGGCTCTGTTCCTGCTTTGCCATTATTTGGATCAGCCCAATCAGGAATACTGCCTAATAAAAAACCATGGTCTGTAACGGCATAAAAGTCTAAAGGCTCTCTTAGCTGCATGTCATAACCTAGAGCGTGTTTAATTGATCCGCCCTTGGCAAAATCATAAGCATCATCTGGCGTGGCAGTTGTACCAAAAATATAAGCATCAAATGAATGTTTTGTATGCACATGAAGGTCTCCAAAATAGACATTTCTATCCTCATTAAAACCTGCTGTGGAGCCTGGTTCAGGATCTGCTACTTCTAAATCTTCGGAATAATCAATAATATCATCGGGCGAAGTACAGCCCCATAAACCGATAAGTAATAATACTGGACCGAGTGACTTTAAACTTTAAACCCATATTTTTCTCCCTGAAATACAATTGGTTAGCATAAGATAGTAATTCCATCTGGACTTTGAGTCCACTAAGAAATTTGTCACATT
>CALJVP010000019.1 GCA_937773605.1 uncultured SAR86 cluster bacterium | reverse complement strand
TCTTAATGCCAAAAGAAATTGAACCAAATCCGTAAAAGAACTTTGTTCGAAAATTTAATTTAGATTTTTGAGCTACCTCTTCCATGAACTGCTACTCCCCTTTTTTCATGCTGAATCAAGATAACTTAAAAGAAAGCAAAGACCAAAGGTTATTTCAGTCTCTTTTCTTTTTTTCGGCGTCTTCTATAAAATCATCCATAAAAGATTTTTCTTTATTTGTACCCACAAAGTCATTTATATCAAAATCAACTGCCTTAAAAGCTTGGGTTTGTGGTTGTTTAAAGAGTTTGATGTGGGAGTCTTTAAAGAAAACTATTAGTAAAGCGCCAGCAATAAAACCTCCAATATGTGCAAAATAGGCAACGCCACCTCCATCGCCTGCGAATGAAGCACTAAAGAATTGACTAATAATCCAAAAGCCTAGAACTATAAAAGCCGGAACTCTGATCACTGTTATGAAAATGAACAACCAGAATAAAACGTTTACGTTTGCTCTTGGATAAAGAACTAAATAAGCTCCTAAGACACCAGCTATTGCTCCGCTCGCACCTATCATTGGTATTTCAGATGAGGGGTCAATAATTGCTTGTAGAAGTGCAGCGGCAATACCAGATAAAAGATAGAAACAAATAAATTTTCCTCTGCCCATGCTGTCTTCAACGTTATCACCAAAGATCCATAAAAAAACCATATTTCCAATAAGGTGCATCCAGCCTCCATGCATAAACATAGAAGAAAAAATTGTCAGAAAAGATGGAATATAAGTTTCTTTCTCTCCTAATAAAGATGCCGGTACAACGCCAAAATTATAAATAGCATTATTATTAAGATCCGTAGGCAAGGTGGTTTGCCAAAGAAAAACAAAACAAGATATGGCTATTAATATATAGCAAATGACAGGTCTATTTGCAGCAGGATTATCGTCAGAAAAAGGAAAGAAAAACATTAGTCTTTCTCAACATAACCTAAATCCGAGACATGAACATTGTGTTTAGTTCTGTCTATGTCATACATAAGAACAAGGAGCGTTGAAATAAAAGGAAGAGATGCTCCTATTACCAGATGTATGAATACAAATTTATTTATCACATCTCCACCGTATTTATCAGCAAGACTGACAGTTGGGTCATCAAAACCAGAAATCGTTAAGATGGTACCAGAGAGAAGAACTCCTCCTACTCCAACTAATTTATGCACAAAAGAGCTCACGGTGCCTAACAATCCCTCTTCTCTTCTGTCTGTTTTCTTCTCCACCTGTTCTACAACATCCATTGACATCGAACCAATAAACACAAAACCTAGAGCGCCCAGAGATGCCATTAATGCTCCATGAATAGCGAGGAGGTACCACAAAGTATCTGTTCCATTTCCGGGTAGGAGATTGGTGCCGTAATAAACATCAAGTAACCTTAATGCTGGTGGCAATGGCCCGACAATTATTGTAAAAATAAAAATTCCTACGGCTATATTTCTTTTGTTTCTGCCATAAGCAATAAAAGGAGCAAAAAATACTAAGCTAATAACAGAGATCACTGTTATCAAAGACATGGGGGCTATTGTGGCGGGGTCCCATTGCCAGAAAAATTCGTTGTAATAGGTTCCTACTCCAGATTCTAAACCAACTAAGAGTGCGTAGAAGATTCCAGAAAAGAATAAAACTATCCAGGATTTATTAGAAAGAGTTTCTTTTGCTTCTCCAAAAAAGTCTTTTAATTTTAGAGACCTTGGTTCTGGCTTATACAAGTCTGGAATGTTTCTGTGTGTTCCTATGCAAGTGACTGCGGCACCTATGAATATTCCTATGCCGCCCCAAAAGGCCAAAAGTTGATAACCATCAAGATCAACAAAAGAAGCAAGCATGTATTTTTTAGCTAAATAATCAATTCCTCCTCCTCCAATCCAACCAAACATCATACCCAATGCAGCCAGTCTATTGCGCTGATCGTAATCTTTAGATAATTCCGGAGCCAAAGCTCCTCTTGGAACTTCAAAAAGAGTCATGGACATTCTCAATACAATTAACCAAAAAACTAATCTTCCAAATAAAGCCCCTTCGGTTATATCCCCTGGATCCATGAGTATAAAATAATAGGATAAAGAAAATGGGATGATGGATAGGTACATGAAGGGATGCCTTCTTCCCCATTTTGAATTTGTTCTATCGGACCACATGCCGATTAAAGGATCTGTTATGGCATCAAATAATAGTGCAATTCCTATCGCTGCTGTTGCTAGACTCGCAGGAAGTCCCAAGACCTGGTTGTAATAAATTAGTAAAAACGTTCCTAAAAGATTATTTTTTATTCCAACTGCTATGGAACCGAAACCATAATAGAATTGTGTAAACGTACTTGCTCGCTGAGCTTTAACTTCAACTTCTACCACTCCAATTTTCTCCCTTTTAACTGCCTTGTCGCGCAATGAATTCTTGATTTACTGAAAGTCAGTAAAATTGAATTAACTGCAGGCTTACACAATAGCATTTCTCTTTGCTATATTACTACTACGAATTTAATAATAAGGAAGGTAGTCGTATGGCAGCATTAAAAGGGAAAGTCGCAATAGTAACAGGAGCAGGAAGAGGCATAGGAAAAGAAATCTGCCTTTATTTGGCTAAAGAAGGTGCAAATATTGTCGTGAATGATCTGGGAGGAGATAGAGATGGATCGGGAGGAGGAAGAATTGCTGACGAAGTTGTAGAAGAAATAAAAAATTTGGGGTCAGATGCAGTGGCCAATTACGACTCAGTAAGTACGGTGGAGGGAGGCAACAATATTTTTCAATCATCTTTGGATGCTTTTGGCGGTGCAGATATTCTCATTAATAATGCTGGTATCTTAAGGGACAGAACTCTCTATAACATGGAGGAAAGCGATTGGGATGCCATTATGGAAGTGCATTTAAAAGGTCATTACAACTGCACTAGACCCCTCGTTCGACATATCAGAGATACTAATAAAATGAATTGCAGAATTATCAATATGTCCTCTGTCTCTGGGCTTTTTGGAAATTTTGGACAAGTTAATTACGGTGCTGCTAAGGCGGGAATAGCGGGCTTCACTAGATCATTGGCTTTAGAAGTTTCTAAATATAAATGCACGGTCAACACCATATCTCCAGGTGCTGCGACGAGACTCACCATTGATCTCATTGAGGCAGCTGGGAGAAAATATGATGAAAATGACTGGACTCAAGGACCGGAGCAAATTGCTCCTGTTGTAGCTTGGTTATGCACAGAAGCAGCCAATGAAGTCACCTCTCAAATTATTCACTCGCAGGGTGGAATACTTGGGATTATGCAACAGCCAGCCATTATCAAATCTTACACAACCGATAATTTATGGACATTAAATCAGCTAGATCAATTGATTCCTGAACTAATAGAAAGCAAAAAACATCATGATGATGAGGTAGCTGAAAAAGGAGCGCCTAAAAAGGTTTAATTTTCTAACCTAACCAGACTGAGGTTTGTAGTTCAATATCAGCAGATGATTTTCCGACGGAGATTGTGTATTCGTTTGATTCTACCTTCCAACAGCTATCCTGTTCATCCCAATAAGATAAATCTTTTTCGGATAGCTCAAAAGAACAAACTTTAGACTCTGATGGTTTTAACTCTATCTTTTTAAAAGCTTTCAATTCTTTTATCGGCCTATCTACATTAGAGTTCTCTAAACCGACGTAACATTGGATGATTTCTTTCCCTACCCTGTCACCAGTGTTGGAAATCTCAACTTCAAAAGCCACTACAGAGCCAGGGCCTTTAGGAGGAACAACTCTTAAATTTGAATAAGAGAATTCCGTGTAAGAAAGCCCGTGACCAAAAGGAAATAATGGTTCTATACTCTCTTTTTCATACCACCTGTAACCTATGAAGAGCCCTTCCAGATAATCCATCTGTAAGTTCTCTCCTGGGTAATGTGCAAAGGCCGGTGTGTCTTCAATTTGCTTTGGAAAGGTTGTTGGCAATTTTCCTGAAGGGTTGATATCACCAAAAATAATATCGGACAAAGAATTGCCAAATTCTTGACCCGGGAACCAACATTGCAAAATAGCTTCAGTCTTTTCATGCCACGGCATTGTGCAAGGAGCGCCGGTGTTCATGACTACCACCGTTTTTGGATTAGCTTGACAAACTTTTTCTATCAACTCATTTTGTCTATTTGGCAACTCTAAAGTATTTCTATCGTTCCCTTCTGTCTCCCAATCAGAATTAGTTCCTACTATGAGAATAACCGCATCCGAAGAAGCAGCTAATTCAGTGGCTTCTTGCATTAAATCAAAAGGATCCGGAGGCAACATTCCTATTCCTATGGCTGGAAATCTTCCAGACCATTGATACTCTACTTCTAAATCATAGATTTCGTTTTTATTGAGTTCCTGTGTTGATCTTTTAGGTGCGCTTCCCATTGAGAAAAACGTTTCGCCTGGTTCTTGCTCTGTCCAGTTATCTATTATTACTTCGCCATTTAATTTCATTCTAGAAAGGCCAATGCTGTAAATTTCAAATTCGTGAGAACCAGAAATATTTGCTGTAAATTTACCTGAAAATCTAACTGAAAGAGCAGGCTTTTCCATCTTGGATATCACGTCCAAACCAAATCCTCCCAAAGCCCAAAACTTACTACCGGTCATATGATCTGTTACAACTGGATCGGCATTGAAATCTTGATTTTCGTAGAACTCCACTTTAAATCCTGACTTATCCCCATCTGTAGACAAGGAATCAATATCTATAGCAGGTAGGAATTTATGAGTATGACATCCTTGTGCGTAAGATACTTCAGTTTGACTGTCCACTGAGTTCTGAATTCCTTCCAGAGGATGAACCACGTAATGGGCCTTTAGTGAAGCGCTACCTCCACCAAGGTATTGACCTTTCTTTGCATTCGGACCAATAACAGCAAGTTTCTTAATGTTATCTTTTTCAAGGGGCAGTAAATCGTTATTCTTAAGCAGAACCATCCCTTCAGAGGCATTCTTTCTAATGAGTGCCCTATCTTCAGGTAAATCTATACTTAGCTCTGGTTTTTCTTCAGGGTTATCTAAGCGGCCAGTAAATTCTGCTACTCTAAGAATCCTTCTGACTTTATCATCCACAATATCCTCATCAACTTTTGAATCTTTAACAGCTTTAACGAGGTTTTCACCCCATGATTTAGCAGGTCCAGGCATCTCAAGATCCAAACCGCCGTTAGCATTTCCTACGGTATCCAATGCTGCTCCCCAGTCACTCACAACAAATCCAGGGAAATTCCATTCTTCCTTTAAGATATCGATTAAAAGGCCCTTATCTGAACTACAAAAAGTATTGTTGAGCTGGTTGTAAGCTGACATTACTGACAAAGCACCGCCCTCTTTAACCCCCATTTCAAATGGCAAAAGATACATTTCTCTCAAGACCCTATCGGATATATTTGAGCTAACAAAATGTCGTTGAAATTCTGTATCGTTACCCACAAAATGCTTAAGACAAGCAGAAACTCCTTTAGATTGAATCCCTTTTACGTAAGAAACTGCTAGCTTTCCAGTTAAAGTAGGATCTTCTGAGTAGCACTCAAAGTGTCTGCCGCCAAGCGGGTGTCTATGAAGATTTATAGTTGGACCTAATAAAACATCAGCATCCTTGCTCTTCGATTCTTTACCTATTGCTTTGCCTATCTCTTCTATTGACTCTAGATCCCATGTTGAAGATAAAGAAGAGGCACTTGGAAAACATGCTGCTGAAGCTCCAGAAGCAGAGTCGCCTCGAGCCCCAATAGGACCATCAGTCATTTTTATTCTCGGAAGAGACAATCTCTCAACACCAGTTGAGTGCCAAGCATCAGAACCAGAAATGATCGAAACTTTTTCTTCTAAAGTTAATTCTTTGATTAAAGCCTCAATTCTATCCATAGAATTAATGACTTTAAGATTCAGCTTTCATATAAGGAGAGTTCTTAGGCTTTGAGAAAACATTTCTTACCATGGGCTCGAAGTCTTCAATAGACATATTGTCGTATTCCGGATCAAAAGAGTTTTGATCATACTTGGCACAAAATTCAGCACAATCCTTCCAATGATCACTGTCTTTATACTGATCTCTTGTATTTTTATCTAAACCTAAGTATTCCCAGAAATAGTAACCTTGAAAGATTCCATGATGTTTTACAATCCAGTAATTTTTTTCAGAGACAAATGGTTGCAACATAGTGGCCGCTAAATCAGCATGGTTAGCCGTAGCCAAGGTATCGCCTATGTCATGTAATAAAGCACATACTACATATTCTTCATCTCTGCCGTCTCTATGGGCCCTGGTAGCTGTTTGTACACAATGAGTTAGTCGATCAACTGCAAAACCCCCAGTATCTCCTTCTAGTATCATTAAATGTTTAAGAATCCTATCAGCTAGGCCTTTAGAATAATCAGAGTGATGTTCGCCTATAATTGCGTATTCTTCTTGAGTGCCATTAAGCATCTCTGTAAACGTTGCTTGTTTTAACATATTTATTTTCCCCTAAAAAAATTAATTATGCCATTTTTGGCTTTTTATTGCATTCCTAGTTTATTTTAAAGTCATCCAATTATTAACTTGCTTTCCTTCGGGGTCAATCAAAACACCCGGATTCATAATTCCATTAGGATCGGTGGTTAGCTTTACGGAATTTAGTATATTTTTAAAACCATCAGTTCTCTGATTATCATAGCCATTTGGTCTGTGGTCTCTTCCAACTGCATGATGATGAGTAATGGTTCCACCGAGAGAAACACATATCTCATTAGTGGCCAACTTGATGTCCTTCCATACGTCCAACATTGAACTTGGAGTTGCGTATGCACCGTAAGTAAAATAAGGGGCTAAGCCATCGGGATAAGTGTGAGTTATTCTGCAAGTAACTAAAGCCTCTTTACCTGAAATTTCTTTTATAGCATGCGCTGTTCTTCTTTTGGCTTCTTCAATAAAATCATGCGCTTTATCCCAAGTTATTGCTGTTTCAAAAGTATCTTGAACAATACCTCGCCTAACATAACCCTCTCTGAAATAAGGTGCTTTTATGAAACTATTTCTCCAATTTCCAGAAGATCCTTTGCGATGAGATTCTTCATCATTTGATTTGGGGGATTCAAAATTCCCTCCTTGTTCTTTTGCAATTTCAAGCGCTCTATCCAACCAGGGCTGGACATCATGATCTGCGGATTCAAAAGATAGAATTAATATATGACTAGATCCATCCCCAGCACCATTAGCTAAAGCTTCGTTCGAGTCCAGTAGCCTGCAATTTGCTGGAAACAAACCTGATTGGCTAATTAATCTAGTGGCATTAAGTGCTTTTTTGTAATCTAAAAATTCTACAGAGCTCGAAGCACGGAAACTCGGCCTGTCTTGCAGCCTCATCCAAGCCTCAGTTATGACACCTAAAATACCTTCAGATCCTATAGCCAATCTATCTGGACTTGGTCCTGCACCTGAACCTGGCAACCTTCTGGATTCAATAATACCTGAAGGCGTAACCATTCGAGTAGATTCAACAAAATCATCTATATGGGTATATAAAGTTGCAAAATGGCCACCAGATCTTGTAGCTATCCACCCTCCAAGCGTTGATAATTCAAAGCTTTGCGGATAGTGACGCATGGTCAAATTATGTTCTTTCAAAGCACTCTCAAGATCCGGTCCTAATATACCTGCTTGTATTCTTGCTGCCCTGCTCTCTTTGTCTATTTCTAGAATCTTATTAAGATTCCTTAAATCTAAAGAAATTACACCCCTATAATCTTCACTCACAGAAGTCTCTACTCCACCACAAACGCTAGAGCCCCCTCCATAAGGTACAACAGCAATATTATTTTCATCAGCCCAATCAACAATATTTTTTAAATCGTTTTCACTGTCTGGAAAAGCAACTAGATCAGGAGGAGAAGGGAAATCTCTTAATAATGCTCTTGCAACATCAGGAAATGATTTACCGTAAGCATGGTTTAATCTTTCTTCAACATCATCGCTTAAAAATTTCTTGAGAACATTCGGTATAGATATTCTTGAAGCAGGCAACTCTATGTCACTTACTTTAGGTATTTCTAAAGTATCAACTCGATCCACACCGAAGGTCTGTAAGATTCTTTTCTCTATAGATGATTCTTCTTGATCACTTAGAATCTCATCTGCGTATCCCCAACCCCAGAATTTTCTTAATCTCATAATTTCCTCACTTATTAAAATTGACCGTGATGATTAATTGAATATATCTATCATATCTTGCAACTATCGAAGGAGTAAACTCATAGAAAGTGTTAAAATATTTTTTTTAACTTAATTTATAAGAACTATGGCAAAAAAATATAAAAATTTTTCCGTTGGAGATTCAATTTCTAAAAATAATGACTCTTACACAACCTGGACAAATGAGTTGTTAAGGAAATTAGTTGCCAGCAAGACTGTTATTAAACCCAATCAATCTACTGGTGGGCATCGTCTGATTCAATCTGAAGTTGTTTATACCTTTCTCTCTGGTAAAGGAGAGATGGAGATCATTGAGTATGCAAATCACGAGGGAGGTCATGGGACTAATCCCAGTTTCGGCATAGAACACAAAGCCAATCTGAGTGTTAAAACAGGTGATGTTGTCTTAGCTGAAGAAGGTGATTACATTAAAGTAAAAAATATTGATGATCACGAACAGCTAACCTACATAAGAATATTTGATAGCGAAGGGGCTCGTAAATAACATCCAAAAAAAATCCCCGCACTTGGCGGGGATTCTAGAAAAGGGTATCTCAACCTCTTTTCAACTACCGATAACTAAGATCAGTAGCCGGAACCGGGGATTCCCCGTGTCAGAAGGCACCTCCTGTCGTTCCTGCTATTAAATAAATACTAATATCGATCACCTCCTTTTAAAGGGTAATAAACAACCGAACACTTAATTCCCCTTATAAAAAATTAAATGCGGGACACCTTTCGTTAGATTAACAATTAATAACGAAGTTCCCAAGAATTAATTTAAGTTTTAACCTAAATCCAACCAAGATACTTGTTTGGAGTCTAAATTAAAGTCTAATGAACTAACAGAACTCTCAGTTTCAAAGAAATTTCTTGGTCCTATTAGAGGAAAGGAAGGAAAGTTTTGATTAATAACAAAAGAGAGTGCTACTTGTATGGGTTCAACGTTAAGTTCTTTTGCTAATTTAAAACACCTACTTCTCCTTTCAAGATTTTCTTCACTGTGCCAAACTCGAATTTGTTCTGCTAAATTTGGATTGGCACCATGAGTTGCTCCTTGGAATTCTTGCTGATCCAAGAAAAATCCTCTTGCCTGACTCGACCATGGAAAAATTGCTATCTGATTGGCTTCTAAATAAGATTTAAAGTCTTCTTCTGAACAGCTTATGCATCCAGGCCAGACCGGCTCAATCATTCTAGCCAAACTAAAATTATTACTAATGAGGGTGAAAGGTTGTTGGTTTGTTGAATGAGCGTATTCGTTAGCCTCTTTAAATCTATCCAGAGACCAGTTAGAAGCTCCAAAAACCTTGATAAGGCCCTCTTCCCTTAAATCATTTAATGAGTCTATGAATTCACTGACCGGAACATCAAGATTGTCTCTATGCAAACAATAAATATCTAAATAATTGGATTGGAGTCTGCTTAAAGTTTCTTCAAGTTGAGGACGAATGGCTGAAGGAAAACAATCGGGTGAGTGTGCGCCCTTTCCCAGAACCACAATCTCTTCTCTGTTATTCCTTGCATTGATCCATCGTCCCAAGTATTGATCACTCATGCCATCGTTATAAATATATGCTGTATCAAAGACATTGCCTCCTAAAGAAGTGTAGTGATCAAACATGGCAAAAGCATGATTAGCATCAGACTGATTGTCACAACCAAAAACTATAGGAAACAATGTTTTGGATAAACCGGGCAATTTTTTCATTTGAGAGCTGCCTCTTTCAATAGAACTTAACTTACCTGTGATAGGCCTGTCTCTATTTTCCGGCTTATCTTGACTGTAAAAAACACCGACTTCTTTACGCCATCTATCTAAACCAATCATATTCCCATGAGAATCCGCATGAGGAATGATTTCAGATTCTAATTGTGATTTAGATAACAGATCTGTGAAATGTTCTATTTCAATTGCGTATAGATCTTTGTTTGTTTTTATTTCAAAGACCTCTTCATTTCCATCTTTGTCTTTTAAAACAATGCTTGAGGTTCTGTCGGTAAACTCTCCACAATGCCAAGGCTGGCCAATGATCAGCGTATTGTTCCCATCAGTAATGGTGACATCACTGTTTGTTTCTAAATTGGTTGCAGAAGCTATTCTCGCAATAGAACCGTCTTCAAATTTTAATTTAGCTGAAGCATTCAAATCTACCTCTTGATTATTTAGCTCTGCTTCTGCTTCTATTTCAATTGGGTTACTAAATGAATCTCCGTTAACAGCTCCAACAATCAATCGTGAAATGGACAGAGGATAACAACCAATATCCATTATAGACCCCCCTCCCAATTCTTTATTTACAAGTCTGTGTGTTTCTGGAACCTCAACTGAGAAACAGAAATCAGCATTAATCTGGACCGGCCCTTTAAGGTTAGTTGAAATTAGATCAAGCATTTGTTTAGTTTGCGGATGAGTTTTGTACATAAAAGCTTCCATAAGAAGTAGATTATTCTTTCTTGCAGCATCTATGAGCACCATGGTCTCTGTTGCATTCATGGTCATTGGTTTTTCGCATAAAACAGCCTTGTTGTTATTGAGGCATGAAAGACTCAAATCAAAATGTTCAGGATGCGGTGTCGCAATATAAACGGCATCTATATCATCTTGATGAATTAAAGACTCATAATCACCAAAGAAATTAGAATTGTAACTTTTACAAAACTCCTTAGCTCTCAGTTCATTTTTGCTTGCAACTGCAACCAGTTCAGAGCCATCGGCTTCCTCCAAAGCGATAGCGAAAGCCTTGGCTATCATCCCCGTTCCTAGAATTCCCCATCTGGTCATATTAAGAGCCTCCTTGATTCATGCTTTCTAATTCTTTTACTAAACTCTTGTGCGTTTCCGAATCAATAGGATAAAAATAAATTATCACTATACTTAAAGCAACGCCGGTTGCAGGTATCAAAGTCATGATGGATTTCATTGATGAAATAGTTTCTGGGGTTTGCACTTGTTCAGGAATAAAACCAATGATGGTTAAAGCTACAGTATAGATAGTAGCAGCTATAGCTATTGATCCCTTTTGAGCAAAGGTCATAAAGCCGTAAAGGGAAGATTCACTTCTGACACCAGTGTTAACTTCTCCATATTCAATGGTATCAGGAAGCATGGACCAAAAAAGAATACCTCCCGCTCCTGACCCCAGTCCTAAAAGAGCTACCAATACAAGAAGCTCATTTAAAGTTGCTATTGGATAGAGATAAAAAGTTATAAAAGCAGAAAACGTTATAGACATGGATATAAGCCAAGTCTTACGTTTCCCTATGAGATTAGAAACAGTCCACCAAAAAGGTATGCTTAAAAAAGCCACTACCGACCCTGTGAATGCAACAGTTCCTTGGTATTCATGGAGTTCTAATCCGTATTTTACGTAGTAAATTAAACTCTTTCCAAAAAATATAGAGGTTACGCCTACGATTAAAGTAGCGCTAAAAACCAGCCAAAAAGGTTTATTTTTTGAAACGGCCTTTAACGCTTCTAAAAGGCTTCCACTGACCCTATCAATACTCGAAGTATCTGTTGGTTCTTTTACACTAAAGAATGTTATCGCTTGTATTATTAATGCGGCAGAAGCTGCAATAATAGCCATTATCAAAAAACCTGCCGCCTCCCCATCGATCCCACCTGCCCAAAATACGATAGGAAAAGATAGAGAGGTAATTAGAATAGTGCCCATCTGAGCTCCCAACATCCTAAATCCCGTTAAGTTTGTTCTCTCTTGACTATCCGATGTGATCCTTGGTGTTAAAGAGGAAAAGGGAACGCTCACTATAGTGAAGCAAGTTCTGTGCAAAATATTAATTAATATAAGAGAAAGGACTAACAACCATCCTTCAAAAGGAGGAACCCAGAACAAAAGAACAAAAGACAAAGCAAGTGGCAAATTACCAAACAGTAAATAAGGCCTGTAAACTCCCCACCTGGTTCGAGTTCGTTCTGCTAGATATCCCATGAATGGGTCAGTAAAA
>CALJVP010000018.1 GCA_937773605.1 uncultured SAR86 cluster bacterium | reverse complement strand
GGTTTGCTGGAAATATCGTAAGTGACTCTGGCCACTTCTGGAATTTCATTAATTATTCTAGTAGAAACTTTTTCTAAAAATGCGTGAGGAAGGTTTGCTGCTCTTGCCGTCATAAAATCTACCGTCTCAACTGCTCTTAGGGCTATTACGTATTCGTACCTTCTGGCATCTCCCACCACTCCTACGGATTTAACCGGCAGGAAAACAGCAAAGGCCTGACTCACCTTATGATAAAGATTAGCATTGGTTAGTTCTTCTAGAAAAATATCGTCTGCAAGTTGCAACGTTTTAACGTATTTAGGTTTTATCTCTCCAAGTATCCGAACACCAAGTCCGGGTCCAGGAAAAGGATGTCTGTCGACTAACTCACTGGATAGTCCTAGCGCCTTACCCAGTTTTCTGACTTCGTCTTTAAATAATTCTCTAAGCGGTTCAATGATGGGCAAGTTCAAATAGTCCGGAAGGCCACCAACGTTATGATGAGATTTGATGACGTGTGCCGTTCCATTTTTATTGCCCGCTGACTCAATAACATCTGGATAAATAGTGCCTTGTGCTAACCATTTAACTTTCTTGTCTTTTTTTGCTTCTTTCAAAAATACATCGATAAAAGTTTTACCGATTGCTTTGCGTTTGTCTTCGGGATCGGATTTTCCTTTTAGATCTTTAAAAAAGGCTTTTCCCGCATTTGCTCTTACCACCTTCATACCAAATGAACGCCCGAAGGTTTCCATGACTTGTTCGCCTTCATTCAACCTCAAAAGGCCATTATCCACAAAGATGCAATGAAGCTGATCTCCGATGGCTTTGTGCAAAAGAGCAGCCACAACTGAAGAATCAACACCGCCCGACAACCCGAGTAACACTTTATCTTTGCCAACTTTCTCTCGTATTTCAGCTACCGATTTATCTATGATATTTTTAGAATTCCAGAGTCCTTGGCAATTGCATATGTCTCGCACGAAATTCTTAAGTATTTTTTTGCCTTGAGGAGTGTGCGTAACTTCTGGATGAAATTGCAATCCATAAATTTTCTTTTTAGGATCAAAAAATGCTGCTATCGGACTGTTAGCACTCTTCGCGATAATTTTAAAACCTTCAGGCAGATCGGTTACGTGATCTCCGTGACTCATCCATACGGAAGTAGTTTTGTCTTTGATGTTCTTAAAAAGACCTCCACCTTGATTGGATATCTTTAAGTTGGCATGACCAAATTCTCTTTTGCTGGCGAGTTCAACCTTACCGCCTAGCTGTTTGGTGATTGTTTGCATGCCGTAGCAGATTCCAAGTATTGGTATTCCAAGATCAAACATTCCAATGGGAACTTTTGGCGATCCCTTTTGTTTTACGGTCTCAGGTCCCCCCGAAAGAATGATTCCTTTTGCATCAAAATCCTTAATGGATTTTAGATTGGACTGGTGAGAATAAATCTCACAATACACCCCCAGTTCTCTTACTCGTCTTGCTATTAACTGAGTGTACTGTGATCCAAAATCGATGATTAGAATCTTATGGGCAAGAATGTTCTTTGCCATAGCTTAATTAACTTACTCTGTAATTGGGTGCTTCCTTCGTAACACTAACGTCATGAACGTGACTCTCGTTAACTCCCGCGGTAGTTATTTGAACGAACTTCGGTTTGGTCCTCATGGTTTCGATGTCTTTTGAACCCGTGTAACCCATGCTTTGACGCAGACCTCCCATCATCTGATGAACCACTGCTTCCATCCAGCCTTTGTAAGGAACTCTTCCTTCGATTCCTTCGGGCACTAACTTTTCATTCGCATCCGCACTGTCTTGAAAATAGCGATCGCTGGAACCTTGATCACCGGACATAGCTCCGATCGAACCCATGCCTCTGTATGATTTGTAACTTCTTCCTTGATACAACTCCACTTCTCCAGGAGCCTCTTCGGTTCCTGCAAGCGCACTGCCCAACATAACAGAATGCCCTCCCGCAGCAATGGCTTTAGCAAGATCTCCAGAGAAACGTATGCCTCCGTCTGCTATCACGGGTACGCCTTTATTTTTCAAGGCTTCGGACACGTCCGCTATGGCTGTAATTTGTGGAACTCCGACCCCGGTGACTATTCGAGTCGTGCATATTGAACCTGGGCCAATGCCCACTTTTACAGCATCAACGCCGGCTTTTACTAGCGCCAAAGCCCCCTCGGCCGTTGCAATATTTCCGCCTATGATTTGAATGTCTTTGTAATGAGATTTAATTTGTCTGATTTGCTCTAGAACTCCTTCGGAATGACCATGAGCACTGTCGACCACGAGCACATCAACACCAGCATTGATAAGTCCTTCGGCTCTTTCCATGGTGTCTTTCTTGGTTCCTATTGCTGCGCCGATCAACAGCCTGCCCTCTTCATCCCTTGCAGCGTTAGGAAAATCCAAAGATTTATTAATGTCTTTGAGGGTAACCAGTCCGGTTAAAGTAAAATTCGAATCCACCAGCAATATCTTTTCTATGCGGTTGTCTTGTAAGAGGCGCTTGATCACATCAAGCTTTTCACCTTCTTTTGCGGTGACTAACTTATCTTTTGGTGTCATTATTTCAGCAACTTTTGCTGAAGCATTTTGTTCATTTCTAAAATCTCTACTCGTGACAATGCCCACAAGTTGACCGTCATCAACGACTGGCATTCCTGAAATTTTTAATTCATTAGTTAATTGAATAAGCTCGCCGACCAGTTTATCTGAACGAATCGTTATGGGATCTCTTACGATTCCACTTTCGTATTTTTTTACCCTTTTCACTTCTGAAGCTTGCGCTTCACTGGATAAATTTTTATGAATAATTCCTATTCCACCCTGCTCACTTAAAGCGATACCCATCCTTGATTCAGTAACGGTGTCCATTGCCGCTGAGACGAGCGGTATATTTAAACTGAGAGAATTCGTAAGTTGGGTTTTAAGGTCGACGTCCTTAGGCAAAATTTCTGAGTAATCAGGAACCAAAAGAACATCGTCAAAGGTAAGTGCTGTATTAGATAAACGTAACATCTTTAAATTATACAGAACTGTATAGATTTATAAATAGCTCGAAGATTTAAGCCTTAAATAACTTTACATAATTTGCATCAAGCTCTAACTTGTATTTTGATAATAACTAACTCAATCAGGATAAAATCATGATCAATCTAATTGCCTTAACTGCTTTGGTGTATTTAGTGCAACTTTTACTGCCCTTATTCTTAAAAGAAGGAAGTGGTGAAAGAGAACGGGCATCAAAAGCCCTCAATAATCTAGCAGAGTCTCTCCCAGTATTTTTTACTCTAGCTATATTATCAATAGTTCTTGGAATTGAAGAGAACACTGCTCTGGCCATGTATTGGCTAATAAGCAGAATAGTATTTGCTGTTTTGTACACAACTGGCATAGGAAGAAAGGCCCCTTTAGAACCGTCAGGTTATGAACCTCAGGTAATCAGGTCTCTAATGTGGTTTATCTCAGTGATCATTTTAATCTGGATGACCATTAAACTCATCTGATAACATTGGCATAGAGGACACTCTAAGTTGTACACTTGTATCTTATAAACATTAAGGAAAAATTATGATTTCAGAATCTCAAAAACCAATCAATTCGGGTTTTGGTGCGAAAAGCGAACCTCATGAGGTTCTAAATGGTATTGATTTATCGGGTAAGACAGCAATAGTTACAGGAGGCTATTCTGGAATTGGCCTAGAAACTTCCAGAGCTTTATCCAACTCAGGTGCTCGTGTCATCGTTCCTGCCAGGCGAGTTGATGTAGCCAAAAATGAGTTAGCGGGAATAGTGAGTGAAGAAGATATATTGCCCTTAGATCTAGAAGATCTAAATTCCACTGCTGCATTTGTAGATGATTTCATCAAAACAGGACTGACCGTAGATATTCTAATAAACAACGCGGCTATGATGGCTTGTCCAGAGAACCCAACCAAAGAAGGATGGGATTTGCAATTTGCGGTCAATCATATCGGTCATTTTATTTTAACCAAAGGTCTTCTGCCTGCGCTTACTGAGTCCGGAAATGCCAGAGTTGTTGCTTTGTCTTCCACGGCCCATAAGATGTCTGGAATTCGGTGGGATGATATCCACTTCAAAGATTCTTACGATAAATGGCAGTCATACGGTCAATCAAAAACAGCTGCGAGTCTACTCGCCATTGAATTGGATTCACGAATGAAAGATAAAGGCGTAAGGGCCTTTGGTGTTCATCCTGGCGGTATTTTTACTCCGCTTCAAAGGCATTTAGAAAAAGAAGAAATGATAGCCTTAGGGTGGCTTGGTGAGGATGGAGAGCTTTCTGAAATGGCTGCTAAAGGTTTTAAGACACCCACTCAAGGAGCTTCGACAAGTCTCTGGTGTGCCACCAGCCCACAGCTTGATGGCATGGGTGGAGTTTATTGCGAAAACTGCGATATTGCACCTATTCAAGAAGAAGGTCCTGCGGCTCGTTACGTTGGTGTTGCGGAATGGGCAATCGACACAGAAGAAGCATCTCGTTTATGGGAAGTAACTGAAAAAACAATCGCAGAAACTATATAAGATATTTTCTTAGTCATAACAGTTAACTGAGTTAAAATCATAGTTCTACCCTATGCAAACAACTTCAACTAATTCCTTCTTTGGATGGCGAATGGTAGCCATCGCGATGGCTGTTGATTTTTTTGCTGTGGGCTTTGCCTTCCAAAGCTATCCGGTTATACAACTGCAACTTGAACAGGAGTTGGAATTATCAAGGGTAATGACGACATTGACCTTGCCGATTTTTATGGTTTGTTCTGCTGCTTTATACCCGATTGTTGGAAAACTCTTGGACAGCTTTCCTATCAACAATGTTTTGTGCATTGGTGGATTGATATACGGTCTTAGTCTTATATCGTTATATTTCACGAACAATTACCTAGGGTTTATTCTAATATTTGCCGTTCCTCTGGCATTAGGGGCCAGTCTTTTTGGTAACTTATCGACTTCAAAGCTGGTTTCTCAATGGTTTAATGCACAAACCGGTAGAGCTCTAGGAATTGCTGCTGTTGGTGTTTCTTTTGCAGGTTTTGTGCTTCCCTTGATGACTCAATATTTATTAATGGATATTTTTTCCTTGTCTTGGCGAGAGGTTTATCTGAGTTTTGGAATCTTTATGATATTTGTTATCACGCCTTTAGTTTGGATAGGCATCATTAATCATCCAAAAGACGTGGGTCAAATGCCTGACGGCAAACCATCTGTAAATGATGAAGCCAAAGAAGAAGAAGGTAAAGACTGGCCCGTAGCAATGCTTATAAGAGATAAGAATTTCTGGGTATTGTCATTTGTTTTTGCTCTGCAATTCTCGGCTATGATGGCTGTTCTTAGCCACATCACATTGTTTGCTTCTGAAAAAGGCTGGGCTTCACAAGCGGCATTAATTTTTAGTATGTACGCCATACCTGCCATGCTGAGTAAAATCATTTTTGGCTGGCTTGTAGAGAAAAAACTTGATCCTAGAATAGCCGTTTCCATTTCATTGCTATTACAAGGTTTGGGTATCATTCTTATCATGAGCGCTAATACCCCTTATCAGCTTGCAGCCATCATTGCTTTATTTGGATTTGGTGGAGGCGCAGCACTGCCTTTAAGCAATATCTTGTACGCCAAAGCTTACACCCCTAAAAGTTTTGGAAGAGCCAGAGGTCTTGCTCAACCCGTCATCGCGTTATTTCAAGCAGGAGGAACACCATTGGCGGCCCTGCTCTATCAATCGTATGGGGATTATCAAGTCGCTTTTATGTTGTTAGCGTCTTTGCTTTGTGTTGCTATTATTTTGATATGGTTCTTGAGACTAACAGAACCGGTTCCAGAAGAAGTTTAAGCCTTTTGTTCAATAAAAAATTGAATAAATTTATCTAATTCTTCCACAAATTCCAATGGCTTATCGAGCATTAGATGATGCTGAGAATCCTCTAAAGCAACAATAGGAGATCCTTCGGGTAAAAGATCTTTCATTCCAGAAACGCCGCTGCGAGAATTGAACTCAACCGTGTGTTCGCCGTAAAAGAACCCTACCGGACATTCCAGATTGCTTAAGATCTCAGCATGATCAGAACCAATCCTTAAGGTGTCGTAAGTGGAAGGGTCAAAGGTCCAACTCCAACCGTCCTCGGTTTCTCTGATCGATTTGTCCGCTATGAAGTCTATTAAGAACTGATTAACGCATTCTTGAGCAGGCATCAGTCTGAATCGTTTGGTAAAATCTTCTTTTTGATCTCGTATTTGCGGAGGCCTGGATTTTGGGTGACCGTGAAACCATTCGGCACTTTCTTCAGGGGGATAGACTATAAAATCAACCAGCAAGAGTCCTTTCATAAGAGAACTGTATTTCCCTGCGGTTACCAACGAAACCATTCCTCCGAAACTGTGGCCAACAACGATGGGTTTTTCCATCTTGGTTGCTCTGACAACACCCCAAACATCTTCTATGAAAGTGTCTCTCTCATAACTGGAGCGCCAGTCGCTTTCCCCCATGCCACTAAAACTCATCACAACAAAATGGTATTTATCCGACAACAAGGCACCTATAAATTGAAACCAATGAGCATGGGCATGATTGCCATGCAACATGATGACGCTTTGATTTTGCGGGTCTCCCCATTCCAAGAAATGGATATCAGCCCCATCAATGTTCACTTTAGAACTTTTATGTTCAACCTCTAAAGCTTCCTTAAACCACTGGGGTCTGTCTGTTATTAGATCCATCTTTACCTTTATTTCAAATGAAAAAAGAAGCGATACTAGAGTATTGTGGTTTTAAATAAAATCTTTTTTTTAAGCAATACCCATGTACTTATGAGTTTGTAAACTTAATTTCCATTTTGGATTCTCTAAACAATATTGAATGGTTCTTTGAGTGTTCTTATCTTTGTCCGCATTGTCCATGGGCTGTAAATAAAAGTTTTCGAAATTCAGATCTTCGTAAGACTGAGGAGAAACATTTTCTTGAGGATAAACCAGCTTTAATTCGTTGCCCGCTTTGATCTTTAAAGTGGAATCTGCTTTTGGGCTAACCGTTAGCCAATCTATATTAGTAGGTAAATGTAATGTGCCATTGGTTTCTACTGCAACTTCAAAATTCTTTGAATGCAATTGATCGATGAGCTCGTCATCCAATTGCAGTCCGGGTTCTCCGCCAGTAAAAACTATGTATTTATTAGGTTCCTCATTTGGCCACAGCAACGCAATGGCAGCAGATAATTCTAATGAGTCAGCAAACTTTCCTCCCCCAGGACCGTCCACACCCACAAAGTCGGTGTCACAAAAATTACAGACTGCTTCGGATCGATCTTTTTCTCTCCCCGACCACAGGTTGCATCCCGTGAATCTGCAGAAAACCGATGGCCTTCCTGCTCTAGCCCCTTCACCTTGAAGGGTGTAATACATTTCTTTTATTTGATACATGCCTTTAAGAGTATTTTATTGGATCAATGACGTTATTAGCAGCAAAAGATTCAAGTCTTTCATGGCATGCGCCGCAGGAACCGCAAGCCAACTCTTTGCCTTCGTAACAAGTCCAAGTTAGACCATAATCTAATTGCATGTTTAGACCAATTGCTAAGATTTCAGTTTTGCTCATTGCAATGTAAGGTGCTTTTACCGCTATAGGAGAATAATTAGCAATCCTTGCCACCGCGTCCATTTTTTCCACAAATTCCGGTCTGCAATCTGGGTAAATAGCATGATCGCCTGCATGCGCTCCAAACCAAACCTCTTCTGCTTCCTTGGTAACGGCATACCCTAAAGCCAAAGAAATCAGAATCATGTTTCTGTTTGGCACTACGGTGGATTTCATGGAATCATCCTCGTAATGCCCTTTTGGAATATCAATCTCATCCGTCAATGAGGAACCCTGAAAAAGCTCTTTTATGGAAGAAACGTCAACGATTTTGCTGTCTATGGATTCTTGCGCACAAAATTTTTCAACAAAATGTAGTTCTTTGTTGTGCTTTTGTCCGTAGTCAAAAGACAAAGCAGAAACGTCTTTACCGGAACGAATAGCTTCATTAAGAAGAGTGAAAGAATCCAGACCTCCCGAGTAAACGACAATTATCTTTGTCATGAAAACCTACTTGTCTTGGTAAATAAGGTCAGTTTTAGCAGCGGCTATGAAATCATTCTTGTGCAGACCGCCGATTTTGTGTGTCCACCAGGTCACTTGAACTTTTCCCCATTCCAATAATATTGCTGGATGGTGATCTTCTGCTTCAGCTAAATTGGCTATCGCATTAGTAAAACTAAGAGATGAAACGTAATCATTAAATTTAAACTCTCTTGTTAATTGGAGAACGGAATCATTGGAGACCGGTTGCCAATCCGGTATTTGTTTTATCAACCCAGGTAATTCGTCATCAGTTACACGAGGAGCATCCGCTCGACACGCAACGCACTTTTGTTTGGTTAACTCTTCCATCTTATTTTTTTATACCGCCAGAAGTTAATTTCTTAGGGTCCAATAATTTCTTTAATTGTGCTTTGCTTAAATCTGTTTCTTCTATCGCAACATCTATTACTGGTCTGTTCTCTTTGTAAGCTTTCTTAGCTATTTCTGCTGCCTTAGCGTATCCAATCACAGGATTAAGTGCAGTCACAAGAATGGGGTTTCTTTCCAGAGACCTTTCAATATTGTCATGATTAACTTTAAAAGTTTTAATCGCCTTAGGACCCAATATGTTCATGGCGCCTGCTAGAAGATTGACACTCTTTAGAACGTTGTAAGCAATGACTGGCAACATGACGTTTAGCTGGAAATTACCGGATTGCGCTCCGACCGTAACACTCACGTCATTGCCTATGACATCAGCACAAACCATGGCAACAGCCTCGGGTATAACCGGGTTAACCTTACCGGGCATAATGCTGCTTCCGGGTTGAAGAGCCTGCAGTTCTATTTCTCCTAGGCCTGCTAAAGGTCCACTGTTCATCCACCTTAAATCATTAGAGACCTTCATCAGGATAACGGCTAGATTTTTAAGCTCACCAGAAAGTTGAACGGAAGTGTCTTGAGCACTCAGGCTATTAAAAAAATTGTCACTCGGCTTTACCTTGCAATCGCTGTTTAGTTTAGAAACTTCCTTACAAAATTCTTTAGCAAATCTTGGATGCGCGTTTATGCCGGTTCCTATAGCCGTACCTCCTTGTGGCATATAAAGTAATTTTTCTATGCAGTCATTAAGGGTGGCTTGAGACGTTGATAACTGTGAAGACCAAGCAGAAAGTTCTTGCGCTAGATCAATTGGCATTGCGTCCATTAAATGAGTGCGTCCAGTTTTTACCGTCCCTTTTACGCTCAATGCCTTAGCATCAATAATATCAATTAATTTTGTCAGCGCAGGCATGAGTTTTTTAGTCATGTCCATGTGACAAGAAATGTTAATGGCCGTTGGAATTACATCATTTGAACTTTGACTCATGTTCACGTGATCATTTGGGTCAATTTTTTCACCCGCGTACTTAGTTGCTAAATTAGCAATGACTTCATTGGCGTTCATATTGGTGCTGGTACCAGAGCCGGTTTGAAAAACATCGATAGGAAATTGAGCACCGTGCTTATTTTGCCAAACTTCTTTTGCTGCTTTGGATATGGCTCTTTGTTTTTTAGCTTCTAATAAGCCCAAATTTTTATTTGCTTTTGCTGCTGCGTCTTTAATAACACCAAGCGATGAAATAAAAGCGTCGGTAAAAGGAAAGTTCATTGAAATACCACTAACCGGGAAATTGTTCACGGCTCTTTGTGTTTGAGCACCCCATAAAACTTTT
Source organism: uncultured SAR86 cluster bacterium (assembly GCA_937773605.1). Lineage (GTDB taxonomy): Bacteria > Pseudomonadota > Gammaproteobacteria > Magnimaribacterales > Magnimaribacteraceae > CAJJAM01. The sequence continues at coordinate 12,952 of CALJVP010000018.1, read as the reverse complement.
TTAGAGACCTTAACTTCACCCAAACTATCCTTCTCGATTCTGAATTGTTTATCTACCATGTGATTACCTGTTTCAATAAAATACTTAAATATATTTATATTTTAGCAAATAAGACTAGAATTTAATTTTATAGGTTAAAAATAGTAGGGAGAAATAACAAAATGGATAAAATTGATATAAACCTCGGTAAATTACCGCAAAAGGAAAGAGGGTCTCTCGTGCCTATTGAATGCAAGAATATTGAAGAAGAAAGAAGGCATCAACTTGAAAGGTTGGCCAGCGGATTCAGGCTTTTTGCTCATTTTGGTTTTGATGAAGGGCTTGCGGGCCACATCACCCTAAGAGATCCAGAATTTCAAGATCACTTCTGGGTAAACCCTTTTGGAGTCCATTTTAATCAAATGCGTGTGTCCGATTTATTGTTAGTCAATCATGAGGGAGATATTGTTCAAGGCGACAGGCAGTTGAACACAGCTGCATTTGCCATACATTCAAGGTTGCACATGGCTAGAGAAGATCTGAATGCCGCTGCGCATTCTCACTCCATGTACGGAAAAACTTTTTCTTCATTAGGAAGGCTGCTTGAACCCATCACTCAAGATTCTTGTGCTTTTTTTGACAACCATGTTTTGTTTGATGACTTCACGGGTGTAGTATTGGATACAGGCGAAGGAGATAGAATTGCTAAGGCACTGGGTGAAAAGAAAGCTGCAATTCTCAAAAACCATGGCCTTCTAACTACAGGAAAAACAGTCGATGAAGCCGTTTGGGGATTCTTATCCATGGACAGATGCTGTCAATCGCAATTGCTTGCTGAAGCCGTTGGGCAAATGGAAAGAATATCCGATGACGTTGCCGAAATGACCAGAGGTCAAGTAGGCTCGGATTTCGGCATGTGGGCCAGTTATCAGCCAATGTATGACTTGATGCTGGAAAAGGACGACAGTTTCTTAAACTAAGCCTTCTCTACAAAGCCCCAGTTGCTCATGTAGTCTATAAATTTCTTAGATAGACCTTCATTTGCAAGATAATCTTCAGTTACAGGTATTTCAGAAGGAGTAAATTCAGGGTTGTCTTCGTATAAAAGAGGAAAATCATGGTGCAATATTGCCCCTCTTCCAATCATGACCCAATCCACACCCTCTTCCATGGCTCTGGTTGCATCTTGAGGTGTTCTTATATTGCCTGCAACGCCCAATCGAGTGTTGCCTCTTTCTAGCTCCACAAAATGCTCTATTAACGTCTTTCCTTTAAATTCTTCTTCTACGGGCTCCTTAAAAACATCCCACAAAGACATGTCTAAAAAATCAATTTTTTCAGAGGTCATTAAACTTTGAGCAAGTTCTTTTGATTCTCCTAAAAGAATTCCAAATCTTTCTGAAGACAGGCGAACGCCCAACATAAAATCTTCTCTGCAATTAGCGCGGATGCCATCAATAATTTCATTTAAAAGCCTTGAACGGTTTTCTAAACTTCCGCCGTATTCATCGGTCCTTAAATTCACTTCATGACTGAGAAATTGGCACAACACGTAGCCATGAGCACCGTGCAATTCGACGCCATCAAATCCAGCTTTCTCGGAGCGGATGGCCGCCTCTATAAAATCATCTCTTAATTGATGCACTTCTTCCAATGTTAATGCTCTTGCTGAAAACTCTTCATTGTCAGAAGGACAAACCGGGTCTTCACCAATCAATTCTTTTGGTGATCTCATTCCAGCATGATGAAGTTGCACGATAGCAACGCTGTTATGAGATTTAATTTCTTCGGCTAGCCTTGATAGTCCTTCCGAGTGCAGATCAGAAAAAACTCCCATCTGGCCCGGGAAACCTTTTCCAATAGCTTGAACGTGTGAAGCACACGTCATGGTCAAACCAAAACCTCCCTTGGCTCTCATGGTCAACCAGTGAAATTCTTCATCTGACATCAACCCGTCTTCATGACTTTGTGAATTAGTTAAAGGAGCCAGCATGAATCTATTTTTCATGTCGGGGCCTCGTGTAAAACTTAAAGAACTTAGAGCTTTACTCACTAAGCTTCTCTTCAACTTGCCATAACGTGTCTTTGCCGAAATACATTTCATCGCCTACGAAGAATGTCGGTATACCAAAAACACCCCTTTCTACGGCTGCTTCAGTGTTTGCAATTAATTGAGCTTTTATTTCAGGATCTTGCATTTGTTCTAACAACTTATTGGAGTCCAAGCCTGATTCTTCAAAAGCGGCCTTTATGACTTCAAGATCGTCCATCTTTTTTGGCTCTTCCCACATATGAACAAGGATTTTATCTATGTAATCTTCAAGATAACCATCACTGTCAGCTGCCACGGCTCCTCTGATAATTTGCAGACTCATAACAGGAAAATGCGGGTTCATTTGAAAGGCATTCAATCCGTGCCTCTGGATGAATCTTTCCATTTCTAGAGACTGGTATTCGTTCTTTCCTTTGACTCCAAAGAACTGCTCCATGGGTGGTTTGTTCCCAGTAGCTTTGAATATTCCTCCCAATAAAACTGGTATGTAATTAACAGTGGCTCCTGTTCTTTCTTTTATTGGAGCAAGTGCCTTGTTGCTTAAATAAGCATTGGGGCTTGCAAAATCGAAGTAAAAATCAACTGTCTTGGTCATCGTCATCTCCTCTTTGTTCCATTATTTCTAGTATATCTGAGTAATCTAACGTTAAACAATATCCCTTATTAAAGGCATCAAACTTTGCTTGAGGAAAATCTCCTCCATAAGCCATTGTAAAAAGTGTTTGGCATTTTTCGTCTGAGGTTAATCTCTGATCTTCAGCCATTTCATCAACCATGGAATTCACAGTCACTGCATTATTGACCATGGTTAGCCCCTGGCCTTCCTCTGAGTCTAGAATCATATATTTGTCTTGGTCTGACCATGGATTCCATTGAGGCAAGTCTTTCGATCTACCTGTCCCAGGGTCTCCCGTGTAGGCAAACTCGGCCCAATAAGACATCATTTGATCAGACAATTTTATAGCCCCTTCATAAGAATCTTTGACTACCAGATTTTTAATAAGGACATTGTCAAAAGCAGCAGGAAAAAGAAAAAGGAGCTCTAAAGCATGAGCAGCTCCAGCCAGGACTCCAAAATCCATTCCGTTAATTACCGGCAAATCATCCCAGTCAAATCTATAGACATAAGTGTTGGTATGACCTGAAGCAACAAGCTGACTTGCTGGTGTGTCTGCAGCCCTTTCTTTCCATGAATCAGCAGCGTATTGATTAACCGCATTGTAAAAATCCGGATTCATTATTTCCAAAGGCAGCTCTTCAATACCTGCCCAAGAAGCAGCGGTTGCAACAATGCCCTCACCCTCACCCCATCTTACAAATCTCGGATTTCTCATATTAAAAAGCTTACTTTCGTATCGGTTGGTGCCAAGAATGATCGGCACTCGCAGCATCTTTTGATTCGTAAAAGATTCAAGAATACCTTTTTCTCCTAAAACGTATCCATCATTAAAAGCTCTGGTCATTCCACCTTTCTTTGGTCTTACATTTCTATAAGCAGTTAATAGCTCCTCGGGGGTCTTGCTCCGGAGATAATCTTCAGATTCTTGCAAAGACATTAAGTCTTGCACGTCTCTTGCTTCAAGAAGTGTGGTTGCCTTGTCGTCATTCAGCAAAAGCCAATTGAGCACTTCTTTAGAACTCTGAATCCCGGATATTCCGCTTTCAGGATAATAAGATTCCGCTTCAACAAGATCTGAATGAGAAACAATCCCACTTTGCACTATCGCTTTGTGAAATAACCCTTCGGCCAAAGGAGAGGCGTAAAGTGCCGCTACGTTATGTCCTCCAGCTGACTCACCATAGATGGTCACATTGTTAACATCACCGCCAAATACTGAAATATTATCTTTTACCCAACGAAGAGCCATAATATTATCTAAGGTGCCAAAGCTACCAGAAGCATCTTCTAAGGTAGCGTCCCCTTGTCTTAAAGAAGGATGTCTAAACCAACCTAAGTTAGACATTCTGTATTGAACAGTCACTACAATGACTTCATTATCAAATACTATGTTGCTGGGATTGTAAGTGTCCGCTGAACCAGTTGTGTTTCCGCCGCCGTGTATCCAGACCATGACAGGAACTTTCTTTTCTTTTAACTCTTCGGTCGACCAAGCCGGTGTCCAGACATTTAAATAAAGACAATCCTCTGAACCTGTCCAATCTTCTCCACCACCGAATAGACCTCCGGGTTGAAAACAAATATCTGCAAATTGATTGGCCTCAAATCTTGAATTAAAAGGTTTCGGTTGCAATGGAGCTTTCCATCTCAAATTGCCCACTGGAGGTTCGGCAAAAGGGATCCCTAACCAGGCAAAAGTATTATTATCACTTTCTATACCAATCACCTCTCCTTGATTGATGGTTCTTTGAGATTCTTCAGGGAGTTCACTGGAACATCCTGCTATCAGTAAGATTATTAAAATAAAAATTGAATTAGTTTTGTTCATTCTTCTTCCTTATTCTTTGTGATCAAAATCAACTTATTGCTAAAAAGATGAGATCTTGTTTATTTACCCGGTTTAAAAAAAAGCCATGATCTCACAGACTATTATTTTTGTCTCCTAAGAAAAATAGATAGAATTTTACATTTTTTTTTAATGAATTTAATACGGTCTTCCTTTACTATCCTAAGATTGAATTTAAATCTATTTGGAGAGTTAAGGAGTACAAAAATGCAAATATCACCAATCTCAACATTATCTGAAGAAATTAATGACATCAGATTAAGAACAGCGGACATAGTAGCCAACAGAATCATTCCTAATGAAGGGGTTATTTATGCTGGGGGCGACAAATCAAAGAAATTAAGAAAAGAAATTAACGAAGAGGTAAAGAAACAAGGACTGTGGGCCCCTCACTTACCTCAAGAATACGGAGGTATGGGAAACGGATTTTTGGTTCATGCTTACATGAATGAGATTCTTGCTTGGTCTCCTTTAGGCAATAGGCTTTTTGGAGTTATTGCACCCAACTCAGGTAACCAAAAAATACTCGTGAAATACGGTACAGATGAACAAAAAAAGAAATGGTTGCTTCCTTTAATTAATCAAGAGATGGAATCTGGTTTTTCAATGACTGAACCTGATTCAGCCGGTTCGGATCCTAGATCACTTAAGACTACGGCCGTTAGAGAAGGAGACGAATGGGTTATCAACGGCCACAAGATCATGACGTCAAATGGACAAAGAGCAGATTTCTTAGTGGTGATGTGTAAAACCGAAGAGGATGGAGATGATGGCAATGCCAATCTGAGAATGACGCAAATTATTGTTCCAACAGACACTCCTGGAGTTAACAGAATAAGATCAGTTCCAATATGGGGCCACACCGGTGGGGATCATATGGAAATAAAATATGAGAACGTCAGAGTTCCTGTAGAAAATGCTCTTGGAGCTAGAGGTTCAGGCCACCAAGCAGCACAAGACAGATTAGGTGCTGGTCGTGTTTATCACTGCATGAATACCATTGGTCAAATGTGGAGAGCCTTTGACATTATGGTCAAATATTCAACAGAACGTGAAGTTCACGGTGGTAAATTAGAAACCAAACAGTTTATTCAAGGGTTCATTGCCGATTCTTACATGGACATTCAGGCTTCAAGATTAATGACCATTCATTGCGCAGAAGTTATGGATAAAGAAGGAGATGCAAGGGTAGATATATCGGCTATAAAAGTTTTTGTTCCTTTGGCAGGTGGCAGAGTAGTGGATAGAGCTATTCAAATCCATGGATGGCGAGGAGTATCAGGAGACACACCTCTTGCCGGTATGTTCCAAGGTTTTAGAACGCTAAGACTAGCTGATGGTCCTGATGAAGTTCATAGAATCTTAATTGCTAAAGAAATCTTGAAGAAGTATCACGACGGTTTATCTTGGGATTTTGGAGTTTAACTCTTAATCGGAACAATCTTCACGGTAGAAGTTGCGGTAGCAACTAACTTCTCTTGTTGGTACAAACGACTGGACATAAAAGCCGTGCTCTTTCCGCGTTGGACCACTTCTGCCACACAGTTTAATTTTCCGGGCTTTGACGGCGCTAAATAGCTGACGTTTATATCCAAAGTCATAGGCGTAATTGGCTCTTCGTAAAGACCCATCAATAAATGCGCCATAGGTGCATCTAACATAGCTGCCACAAATCCACCCTGAACAACCTGCCCTTCAGAGTGAGTAAATTCATATTTTGCTTCAAACTCTATTTCTATTTCAGGTGGTTCAGATTGAAATCTAATACATCTAAGACCCAAAGTTTCGCCACAAGGTGCTGAGTGAGAATTCAACTTATTTAGTATTTCTGCGTCGTTCATATGAATATTTGTTTGATTATAAATTTAAATCAGGGGCATTATAAGCACATCAGGAGTGAAGGTTTAGAAAAATGGTGGCGGATGATACTCAGCTGCGCCCAACCAAAAATTAATTTTTACGAGCACCACCCACCAAAGGGTGTGAGATGCAGATATAAAATTCAGCTCGGAAAGCTAAATATGGGTGTTTCCACATCCCACTTTGATCTAAAAAGGTTTACCTTGGAGAGGTTTTTTCTGGGGAGAAATTAACGCCTCTTAGTATCAAAATAATATCAAGAGAGTTTACCTTGGAGAGGTTTTTTCTGGGGAGAATTTAACGCCTCTTGATATTGATAACAATTATATAGAGTTATAAATAATTTGTATAGTACTTACGAAATAAAATTGATTGAGCGAGCTTTATAAACTTTCGTATTTATTCTTTAAACTTCCATATAGTTTATACGATAGAAAAAACTGTCCTACCAACCAAATTCCTGCGAGCAACCCTACCAATCCTTCATCTCCTAAAGTTCTTATAAGACCTATTACGGCTTCAAGAACAGAGCCAATGTGCTGTCATGGTCCACCTTCTACTGTCTTGGCGGACCTTTTAAAAAAGATGGTCGGGACGGCAGGATTTGAACCTGCGACCACTTGACCCCCAGTCAAGTGCGCTACCAGACTGCGCCACGCCCCGTTTTTATTTTTTGAGTTCTTGTAAGATATCTTCTAGGTCTTGCAGAATCTCTTGGGAATCTAAATCACCCCCCTTCACAACTGCAGTATTTGAATTCAAACTCTTTTTTGCACCCGACACTGTCAAGCCGTCACTGTGAAGCAACGATTTAATCTTCATGACCAAGACAATGTCTTCTCGTTGATAGTATCGCCTGTTCCCTTTCCTTGTTACTGGGCTCAGGTCTTTAAATTCTTTTTCCCAAAACCTTAAAGTGTGAGTCTTTAAATCACACAGTTCTGCAACTTCACCAATAGAAAAATATTTTTTTTCGGGTATCTGGAATTTGTTATCCATCCTGAGATGCAACTTTACTCCTTAGTTTTTGACCGGCCCTAAAAGTGACCACTTTTCTAGCTGAAACCGTAACGGCCTCTCCCGTTTTGGGGTTTCTTCCCGGACGAGCTTTCTTTTTAATAATTTCAAAATTACCAAATCCCGACAATTTAACTTCTTCATCATTCAACAAAGACTGTGCAATTTCATGAAAGAAACACTCTACCAACTCCTTTGATTCGGATTTATTCAATCCCAGGGTTGCGTGTAAATGATCAACAATGTCTGATTTTGTTACGGTTTTACTCATTAAGATCTCAATTCTGCTTTTATTTCTTTAGATAAGGAGTTTACAATTTTTTCCACCAACCGATCAATATCTTCATCGATGAGTGTCTTGTTGAAAGACTGCCATTTTAAATTAAACGCGACGCTTTTTTTACCTTTCGGAACGTTATCACCTTGATAGACATCAAATGTATTGATTTTAACCAATTCCTTACCGGCCTTATCTTTAATAAGTTTAATAATTTTGCTGTTTAACTCTGAATCATCAACAATAAATGCCAAGTCTCTTTGTGTCACTGGATAACGTGAAAAATTTTTGTATTTTATATTTTTATCTTGAATGAGCTTGTCTATGTCTAAAGTAAAAAGCAAAACCTCACCCTTTAAATCCTTTTTATTCATAACACCGGGATGAATAACTCCCATTTCTCCAATTGCTTTAGATCCAAGTTTAATTCTTGCTGATTTCCCCGGATGAAGAAAAGAAGAAGCTCCACTGTCAAATGTTGCTTCTTTTGTTAAATGATTCATTAAACTTTCTAGATCACCTTTCAGATTGTAAAAATTTAAAGATGACGGTTTGTTTTTCCAATGAAGGTCCATGTCTTTTCCTGAGATTAAACCACTCACTTGAAGGATTTCTTTAACCAAACCCGCTTTGTTCTTTCTAAAAGTAGAACCTATTTCAAACAATTTTTGATTTTCTTCACCGTTATTAAGGTTGCTTGCATAAGTATTAATTAAACCGGGCCACAGGCTTGATCGCATCACGCTCATGTTTTGTGAAATGGGATTTGAAACAATTAAATGATCTTTTTTAGCGTTTTCTAGATTGGCATCTTGTTCATCGATAAATGAATACGTTATAACCTCACTGTAGCCTTGAGAAACTAGGAAAGAAGAAACTTTACGACTACTAGTAACCTCCTTTTTCTTCGTAAGGGGTTGTAGAGATTCAGTGGGTAATTTGTTGTAGCCTTCAAGCCTGGCCAACTCTTCTATTAAATCAGCCTCAATGCTCAAATCGTATCTCCAAGCAGGTATCAATGTGTTGACGGTTTCTTTTTTGACTTGAGGAGAAAGGCCGAGTCCCGTGAAGTAACTTTTAACCTTTGTCTTAGATAGATTTGCTCCCAATATCCTATTTGCTGAAGATATGTTGACGGATACTTTATTTTGTTTAGGAAGACTCTTTTTTTCAGTGACCACTTGCAAGGGACCAAAACGACCTCCCACGGATTTGTTTAAAAGCTCGCTTGCTCTTTCAATGGCCAATTCTTGTATATTAAAATCAACGCCTCTTTCAAATCTCATCGAGGCATCCGTTTGGAGTCCAAAGCGTCTGGCTTTTCCTCTAATGGCCTCTGGCTTAAAGTAAGCACTTTCTAAATATATTGATTTAGTGGAGTCAGTAACTGAGGAATCAAGACCTCCCATGATGCCCGCAAAAGCAATTGATCCTTTTTTATCAGCAATGACTAAGCAGTCCTTATTAAGGGATATTTTTGTTTCATCCAGTAACGTCAATTCTTCAGCTTCCTTGGCAAACCTGACTTTTATATCACCCACTAACTTATCGTGATCAAAGGCATGCAAAGGTTGTCCCAGCTCAAGAAGAATGTAATTTGTAATATCAACCACGGGATCGATAAGCCTATGATCGCTGGTCTCCAGTCTTTCAGCTATGAGGTCAGGAGTTTTTAGAGATAAGTCTACATTTTCAATGTAACGACCCACGTATTTAGGACCCATGGCGCAAACAGAGATATTTGTTGGGCTATCAACCGTTGAAGAAATGGTTTGAGATTTCGGTAACTTTAATTTTAGATTGTTTAAGATTGCTACTTCTCTTGCGACTCCAAGAAGACTAAAACAATCGCCTCTATTAGGCGTTATATCAAGATCAATAATAGAGTCTTTACCGGTTAGTTTTGATTGGAAAGACTCATAGCCATCAACCTCAAGTCCGGCCATGGTTAATTGATCGCACAGCTCTTCGGTTGAGAGATCAATATCAACAAATTCTTTAAGCCAGTTTTTACTAAACTTCATTTTAAAATTGCTTTAAGAACCTATGATCATTCTCAAAGAAAGCTCTCAAATCAGGTATGTCATGCTTAAGCATTGCCATCCTTTCAGCACCCAATCCAAATGCAAAACCCGAATACTTCTTAGTGTCTATGCCTGCCATTTCTAAGACGTTTGGGTGAACCATTCCACAACCCAAGATCTCAAGCCAACCTTTTTTCCAACGGATATCCACTTCAGCGGAAGGTTCAGTAAACGGGAAATAAGAAGGTCTAAAACGCAATTCCATTTCTTGTCCAAAAAAGTCCGTGAGAAAATCATTCAGCAGACCTTTAAGTTGCGCGAATGAAGCTCCTTCTTCTAAAACAAGTCCTTCTATTTGATGAAACATGGGTGTGTGAGTCAGATCTGAATCTTTGCGATACACTCTTCCAGGACAAATAATTCGAAGGGGCGGATCTTTCTGCTCCATGGTCCTGATTTGAACAGGTGAGGTATGCGTTCTGAGAAGGTCCCCATTGCCGAGATAAAATGTATCGTGCATATCTTTAGCAGGATGATCGGCAGGAACGTTCAAAGCTTCAAAATTATAATAATCAGTTTCCACTTCCGGTCCTGAAGCCACCTCAAAACCCAGGGACTCGAAGAAGTCACTGATGGAATTGATGGTTTGTGTAATAGGATGGAAAGTTCCCTGTTCTCTTGAAATGCCAGGGAGCGTTACGTCAATTTTTTCATTCTTGAGTTTTCTTTCTGCATCTAGATCAATCAGATCATGTTGTCTCTTGGAATAAACAACTTCTATCTCTTTTTTTAAGGCATTAAGAGATTGGCCGGCTTCTCTTCGTTCTTCAGAGGGTAACGAGCCTAATGTTTTTAAAAGTTTATTGAGCTCACCGTTTTTTCCCAAGAAAGATTTGTAAACACTTTCAAGGTCTTGAAGATCAGGTGATGATGCAACAGCATCAATGGCTTTTTTTCTTATAGAAGTTATATCCATCTATTTTCTCGTATTAGAAGAAGTCTATTATAGATACAAACCCTCGGTTTAAGGGAATTATGATAAGAGAGGTTTTATGCTGCTAATTGAGATTTTGCCTCTTCGGCAATCACTGTAAAAGCCTCTTTGTCATTCACTGCTATCTTTGCAAGCGTCTTTCTGTCCAAATCAATACTGGCTTTCTTCAATCCTGCGATTAATTTGCTGTATGTAATGCCGTTGTTTCTTGCTGCAGCATTAATTCTGACAATCCATAATGACCTAAATACCCTTTTCTTAACCCGCCTGTCTCTATAGGCGTATTGGCCAGCTTTCATGACAGCCTGCTTGGCTACTTTATAAGTCCTGCTGCGTGCGCCTCTGAAACCTTTAGCCTGTTTTAAAACTTTTTTGTGCCTAGCCTTAGCTTGAACACCTCTTTTTACTCTAGCCATTATCTTTCTCGTTTATGTGTTTGTTTTAAGCATTCTATCAACTAGCTGTTGATCAACTTTGGCAATAGGAGTGGTTCCTCTCAATTGTCTTTTTCTTTTTGTAGTCATCTTAGTAAGAATATGGCTCTTATTGGATTTCTTTCTTTTTAAACCATTGCCGGTTTTCTTGAACCTTTTGCTGGCTCCGCTGTGTACTTTTAATTTCGTCATTATTTCTTCTCTGATTTAACTATTTCTTATTTGGGGCCATCATCATAACTAATTGTCTTCCTTCTAGAATAGGGAACTGTTCAACTTTTGCCATTTCTTCTAGATCTGCTTCTACTCTTTTTAATAAATCCATTCCTATTTGTTGATGAGCCATCTCTCTTCCTCTAAATCTTAAAGTAATCTTGGCCTTATCTCCGTTTTCTAAAAAACTCTTTATCTTGTTAACCTTTATTTGGTAATCGTTTTCTTCCGTTACTGGTCTGAACTTTGTTTCTTTAATCTGTTGTTTCTTTTGTTTCTTTTTAGAAGCTGCTTTTTGCTTCTTAGCATCAAAAACGTGTTTTCCGTGATTAAGCAATCTACAAACAAGAGGCTCTCCGTCCTTTGCCATTTGAACCAAATCTAGAGAAGCTTGCTCTGCTTGTTTTAAAGCGTCTGCAAGACTAACAATTCCTAGTTGTTCTCCTGACTCACTAATCAACCTAATTTTATCTGATTTGATTTCACCATTAATTGGCAATCTTTTCTCAGGTTTCCTAAAGGACTTTCTTACTGCTATGTGCTACTCCTGTTTCGTTATTATTGCTTGGTATGGACTTTTTCAAGAACCATGACTTTGAAATCATCCAAAGACATCTCACCAAGATCTTCTCCACCCCTTGCACGGACCGAAATAGTATTATTTTCTATTTCTTTATCTCCTACAATTAATAGATAAGGGATCTTATTCATTGAGTGGTCGCGAATTTTATAAGCGATCTTCTCTTTCCTCAAGTCACTTTGTGCTCTAAATCCACTTTTTTGCAATAAATCACGTACTTTTTGACTATATTCGCCTTGTTTGTCGGTAATATTCAAAATTACTGCTTGCGTGGGTGCCAACCAGACCGGAAAAGCTCCTCCATGATTTTCTATTAAAATTCCAATAAATCTCTCAAAAGAACCTAAAATTGCCCTATGAATCATGACGGGTTGGTGTCGTTCTCCATCTTCGCCAATGTATTTTGCTTCTAAACGCTCGGGAAGAATAAAGTCTGCCTGGAAAGTTCCGCATTGCCATTCTCTACCCAAGGAATCCGTGAGAATGAAATCTAATTTAGGTCCGTAAAAAGCTCCATCACCTTCAGTAATTTCATAAGGCAAATCCAAGTTTTTTATGGCCTGTTCTAAAGCCGACTCTGCCTTATCCCAAACTTCATCTGAACCGACCCTCACTTCGGGCCGAGTGGAAAGCTTAATATCAAATTTATTGAATCCTAATTCAGAATATATGGTGGATAAAACTTCGATAAAATTTTTGGTTTCTTGTTCAATTTGATTTTCAGTGCAAAAAATATGTCCGTCATCTTGAGTAAAAGCTCTTACCCTCATTAATCCATGAAGAGTTCCCGAAGCCTCGTACCTGTGACAAGATCCAAATTCAGCAAATCTAATCGGTAAATCTCTGTAAGACTTCAGCCCTTGATTGAAGATTTGAACATGACAAGGGCAATTCATTGGTTTCAAAGCATTGGTTCTTTTCTCATTGGCATGTTCTTCGTCAATCTCTGTGATGAACATATTTTCTCTGTACTTATCCCAATGGCCTGATTCTTCCCATAACTTACGATCGACAACCTGGGGTGTGTTAATTTCTTCATAACCCGCTTCTATTTGC
>CALJVP010000017.1 GCA_937773605.1 uncultured SAR86 cluster bacterium | reverse complement strand
ATAGAGGACACTCTAAGTTGTACACTTGTATCTTATAAACATTAAGGAAAAATTATGATTTCAGAATCTCAAAAACCAATCAATTCGGGTTTTGGTGCGAAAAGCGAACCTCATGAGGTTCTAAATGGTATTGATTTATCGGGTAAGACAGCAATAGTTACAGGAGGCTATTCTGGAATTGGCCTAGAAACTTCCAGAGCTTTATCCAACTCAGGTGCTCGTGTCATCGTTCCTGCCAGGCGAGTTGATGTAGCCAAAAATGAATTGAAAGGAATAGTAAGTGAAGAAGATATATTGCCATTAGATCTAGAAGATCTAAATTCCACTGCTGCATTTGTAGATGATTTCATCAAAACAGGACTGACCGTAGATATTCTAATAAACAACGCGGCTATGATGGCTTGTCCAGAGAACCCAACCAAAGAAGGATGGGATTTGCAATTTGCGGTCAATCATATCGGTCATTTTATTTTAACCAAAGGTCTTCTGCCTGCGCTTACTGAGTCCGGAAATGCCAGAGTTGTTGCTTTGTCTTCCACGGCCCATAAGATGTCTGGAATTCGGTGGGATGATATCCACTTCAAAGATTCTTACGATAAATGGCAGTCATACGGTCAATCAAAAACAGCTGCGAGTCTACTCGCCATTGAATTGGATTCACGAATGAAAGATAAAGGCGTAAGGGCCTTTGGTGTTCATCCTGGCGGTATTTTTACTCCGCTTCAAAGGCATTTAGAAAAAGAAGAAATGATAGCCTTAGGGTGGCTTGGTGAGGATGGAGAGCTTTCTGAAATGGCTGCTAAAGGTTTTAAGACACCCACTCAAGGAGCTTCGACAAGTCTCTGGTGTGCCACCAGCCCACAGCTTGATGGCATGGGTGGAGTTTATTGCGAAAACTGCGATATTGCACCTATTCAAGAAGAAGGTCCTGCGGCTCGTTACGTTGGAGTTGCGGAATGGGCAATCGACACAGAAGAAGCATCTCGTTTATGGGAAGTAACTGAAAAAACAATCGCAGAAACTATATAAGATATTTTCTTAGTCATAACAGTTAACTGAGTTAAAATCATAGTTCTACCCTATGCAAACAACTTCAACTAATTCCTTCTTTGGATGGCGAATGGTAGCCATCGCGATGGCTGTTGATTTTTTTGCTGTGGGCTTTGCCTTCCAAAGCTATCCGGTTATACAACTGCAACTTGAACAGGAGTTGGAATTATCAAGGGTAATGACGACATTGACCTTGCCGATTTTTATGGTTTGTTCTGCTGCTTTATACCCGATTGTTGGAAAACTCTTGGACAGCTTTCCTATCAACAATGTTTTGTGCATTGGTGGATTGATATACGGCCTTAGTCTTATATCGTTATATTTCACGAACAATTACCTAGGGTTTATTCTAATATTTGCCGTTCCTCTGGCATTAGGGGCCAGTCTTTTTGGTAACTTATCGACTTCAAAGCTGGTTTCTCAATGGTTTAATGCACAAACCGGTAGAGCCCTAGGAATTGCTGCTGTTGGTGTTTCTTTTGCAGGTTTTGTGCTTCCCTTGATGACTCAATATTTATTAATGGATATTTTTTCCTTGTCTTGGCGAGAGGTTTATCTGAGTTTTGGAATCTTTATGATATTTGTTATCACGCCTTTAGTTTGGATAGGCATCATTAATCATCCAAAAGACGTGGGTCAAATGCCTGACGGCAAACCATCTGTAAATGATGAAGCCAAAGAAGAAGAAGGTAAAGACTGGCCCGTAGCAATGCTTATAAGAGATAAGAATTTCTGGGTATTGTCATTTGTTTTTGCTCTGCAATTCTCGGCTATGATGGCTGTTCTTAGCCACATCACATTGTTTGCTTCTGAAAAAGGCTGGGCTTCACAAGCGGCATTAATTTTTAGTATGTACGCCATACCTGCCATGCTGAGTAAAATCATTTTTGGCTGGCTTGTAGAGAAAAAACTTGATCCTAGAATAGCCGTTTCCATTTCATTGCTATTACAAGGTTTGGGTATCATTCTTATCATGAGCGCTAATACCCCTTATCAGCTTGCAGCCATCATTGCTTTATTTGGATTTGGTGGAGGCGCAGCACTGCCTTTAAGCAATATCTTGTACGCCAAAGCTTACACCCCTAAAAGTTTTGGAAGAGCCAGAGGTCTTGCTCAACCCGTCATCGCGTTATTTCAAGCAGGAGGAACACCATTGGCGGCCCTGCTCTATCAATCGTATGGGGATTATCAAGTCGCTTTTATGTTGTTAGCGTCTTTGCTTTGTGTTGCTATTATTTTGATATGGTTCTTGAGACTAACAGAACCGGTTCCAGAAGAAGTTTAAGCCTTTTGTTCAATAAAAAATTGAATAAATTTATCTAATTCTTCCACAAATTCCAATGGCTTATCGAGCATTAGATGATGCTGAGAATCCTCTAAAGCAACAATAGGAGATCCTTCGGGTAAAAGATCTTTCATTCCAGAAACGCCGCTGCGAGAATTGAACTCAACCGTGTGTTCGCCGTAAAAGAACCCTACCGGACATTCCAGATTGCTTAAGATCTCAGCATGATCAGAACCAATCCTTAAGGTGTCGTAAGTGGAAGGGTCAAAGGTCCAACTCCAACCGTCCTCGGTTTCTCTGATCGATTTGTCCGCTATGAAGTCTATTAAGAACTGATTAACGCATTCTTGAGCAGGCATCAGTCTGAATCGTTTGGTAAAATCTTCTTTTTGATCTCGTATTTGCGGAGGCCTGGATTTTGGGTGACCGTGAAACCATTCGGCACTTTCTTCAGGGGGATAGACTATAAAATCAACCAGCAAGAGTCCTTTCATAAGAGAACTGTATTTCCCTGCGGTTACCAACGAAACCATTCCTCCGAAACTGTGGCCAACAACGATGGGTTTTTCCATCTTGGTTGCTCTGACAACACCCCAAACATCTTCTATGAAAGTGTCTCTCTCATAACTGGAGCGCCAGTCGCTTTCCCCCATGCCACTAAAACTCATCACAACAAAATGGTATTTATCCGACAACAAGGCACCTATAAATTGAAACCAATGGGCATGGGCATGATTGCCATGCAGCATGATGACGCTTTGATTTTGCGGGTCTCCCCATTCCAAGAAATGGATATCAGCCCCATCAATGTTCACTTTAGAACTTTTATGTTCAACCTCTAAAGCTTCCTTAAACCACTGGGGTCTGTCTGTTATTAGATCCATCTTTACCTTTATTTCAAATGAAAAAAGAAGCGATACTAGAGTATTGTGGTTTTAAATAAAATCTTTTTTTTAAGCAATACCCATGTACTTATGAGTTTGTAAACTTAATTTCCATTTTGGATTCTCTAAACAATATTGAATGGTTCTTTGAGTGTTCTTATCTTTGTCCGCATTGTCCATGGGCTGTAAATAAAAGTTTTCGAAATTCAGATCTTCGTAAGACTGAGGAGAAACATTTTCTTGAGGATAAACCAGCTTTAATTCGTTGCCCGCTTTGATCTTTAAAGTGGAATCTGCTTTTGGGCTAACCGTTAGCCAATCTATATTAGTAGGTAAATGTAATGTGCCATTGGTTTCTACTGCAACTTCAAAATTCTTTGAATGCAATTGATCGATGAGCTCGTCATCCAATTGCAGTCCGGGTTCTCCGCCAGTAAAAACTATGTATTTATTAGGTTCCTCATTTGGCCACAGCAACGCAATGGCAGCAGATAATTCTAATGAGTCAGCAAACTTTCCTCCCCCAGGACCGTCCACACCCACAAAGTCGGTGTCACAAAAATTACAGACTGCTTCGGATCGATCTTTTTCTCTGCCCGACCACAGGTTGCATCCCGTGAATCTGCAGAAAACCGATGGCCTTCCTGCTCTAGCCCCTTCACCTTGAAGGGTGTAATACATTTCTTTTATTTGATACATGCCTTTAAGAGTATTTTATTGGATCAATGACGTTATTAGCAGCAAAAGATTCAAGTCTTTCATGGCATGCGCCGCAGGAACCGCAAGCCAACTCTTTGCCTTCGTAACAAGTCCAAGTTAGACCATAATCTAATTGCATGTTTAGACCAATTGCTAAGATTTCAGTTTTGCTCATTGCAATGTAAGGTGCTTTTACCGCTATAGGAGAATAATTAGCAATCCTTGCCACCGCGTCCATTTTTTCCACAAATTCCGGTCTGCAATCTGGGTAAATAGCATGATCGCCTGCATGCGCTCCAAACCAAACCTCTTCTGCTTCCTTGGTAACGGCATACCCTAAAGCCAAAGAAATCAGAATCATGTTTCTGTTTGGCACTACGGTGGATTTCATGGAATCATCCTCGTAATGCCCTTTTGGAATATCAATCTCATCCGTCAATGAGGAACCCTGAAAAAGCTCTTTTATGGAAGAAACGTCAACGATTTTGCTGTCTATGGATTCTTGCGCACAAAATTTTTCAACAAAATGTAGTTCTTTGTTGTGCTTTTGTCCGTAGTCAAAAGACAAAGCAGAAACGTCTTTACCGGAACGAATAGCTTCATTAAGAAGAGTGAAAGAATCCAGACCTCCCGAGTAAACGACAATTATCTTTGTCATGAAAACCTACTTGTCTTGGTAAATAAGGTCAGTTTTAGCAGCGGCTATGAAATCATTCTTGTGCAGACCGCCGATTTTGTGTGTCCACCAGGTCACTTGAACTTTTCCCCATTCCAATAATATTGCTGGATGGTGATCTTCTGCTTCAGCTAAATTGGCTATCGCATTAGTAAAACTAAGAGATGAAACGTAATCATTAAATTTAAACTCTCTTGTTAATTGGAGAACGGAATCATTGGAGACCGGTTGCCAATCCGGTATTTGTTTTATCAACCCAGGTAATTCATCATCAGTTACACGAGGAGCATCCGCTCGACACGCAACGCACTTTTGTTTGGTTAACTCTTCCATCTTATTTTTTTATACCGCCAGAAGTTAATTTTTTAGGGTCCAATAATTTCTTTAATTGTGCTTTGCTTAAATCTGTTTCTTCTATCGCAACATCTATTACTGGTCTGTTCTCTTTGTAAGCTTTCTTAGCTATTTCTGCTGCCTTAGCGTATCCAATCACAGGATTAAGTGCAGTCACAAGAATGGGGTTTCTTTCCAGAGACCTTTCAATATTGTCATGATTAACTTTAAAAGTTTTAATCGCCTTAGGACCCAATATGTTCATGGCGCCTGCTAGAAGATTGACACTCTTTAGAACGTTGTAAGCAATGACTGGCAACATGACGTTTAGCTGGAAATTACCGGATTGCGCTCCGACCGTAACACTCACGTCATTGCCTATGACATCAGCACAAACCATGGCAACAGCCTCGGGTATAACCGGGTTAACCTTACCGGGCATAATGCTGCTTCCGGGTTGAAGAGCCTGCAGTTCTATTTCTCCTAGGCCTGCTAAAGGTCCACTGTTCATCCACCTTAAATCATTAGAGACCTTCATCAGGATAACGGCTAGATTTTTAAGCTCACCAGAAAGTTGAACGGAAGTGTCTTGAGCACTCAGGCTATTAAAAAAATTGTCACTCGGCTTTACCTTGCAATCGCTGTTTAGTTTAGAAACTTCCTTACAAAATTCTTTAGCAAATCTTGGATGCGCGTTTATGCCGGTTCCTATAGCCGTACCTCCTTGTGGCATATAAAGTAATTTTTCTATGCAGTCATTAAGGGTGGCTTGAGACGTTGATAACTGTGAAGACCAAGCAGAAAGTTCTTGCGCTAGATCAATTGGCATAGCGTCCATTAAATGAGTGCGTCCAGTTTTTACCGTCCCTTTTACGCTCAATGCCTTAGCATCAATAATATCAATTAATTTTGTCAGCGCAGGCATGAGTTTTTTAGTCATGTCCATGTGACAAGAAATGTTAATGGCCGTTGGAATTACATCATTTGAACTTTGACTCATGTTCACGTGATCATTTGGGTCAATTTTTTCACCCGCGTACTTAGTTGCTAAATTAGCAATGACTTCATTGGCGTTCATATTGGTGCTGGTACCAGAGCCGGTTTGAAAAACATCGATAGGAAATTGAGCACCGTGCTTATTTTGCCAAACTTCTTTTGCTGCTTTGGATATGGCTCTTTGTTTTTTAGCTTCTAATAAGCCCAAATTTTTATTTGCTTTTGCTGCTGCGTCTTTAATAACACCAAGCGATGAAATAAAAGCGTCGGTAAAAGGAAAGTTCATTGAAATACCACTAACCGGGAAATTGTTCACGGCTCTTTGTGTTTGAGCACCCCATAAAACTTTTTTAGAGACCTTAACTTCACCCAAACTATCCTTCTCGATTCTGAATTGTTTATCTACCATGTGATTACCTGTTTCAATAAAATACTTAAATATATTTATATTTTAGCAAATAAGACTAGAATTTAATTTTATAGGTTAAAAATAGTAGGGAGAAATAACAAAATGGATAAAATTGATATAAACCTCGGTAAATTACCGCAAAAGGAAAGAGGGTCTCTCGTGCCTATTGAATGCAAGAATATTGAAGAAGAAAGAAGGCATCAACTTGAAAGGTTGGCCAGCGGGTTCAGGCTTTTTGCTCATTTTGGTTTTGATGAAGGGCTTGCGGGCCACATCACCCTAAGAGATCCAGAATTTCCAGATCACTTCTGGGTAAACCCTTTTGGAGTCCATTTTAATCAAATGCGTGTGTCCGATTTATTGTTAGTCAATCATGAGGGAGACATTGTTCAAGGCGACAGGCAGTTGAACACAGCTGCATTTGCCATACATTCAAGGTTGCACATGGCTAGAGAAGATCTGAATGCCGCTGCGCATTCTCACTCCATGTACGGAAAAACTTTTTCTTCATTAGGAAGGCTGCTTGAACCCATCACTCAAGATTCTTGTGCTTTTTTTGACAACCATGTTTTGTTTGATGACTTCACGGGCGTAGTATTGGATACAGGCGAAGGAGATAGAATTGCTAAGGCACTGGGTGAAAAGAAAGCTGCAATTCTCAAAAACCATGGCCTTCTAACAACAGGAAAAACAGTCGATGAAGCCGTTTGGGGATTCTTATCCATGGACAGATGCTGTCAATCGCAATTGCTTGCTGAAGCCGTTGGGCAAATGGAAAGAATATCCGATGACGTTGCCGAAATGACCAGAGGTCAAGTAGGCTCGGATTTCGGCATGTGGGCCAGTTATCAGCCAATGTATGACTTGATGCTGGAAAAGGACGACAGTTTCTTAAACTAAGCCTTCTCTACAAAGCCCCAGTTGCTCATGTAGTCTATAAATTTCTTAGATAGACCTTCATTGGCAAGATAATCTTCTGTTACAGGTATTTCAGAAGGAGTAAATTCAGGGTTGTCTTCGTATAAAAGAGGAAAATCATGGTGCAATATTGCCCCTCTTCCAATCATGACCCAATCCACACCCTCTTCCATGGCTCTGGTTGCATCTTGAGGTGTTCTTATATTGCCTGCAACGCCCAATCGAGTGTTGCCTCTTTCTAGCTCCACAAAATGCTCTATTAACGTCTTTCCTTTAAATTCTTCTTCTACGGGCTCCTTAAAAACATCCCACAAAGACATGTCTAAAAAATCAATTTTTTCAGAGGTCATTAAACTTTGAGCAAGTTCTTTTGATTCTCCTAAAAGAATTCCAAACCTTTCCGAAGACAAGCGAACGCCCAACATAAAATCTTCTCTGCAATTAGCGCGGATGCCATCAATAATTTCATTTAAAAGCCTTGAACGGTTTTCTAAACTTCCGCCGTATTCATCGGTCCTTAAATTCACTTCATGACTGAGAAATTGGCACAACACGTAGCCATGAGCACCGTGCAATTCGACGCCATCAAATCCAGCTTTCTCGGAGCGGATGGCCGCCTCTATAAAATCATCTCTTAATTGATGCACTTCTTCCAATGTTAATGCTCTTGCTGAAAACTCTTCATTGTCAGAAGGACAAACCGGGTCTTCACCAATCAATTCTTTTGGTGATCTCATTCCAGCATGATGAAGTTGCACGATAGCAACGCTGTTATGAGATTTAATCTCTTCGGCTAGCCTTGATAGTCCTTCCGAGTGCAGATCAGAAAAAACTCCCATCTGGCCCGGGAAACCTTTTCCAATAGCTTGAACGTGCGAAGCACACGTCATGGTCAAACCAAAACCTCCCTTGGCTCTCATGGTCAACCAGTGAAATTCTTCATCTGACATCAACCCGTCTTCATGACTTTGTGAATTAGTTAAAGGAGCCAGCATGAATCTATTTTTCATGTCGGGGCCTCGTGTAAAACTTAAAGAACTTAGAGCTTTACTCACTAAGCTTCTCTTCAACTTGCCATAACGTGTCTTTGCCGAAATACATTTCATCGCCTACGAAGAATGTCGGTATACCAAAAACACCCCTTTCTACGGCTGCTTCAGTGTTTGCAATTAATTGAGCTTTTATTTCAGGATCTTGCATTTGTTCTAACAACTTATTGGAGTCCAAGCCTGATTCTTCAAAAGCGGCCTTTATGACTTCAAGATCGTCCATCTTTTTTGGCTCTTCCCACATATGAACAAGGATTTTATCTATGTAATCTTCAAGATAACCATCACTGTCAGCTGCCACGGCTCCTCTGATAATTTGCAGACTCATAACAGGAAAATGCGGGTTCATTTGAAAGGCATTCAATCCGTGCCTCTGGATGAATCTTTCCATTTCTAGAGACTGGTATTCGTTCTTTCCTTTGACTCCAAAGAACTGCTCCATGGGTGGTTTGTTCCCAGTAGCTTTGAATATTCCTCCCAATAAAACTGGTATGTAATTAACAGTGGCTCCTGTTCTTTCTTTTATTGGAGCAAGTGCCTTGTTGCTTAAATAAGCATTGGGGCTTGCAAAATCGAAGTAAAAATCAACTGTCTTGGTCATCGTCATCTCCTCTTTGTTCCATTATTTCTAGTATATCTGAGTAATCTAACGTTAAACAATATCCCTTATTAAAGGCATCAAACTTTGCTTGAGGAAAATCTCCTCCATAAGCCATTGTAAAAAGTGTTTGGCATTTTTCGTCTGAGGTTAATCTCTGATCTTCAGCCATTTCATCAACCATGGAATTCACAGTCACTGCATTATTGACCATGGTTAGCCCCTGGCCTTCCTCTGAGTCTAGAATCATATATTTGTCTTGGTCTGACCATGGATTCCATTGAGGCAAGTCTTTCGATCTACCTGTCCCAGGGTCACCCGTGTAGGCAAACTCAGCCCAATAAGACATCATTTGATCAGACAATTTTATAGCCCCTTCATAAGAATCTTTGACTACCAGATTTTTAATAAGGACATTATCAAAAGCAGCAGGAAAAAGAAAAAGGAGCTCTAAAGCATGAGCAGCTCCAGCCAGGACTCCAAAATCCATTCCGTTAATTACCGGCAAATCATCCCAGTCAAATCTATAGACATAAGTGTTGGTATGACCTGAAGCAACAAGCTGACTTGCTGGTGTGTCTGCAGCCCTTTCTTTCCATGAATCAGCAGCGTATTGATTAACCGCATTGTAAAAATCCGGATTCATTATTTCCAAAGGCAGCTCTTCAATACCTGCCCAAGAAGCAGCGGTTGCAACAATGCCCTCACCCTCACCCCATCTTACAAATCTCGGATTTCTCATATTAAAAAGCTTACTTTCATATCGGTTGGTGCCAAGAATGATCGGCACTCGCAGCATCTTTTGATTCGTAAAAGATTCAAGAATACCTTTTTCTCCTAAAACGTATCCATCATTAAAAGCTCTGGTCATTCCACCTTTCTTTGGTCTTACATTTCTATAAGCAGTTAATAGCTCCTCGGGGGTCTTGCTCCGGAGATAATCTTCAGATTCTTGCAAAGACATTAAGTCTTGCACGTCTCTTGCTTCAAGAAGTGTGGTTGCCTTGTCGTCATTCAGCAAAAGCCAATTGAGCACTTCTTTAGAACTCTGAATCCCAGATATTCCGCTTTCAGGATAATAAGATTCCGCTTCAACAAGATCTGAATGAGAAACAATCCCACTTTGCACTATCGCTTTGTGAAATAACCCTTCGGCCAAAGGAGAGGCGTAAAGTGCCGCTACGTTATGTCCTCCAGCTGACTCACCATAGATGGTCACATTGTTAACATCACCGCCAAATACTGAAATATTATCTTTTACCCAACGAAGAGCCATAATATTATCTAAGGTGCCAAAGCTACCAGAAGCATCTTCTAAGGTAGCGTCCCCTTGTCTTAAAGAAGGATGTCTAAACCAACCTAAGTTAGACATTCTGTATTGAACAGTCACTACAATGACTTCATTATCAAATACTATGTTGCTGGGATTGTAAGTGTCCGCTGAACCAGTTGTGTTTCCGCCGCCGTGTATCCAGACCATGACAGGAACTTTCTTTTCTTTTAACTCTTCGGTCGACCAAGCCGGTGTCCAGACATTTAAATAAAGACAATCCTCTGAACCTGTCCAATCTTCTCCACCACCGAATAGACCTCCGGGTTGAAAACAAATATCTGCAAATTGATTGGCCTCAAATCTTGAATTAAAAGGTTTCGGTTGCAATGGAGCTTTCCATCTCAAATTGCCCACTGGAGGTTCGGCAAAAGGGATCCCTAACCAGGCAAAAGTATTATTATCACTTTCTATACCAATCACCTCTCCTTGATTGATGGTTCTTTGAGATTCTTCAGGGAGTTCACTGGAACATCCTGCTATCAGTAAGATTATTAAAATAAAAATTGAATTAGTTTTGTTCATTCTTCTTCCTTATTCTTTGTGATCAAAATCAACTTATTGCTAAAAAGATGAGATCTTGTTTATTTACCCGGTTTAAAAAAAAGCCATGATCTCACAGACTATTATTTTTGTCTCCTAAGAAAAATAGATAGAATTTTACATTTTTTTTTAATGAATTTAATACGGTCTTCCTTTACTATCCTAAGATTGAATTTAAATCTATTTGGAGAGTTAAGGAGTACAAAAATGCAAATATCACCAATCTCAACATTATCTGAAGAAATTAATGACATCAGATTAAGAACAGCGGACATAGTAGCCAACAGAATCATTCCTAATGAAGGGGTTATTTATGCTGGGGGCGACAAATCAAAGAAATTAAGAAAAGAAATTAACGAAGAAGTAAAGAAACAAGGACTGTGGGCCCCTCACTTACCTCAAGAATACGGAGGTATGGGAAACGGATTTTTGGTTCATGCTTACATGAATGAGATTCTTGCTTGGTCTCCTTTAGGCAATAGGCTTTTTGGAGTTATTGCACCCAACTCAGGTAACCAAAAAATACTTGTGAAATACGGTACAGATGAACAAAAAAAGAAATGGTTGCTTCCTTTAATTAATCAAGAGATGGAATCTGGTTTTTCAATGACTGAACCTGATTCAGCCGGTTCGGATCCTAGATCACTTAAGACTACGGCCGTTAGAGAAGGAGACGAATGGGTTATCAACGGCCACAAGATCATGACGTCAAATGGACAAAGAGCAGATTTCTTAGTGGTGATGTGTAAAACCGAAGAGGATGGAGATGATGGCAATGCCAATCTGAGAATGACGCAAATTATTGTTCCAACAGACACTCCTGGAGTTAACAGAATAAGATCAGTTCCAATATGGGGCCACACCGGTGGGGATCATATGGAAATAAAATATGAGAACGTCAGAGTTCCTGTAGAAAATGCTCTTGGAGCTAGAGGTTCAGGCCACCAAGCAGCACAAGACAGATTAGGTGCTGGTCGTGTTTATCACTGCATGAATACCATTGGTCAAATGTGGAGAGCCTTTGACATTATGGTCAAATATTCAACAGAACGTGAAGTTCACGGTGGTAAATTAGAAACCAAACAGTTTATTCAAGGGTTCATTGCCGATTCTTACATGGACATTCAGGCTTCAAGATTAATGACCATTCATTGTGCAGAAGTTATGGATAAAGAAGGAGATGCAAGGGTAGATATATCGGCTATAAAAGTTTTTGTTCCTTTGGCAGGTGGCAGAGTAGTGGATAGAGCTATTCAAATCCATGGATGGCGAGGAGTATCAGGAGACACACCTCTTGCCGGTATGTTCCAAGGTTTTAGAACGCTAAGACTAGCTGATGGTCCTGATGAAGTTCATAGAATCTTAATTGCTAAAGAAATCTTGAAGAAGTATCACGACGGTTTATCTTGGGATTTTGGAGTTTAACTCTTAATCGGAACAATCTTCACGGTAGAAGTTGCGGTAGCAACTAACTTCTCTTGTTGGTACAAACGACTGGACATAAAAGCCGTGCTCTTTCCGCGTTGGACCACTTCTGCCACACAGTTTAATTTTCCGGGCTTTGACGGCGCCAAATAGCTGACGTTTATATCCAAAGTCATGGGCGTAATTGGCTCTTCGTAAAGACCCATCAATAAATGCGCCATAGGTGCATCTAACATAGCTGCCACAAATCCACCCTGAACAACCTGCCCTTCAGAGTGAGTAAATTCATATTTTGCTTCAAACTCTATTTCTATTTCAGGTGGTTCAGATTGAAATCTAATACATCTAAGACCCAAAGTTTCGCCACAAGGTGCTGAGTGAGAATTCAACTTATTTAGTATTTCTGCGTCGTTCATATGAATATTTGTTTGATTATAAATTTAAATCAGGGGCATTATAAGCACATCAGGAGTGAAGGTTTAGAAAAATGGTGGCGGATGATACTCAGCTGCGCCCAACCAAAAATTAATTTTTACGAGCACCACCCACCAAAGGGTGTGAGATGCAGATATAAAATTCAGCTCGGAAAGCTAAATATGGGTGTTTCCACATCCCACTTTGATCTAAAAAGGTTTACCTTGGAGAGGTTTTTTCTGGGGAGAAATTAACGCCTCTTAGTATCAAAATAATATCAAGAGAGTTTACCTTGGAGAGGTTTTTTCTGGGGAGAATTTAACGCCTCTTGATATTGATACAATTATATAGAGTTATAAATAATTTGTATAGTACTTACGAAATAAAATTGATTGAGCGAGCTTTATAAACTTTCGTATTTATTCTTTAAACTTCCATATAGTTTATACGATAGAAAAAACTGTCCTACCAACCAAATTCCTGCGAGCAACCCTACCAATCCTTCATCTCCTAAAGTTCTTATAAGACCTATTACGGCTTCAAGAACAGACAATGTCTTATGCGCATTTTTTTGGACCTTTTAAAAAAGATGGTCGGGACGGCAGGATTTGAACCTGCGACCACTTGACCCCCAGTCAAGTGCGCTACCAGACTGCGCCACGCCCCGTTTTTATTTTTTGAGTTCTTGTAAGATATCTTCTAGGTCTTGCAGAATCTCTTGGGAATCTAAATCACCCCCCTTCACAACTGCAGTATTTGAATTCAAACTCTTTTTTGCACCCGACACTGTCAAGCCGTCACTGTGAAGCAACGATTTAATCTTCATGACCAAGACAATGTCTTCTCGTTGATAGTATCGCCTGTTCCCTTTCCTTGTTACTGGGCTCAGGTCTTTAAATTCTTTTTCCCAAAACCTTAAAGTGTGAGTCTTTAAATCACACAGTTCTGCAACTTCGCCAATAGAAAAATATTTTTTTTCGGGTATCTGGAATTTGTTATCCATCCTGAGATGCAACTTTACTCCTTAGTTTTTGACCGGCCCTAAAAGTGACCACTTTTCTAGCTGAAACCGTAACGGCCTCTCCCGTTTTGGGGTTTCTTCCCGGACGAGCTTTCTTTTTAATAATTTCAAAATTACCAAATCCCGACAATTTAACTTCTTCATCATTCAACAAAGACTGTGCAATTTCATGAAAGAAACACTCTACCAACTCCTTTGATTCGGATTTATTCAATCCCAGGGTTGCGTGTAAATGATCAACAATGTCTGATTTTGTTACGGTTTTACTCATTAAGATCTCAATTCTGCTTTTATTTCTTTAGATAAGGAGTTTACAATTTTTTCCACCAACCGATCAATATCTTCATCGATGAGTGTCTTGTTGAAAGACTGCCATTTTAAATTAAACGCGACGCTTTTTTTACCTTTCGGAACATTATCACCTTGATAGACATCAAATGTATTGATTTTAACCAATTCCTTACCGGCCTTATCTTTAATAAGTTTAATAATTTTGCTGTTTAACTCTGAATCATCAACAATAAATGCCAAGTCTCTTTGTGTCACTGGATAACGTGAAAAATTTTTGTATTTTATATTTTTATCTTGAATGAGCTTGTCTATGTCTAAAGTAAAAAGCAAAACCTCACCCTTTAAATCCTTTTTATTCATAACACCGGGGTGAATAACTCCCATTTCTCCAATTGCTTTAGATCCAAGTTTAATTCTTGCTGATTTCCCCGGATGAAGAAAAGAAGAAGCTCCGCTGTCAAATGTTGCTTCTTTTGTTAAATGATTCATTAAACTTTCTAGATCACCTTTCAGATTGTAAAAATTTAAAGATGACGGTTTGTTTTTCCAATGAAGGTCCATGTCTTTTCCTGAGATTAAACCACTCACTTGAAGGATTTCTTTAACCAAACCCGCTTTGTTCTTTCTAAAAGTAGAACCTATTTCAAACAATTTTTGATTTTCTTCACCGTTATTAAGGTTGCTTGCATAAGTATTAATTAAACCGGGCCACAGGCTCGATCGCATCACGCTCATGTTTTGTGAAATGGGATTTGAAACAATTAAATGATCTTTTTTAGCGTTTTCTAGATTGGCATCTTGTTCATCAATAAATGAATACGTTATAACCTCACTGTAGCCTTGTGAAACTAGGAAAGAAGAAACTTTACGACTACTAGTAACCTCCTTTTTCTTCGTAAGGGGTTGTAGAGATTCAGTGGGTAATTTGTTGTAGCCTTCAAGCCTGGCCAACTCTTCTATTAAATCAGCCTCAATGCTCAAATCGTATCTCCAAGCAGGTATCAGTGTGTTGACGGTTTCTTTTTTAACTTGAGGAGAAAGGCCGAGTCCCGTGAGGTAACTTTTAACCTTTGTCTTAGAGAGATTTGCTCCCAATATCCTATTTGCTGAAGATATGTTGACGGATACTTTATTTTGTTTAGGAAGACTCTTTTTTTCAGTGACCACTTGCAAGGGACCAAAACGACCTCCCACGGATTTGTTTAAAAGCTCGCTTGCTCTTTCAATGGCCAATTCTTGTATATTAAAATCAACGCCTCTTTCAAATCTCATCGAGGCATCCGTTTGGAGTCCAAAGCGTCTGGCTTTTCCTCTAATGGCCTCTGGCTTAAAGTAAGCACTTTCTAAATATATTGATTTAGTGGAGTCAGTAACTGAGGAATCAAGACCTCCCATGATGCCCGCAAAAGCAATTGATCCTTTTTTATCAGCAATGACTAAGCAGTCCTTATTAAGGGATATTTTTGTTTCATCCAGTAACGTCAATTCTTCAGCTTCCTTAGCAAACCTGACTTTTATATCACCCACTAACTTATCGTGATCAAAGGCATGCAAAGGTTGTCCCAGCTCAAGAAGAATGTAATTTGTAATATCAACCACGGGATCGATAAGCCTATGATCGCTGGTCTCCAGTCTTTCAGCTATGAGGTCAGGAGTTTTTAGAGATAAGTCTACATTTTCAATGTAACGACCCACGTATTTAGGACCCATGGCGCAAACAGAGATATTTGTTGGGCTATCAACCGTTGAAGAAATGGTTTGAGATTTCGGTAACTTTAATTTTAGATTGTTTAAGATTGCTACTTCTCTTGCGACTCCAAGAAGACTAAAACAATCGCCTCTATTAGGCGTTATATCAAGATCAATAATAGAGTCTTTACCGGTTAGTTTTGATTGGAAAGACTCATAGCCATCAACTTCAAGTCCGGCCATGGTTAATTGATCGCACAGCTCTTCGGTTGAGAGATCAATATCAACAAATTCTTTAAGCCAGTTTTTACTAAACTTCATTTTAAAATTGCTTTAAGAACCTATGATCATTCTCAAAGAAAGCTCTCAAATCAGGTATGTCATGCTTAAGCATTGCCATCCTTTCAGCACCCAATCCAAATGCAAAACCCGAATACTTCTTAGTGTCTATGCCTGCCATTTCTAAGACGTTTGGGTGAACCATTCCACAACCCAAGATCTCTAGCCAACCTTTTTTCCAACGGATATCCACTTCAGCGGAAGGTTCAGTAAACGGGAAATAAGAAGGTCTAAAACGCAATTCCATTTCTTGTCCAAAAAAGTCCGTGAGAAAATCATTCAGCAGACCTTTAAGTTGCGCGAATGAAGCTCCTTCTTCTAAAACAAGTCCTTCTATTTGATGAAACATGGGTGTGTGAGTCAGATCTGAATCTTTACGATACACTCTTCCAGGACAAATAATTCGAAGGGGCGGATCTTTCTGCTCCATGGTCCTGATTTGAACAGGCGAGGTATGCGTTCTGAGAAGGTCCCCATTGCCGAGATAAAATGTATCGTGCATATCTTTAGCAGGATGATCGGCAGGAACGTTCAAAGCTTCAAAATTATAATAATCAGTTTCCACTTCCGGTCCTGA
>CALJVP010000016.1 GCA_937773605.1 uncultured SAR86 cluster bacterium | reverse complement strand
GACCAAAAGATTAAGAGTCTTCTGCTCTACCAACTGAGCTAAGGAGGCTAAATTAATTTCTAACTGTATTCTATTTAGAAGTCAGAAGGCTTCATTTTATAGAAGTTAGTTTTAGTTTCAAAAAGATGCGCTATTTTCAGAAGCTCTATGTCACCACGAGGCTTACCTACCAGCTGAATCCCTACAGGAAGTCCTTCTTTAGTGAATCCACCTGGGACCGATATGGCCGGTAGTCCAGTGACCGTGATCATGCAACAAACTGCCATCCAGTCTATATAAGTATCTAATTTAGTGCCTTCAATTTCTTCCACCCACTCTTTAGAAAGATCAAAGGGAGGCACTTGCGCCGAAGGTAATAATAAAACGTCGTATTCTTGAAAAAAACTGGCTATATCCGCATAGATATTGGTGCGAATTATTTCAGCTTTTATCATCTCATCAATCGATAGAGATTGGCCTTTCTCAATATTCCAAATGACTGTTTCTTTAGCGTATTTGCGCCAGTCATCTACGCTTTGGTCTAACATTTTTCCCAGACCTCTCAAACCAACCGCTCGCTGGATTTGAAAAGCTTCCATGGCACCTTTCAAGGGAGGATCAGCGTAAGTTATTTCAGCGCCTAATTTCTTGAAGGTTTGTCCTGCTGCATGAATAATGTCCACTACTTTTCCATCAATGGGCAACTCTCCCAGGCTAGGGCTAACTGCAACCTTCAGTGGATTATCTTTATTTAATTCATAGGGGGTAAGTGCTGCCATGAAATCTTCACCAGAATCAGATAGATTTAAAGGGTCAGAAATATCAGAACCGGACATAACCGACATAAGCAGTGCAGTATCTTTAACAGTTTTAGCCATAGGTCCGGTGGTAACAAGCCTTCCGTACCAAGCGGCTCCTAAATTCTTTTGTGTCCTTCCGATGGAAGGTCTAAAACCAACAACATTACAAAAACTTGCTGGGTTACGAAGCGAACCGCCCATGTCGCTTCCATCTGCAAGAGGCAACATATCAGTTGCTAAGGCTACTGCTGCACCACCGCTGCTTCCACCAGCCGTCTTATTTAAGTCATAAGGATTGTGCGTAGCTCCAAACACAGAGTTAAAAGTATTGGAGCCCAAACCAAATTCTGGCATGTTCGTGTGCCCTATAAATATAACTCCTGCCTTACGCATTCTCTCAGCAAAAGGGCTATCCTGAGTTTCAATTCTTTCTGCAAACGGCTGAAATCCTAGGGTAGTTGCAAACCCCTTGATGGCTACTGAATCTTTCATTGCCATGGGCAATCCATGCAGTACCCCTCTTTCAGACAAAGGAACGCTATCGGCATGCCTAGCTAATTCTATGGCCTCTTTTTCAGGCAAGAGATTAACAATTGCATTTACTTTAGGGTTAATTTGGTTAATTCTTTGGTAGATATTTGTCATCAAATCTTCAGCAGAAACGTTACCGGCTCTAAGGTCTTCACAGATCGTTAGAGCATCAGTCCAAATAGGATCAGGGAGTTCTAATGAGTTAGAAGTGTCTTTCATCTTGTTTCGTTGATCTTAGGAAAAGATCAGCTGATCAGGGCTTTAAAACTCCTATGGATTCTCTGTCCCTGTCAAATTCTGCCGGTGAAACGCTGGAGCCGTCATGACCTCCCAAAGTTCCAAAAGGAGAGAATCCTAAAATATGCCTTTGCTTGTCTGTTAGTTTTTCCAAAACTTCTTTTCTCACGCTATAGGTATGATTTTCTTGTGGTCTTACCCAAGGCTGAAAGTAAGCAGTGGAAATATTACTTCTAATCTCCCCTGACCTGTTGAGTCCATTTCCATGCCAGACTCTACCTGACCAAATAATTGCACTACCGGCAGGAGCAGTTATGGACTGCACGTTATTTTGGACTTCATCAGAGTTGGCACTTTTGTAATCTATTAATGGCCATTTATGAGAACCAGGAATTAATCTTGTGCCACCATTCTCAGGTGAATTATCTGAAATTAGAACCATGGAATTGGCCATGAAATTAAAGTCCATTGGGTGCGGAACGAGCGGCCATTGATCTTGATGAAGAGGCATTCTTTGATTGTTACTGCCATTCATGTGGGCGCCCATTGAACACAAGATAACTTTTTCGCCTATAGCATGTTGGATTAGTGGAAGAATCTTCGGATGGTCTATGAATTGCAAGAAACAGTCACCTTTATTAATTAAATTCCAAACCAATCTGCTGACTTTCTCTTCTTCTTTTACCTCTTGTCCAAACCCTTCATCACCTCTGGATTTTGATCCTACGTTATATTTTTCTTCACCGTAAAATTGCTCTTCCAATCTTTCTTTAATTTCTTTAACGCTTTCTGAAGACAAGACATCTTGAATTATGGCAACTCCATAGTCATCCAAATGGGACTTGGCCAGCTCAAGATCATCAGTTAAAGGTGGGTATTCTAAGTAAGTAAGATCTTTCAAATCAGTTTTATTCATATCTTTCACTTTGTCTAAATCTAAGTATTTTCTATGATAACATCATTAAATAATGATTTTAGATTACGGGCCGGATCCCACAGCGGATACCGAACAAGCAAAAAGAGACTTAAGAAAATTTGGGTTTTGTCTTATAAAAGACGCTATAACCGGTGACTTCTTTACGGAATCAAAAAATAGGCTACTTGAACAAGCTGCCGCAGAAGAAGAGATGGGTTTATCTTTTAGAGACGGAGGTCCTGACCAAGAAATAAAAATGAAAGATGACAGAATTGATCAGTCTTCATTCAGTAAAGGAAATGGCGGGGTTAATCAAAGGTTGTGGATGTTAGCCAACAAAGGGCAGTGCTTTAGAGATATGGTTGTTCATCCCCTGGTGGATGAATTGGTTGGTCATATTCTTGGGAAAGAATTTATTCTTTCCACGCATTCAGCGAATATAGCCAAGCCTGGAGGCGTCAGAATGGGACTTCACACAGATCAATGGTGGATGCCGCAACCTATTAAGCCTCAAGAAGATTATCTTCGACCATCTGAAATAAAAAGATCAGCAGCTTCTTCTTTTATAGAACCCGATGAGACCTTAGGAATTTCTCCGCCGGTTGTAGCCAATTGCATGTGGATGCTGTCTGACTTTTCAAAAAGTAACGGGGCCACAGAATTAGTGGCTGGTTCACATTTATCCGGTGCACATCCCAATCAGCAAGATCAAACTGTCTACCCGATATTAAATGCGGAAGCCAAAGCAGGAACGTTAATGGTTTTTGATGGGAGACTGTGGCATGGCACTGGAGCAAATACTGGTAACTCAGATAGATTGGGGGTTTTAACCACTTTTTGTTCTCCTCAATTTCGTCAACAAGAAAATCAAACATTGGGTTTAGATAGGGATTTATGGGAATCTTGCTCAGAAAAACTAAAATCCAGACTCGGTTTTAAGGTCTGGAACGCTTACGGCAGAATTGAGAGCTCCATGGATCATATTATTGATATAGAACCTAAACGTATAAAAGAATTGAAGCCAAACAAAAAGTAATGTTCTTAATAAAGAAATTAACCTTATTACTATTCTTATTTCTTCTTATAACTTCGGGGCAAATATCTGCAAAAGGCTATTATTTATACGTAAAGCCTTGTATTGACTGTGGTTGGTTTCAATATCTTCAGCCTTTCAGAATACGAGAGCAATGTGAAATAGCAAGAAGTGGGATCTTTGTTAAAGGCGTGACCAAATGCTTAAAAGAGGAAGAATAAAGAATTATTCTTCTGCGGAAATGTACTTACTGAAAAAGGACCAGACTTCTTTACTGGTATCAATGTCATTGTTTCCCGTCATTTCATAATTTATATAATACCAAGCTAGAGGATTCTTCCACCACTTCAGATCCATTTCCCATCCCGGCCACGTATGAGTCCCACCTTCCACTTTATAAAACCAAACTTCATTAGAATTACCCTCAGCAAAGTGACGATCAAAAGTAATAACACTTCCATCTTCTGTATCTTTATCTTCTAACTTTTTGGAATCAATTTCCGTTAATTTGTGTTGGTTTACCCAGAAGGAAATCGTTGAAGGCAAATCATAATACGCTCCCCACCCTCCCTCATTTTTCATGTCGCCTTCAAAGAGTGATACTTTATCTTCTGTTCCGTGTATCTCAAAAATTGGAATAGGCCTTAACGGGTTACAAGATTCAAGAGTCTCTTTCATCATCACTCCAGCAATAGGAGCAACTGCTCTAAATAAATCTGAAGAAGTGCATGCCAAAAGGAAACTCATATCTCCACCATTAGACATACCAGTAGCAAAGGTCTTTTCCGAACTAGTTCGGTAAGTAATTTGAAGTTGTGTCACCAGAGCTCGAATAAAATTAACATCATCAACGGTTGATTCCGAATGGAAATCATAACCTACATTAAAAAAAGTATTTTCGCGTGTATCAACCGTCCCTTGAGGATAAACAATCACGAAACCATTCTCATCTGCTAAGTTGTTCATTTTTGAGTAATCCATAATGCCTTTAGCCGAACCGGTATAACCATGCATTACCACCATCAATGGTGCGTTTGCTTTTAGCCCTTTAGGTACATGTAAAAAATAAGAACGTTCTAATTCTTGATGCATTAATTTCTTTTCACCTGTAAAAGGTTCAAAATCAACTCCAGAGTAGAGATTGCCATGGAAAACAGTAAATAAGAAAAGAAGAGAAGATGCGATTATTTTATTCATAGTTATTTAAATTATCATGGAAAATCATAGACCGATGAGCTTACTTTATACAAATCTAAATTTTCTGATACTCTAATGCACATGACGCAATGGACTAAAGACAAGGCTAATTCTTGGTACGATAAACAACCTTGGTTGGTTGGGTGTAACTTCTTACCGAGCTCAGCCATCAATCAGCTTGAAATGTTTCAAGATGAAACTTTTGATACCGATCTGATAAACAAAGAAATAAGCTGGGCAAAAGATCTTGGTTTCAATAGTTTAAGAGTTTATTTGCATGACCTTCTGTGGGACGATCCTACAAATTTTTCTAATAAATTGGATACTTTTCTAGATGTTTGTTCCTTGCACTCCATTAAGCCCATCTTAGTGTTATTCGATGACTGCCACAGGCCTTATCCTAAGAAAGGGCAGCAACCATTGCCAGTTACTGGGGTGCACAACTCTGGCTGGAAGCAAAGCCCAGGAATGGAACTTGTACATGCAATTCACGATGAAACAATCAAACAATCAGAGTTAATAAGACTCGAAACTTTTGTAAAAGAGATTTTAGAAAAATATAAAACAGATGATAGGATTCTAATGTGGGATTTGTATAACGAACCCGGTCAGTTTGGAGTGGGAGAAAAGTCTTTAAGACTTCTTAAGCTAACTTGGGAATGGGCTCAATCTATAAGACCTTCTCAGCCGCTAACATCCTGCATGGATGGGTCTGTTGGAGAAGAAATTATTGAACTGAATGCTAAGAATTCAGACGTCATAACATTTCATACCTACGAATCAGATAAACTTGAGGAGACCATAGTTAAGCTAAAGAAAATAGGAAGACCTCTATTGTGCACAGAGTACATGGCAAGAGAATTTGGTACTACATTCCAATTTAGTATGCCTATTTTCAAAAATTATAATGTTGGTTGCTATAACTGGGGTTTAGTTGCTGGCAAGAGCCAAACCCATTTTGGGTGGGCAACCATCTTGGACCTTCATAAGAAAAAAGAAGACGGAGATTTTCTGCAAGCAGAAGACAATATTCCAGAGCCAGAAGTTTGGTTCCACGATATTCTTAGGATAAACGGATCCCCTTATGATGATGAAGAAGTCGCTTTTATAAAGAAAATAACCGCTTCTAAAAAACAGCTATAGGGTTTAAGGGACTTCCTGTTGCTCCTTTAACTCTCATGGGAGCTGCTACAAAAAGAAAAGTGTTCCTTTTTTCCTCAGTGGAAACACGAGCCAATTCTTCTAAATCTAAATTATCAAAAATTGGCATGCCCAGTCCAACTAAAACCAATTCATGAAGAGGGTTAAGCTTGCCTTCTACACCTGAAGGCATGACATCCGATACCCCATCACATCCTATTGCGGCTACATCCCTCTCTTTCAACCAAGTTGCTACTGAGGCATGCATACCAGCGGCCTCTTCAATAAAGTTCCACAACCCATCAATTTCAACTTGCTTCCAACGCCCTGTCCTAATGAGCAGTACGTCTCCCGAAGAAACTTTAACCCTGGCTGCTTTTTCCCAAGCCTCTAAGTCTTCTACGGTTAGTGCTTGGCCTGGCTTGAGGTAATCTTTTCCCAAGAATTTAGGGAAATCCATTAAAACCCCTCTGGTGAAGATTCCTTCTTTACCAATATTCTCTATTCCTAGATTGCTAAAACCATTAGGGATATTAGGATCAAAAGGAAACCCGTTGTACATCTTTCCATTGACAGCAAAGTGGTTAATTCCGTCTAAATGTGAATGTCCGAACCCGTGGTAATCTATTTTGAATACATCTCCGGCTGCTTGTGTTGAACCCATTTCCATACCTTCAAATGATTCTTCTCCTCCAAACACAAAGACTTCGTGCTCAAAAGGTTTTTGATTAACCATGTCTTGGATCTTGTTGAGTTCTAGCTCTAAGGAAACAGATATTCCTTTCTTAACCAGCCTAGAAGCCTTTACTTTTTTTCTCGGTGTTATGGTGTTGAGAGTTCCTAACTGATCATCATCACCCCACCTACCCCAATTAGATATATCTTTAAGGGTCTGATTAAATTCTGCATCATCCATGGGAGCTGGGTCTCCCAGTGCAAAGCTGCTCAATGAAAATATGGATACCAGCATTAGTAAAATTAAACCTTTCATAAGACGCTCCTTTCTAAAAATTTATTATTGTCTATTTATAACATCTTAAGAGATCAATATCTTAGATTACAAATTATAAATTGAAAAATTACAATAAATTAACCTATAGTATTGATTGGATTAGAAGTTCTATGGATAAGATTAAAGAATTTACAAAGGAACACGTAGACGAAAACTCTATAAAAGAGAATGGCTTGTTCTATGATTTCTTACACTCTAAAGAGCCATACCAATCTATCTTTAAGAACAACCCTTGGATGATACCGCCAGATTTAAAAAAGCCCTTGGATTGGGGAGGAGATCATTACTGGAATACCACCGTTGCTAGAAAACATGAATATTGGAAAGAATTCGATCTCCCGAAACCTTCAAAAGATATTAATCAGATAAGAAAAGACTTCCTAGAGTGGGGATTTGCATTAATAGAAGATGCTATGTCCAAAGAACAAACAAATAATTTTTTAAACCGTTTATTAGATCAAGCTGAAGGTGAAAGACTAGCTAAAGTTGAAAATCTTACTCCTTCTGGGCAATACGTTAATACCTTGATTAATAAAGGCGAAGTGTTTGCACAGTGCATTGAACAAAACCCTGAAGCTGTTCAAGCCGGTCCCTTAATTGAACAACTCCTAAATGAATCTCTCGGAAAGGGTTGGATTTGCCATAGCTTCCTTGCAAACGGAGCTGACCCTGGGGGGTATCCGCAAGGATTGCATATGGACCAAGGACCTTTATCTCCATGGATGACTCAAGAAGCTCCTGCCCTAGTGAATACCATGTATATTCCACAAGATATAAATGAAGAAAATGGAGGAACGCTGGTCATTCCGGGTAGTCACAAAATCATGATAAAAGCAGGGAGTAATGGGCAAATTGGGAAACTTCCTCCTGCTATTAATTTAGAAGCAAAGGCCGGATCGATCATGCTATTTGATGGAAGGTTGCTTCATGGAACGGCTGTAAATAAATCTGATAAACCTAGGTTTGTCGCAACAATGAGCAACGTAAAACCCTGGATGAGAACTCAAGAAAATTGGGTTCTTTCAGTAGCTCCAGAAATACTTAAAAATGCATCTCCTAAATTACTTCACCGGATTGGTCTTCAAGCATTAACCTATGGAAGCACTATTGAAGGTTTTGGTCTGGGAGCTAGTGGAAGAATTGGTGATAAATGGGGTGCAATTAATCAATTTAGAATAGCTTATGATGAAGGAAATTATGAAAGGGTTAGAGAACTTTCTAAAAGCTCAAGTAAAAAAGATTTAACTAAAGGATATACTGTAAAAAAAGCTACGAAAAAAGCTAAAAATTAATTTCTAACACCTATAGATTTAACTATAAGAAACTTTTTCCTCTTATATGATCAGAAATCTTTTCAGCCATCATTATGGTAGGGGCGTTTGTGTTGCCGCCTATCAAGGTTGGCATTAATGAAGCATCAACCACACGTAAGCCGCTAACGCCATGCACTTGACCGTGTTCATTAGTTACGGACATGTCATCAGAACCCATCTTACAAGTTCCTATTGGGTGGTATAAGGTTTCACCAGTTTCTCTTATCCATTGATCCAACTCTTGATCATCGTCTATATTGACATCCAATCCTGGTTTGAGTTGATCGCCCCTATATTCATCAAAAGCTTCTTGCATAAACACCCTTCGAGTTTCACGAAAACCATTTCGCGTATCAATTAAATCTTGTTCTTCAGACAAGTAATTAGGAAACATGAGAGGCGCATCCTCTGCATTGGAACTTTTTAAAGTTAAATGCCCTCTGCTTTGTGGTCTGCACGCATAAACTATAGAAGAAAATCCATGCTCCGTTGGTATGTCTGCCCTTCCATGAACATCAGGGACCGCTATAGAAACGTAATGTATTTGCATGTCTGGAATGTCTTTATCAGGATGAGACTTGATAAAGGCTCCTCCAGCTGTCGGAGGATTCGCCGCATCTCCGGTGCCCAATAATAAATATTGAATTCCTGCTAAGGCAGTTCTAAACATCGTGGCTGATCTGTGTAAAGTGACTGGTTTAGTCGAAGCAAATTGACTAACCACGCCTATATGATCTTGTAAGTTCTTTCCAACTCCTTTCAATTCATGATTCATTTGAATGCCATGAGGTGCAATATCTTCTGCATTTCCAACACCGCTTCGCATGAGAATTTGAGGAGAGTTTACTGCTCCTGCAGATAAAATAACTTCTTTGTTTGCCTTACAAATAACCTTCTTTCCTTTGATTATGTATTGGACGCCAACCGCTTTTTTACCCTCAAAAATAACCTTATCTACTGTTAGATTTGTTTCTGTGAATAAATTTTTTCTTTTTAATACCGGGTGCAGGTATGCTCTCGCTGAACTGCAACGCTTAGAGCCCTTAATGGTGTGTTCGTAACGAGAAAAACCTTCCTGTTGTTTGCCGTTAAAATCTGGAGTTAATGGAAATCCAGCTTGTTGTCCGGCTTCAATGAATTTATCAAGTAATAGGTCATCCGTTCTGTCTGATTTCTTAACAGACAGCGGTCCTTCAAACCCATGATAATCAGAATCACCTTCACCTTGAAAATTTTCTGCCCTTTTGAAATAAGGCAATACATCATCATAAGACCACCCTGGATTTCCTAATTGTCGCCACTGATCATAATCCGAAGCGTGTCCTCTTATATAAACCATCGCATTTATTGAAGATGAACCTCCCCAACCTCTGCCTCTTGGCCAATACATTTTTCTTCTGGATGTTGTTTCTTCCGGTTCAGTTTCAAAACCAAAATTTTGCTTATTAGCTTGAGGTACTATTTGTGAATAGCCAGAAGGCATGTGAATAAAAAGGTTTGAATCTTTACCTCCCGCTTCAATGAGAAGAACACTATTTTCATTATCTTCCGATAACTTATTAGCCAGAACGCATCCCGCGCTTCCTGCACCAACTATTACGTAATCAAATTCTCTATTCATAAGGTTTCCTTAATCTCTATTTTTTTAATCATAATAAATAAGCTTCTAGCCTCTTAATATCTACCAGGGAATTTTTTTGCCCGACCAATCAAAGAAGTTACCATTATCAGCTTCTTTTAAATTATTTATAACCTTTATTAAATTATCAACACATTCTTCAGGAGTGAATAAATTATCTTTATCTGTATTTCTTGAAAACGGCTTACTTAGGTCAGTATCAACGGTACCAGGATGGAGAGAAACACACAACGTGCTAAATTTATTACTCATTGACAGTTCTATAGCAAGGTTCTTGGTCAGCATATTTTGGGCAGCCTTAGAAGAACGATAACTGTGCCAGCCTCCACTTTTATTATCTTCAATACTGCCTACTTTGGCTGAAAGGTTAGCAATTACGGAATACGGACTTCCTTTTAAAAGTGGCAACAACTTACTTGTAAGTAATATTGGACCAAAAGTATTTATAGAGAAGTTTTTGCTTAAATTTGCTAAATTTAAATCGCTAATTCTCTTCTCTGGTTTTATAGAATTGCTGTGAAGAAACCCTGCAACGTTCAATATAAGATCAAGACTGCTGTTTGAATTTATTATTTGTTCTGCACAATCATCAATGCTCGATTGACTCTCTAAATCTAAAGCATAAATCTCAAGCTTGTCGGGGTATTGGTTAATTAGTTCAGTAAGGGCAGAGCCTTCCAGCTGCCTTGAACTCGCAATAACTTTTTTTATTTTCTTATCTTCTAGGTATTCTCTTACGAAAGCTAAACCTATACCTTTGCTTGCTCCTTGCACAAAAACTGAGTATTGGTCTTTAAAACTATTTAAAGTCATTGTCTCTATATAGACATTACTGCCCACAAAGAAACAGGAATAACAGTGCACCAGATTCCTAGCGCGAGGAGTAGAGGTTTAATTGTTATCCTCTTCAAAGAATCTTTATCAATTTGAGTTCCTATGCAAAATAAACCAGCTAAAAGAAATGTTTTATTAAACATTTTCAAAAAATGCTGAACTTCTTCAGGCGGATTGAGAGTTGTATTCAAACCTACAGCCAGAACAAAGAAGACGATAAAAATAGGGAATGCCGATCCTTGATTCTCTGACTTGAAATACCAAGCAGACAAAAAGACTAAAGGAACTATCCATAATGTTCGAGCCAACTTCAGTGTCGCTGCCACTTCCACTGCATCAAATCCAACTACAGAGGCCGCTCCAACAACTGAAGCGGTATCATGAATCGCAAGTGCTGCCCAGGTGCCGAACTGCTCTTGGCTTAAATTCAACCATTCACCTATTAAAGGAAAAGTTATTACAGCAACGGCATTAAACAAGAAAACTATACTTAGTGTTGTCGTTAAATCTTCAGGCTTAGCTTTAATAGCAGGAGCCACAGCAGCCATGGCAGTTCCGCCACATATAGCAGTACCTGAAGCGAGCAAATAAGCCTGTTTCTTTTCAACGCCTAAAAGCTTTCCTAAGAAGATGGCGGCTAGGAAAGTAGTGATAACAAACAAGGAGATCCAAGGCAAATAAGCACTATTCAATTCAATGACGGTTGGCAAACTGATACTTCCCCCCAAAAAAACTATACCTGTCTGGAGAAGTTTGGAACCTATTCTCTTGGTAAAAAAATTGGAAGGAAACTTGGGTATATAAGTTAAAGAAATTCCTAATAAAAGTGCAATAGCAGCATGTCCGCTCACCAAGGCGATACTTAATAGAATAGCTGCGAATATATAAAACATTAAGATTCTGGTGGGCCCGGAAGGACTCGAACCTTCGACCAATGGATTATGAGTCCACTGCTCTAACCAACTGAGCTACAGGCCCTAAAAAATCTAATTAAACAATGACTGAGTTCTGCTAGCAATAACTTATTCGTCCAAAAACCCTTTAAGGTGAGAAGAACGAGTTGGATGCCTTAGCTTTCTTAAGGCTTTTGCCTCTATCTGTCTAATTCTTTCTCTCGTAACATCAAACTGCTTTCCTACCTCTTCTAGGGTGTGGTCTGTGTTCATGCCAATGCCAAACCTCATCCTTAAAACTTTTGCTTCTCTGGCAGTTAGACTACCAAGAATATCATCTGTGGCATCTGTCAGGTTATCATTAGTTGCAGTTTCATCTGGGGAGCTTATTGAGGTGTCTTCTATGAAATCTCCCAGTGTTGTATCTTCTTCATCACCTATTGGAGTTTCTGTTGAGATTGGCTCTTTAGCTATTTTAAGAACACGCCTTACTTTATCTTCAGGGAGCTCCATTCTTATGCCTAACTCTTCAGGTGTTGGTTCTCTGCCCATTTCCTGGACCATTTGTCTAGAGACTCTGTTGAGCTTATTAATGGTTTCTATCATGTGAACTGGTATACGAATAGTTCGAGCTTGGTCAGCAATAGACCTAGTGATGGCTTGTCTGATCCACCAAGTTGCATAAGTAGAAAACTTATAACCTCTCCTGTACTCAAATTTATCAACAGCCTTCATTAAGCCAATGTTACCTTCTTGAATTAGATCCAAGAACTGCAATCCACGATTTGTGTATTTCTTTGCAATTGATATAACCAAACGAAGATTGGCTTCAACCATATCTTTTTTTGCTCTTCTTATTTTCGCTTCGCCAATAGACATTTTTCTATTAATGTCTTTGATATCGGCAACATCAAGTTCCACAATTCTTTCAAGCTTCGCTAACTTATTTTGTAATCTAACAATTTCAGGTAAATTCTCTCTGGTTTGTGCTGCCCAAGGTTTTCTGGACCTGGCGATACTTTCTGCCCAAGAGCTGTCCGACTCATTGCCCGAAAAACTATTAATAAATTCCTTACGAGGCATCTTTCCTCTTTTAACAAGAATAGTAAAAATGAACTTTTCACTCTCTCTTATTATCTCTAAAGCATCTCTTGCTGGGTTAGCAATTTTTTCGAATTGGGTAGGAGATAGTTTTAAAAACTTAAATATTTCACCTAACTTCTCTTGCTCAGCAAGGGCTTTCTTAGATTTTCTTGATTTATCACAGGCTTTCTCAGTTTTATTGTATTGCCTCTTTAGTGCACTAAATCTTTTTTTGACTTCAACTGGATCAGGTCCAGTTTGTTCTTCTTCATCAGAGTCTTCTTTTTCTTTTTTCTGTGCCATGGCTGGAGGTGGTATTCCTTCCTCAATGTCCATAAACCCAACCATCACTTCAGATAGCCTCTTTTCTTCTGCAACTACTAACTGGTAATCATCTAGTATGCGATCTACGATTCCTGGATAAAAACAACAAGCAGATAAAAGCTCTCTGGCACCTTCTTCTATTCTCTTTGCAATAGCAATCTCACCTTCACGAGTAAGAAGATCTACCGTCCCCATTTCTCTCATGTAAAGACGCACTGGATCTGTCGTTCTTCCTACTTCTGATTCGACAGTTGTTAATGTCGTTCTTGTATCAGCAATTGTTTCAGGAGCAGCATCAGAGTTATCCTCACCTGTGCC
Source organism: uncultured SAR86 cluster bacterium (assembly GCA_937773605.1). Classification (GTDB taxonomy): domain Bacteria; phylum Pseudomonadota; class Gammaproteobacteria; order Magnimaribacterales; family Magnimaribacteraceae; genus CAJJAM01. Next base: position 27,745 of record CALJVP010000016.1, on the reverse strand, counting down.
AGCGGTAGATTCTATTACCTCAATACCAATATCCATCAGCATTTGAATAGTCTCTTCGACTTGATCAGGATCAGAGATATCCTCTGGTAACATTGAGTTGATGTCTTGGTAAGTTAAAAAGCCTTGATCTTTTCCTTTATCAAGAAGCTCGGTGAGACCTGATGTTTCAAGGTCCTCTTCACTTATAGATTTTTCTTCCACTTCAGAGGAAGCTTCTAATGCTTTTTCTTCGGTAACTATTTTTTTAGATTTTTTTGCCATATCAATTTTAAAACGTCGGGCATTATATTAGTTTTTAGACCTAAGCGCTCTATATTATGAATAATAATCACGAAGCTATAGATTCCTGTTGGCTTTACTGAGGCTTCTCAATAAAAGTCTGTCTTCTTCTTGCAGGCTATCTAAGCTTGATAAAAGGTGTTGCTGCAATTCAAAAGTCTCATCTTCACTTAACTTTCCTGACGATAAGACTAATTTTAAATCGTTTATTCGGGCCTTAGAATTTGATTTCTTTAAGAGCTCTAAGCAATCACAAAAATAAAGAAGGGCATTCTTCTCCTCTAAAGCAGGGGTTGTTGCCAGCAAAGTACCAATAAATGAAGAAGAATCTGATCTTAGGGAGCTCAAAAGATCGGTAATTGTGCTGTTTGGGTTTGAAGAAAAGAACTCCGCTACTTCAATTAGCAGGTTTGTCTCAGGTTGATCCAATTCTCTTAACCAAGCCATGTCCTCAAGCTCACTGATAAGACCGGGATAGAATATTAATGCCGAAAGAGCTTTCGAGCCAAGACCGGATTGTTCAAATACTCTCTCCTGCTGCTCATTATTTATGTCTTCAGTAGACAATGCATACCGTCTTTTTTGATACGTTTTGGTTAAATTATGAGTTTGTATGTCTTCTTTCTTTAAACCAGTAACCTTGGAGACCTCTTCTTCCAACAGTTTCTTGATAGAACTTTCGGGCATGGACATCAGAAGTTGCATTGCCCGAGAGGCTAAGGAAGCTTTCTTTTCTAACGAGGTTACACCAACGGCCTCTGCCAAGCGTTGAATAAAGTATTGTGACAGCAACAGTGAACTTTCTGACCTGCTCCTAAATTCTTCTTTAGATTCCTTTTCAAGCAGACTAGCAGGATCTTCACCTTCTGGTAAAAATAAGAAGCGTATCTCAGTTCCATCTCCAACCACCGGTAAAACATTTTTTAAAGCACCCCAAGCAGCGCCTCTTCCAGCATCGTCCCCATCAAAACAAAAAGTAATTTCGCTGACTAATTGAAGTAATTTCTGGACGTGGAATCTATTGGTAGCAATACCCAATGTAGCGACAGCATTGTTTATCTTATTTTCCGACATCGCGACGGCATCCATGTACCCTTCGACAACGTAGATATCTTTTAAGTCCCTTCTGTTTTCTAATGACTCATACAGGCCATATAATTCTTTTCCTTTTTGAAACACCGGGGTATCACCTGTGTTTAAGTACTTTGGTTGATCCTCTGGGTTCATTACACGGCCTCCGAAGCCAACCACTCTTCCCTTACGATCTCTTATAGGAAAAATTAACCTGTCTCTAAAAACATCATAAAGACCTCCATCTTTATTTTTTTTGACCAGACCAGCTTTAATTAAAACGGTTTCATCGAAATCTTGCTTCTTAAGCTCATCGCTTAAAGCACTCCAGGAATTAGGAGCGTAACCGATAGCATACCTTCTGCATGTTTCGCCAGAAATTTTACGATTATCCTTGAGATAATCCCTAACGTGTTGAGCATCATTTTTATTTGCAAGAACAGATTCATAAAAGGCAGCAGAAGCTTCTAAAGCTTTAAAAATTGGCTCTCTTTCGTCTTTATGATTCCTTGCATTTTCATAAGGAACCTCTAAACCTGCTTTTGAGGCAAGCGCCTCCACTGACTCAACAAAATCAAAACCTTGATGTGCTTGAAGGAAACTAATTACATTGCCGGTCGCACGACATTTAAAACAATAATAAAATTGTTTTTGTTCACTAACGCTAAAAGAAGGGTTGTTGCCATCATCGCAAAATGGGCAAATACCCCAATGGTCTTTTCCTTTTTTCTTTAAAGGCATGTAGCTGTCTATCAGTGAAACTATTTCACTTACATCAACTATCTCTCTAACAAAATCTGAAGGTATTGATCCTGCCACTAGCTTGCCCTTCTAAACCAATCTTCAAGAATAATTTGTGCAGATAAACTGTGTTTGTCTGCAGAAGATTCTTTAAATTCTGTTCCCTTCATTTTTAACCTTTCCGTAGCTTCCTTTGTTGACAGCCTTTCATCCATTAATTCAAAAGGCACTTCATATCTTGCACTTATTTTAGAAGCAAAATTATCACTTTGTGTTTTTATTTTACTAACAGAGCCATCCATATTTAAAGGATCACCGACTACGAAAAGGTTTGGCTTCCAATCTTTAACAATTGCATCTAAGTCTAACCATCTGGGCTGTCCATCATCAGCTTTTATTGAATAAAAAGTGTGAGCTGTTCTGGTCACTTCTTGACCTATAGCAAGCCCTATATTGCGCAAGCCAAAGTCAAAAGCCATGATTATCCTGGGTGAGCTCCTCACCCTTTATTCACTATATTTTCTACACAATCCATTAATTTTCTTGATACCTCAATATCACACAAATTCCTATATTCTCTAAAACAAGTTGGGCTCGTAACATTAATTTCTGTTAAATAATCACCTATTACATCGAGACCTACCAAAACCAAGCCTAGATCTTTTAATTTTGGTCCAACTTGAGAACAAATCCATAAGTCTCGTTCCGTTAAAGATTTTGCAATTGCGGTTGCTCCAGCGGCCAGATTTCCTCTTAGCTCACCTTTTGCAGGGACTCTTGCAATAGCAGCTCCCATTGGCTCTCCATTGATCATCAATATCCTCTTATCTCCTTCTACAATCTCAGGGATATACCTCTGAATCATGACTTTACTCTTATAAAATGAGGTTATTGTTTCTAAGACTACTGCGATGTTGGGGTCGTTTTCTCTTAACCTAAAAATAGAAGAGCCGCCCATGCCATCAAGCGGCTTAATGACGGTATCTTTGTTTATTTGAATGAAATCTCTTAAAAGAGATTGATCACTGGCAACTAAAAATGGAGTACAGCATTCAGGAAATTCAGTAGCAAAAACTTTTTCATTACAATCCCTCAAACTTCTTGGTCTATTTATTACACTCACGCCTTCTTTTTCTGCAGCTTCAAGAACATAAGTGTTGTAAATATAATCAGAATCAAAGGGCGGATCTTGCCTCATCATTATTACGTCTAAATTAGAAAGTTTCTTATTTGAGGCTTCTTCAAGATGAAACCACTTCTCAGCATTATTAAATACTTTGATCTCATTCATCAAAGCATGCGATCCTTCTTCGTTTATATACAAAGACGAGGGCTCCATGTAAAAGAGTTGATGTCCTCTCTCCTGAGCTTCTATCATAATGTCTAACGAACTATCTTTATTAAAATTGATAGCTTGAATAGGGTCCATGACCACGCCAAATTTCATTTTTTAATTCCTAATTTATAAATCATTATAAGTCTTTTTAAAATTCTCCAGCTAATGCTCTTATTGTACTGATAGCAGAAATTACTGCTGTTTCTGCCCTTAAGATTCTGCTGCCCATTGAGACAGGAATATAATCTTCTTTAACAAGGCTTTCAATCTCACTTGAAGAGAAGTCACCTTCAGGGCCTATTGCCAAAGTCACCGAATCTTTGAATTCTATATCAGATATTTTAACTTCTGCCCCAGGGTATAAAACAATTTTATGCCTTGACTGAAGCTCATCTGACCAGTCCTTAAGAGCAATAGGATTATTAATTTTAGGTAACCAATTTTGACCGCATTGTTCACAAGCACCCTGAGCAATGACTTGCCATTTTTGTCTTTTCTTATCGTAAGATTCTTTATGAAGCCTTGCCGAAGATCTTTCAGTTATTAAAGGTGTAATAAGATCTACACCTAATTCTGTGGCCTTTTGAATAGATAAATTAAAGGGTTCTGGTTTGATTAAAGCTTGCCCGAGATTGATTGATATTCCTTGGCGTTCAGAAAAAGATATTTTACCCGTCACTAAAATGGTTACTTCGGAAGGTTTTATCGAAAGTATCTTTGCCAGACATGAAGCTCCCCTCCCATCAAAGATCTCTATCTCGTCTCCTTCCTTCTTTCTTAAAACCCTTACTAAATGATGGGCTGAATTAGCTCCTAAAACTAGAACAGCATCCGGGCTATAATCTTCATCAATATAGTTTCGTGTTGTGTTCATAAATGTAGTAAATCTGAAGAACCTATCTTACAACAAGAATCTTGATAGGAGATTATGATGTCAAAAAATGATGAAATAAATATTTACTTAGTGCGTCATGGAGAAGCAGGAAAGTCCTGGGATGAAGATCTTGATCCAGGATTAAGTGATAAAGGAAAAGAGCAATCAAGAAGACTTGTATCGCAACTGGAAAATGATTTTGCACTTTTAAATTTTAAAGCTATTTCTAGTCCACTTGCGAGGGCACAAGAAACTGCAATACCACTTCAAGAGAAACATGGGTTTGATATTGAAATCTATAAAACTTTTGCTGAAATACCATCGCCTGGCATAGAAATAGGTCAAAGAAGCGCATGGTTAAGAGAAATGTTTAACGTAAAAATTAGTGATCTAGAAAGTCCACAAGAAAAATGGAGAAGTTCGATCGTCCAATCAATCCAAGACATTTCGGGAGATACTATTATCTTCTCTCACTTCATGGTTATTAACTGTGTGGTGGGTTGGATAAATAATTTTGATAATTTAGTTGGCTTTTATCCTGATAATTGTTCCATTACTAAAATTATTAAGCGCAATGGAGAATTGGAATTAACACAACTAGGAAATGAATTATCAACAGTTATCCAATAGCTTAAAAAATAAATAGGAAATTAACAGGAATTCTCTTGAAAGAATTCTTAGGATAAGTATTATTCACAACTCTTAAACAAATTTTCATCTGACTAAAAATTAAACACATGGCAAAGAAAGACATCAAAAAATTTAACGGCGAAGGAAGGCAGTTAAGTTCTCAAGTCTCAAAAAGCATGCGTAAATATTTTAAAGAACTTGAAGGTGAAAAAGCTAAAGATGTCTACAGCATGGTCTTAAAAGAAGTTGAACTTCCACTGCTTCAGATTGTTATGGAGCAATGTAAAGATAATCAAACCCAAGCAAGTCAAATGTTGGGGCTTAACAGAGGCACTCTTCGAAATAAGCTTAAAGAATATAAATTACTATAAATATTTATAATTAATGGCACCAACAGCCAGTCCTAAAATTAAAAGAGCATTAATAAGCGTTTCTAATAAGGAAGGTCTCGTAGAGCTTGGGTCGCAACTTGTTAATGATTTTGGAGTTGAAATAATCTCAACCGGTGGAACCCTAAAAAGCCTCCTTGAAGGAGGAGTTCAAGCTACAGATATTACTGAATTTACAGGGTTCCCAGAAATGATGGATGGTAGAGTTAAAACTCTTCATCCAAAAGTGCATGGGGGCATCCTCGCGAGGAGAGAACTAGATCAAGAGGTAATGGATGATAATGATATAAAAGGAATTGACCTTGTCATTGTTAACCTTTACCCATTTGTAGAAACTATTTCAAAACCCGAAACCACCCTGGAAGAGGCAATAGAAAATATAGATATAGGTGGTCCCAGCATGCTTAGATCAGCTGCTAAAAATAATAAATATGTTGGTGTTGTGGTGGATCCAGAAGATTACAACCAGTTGTTGAAAGAAATGCGAGAAACCGAAGGGTCTCTGACTCAACAGACAAGAAGCATCTTCGCTACTAAAGCCTTCACTCATACCGCAGCTTATGACACTGCTATTTCTGGTTACTTATCTTCAATAAATGAAGAAGATTTTCCAAAAAAAATATTTTCAAAGTATCAGCTGAATGAGGTTTTGCGTTACGGAGAAAACCCTCATCAAAAAGCAGCTTTCTATACTAATCTTAGTGATAACATGAACAGTGGTGTTGCCAGCTCATCTCAGCTTCAAGGCAAGCAACTTTCTTATAACAATATAGCTGATACTGATGCTGCTTTTGAATGCGTGAAAGCTTTTGAAGAACCTGCATGCGTAATTGTTAAGCATGCAAATCCCTGCGGAATAGCTACAGATGAAAATATTACCGTGGCTTATGAAAAAGCTTTTGCTGCTGATTCTACGTCCGCTTTTGGAGGTATTATTGCCTTGAATAGAAAACTCGAAGAAGAAACTGCAGAAAGGATAATTAATAATCAATTTGTAGAAGTTATTATTGTACCGGGCATAACCGAAGCTGCGCTTGCAATAACTAAGACTAAAGAGAATGTTAGAGTTCTTGATGCCAAAGAACTTGGATCTCAGGCAAAAGGATTTAAGTACTTGAGTGTTACGGATGGTTTATTAATACAAGAAACAGATAATCAAATAATCACAAGAGAAGATCTAACCGTGGTATCTAAAAGACAGCCCTCGGACTTGGAAATTGAAAATTGTCTTTTTGCGTGGAAAGTTTGTAAATTTGTTAAGTCTAATGCAATAGTTTACACAAGAGATAATCAAACTGTTGGCATAGGGGCAGGACAAATGAGTAGAATTGACAGCGCAAAAATTGCTGCTTCTAAGGCCATAGAAAGAGGATTTGAAACATCAGGCTGTTCAATGGCATCTGATGCTTTTTTCCCTTTTAGAGATGGCATAGATGCAGCTGCCGAAATAGGCATCTCCTCAGTAATACAACCTGGAGGTTCAATGAGAGATGATGAAGTTATCCAAGCTGCAGATGAAGCAGATATGGTTATGATTTTTACCGGGGTAAGGCATTTCCGCCATTAAAAATGAAAGTTCTCATAGTCGGAAGTGGCGGTAGAGAACATGCCCTTGCCTGGAAAGCTTCCCAAAGCCAAACAGTAACTCAAATATTTGTTGCTCCTGGGAATGGAGGAACAGAACAAGAACCAAACGTTACAAACATACCCATTCCTTCAAATAATGTTGATGAACTTGCAGAATTTGCGATGGAAAACAATATTGATATAACAATCGTAGGGCCTGAAGACCCGCTAGTTTTAGGAATAACTGATAAATTTAAATCTTTAGGTCTAAATTGTTTTGGCCCTTCTATGGGAGCAGCCCAACTCGAAGGCTCTAAAGAATTCATGAAAGATTTTTTAATTAGACACAACATACCAACTGGTACCTTTCAAAGCTTTACGAATGCAGAGTCCGCTATAGCTCACATAAAGAGTATCGGTTGCCCTTTAGTCATAAAAGCTGATGGCCTGGCAGCTGGGAAAGGCGTGACAGTTGCTCTCGAAGAAAAAGAAGCCATAAAAGCTGTTCAAGAGTGTCTTACAGGAAGTGTTTTTGGAAAGGCAGGGGAAAAATTAATCGTTGAGGAATTTTTAGAAGGAGAAGAAGCTAGTTTTATTGTCATGACTGACGGAGAGATTGTTATTCCTTTTGCATCATCACAAGATCATAAAGCTAGAGATGATAATGACTTGGGCCCTAATACTGGGGGCATGGGAGCCTACTCGCCTGCCCCCGTGGTTACGAAAGATATTCACAATAAAATTATGAATGAAGTAATTATTCCTACTGTCAAAGGAATGAAAAGTGAGGGTTTGAACTATTGTGGTTTTTTGTACGCAGGCGTGATGATTGATTCTGATAATAATCTTAAAGTACTAGAATTCAACTGCAGGTTTGGAGATCCAGAAACGCAACCCATCATGATGAGATTAGATTCTGATATAGCGAAGCTTTGCTTGGAAGCAACCACTGGGACTCTAAAAGAACAATCATTAGAATGGAAACAAGCCACTTCTCTTGGTGTAGTAATGGCTTCAGGAGGTTACCCTGGAGATTATGAAACAGGTAAAGAAATTCTTAATTTACCCATCGAAACAAAAAGCTTAAAAGTCTTTCATGCCGGGACGTCCTTCAAAAAAGGTAAGACATTCACTTCAGGGGGGAGAGTGTTGTGTATAACTGCATTAGGTACAAATACAACCGAAGCAAAAGAAGAAGCCTATAAAGCGGTAAATTGTATAAAATGGGAAAATTGTTTTTATAGATCTGACATTGGGTATAGAGCAGTAGAAAGAGAGAAATGATTAATATAATAGATATCTTAATAGATGAAGTTGATAAAGGGCTTAAGTATTCAACCCAAAATTATCAATTAAATAATAGAGATTATCCGGCAAAAGATATTGAAGATTCAAAACTAACGGAACTAGAGAAGCATCATTCGGCTGGATTAATGCGCGTTAATCACGCGGGTGAAGTTTGTGCCCAAGCCTTATACAGAGGTCAAGCATTAACGGCTCAATTAGAAGACGTTAAAGAGAAAATGAATGAAGCTGCTTCAGAAGAGCTAGATCATCTTGCTTGGTGCAACAAACGACTGGAAGAACTTGGTCAAAAACCAAGTGTTCTTAATCCTCTCTGGTATGGAATGTCCTTTACCCTCGGTGCGATGGCAGGATTGGCAGGTGATAAGTGGAGCCTCGGGTTTGTGGAAGAAACTGAAGAACAAGTCGTAAAGCATTTAGATGGGCACATGAAAAATGTATCGACAAATGACAATAAAACTAAAGCTGTCATGAAACAAATGCGCGAAGATGAAGAAGCTCATGGCCTAGCTGCGCGAGAAGCTGGAGCAGCTGACCTTCCAGAGGAAATAAAAGAAGTTATGTCAGCAGTTGCAAAGATCATGACTTCAACAAGTTACCAAATTTAAAAACTTATTTAATAAAGAATTATTGGTTGCGAATTAAAACAACTTCAGTATAGTGGCGCGCGTAACAGTTGGTTACATAGTTAATTAGGAATAAATAGATAATGAATCTTTACGTTGGAAATCTTCCTTGGAGTATCTCTGAAGAAGAACTGGAATCTCATTTTGCTCAGCACGGAAGTGTTAAAGCAGTCAGAATAATTACTGAAGGGCATTCAGGTCGATCTAAAGGTTTTGGATTTGTTGAAATGGAATCAGGCGAAGCCGGTCAGGCTGCAATTGATAACCTTGACGGCAAAGATTTTGGTGGAAGGGACTTAAAAGTCAACGAAGCTAAACCTAGAGATTAATCTCCCTGATAGATACACTGTCACTTACCCTTCTGCTCTTTATTGCAATAATTTACAAAAAACGAGCTATCAACTTTCAATCAATGTTACGTATTAACCCTTTATTTTAGTTACATAGGAAAAAATATAATGAATTTATATGTTGGAAACTTACCATGGACCTGTTCAGAAGAAGAAATTGAAGCATTATTTGCTCAGTACGGAGACGTCAAAACAGTTAGAATCATCACCGATCGCGATTCAGGTCGCTCAAAAGGTTTTGGTTTTGTTGAAATGACAGATTCAAATGGTGGCACTGCTGCTATTGAAGCTCTAGACGGAAATGATTTTTCTGGAAGAGATCTTAGAGTCAACGAAGCAAAAGAAAGAAGCTAGTTGATTCTGTAAATTAATGAACCAAGTTCATTAATTTAATATCGGATTTAATGGCCCTTTTGGGCCATTAGTTCTGATAAACATCGAGCCTTCCATAGGCTTTACATATTAAATACTTATCAAAGTATTTTTCATATATTTCTTGTAGTACGGATTTTTTGTGGCTATCTGTTTGTGTTCTTCAATGAGAATAGGTTTTCTAATTCTTGACCAGGGTTCTCAGATCTCATAAAAGATTCACCCACTAAGAAACAACTCACCCCGAAACCTAAAATACATGCAATATCTTGCTGTGTTCTGATTCCACTTTCTGAAATACACAAGATATCCTCCGGAATAAGTGCCGATAACCTTTGAGTAACAGTCAAATCAACTTCAAAAGTTTTCAAATTTCTGTTATTGATTCCAATGAACTCTGGATTAATCTTTAGTGCTCTTGTCAGTTCTGCCTCGTCATGGACTTCGACTAGGACATCCATTCCAAGCCTCAAAGCTAGATCGTTATAGTCAATAAGTTGTGGATTTGATAAAGCAGCAACAATCAATAAAATACAATCTGCGCCTGCTGCTCTGCTTTCGTATATTTGATACTCATCAACTATGAAATCTTTTCTTAAGAGAGGAATGTTAACTGATTCCCTTATAGCCTCTAAGTGCGATAAAGATCCTTTGAAGTATTCTTCATTGGTCAATACACTCATGCATGTAGCGTTGTTCTCATAATAGGACTTAGCGATAAGGACTGGGTCATAGTTTTCACGAATAAGACCTTGGCTAGGAGAGGCTTGTTTTGACTCTGCTATGACTGAAACCAGGCCATTTTTTTGTCTTTTTTTGATCTTATCTATAAAAGCTCTGGTTTGCTCAAGGTCATCAATTTTTGATCTCAGGTTTTTATAGGGGTTTGCAATCTTGTCAGACATGACCCTCTCTTTCGAGGATTCTAAGATCTTGTCCAAATAGTAAGTCATACCAATGATTGGCTAAAAGATATCAACTCATCTAACTTTTTTAATCCTTTGCCGCCCTTGATGCATTCCATGGCATTAATAACTCCATCTTTTAAACTTACAGTAACCCCAGATGCGTACAAAGCGGCTCCTGCATTCATAGCAATCATAGAGGATGCAGCTTGGTTTTTATCCAAGAAACCTTGTTTGATTATAGAAAGACTCTCTGACGCCGAAGAAACCATAAGGTCTTCAATTGAATGCTTCTTGAACCCAAAATCTTCCGGTTTAATAACGTATTCTTCAATTGACCCATTGTGCAGTTCAGCAACATAAGTTTCATCAGCAATACTTATCTCATCTAAATGGTCTTTGGAATGCACTACCAGAACATGATGACTACCAAGCTCTTTAAGTACTTCGGCGATTGGCTTAACCCATCTTTTGTCGTACACGCCTATAACTTGATTCAGCGCGCCCGCCGGATTGGTAAGAGGGCCAAGTATGTTGAATATAGTTTTTATACCCATTTCTTTTCTCGGACCAACGGCATGTTTCATTGCGCTGTGATGAGCAGGTGCAAACATAAAACCAACTCCTATCTCTTCAATGCATCTAGACACCTTTTTTGGACTTAATTCTAAAGACAATCCTGCCTCTTCTAGGAGGTCAGCGCTTCCACTGTTTCTGGTTGCGCTTCTGTTGCCATGCTTAGCTACTCTGGCGCCACCAGCACAGGCAATAAAGGCTGATGCTGTCGAGACATTAAAGATACCAACTCCCGTTCCTCCAGTTCCGCAAGTATCCACCAAATGATGAGTGTCTACTTCTACTTTCTCAGAAAGTTCTCTCATCACACTTACAGCACCTACAACTTCATCTATTGACTCTCCTTTGATGTTTAGTGCCACTAGAAAAGCTCCAATTAGAGCATCGGTTGATCTTCCTTCTAAAATCTGAAACATAACGGAAGTCATATCTTCCCTTTGAAGATCACGACCTTGGATTATTTCTGAAAGTGCTTCTTTTATTTCCATGCCTAAAACATATTTAAGAAATTATCCAATAATTGAATTCCTGAGTCAGTTGCTATAGATTCGGGGTGAAATTGTAATCCGATTAAAGGCAAAGAGTTGTGTTGAATAGCCATTATAGTACCGTCTTCTGTTTTTGCATTGACATCAAAATCAGTTATTAATGTCTCCGGCTCAATTACTAAAGAGTGGTATCTCGCAGCCATAAAATCTACAGGCATTCCTTTGAAGATACCTTTTCCGTCATGTTGTATTTTTGATAATTTTCCATGCATCAGTTCCTTTGATCTTATGACCTCTGCTCCAAATGCTGAACCCATGCATTGATGACCCAGGCATACACCCAATATGGGAATTCTACCCTGAAAATATTTAATTGCTTCCACAGAAATACCGGCTTCATTAGGAGTACACGGTCCAGGTGAAATAACCAAAAACTCCGGCTTAAGCTTTTCAATCCCTTCTATTGAAATTTTATCATTTCTTATAACTTCAACTTGCTGGCCGAGTTGATAAAAGTACTGCACAAGGTTGTAAGTAAATGAATCATAATTATCTATCATCAATAGCATAATTAGCCTTCCAGTTTCTCTTGGACCATTTCTGCAGCTTTAAAAATTGCTCGTCCTTTATTTAATGACTCTTTCCACTCCAGATCAGGATTGGAATCGGCAACCCAACCTCCTCCTGCTTGAATATATAACATGTTGTCCTTTATTACAGCTGTCCTGATTGCTATGGCCATGTCCATATTACCTTGCCAAGAAAGATAACCTACAGCACCACCGTAAATACCTCTTTTGACAGATTCAATTTCATCTATTATTTCCATGGCCCTAATTTTTGGTGCCCCAGAAACCGTTCCTGCAGGGAAAGTAGCTTTAAAAACATCCATAGCAGTTAAACCTTCTTTTATTCTAGCCTTTACATTGGAGACCATGTGCATCACATGACTGTATTTCTCGACTCCAAATTGCTGAGTCACTTCAACGCTTCCTGGCTCTGCTACTTTGCCTATATCATTTCGACCTAAATCAATAAGCATTAGATGTTCTGCAATTTCTTTAGGGTCGTTGATTAAGTCTAACTCCATAGTTAAATCATCATTTTCATCATGCCCTCTTCTTCTAGTTCCTGCTATTGGTCTAACGGTCACTTCTTCATCCTCTAAACGGGCAAGTATTTCAGGAGAAGAGCCAACAATATGAAAATCTTCTAAATTAAGGTAATACAAATATGGAGAAGGGTTGAGATGTCTTATGGCTCTATAAAGAGCCACTGGATCTGCCGTGAAAGGAATGGACATTCTTTGAGAACCAACCACTTGCATGACATCACCGGAATATATGTATTCTTTCACTTTTCTAACAGAAGCCTTGAATTCATTTTCACCAAAGCTTGAAACGAAATCGGATTCGTCTATGGGTTGTTTAGGCTGCATCAAGGCCTGATCGGAGAGAGGAGACTGCAATTGTTTTTCTAGATCATCTAGCCTAATTTCTGCCAACCTCTTTTGTTCCTCGGAATTTGAATCTACTAGAACCACAAGAAAGAGCTTGTTCTTTAAATTATCAAAAACAGCAACCTCTTCCGAAACCATAAAAAGTGCATCAGGCGTACCTAATGTATCGGTAGGTTGAGAATCTTTTAATCTTGGTTCTATGTATCTAACGCAGTCGTAACCAAAGTATCCTACTAAACCGCCATTAAATTTAGGCAGTCCTTCTGTTTCAATGATATGGAACTCTTTTTGATAATTTTCAATAAATCCCAAGGGGTCTTCAATTTCTTTCGACTCTACTATTTTACCCTTATCTGTAATCTCTAGGTGGTTTCCCGAGATTCTAATAATTTTTTTTGCAGGTAAGCCAATTAGTGAATACCTGGCCCATTTATCACCACCTTCAACAGACTCAAATAGATAAGAGAATGGAGCATTAGCTAATTTCTGGTAGACGCTTAATGGAGTCTCCATGTCAGCAAGGATTTCTCTAGAAATAGGAACTTTATTTTGAATGGTCACTGAAATTAGCTCACTTCTAGTAAAGCTTTCCTCATTTTTAGGATTATTTCTTGGTAATTATCTTCCTTAAAAATTGCAGATCCAGAAACAAAAGTATCAGCGCCAGCTGAAGCAACTTCTGCTATGTTATCTAATTTTATTCCACCATCAACCTCAAGTCTTATATCCAAACCTTTTTCATCAATCATCGATCTTAATTTAAGAACTTTCTCAAGAACGGGTTGAATAAATTCTTGACCTCCGAAACCTGGATTGACAGACATTAATAGGACCATGTCCAACTTATCCCAACAGTTTTCCAGCACACTCAATGAAGTAGCTGGATTTAAAACAAGACCTGCTTTGCAGTTATTAGATTTTATAAGTTGTAGAGATCGGTCAACATGTTCTGAAGCTTCTGGATGGAAAGTTATATAAGTAGCTCCAGCATCAGCAAAAGTTTCTATGAGAGAGTCAACGGGCTTTACCATGAGATGAACATCTATGGGAGCCTCTATTCCGTGTTTTCTTAACGCTTCGCAGACCATTGGACCTATCGTTAAATTAGGTACGTAATGATTATCCATAACATCGAAATGAACCCAATCCGCTCCTGCTTCCAAAACACCATCGACTTCCTCACCCAATCGAGCAAAATCTGCTGACAGAATTGATGGAGCTATTATGTATTCTTGTTTTGCCATTACATTATGATGAAATGTGGCAAGTTTACTCTTCGTTCAATAAAGCGTCTAATTTTTCTACATCTTCAGGCGTGTTCACATTAAAGATAGATCCTTCGTAAAGGCTTCCTGTCACAAGGTCTTCGGAGCAAGCAGGTTTTAAAACAGACTCCCACAAACCATAGCGCTTCGCTTCTATACCATTGAACAAACAAGTATCTATTAGCGCTATACCAGAGAAAGTTAATCTTACTGCCTCTGCTGAGTCTTTTACTAAGCCATCTTGGAGGGAAAGATCTCCTTCAGGATAATCTTTTGGATTATTTTTTAAAACCAAGTGAGCTGATTTAGATTCTTTTAGAGCTACCTTATTTAAGTCTAAATCCGTCCAAACATCAGCGCTGATTAAGAGGAATACACCTTCGCCCAATAAATCCAGAGAGTTACCTATACCGCCCCCAGTGCCTAACAATTCTTCTTCCTCAGAATATTGAATCTTTACACCGTACTCTGAGCCATCACCCAAGAATTCTTTAATTAACTCCCCTTTATGAAAAATGTTAATAACAATATCTTTTATACCCGAGTCTCTGAGCTTCTCTATATTCCAAAGGATCAATGGTTTTCCTTTTATTCTTATAAGAGGTTTGGGTAGGTTTAAATTGAGGGAACTAAGTCTAGTCCCCATTCCAGCTGCAAGTATGAAAGCCTTCATGGAATATCTCTCAGTTTTAAATCAAGAGCAGGCAAAATCTTCTTCTTTAAAAAAATGTTTAATTCGCTTAAATCTTTATAGTTTGAGGTTGCATCGATCATATAAACTAGAGTTTGTTTGAGATCTACGAGCCTATATGATTTATTGTCTCTCAAGTGCAACCTAGATAAAGTACCCAATATTCTTAACTGCCTCTGTAGGCCAGCTAAATTAAACCACCTCATAATTGTAGGGTCTTCAACTTCTGGTAAAACACCCTCTTTGCTAGCCTTAAAGAGATAATCACTCAAAAACTCATTGGAATCTTCAGTCTTCCAGACGTGATCTAAATCCTTCAATAATGAAACAGGATCTAAAAAAATAGGACCGATAATTGCATCTTGAAAATCAAGTATCCCAGCACAACCATCTTCAAGAACCATAATATTTCTAGATTCAAAATCAAAATGACAAAGAACTTGAGGCTGGTCAAAGAATGCTTGCAGGATAATTTCATAAGAGTCTTGCAGTAAATTAGATTCTCTTTCTTGCAAATCAAGGCCTAAGAAGCCTTTCAAGAACCATTCTTCAAAGAGCATTATTTGGTTCAATGCCTGGTCATAGCTCAAAGTTGCTATCTTATGGCTGGGTATACTTGTTTGAATAGCGATCATTTCGTCAAAAGCAGCTGCATAAAAGCTATGGGCATTTTTTTTGCTGAGTTCAAATTGATATAATTTATCTCCAAAGTCTTCTAGGATTAGAAAACCTTTATCAATATCATGATAAATGACCTCTGGAACTCTAACTTGATTCTCTTTGAGAAATTGTGAAAAAAATAAAAACCTTTCATTTGATTCTTTGTCTGGAGGGGAAAATACTCCTATCAAAGAATCTGATTTACTGCTTAATCTAAAGTACTTCCTAAAACTAGCTTCTTCTCTTAAAGGAACTGCCTCTTCTACCATACTATCCCCAGCAGCTAATAATTTCTTATTTGCCCAAGCAAGAAGGTCTTCTGGTATGTTTGTCATTTGTCTATTTTAACTAACCTCGCCATGCATTATGATCTAATGACAGTAATTATTGGAACCTTGAATTCAATTCTTGCTCTAAGAGAATAATCATGCTGAACAATACAATACTCAATATTCTAATTGCTAGTTCAATTTATTTACTCTGCATTGGGAACATATCTGCTGTTCAAGAACCTATAAAAGTTGAATCAATAGATGCTGAGAGCGTCAGTACGGATGAATTTGGTGATTTGAAATTATCAGGTAATGTTTATATAAAAACTAATTATCTAGAATTTTGGAGTCAAAAAGCAACTTACAATAGTCAAAACCAAAGTTTTATATTGGAAGGTGAAGTTAAAGCACTTTCAAAAAATTTATCTATTGATGCCAGTA
This sequence comes from uncultured SAR86 cluster bacterium, assembly GCA_937773605.1. Classification (GTDB taxonomy): domain Bacteria; phylum Pseudomonadota; class Gammaproteobacteria; order Magnimaribacterales; family Magnimaribacteraceae; genus CAJJAM01. Next base: position 11,449 of record CALJVP010000016.1, on the reverse strand, counting down.
AGTTAATGGCAAATCTCTCAAACCAAACTTTTTTTCTTTCGAAAACATCCTACACCCTTCTTGAAAAAACTTTTGGTGAAGCTGATGAATTTAGTGTTTTGTCTTCTGGAAATGTAGAACTGCTAAATACTTCTTTTAATAATTGCTCTAAAGATGATCCCGTCTGGGAAGTTTCTGCAAAGAAAATTACTCTACTGAGTGACGAACAGAATGTAATTATTAGAGACATCAAACTGAAGATAGGCAAAGTGCCAGTATTCTATTTTCCTTATTTGAGAGCTGCTGCAGGAAAAGAGCGTCTTTCTGGGTTTTTGACTCCAAGCATTAGACAGGGAAAAGATGGTCTAGATATTTCCCTTCCGTATTATTTCAATATTGCCGCAAACCAAGACATAACGCTGGCACCAAGATACGTAGAAGAAAGAGGGAGTGGTTTGAGCTTATCTTACAGGTATTTAAGTGATACAAATGAAGGAGAAATTTCTCTATCTGGTTTATCTAAAGACAGGAAATATAAAAAAGAAACTGGTAACGAGTCTTCAAGGTGGAGAGGAAGTTGGACTCAAAGTTCAAATATAAACAATCAAATATTTTCAGAAATAAAATACGAAGATGCCAGTGATGAATTCTATTTCAGAGATGTTAATGATGACTTGATTGGAAGCTCTAGAAAAGATTATTTACGAAGAAGTGTCAATGTTTGGTGGAAATCACCAAAAGTCAAACTGGGTCTTTCTTTAAAAGAATCTCAATCTCTTAATCCTTTTTCACTTGAAGATTATAAATCTGTTCCTGTAATAAGCTTGAGCTCCTTTACAAAAAGAAAAGATTTTTTATTTTTATTTTCTTCAAATTATGGGATCTTTGAACAGCAAGGAGTTAATAACCTCTCCCAAAGACCTAAAAGTATAAAACGATCATTTTATCAACCCGAATTGCGATACAAAAAAAAATTTAATAGCTCTGATTTCACTTTCTCTTTGGGCTCAGAAGAAACTGTCTATCGTGTTGATGACAAAAAAATAGAAAGATCAGCTCCTTGGGTAGAAATTGAATACAAAGTTTACTTAGAAAAAAATAATAATGAATTTTACAGCCTGCTTACACCAATAATTAAGTACATAAATGTAAAAGATAATTCACATGCACCAAGCCCACAAATAGATACCAGACAACGAAGTCAGAGTTTTCAAAATCTTTATAAAAGAAATTGGTTCTCGGGCGGGGACATGACGTCTGATAGAAATAGATTAATTCTAGGGATAGAACATTTTACCTCTTCCAAAAGATCTATTTATAACAATTATTTTTCTTTAGGGAGGGCTTTTTTACAAGAACAAGGCCATCCTTTGAGCACTTCAATTGACATGAATAAATCAGCTCTTGTTGGAGAATTTAAATCTTTCCTCAATGATAAAACATGGCTAACAGGCATGGTGGAGTGGAGCAGCACAAATAATCAACTAGATTCAGGTTTTATAAATATAGCCCATGAATCTGAAACTGGACTTAGTCTCAATATTAAATCTTCCTATAGGAGAAATACCTCTTCGTCTTATTTGGTGCCTTGGGCTGATCGTTTTGAACCTATAAACAATATTGAATTTTCTTCCCAATGGCCAATCTTTGAGAACCTTACTATCTTTACAAAGATTAAAAAGGATCTGGAAAAATCTTCGTCATCAGATATTTTATATGGTTTCCAATATTCAAATTGTTGCCTTAAAGCAGGTCTGATGAAAAGAAAATGGAAAGAACAAGACTTCTTCTCATGGCAAGCTAATTATTCAGATCCATTTTCTGCTTTGTCTGGTGGTTATGATCCCATCAAGGAAAGAGATAATATTTATGTCTTCTTAGAATTTAAGCAAATGGGTAGATTAGGAAAAGAAATTTCAGAAGTAATCTCTTCAACTTTATTAGAATAATTGCATCGTTATCGAACAAAGAAGACAATACATACTTAATATGAAATATAAACTAATTAATTGCCAAAAAATTTATCAAGGGTGTGTCTTATTCATGACAATAACTCTTTTATCCCTGCAAGCTCATGCCAAGATAGAATTATTGGATAGAGTAATTGCAGTTGTTGATTCTGGGGTTGTTATGGAATCCGAGTTAAATAAGCGAGTTAAAGAAATTGTAGATAGATTGCGTCAAAGCAATACCGAATTACCGCCTTTAAGTGTTCTCGAAGAACAGGTTCTAGAAAGATTGATAACAGAAGAAATTCAAATGCAGATTGCAGAGAGGGCAGGAATCAAGATAAGCGATAGTGAGCTGAATAAAACGCTTTTAGGCATAGCTTCTCAAAATTCTCTTAGCTTAGAAGAATTTAGAGTTGATATAGAAGGCCAAGGAGCTTCGTACCGCGATTTTAGGGATACGGTAAGAAAAGAAATGATTATTCAACGAGTACAAAGAGGCAAAGTTGGAGGAAGAGTAGAAATATCAGAACAGGAGTTAGAAAATTTCATCAATTCTGAAGAAGGGAGAACAAAATTAGCTGAGGAATATAGCGTACAACAAATTCTTATTTCCATTCCAGGTAAGGCCAATGAGACTCAGATTGACAAGGCAAAAAATCAAGCTGTAGATATTCTTGTAAAGATTAGAGCCGGTGAAGACTTCGGCAAACTAGCCACAACCCATTCATCTGGGCAAAATGCTTTGGAAGGTGGTTATCTGGGCTGGAGGAAAGCTACGGAACTTCCCTCTCTTTTTGCTACTGAAGTTGCTAACCTAAAAGTTGGTCAAACATCTGAACCTTTAAGAAGCGGCGCAGGATTTCATTTAATTCATCTGGCAGATAAAAGAGGCAATACGGTTAAATTTGAAGACCAAACTCTTGCAAGACATATCCTCGTACAAAGTTCAGAAATAAGAACTGAGACTCAAACTAAGTTACTTATCCAAGATATTGCTGACAGATTAAAAAAAGGTGAAGATTTTAGACAACTAGCCAGACAGTTTTCTGAAGACCCTGGTTCTAAAATGGACGGTGGAGAACTTGGATGGAATAAAAAGGGTGATTATGACCCGGCTTTTGAAGACACCTTAAATAAAACCGCAATTGGAGAAACATCGGAACCTATAAAATCTTCTTTTGGTTGGCATATCATTGAAGTACTAGACAGAAGAAATGAAGACGTGAGCAGTGAAGAACAAAAAAATAGAGCATACCAGATAATTTATAAACGAAAATTTGAACAGGAGCTGCAAAGCACACTTGTTGAATTAAGGGCTGAAGCCTATGTTGATATAAAACTGGAATCATGACGAAATTAGCTGTCTCCTCGGGAGATCCAGCTGGTATAGGACCGGATATTTGCATCAAAGCCTTCGGATCGAAAACTAAATTAGATTATTCCCCTGTAATTTTTGGTGATCCTAATCTTTTTAAAGAAAGGGCAAAGATTTTAGGTCGCAAGGTCGATCTCCAGATTTATCAAGGCGAGAGCGAAGAACTTCTATCAAATAACTGTCTTTGGATCAAACCTCATGACCTTAAGCAATCCGTTAAACCCGGTGTGCCCGATATTTTTTACGCAAAATACCTCATAGATTTGTTTGAAGATGCAATTGATAAGACTGTTTCAAATGAATTTAATGGCCTAGTAACAGGACCTATTAATAAAGAATTGATGAATAAAGGTGGTGTTGCTTTCCAAGGTCACACAGAAGTATTAACAAGATTTGCAAAAGATAAGAATGTTTTAATGATGCTTGCGACAGAAGACATGAGAGTTGCACTTGTAACTACTCACGTCTCTTTAGCTGAAGTCCCAGAAAAGATTACTCGGAGTAACCTTGTTAACTGTCTCACCATATTGAGAGATGATTTACGAACTAAATGGAACATAAAAAATCCATACATAAAAATTCTTGGTCTTAACCCACATGCTGGCGATGGCGGTTTTATTGGTAAAGAAGATAAAGAAATCATTGCTCCACTTGTTTCTGAACTGAATAAAAAAGACTTTAATATAGTGGGTCCTGTTTCTGCAGATACGGCTTTTATTAAAAAATATGATAATCAAAGAGTGGATGCCATATTGGCCATGTTTCATGATCAAGGTTTGCCCGTCATAAAAACTTTGGGCTTCGGAAAGATAGTTAATATAACTCTAGGATTGCCTTTTGTTAGAACGTCTGTAGATCATGGTACTGCCTACGATATGGCCGGAAACGATCAGGTTGATGAGAGTAGCATTCTTGAAGCGGCAAACCTTGCTGCACTGATAGCAAGTTATCAATAAAGTGCATAGAGCAAAAAAAAACTTAGGACAAAATTTTCTTGAAGACAGGATGGTTCTCCAAGAAATTATTGATACCATTAAGCCTAATAAAGAAGATAGTTTTTTAGAAATTGGTCCTGGCAAAGGATCTTTAACTGAATTAATAACTGGATGTGTTGAAACGTTAGATGCTGTTGAGCTGGACAGAGATTTAATCTTAGGATTAAGGTTATTGGCACAAAAAGAAGGCAATCTAACTATTCATAAAGGGGATATTTTAGATTTTGATATTGAAGAAAACCTTAAGCCAAAAAAGAAGCTGAGGGTAATAGGTAACTTACCTTACAATATTTCTTCTTCGATCATGCTTTGGAGCTTTCTAAATCAGGATAAGTTTGTAGATTTGCATTACATGTTCCAAAAAGAATTTGGCCAACGTCTGTCTTCGGATACGGGAACTAAAAGCTATGGAAGACTTAGCGTCTTAACTCAATACATGGCTAAGGTATCAAACCTCTTTATTGTTAATCCAGAAAGTTTTAAACCTGCCCCCGCTGTGGAGAGTATATTTATAAAACTGGTACCCATTCCTGGAAGGGATTTAAATTCTCCCATTGCAAAAAAACTTCAAGAAATAACACGGATTGCATTTTCCAAAAGACGAAAAATGCTGAGTAAATCGTATAAAGATATTTTGGGGAAAGAAGACTTCGAGTATCTCAATATTGAGTCCTCTCAAAGACCAGAAGACTTAACAGTAGAAGATTTCCTCAAAATATCAAATTTACTTATTCAGGCTTAAAATGGCTAATTATGCGATTGGAGATATTCAAGGCTGTTATCAAGAATTAATCTTGCTCTTAGATAAGATTAATTTTAACTCTTCTGAAGATAGACTTTGGCTTTGTGGAGATTTAGTTAACAGAGGACCTGATTCACTCAAATGCCTAGAATTCTTACATTCTATTAAACAAAATTGTCTTATTACGCTGGGTAATCATGACCTCCATCTTATTGCCTTAGCAGAAGGCGTTAGTGAGCTTAGTAAAACAGATACACTGAAAGATCTACTTCAATCTCGTAGTCTTGATCTTTACATTAAATGGCTAAAACAGTTGCCTTTAATTCAAGCCGATACTCTCGTTTCGAAGGGTATAAAAAAGGAATACATAATGACTCACGCAGGAGTGCCGCCCCACTGGTCTTTAGAAGAAGCTAAGCAACACTCGAATGAGATCAGTAAAAACCTTAATTCGCCAATTCTGAGTAAGCACTTTTTAAAAAATATGTACGGCAATGAGCCTTCTTCAGATAGTAAAAATATATCAAAAGATGAACGCCTCAGATTACATACGAATTATTTTACTCGAATGAGGTTTTGTGACGAGCGCGGAAGAATCGAACTAAAAAACAAAGGTAACCCTGCAAATGCTCCTCAAGGGTTTAAACCCTGGTTTAAAAATGAATTAAAGATCATGGAAGAATCGACTCATCTATTGTTTGGCCATTGGGCAGCTCTAAAAGGAATCACCGGGGTTCATAACATAACTGCCCTTGATACAGGGTGTATTTGGGGGGAGAGATTAACTGCAATTAATTTAGAAGATGGTCGAGTCTTCAGTTGCAATCGGGTAAATTAAGTACATGGAAGTTTATTTGGTAGGAGGAGCTGTAAGAGACTCTTTACTTAAAATCCCTTTTAAAGAGAAAGATTGGGTTGTAGTGGGGTCTTCACCAGAAGAATTATCTGAACAAGGTTATATGCCCGTGGGCAGCCAGTTTCCTGTTTTTCTCCACCCAACAACCAAAGAAGAATACGCCCTGGCCAGGACTGAAAGAAAATCTGGTAGAGGCCATAAAGGTTTTATTTTTCATACAGATTCCAGTGTGACTCTTGAAGAAGATCTTATAAGAAGAGACATAACAATAAATGCTATTGCTCAAGATTCAAATGGAAACCTTATAGACCCCTATCAAGGAAGAAGAGATATAAATGATAAGAAAATAAGAAAGGTATCCAATGCTTTCGGAGAAGACCCTTTAAGGGTTTATAGGGTTTGCAGATTCATTGCCAAGTTATATCACTTGGGCTTTACCATTGAAAAAGAAACTCTAGATTCGATGAAAGAAATAGTACTTTCAGGGGAGCTAGAAACTTTATCAAAAGAAAGAATATGGATGGAAACTGTTAAAGCTCTTAACTGCGAGAGTCCTGAACAGTATTTTGAAACACTAAGAGCTTGTGGTGCTCTTAAGACACTAATTCAAGAAGACTCTCTTAGCATTAGGTCTTTGGCAGAAATCCAAAAGAAAACTGAAAATACCGAGGCAAGATGGGCTGTGCTTTTAAAGGACACAAAAGCAATCAAGGAAGTAAATAACAAATTTAATGTTCCTAAGAGTTATGCCCAGCTTTCAGAAGTTTTTCGACACTTCAATCTTTTTATGTCAAAAGTAGAATTCAATCCAAAGATGATATTGGATCTTCTTCAGACCACAGATGCTTTTAGGCGGCCAGAAAGGTTCATAATTGCCAGTAGCACTTTCAACATGATTGATGATTCGAAAGAAGTGATTGATTGGGGTGTCCTTTTATCAGATTTGAGTGATTTAAAACCTTCTGAAGAATTAAAAGAAGGGAAAGAAATTGCTCAAAACCTTAAAGAAAAAAGATTAGAAACAATAAATAAATTCATAAAAAAACAATGAGAGAAAAAACTGTATTCATCACTGGCGGAGCAAAAAGAATAGGTGCCTCTATGGCAAATTATTTTCATGAAAGAAATTATAAGGTAGTTTTTCACTACAATAAATCTGAGAAAGAAGCAGAAAACCTCTCACGAGAACTAAACGAGAAAGAGGCAGATTCTTGTTTCACTATACAATCAGATTTTTCTTCACAAGAATCCATAGAATCTACTGTGAATGAATTTTATAAGGTATCGAAAGAAATTAATGTGCTGATAAACAACGCTTCAAGTTTTTACCCCACTCCTATTCAAAATGCTACTGAAGAGCAATGGAACGATCTATTAGACACCAATATAACTACACCTTTATTCCTTATTAAAGGCTTTAAGGAAGGCTTAAAAAGAACTAAAGGCTCCGTTATAAATATTTCAGATTCATTGGCGCCAAGAGGAATAAAGAACTTTAGTTTGTATTCGAGTGCAAAAGGAGCCCTTGAAACTCTAACAAAATCACTTGCCAAAGAGCTGGCTCCAGAGGTAAGAATTAATGCCGTAGCTCCTGGTATTATTTTATGGCCAGAAAATGGTGAAATCGATGAAGAAGAAAAAAATAATATTCTCAAGAAAGTAGATCTGGGAAGAGCTGGTAATCCAATGGATATATCTTCTGCTGTCTATTTCTTAACTGGAGCAAATTACATTACAGGTCAAACTCTAAGAGTTGATGGTGGCAGGTCATAAAAACACTTCTATTATTTAATAGTCTTTAATTATTTACTTTTGAACTTCTTTTATCTATCTTCAATAATTCAAAATAAGGATAAACATGGAATTAGATGATGAAAATATAGGTACGATGCCAGTCTTAGAAAGACATCTATTCAATATTTCTGCATTGGAAGATTACATGAACTCCAATGTTGAAGGCTTTGATGGCCCTATAACCGTCGAAGAATTTAAAGGAGGCCAATCAAATCCTACTTACAAGGTTTCCAGCCCATCCCAATCTTATGTATTAAGAAGAAAACCGCCTGGAAAATTACTTAAGTCAGCTCATGCCGTTGATAGAGAATATAAAGTTATCACTGCACTTAACAACACTGACGTACCAGTTCCTAAAAGTTATGCCCTATGTGAAGATGAAGATATTATCGGTACTCCTTTTTACATTATGGAATTTAAAGAAGGGAGGGTTCTTTGGGACCCGGCTATGGAAGAATCAGATTTTGAAGAAGCTAAAGGCGTCTATCTCTCTATGAACGAATCTATAGCAAAACTTCACTCAGTTGATTACGAAAAAGTAGGACTGGAAAATTTTGGTAAGCCTGGAAATTATGTAGGAAGGCAAGTTTCTAGGTGGTCCAAACAATATATTGATTCAGAAACAGAAAACATTGAATCAATGAATAATTTAATAAAATGGCTACCTGACAACCTACCCGCAGAAAAGCAAACTAGCATTGTTCATGGCGATTATAGTCTAAGTAACGTTATGGTTGGAGCAACAGACCCAAATGTGATTGCCATATTAGATTGGGAACTATCAACCCTCGGAGACCCTTGTGCTGATTTTAACTATCATTGCCTTCAATACACCTTAAACCCTAAGTTGGCTGATGTGGGCTATTGTAGGGAAAAAGGCGTACCAGTTATCGATGACTACGTAAAAATATATAGTGACAATATAGGGATAGACTTAACAGATGAATGGGACTTATATACAGCCTATAATCTTTTTAAGCTGGCTGGAATCTTACAAGGGATATTAGGAAGAGTAAGAGATGGGACTGCAGCTAGTAAACAAGCAGCTGAAAGAGCCAGTGGGGTAAGAGGATTAGCTGATTCTGGATGGGAGTTAATTGAGAAAAATTTTAAATAGGAGAAAAAATGGCAATAGATAAATTTTTAATTGAAGCAAGTCACATAATGATGTTTGCTAGATCCGTCGGTGATAGTAATCCAATTTATCACGATGAAGATTATGCAAAAAGCACAGAACTCGGAGGTATCATTCCTCCTCCTACTTTTGCTCAATCAAGTGCACAGTTTGATCCAGAATATTTTCTTAGACCTAAAGTTGGAGGTGATGGATGGTTTGGATCTGGTAAAGAAGCAACTGGTAGTAAGCCCTCTTCGGGTTCTGGTGGTGGAGGTGGAGCTGCCATGGGTTTACATGCAGAACAGCACTTTGAGTATCACCTACCCGTCAAAGCCGGTGACACGCTAAGCGCCACTACAAAACCTGGTAAAGCTTGGGAAAAAGAAAGTAAAAGAGCCGGTAAACTTAAATTCAGTGAAAGTGTTACTGAATACAGAAATCAAGATGGTGACTTAGTAATCACAGCTACTGGAGTCGGAGTTCAAACTGAAAGAGCAGTGGATAGTTAGGAGTATTAAATGTTAAAAGAAAACGAAATAAATATTGGGGACACTCATACGGCCACGCTAGTTGAAGACCTTAAAAGAACCCAAATAGTTCAATATGCAGGAGCGTCTGGAGACTACAATCCACTTCACACAGATGAAATCTTTACAACACAAATTGCAGGATACCCGAGTGTTTTTGCTCATGGCATGCTCTCGATGGGACTTACTGGAACAATGCTAACAGACTATGTTGGAGATGGAACTCTAATGAAATATGGAGTTAGGTTTACTAATCAAGTATGGCCAGGAGATACCCTAAAAAGCACTGCCACAATAGTAGATATTAGAGATCAAGACGGCGAGAGAGTTGTAGATCTTGAAGTGGTTACAACCAATCAAAATGAAGTCCCTGTTGTGACTGGAAATGCAACTGCAAAAATAGAATCCTAAATTTAATACCAGAGCTTTAAGCTCCACCAATAGGGGAAATTATGTCTGAAAAAGAAGGTTCTGTAGTAGGCGGTCGTCATGCAAAAATAGCATTAGGACTGCTTGTCGTAGTCTACATCTTTAATTTTGTAGATCGACAAATAATATCAATCCTCGCGGAAGATATAAAAGCTGATCTTGGTATCTCAAACAGCGATATTGGATTCTTATTCGGTACTGCTTTTGGAGTTTTTTACTCGGTTGTAGGCATTCCTATGGGGAAATTAGCCGATTCCTGGAATAGAAAAAATCTTATCAGTATCGGGTTAGCTTTCTGGAGTTTAATGACTTTCTTATCTGGAACTGCAAAATCTTTTTTAAGCCTTTCCATATATCGCTTCGGTGTAGGCATAGGAGAATCCACTGCAACACCTTCTGCATACTCTCTTTTATCTGATTACTTCTCTCCCAGGGTTCGCGCTACGGTCCTTTCCATTTATTCTAGCGGTCTTTATCTTGGTGCCGGAATTGGATTATTTCTTGGAGGATGGATTTTAGATACGTGGAATTCTGCTTACCCGGATATCTCACAAGCTCCTTTTGGGCTTAAAGGATGGCAAGCCGCCTTCATGGGAGTTGGCCTTCCTGGAATACTCCTCTCTATTGTCACTTATTTTTTTATAAAAGAACCGATAAGAGGATTAAGCGAAGATATTGTCACTGAACCAAGCAAACATCCTTTCAAAGATACTTTTAAAGAATTTATTGGGCTTACTCCTCTGTCATTCATTGGATCAGAGAATACAACTAAAGCCCTCATAACTAATTTTGTCATAGCATCATTAATTTTTATATTATGTTTTTCTCTCTATACCGTCACGGGTGATTTCTTACAATGGGTAGCTTGGGGAATCGGGGCCTATTTAGTATGCACCTGGATACAAAGTCTCAACTACAGAGACATTGTTGCTTTTACTTTAATGTTTAGGAGCAAGGCCATAGTTTATTCTTTTATCTCTTTTCCATGCATACCTTTTGTTGGATATGCTTACTCTGCTTTTACCCCATCCTTTTATATAAATTATCATGGCATGACCGCCCTAGAAATAGGAACTCTGGTTGGTCTCTTAACTGCAATAGGATCCTTTATAGGCGTTATTGGAGGCGGCTTTATCGGCGATAAACTTAGAGATAAGTATGTAGGAGGAAGGTTATACGTAATCTTTGTTGGAGGAGTTTTAATAACTGCCATAGGTTGCCTAGGAATGATTTACTCGGAATCTAGAAATATATCGATTGCCTTTAACTTTTTCTACCACATAGGAAGTGCAGTTTATGTGGGTTGTGCTGCAACAACGGTAACTAACTTAGTGCTGCCAAGGATGAGAGCAATGGCGGGAGCTTTCTTTATTTTAACCTTAAGCATGATTGGTTTAGCTCTAGGGCCCTACACTCTAGGAAGAATAAGCGATCTATTTGAATCTCAAGGATATGCAGCAGGTGAAGCCATGCAAACCTCAATGGGGTTAATACTTTTCATCTTAATTATTCCATCAATCACACTATTTCTCGCCGTCAAGCACCTAAAAGCGGATGAAGAATCAGTTTTGGAAAGGGCTAGAGCCCTCGGAGAGAATATTTAAAGGAGCACTTAAAGGGTGCTGATGAGATAAAATAATTTTTAATTATTCTTCTTTAATGCCTTTAAAAGTTCTAAAAAAG
>CALJVP010000015.1 GCA_937773605.1 uncultured SAR86 cluster bacterium | reverse complement strand
TTAAAAACATACATAAAAACAATAATATAGTTAAAAAAATTGACCTATGTGCCCTTATGTAGTCAAAATGAATATTCTATATGTGTGGAAGGTTTACTATAAGAAATGCAACAGCGTTTAAGACTCAGTTTGGTGGTGCAGAAATAGTACCAAATTTCAACGCAGCTCCTGGCCAAAAAATTGCTGCTATGACGGATAAGTTGAACTACATTAAATGGGGTTTTACTCCTTTCTGGGCAGACAAACCTTTTAATTTAGTCAATGCGCGTTCTGAGACTTTATCCACTAAGCCTTCTTTTGAAAACTCCACCAGATGCTTAATACCTGCCGATGGTTGGTATGAGTGGAAAACGAATGGAGATAAGAAGATTCCTTTTTATCATCATCTGGAAGGAGAATCCTTTTGTTTTGGAGGTGTTTATGGAGGTTATCGAGGAGAAGTGGGATGCGCAATTATCACAACACAAGCAACAGACAACCTTAAAGAATTGCATGATCGCATGCCTTTTATTATACAAAGGTCTCTCTACAAAGATTGGCTTCAGAATAAAGACATCAATTTCTTTGACGAATCTTTGGCAAAAAGGATTAAATTTTATCCAGTTTCAACTTACGTTAATAACCCTAACCACAATGATGAAAATTGTATTTTTGAGGTGCTATATTAATTTAGTAAGCGGACAGGTAAGCCAGTGAGGCTTTTTTTGTTTCATTAACAATCCTAGGGCTAATTGTTCCTTCTTTTTGGTAACCTTGAGATAAAAGTGCAAAGATAATACTGAAATTATTATTTACTCTTTCATTGTCAACATTTGAAATCTTTTGGTTTATCTTATTGAGCATCTCCGAAGAAAAAAGCGTATTCGAATGTAAGGTAATTTCTAATTTAGTTGGCAAATCGTTACTAAGGAACATAATTGCTGAGCCTTTGTGTTCGTTGAGGTAGATAGTTAACAAGTCAATTATTAACATTGTAAACTCCATTGAGTTCTTAAAATTAACATCCGCAGTATTGGCGTTGACCATTTTAAGAAGCTTATTTAAATGTATTTCTGAGAGGGCATACAAGATTGCCATGTTGCTCGGAAAAAACTTATAAAGAGAGGATCGTTTAATTCCAGATCTAATTGCTATCTCTTTAAGAGTAACGGCATGAATGTTTTGTTCTTTAAGAATAAAATCTGCTGTCTCTAATGCGCTCTCATAACGCTTAAGACTTCTATCTTGCTTTGGTATATTTGGTTTGTGAATTTCTAAGACCATTAATCTTTCAAAAAATAACTTAAAAAAGTATACTTTATTTACACCCAAACCTTACAAAAATATAAAAACCATGGAAGACCTGCAAAATATAAATCTTGATAACTACTGGATGCCTTTTACACCAAATAGGAAATTTAAATCTGATCCTAGGTTAATTGTTGCATCGGAAGGAATGTATTATAAAACTCAAGATGGAAGAAGTGTTTTAGACGGTATCGCTGGTTTGTGGTGTTGCAATGCTGGGCATTGTCACCCCAAGATTGTCAAAGCCGTACAGGATCAAGTTGCAACTCTAGATTATGCCACCGCCTTTAACATGTCACACCCAAAGGCCTTCGAATTGGCAGAAAAAATAGCAGACTTAACACCCGATGGTTTAGACAAGATTTTTTTTGGAAATTCAGGATCAGAAGCGGTAGAAACTGCCTTAAAAGTAGCCATGGCTTATCACGTAGCTAATGGAGAAGGGCAAAGAACAAAACTCATTGGAAGAGAAAAAGGATATCACGGAGTCAATTTTGGTGGGGTTTCAGTTGGCGGTATTACTCCTAACCGAAAGTCTTTTGGACCTTTGTTGCCTGGAGTGGACCACTTGCCACATACATGGAACTTAGACGAAATGGCTTTCTCAAAAGGACAACCTGTTTGGGGTCTGCATCTTGCCGATGAGCTAGAGAAGATTCTAACCTTGCAAGATCCATCCACTGTTGCAGCCGTTATTATTGAGCCGGTTACTGGTTCTGGAGGTGTTATTGTTCCACCGGTTGGTTATTTAGAAAGAATTAGAGAGATATGCACTAAACACAATATCTTATTGATCTTTGATGAAGTTATCACTGGGTTTGGTCGACTGGGAGACTCTTTTGCTGCTACACGCTTTGACGTAACTCCTGATATTATTACTATGGCCAAAGGCTTAACGGGTGCAGTTATACCTATGAGCGCTGTTGCTTTTAAGAATGAAATACATGACACCATCATGCAAGGACCAGAGAATATGATCGAATTATTCCACGGTTATACCTACTCGGGGCATCCAGTAGCAGCCGCTGCCGGTTTAGCAACACTTGAAGTTTATGAGGAAGAGGGGCTATTCCAAAAAGCAAAAGAACTAGAACCTGTTTTTGAAGATGCTGTTCATAGTCTTAAAGGTGAAAATCAAGTTGTTGATATAAGAAATATTGGATTGATGGGGGCTTTGCATTTTGGATCGGATCCTATTCCTGCTGCAGAATTCGCATCAAAAGTTTTCCAACATTGTTATGAAAATGATGTCTTGGTTAGATTTTCAGGCGAATTTTTAGTACTTTCTCCATCCCTCATAGCAAAGCCTGAGCACATTGAGACTATTGTCGATGCACTTAAAACTGCTATACGTAGTATAAATTAAAGGTACTTAAAAATGACTTCGCCAGAATGGTTCGTTTCTGCTATTGATAACTCACCCGAACACCATTACGTAGATGTTGAAGGTGCGAATATACATTATTCACTTTGGGGTGACTCATCAAAGCCAGGTTTATTTTTTGTGCATGGCTATAGTGCTAATAGCAATTGGTGGGACTTTATAGCACCTCATTTTCTAGATGATTTTTGTGTTGTTGCCGTTGATCTTTCCGGAAATGGAGATAGTGATCATCGACAAAATTACTCTCAAGAATTGTATGCAAAAGAACTAAAGGCCGTGTGTGAAGACAGGCAGTGGAACTCTACTACTTTCATAGCTCACAGCATGGGTGGTTCAATTTCCTTAAAAGCAACATCTTTTTTCCCAGAAATATTTACTCAATTAATCTTGTTAGATTCTATAGTCGTTGTCCCGCCTGACAAGGCTAGATCTATGGGTAAGTCGATGATTAGAGCAGATTTTTATTACGAAACACTCAACAGTGCAGTTGAAAGTTTTAGGTTAATCCCCCCACAACCTTGCAGAAATGATTATATCTTAGAACACATTGCTAAGAATTCATTTAAAGAAACCAACGATGGATGGTTGTTAAAATCAGATGGCAAGATGATGAAGACTTACCAATCTTCCGACCTAACTGACATTCTTATGTCTCCGGAATGTCCTGTTTACTTAGTCTATGGTTTAATGAGCCAGATTTTTCCAGCAGAACTGGTTGAATATACAAAGTATGTTGGTAATTTACCCGATGAAAGAGTGGTGGGAGTTCCAGGAACAATGCATCACCTTTTTATTGATGATCCCCTGAGAGTAGTAGAAGAGTTAAAAAAAATACTAGGAGTAGTTTGATGAGTGATGGACCAGAAAAGAGTATTAAGGAAATTACGGAAGGTTTTTCAAAGCATGGATATATCTGTAGTGAGCAAATCGCAACTGCTGTTTATCTTGCTTCTCAGTTAGAGAAACCAATTTTAATCGAGGGACCTCCTGGAGTAGGAAAGACTGAATTAGCGAACACTGCAGCTCTTCACTTTCAACAAGAAATTATTCGATTGCAATGTTACGAAGGTTTGGATGAATCAAAAGCTCTATATGAATGGCGTTACGGTAAACAGCTTCTCTATACCCAAATTTTAAAGGAGCAAATGCAGGATGTTCTTGAAGGAGCCAAGGGGTTAAAAGAATCTCTTAGCCGACTTATGGATTTTGAAGATATCTTCTTTTCAGAAGATTTTTTGGAAACACGACCACTTTTGCAGGCTCTCACGACTGAAACTGGTGCAGTTCTACTAATAGATGAAGTTGACAAGGCAGATGAAGAGTTTGAAGCTCTGTTGTTAGAAATTTTATCTGAATTTCAAATATCTATTCCTGAACTTGGAGTAAGGAAAGCTAAAGTTAAACCTTTAGTAATGCTTACTAGTAATAACAGCCGAGAGATTGGTGATGCGCTTAAAAGACGTTGCTTACATCTCTATATACCTTTTCCAGAAGCAAAATTAGAAAGGCAGATTATACAAGCTAGAGTTCCTGAAATTAAAAAATCTCTACAAAAACAACTTGTAGCTTTTGTGCAAGGCATAAGGGAACTAGATTTAAAGAAGCAACCTGCAATTAGTGAAACCATTGATTGGGCTAAAACACTTATTCTTTTAAACAGCGAAGAACTGGATGCTCAACTAGCTACAGATACTTTAAATGTTTTATTAAAACACCAGCAAGACATTGAAGTTGTTGCTAAAGAAGTTCCTAGATTAATATCAGATTCAATGGGATCACCTAGTGGAAAGAGTATTAACTGATTTTGTTAAGGCGTTAAGAAACGCAAATGTAAGAGTTTCGCCTGCAGAAACTCTAGATGCCATGGAAGTGGTTGATAGGGTTGGCTACGGAAATAAAGACCTACTTAAAAGAACCCTATCAATAGTGTTGCCAAAAACTCCAGAAGAAAAAGATAAATTTAGTTCTTGTTTTGATGATTTTTTTACAGATGAAATAAAGGCTGCTGTCGAAGTTGATTTACCTGACAAAAACCAAAAGGCTAACAACGACTCTTCAGACCTTGCTAAAACTTTAATGGAAGGGTCACAAGCAGAAATAATGTTGGCAATAGCTGAAGCTGGAGAAGAATCAGAAATTAGAGAAATAAAATACTTTACTCAGCGATCTGTATTTACAAGAAGAATTCTTGAACAAATGGGAGTAGGCAAGCTTGAAGATGAAATCATGCAAATGGGATCTCAGAATGATGGCGACACTCCTTCTGATTTAGAACAACAACTCAGATCACAATTAACCGGGCTTAGGGAGCGAGTTTCTGATTTTGTGCAACAACAGTTCTTGCTTCACGGAGATGTTTCCGGCGAGCAATTAAGAGAACAGGTCTTTAAATCAATGAACATGGCTCAAATTGATAGATCCTATTTACAAGAAGTGCATTCCCTAGTTAGAAGAATGGCTAAAAAATTAGCCAATATGCACTCCAGAAGGAAGAAAAACTTTAGACGTGGAAAGTTGGATATAAGGAAAACCCTCAGAGACAATTGGGTTAACCAAGGGATTTTATTTAACTTGAGGTGGTCATACAAAAAAGTTGATAAACCTAAAATCTTGGTTATCTGTGATGTAAGTGGTTCAGTTGGTGCTTATGCTCGTTTTATGTTGATGTTTTTATTTAGTCTTACCGAGGTCGTATCAAAAATAAGGGCTTTTGTTTTTTCTTCTAATTTAGGTGAAGTTACTCAGGATTTCAAAGATGCTCAATTAGAGCCGGCAATAGAAAAAGCTCTACAAAAACATGGAGGAGGGTCTACTGATTACGGTCAAGCCCTCTCTGATTTTGTGAGCCTTTGTTTAGACGACATTGATAAAAAAACAACCGTAGTGATATTGGGTGATGCCAGAAATAACTTCGGTCCTGAAAAAGCACATCTAATGAAATTAGTCTACGAAAGAGCGAAGCAAGTTTATTGGTTAAATCCTGAAGGTAAGTACCGATGGAATACAGGTGACTCTGTGATGAAAAACTATTCTGCTTATTGCACTAAAGTGTTTCAATGTGGCTCAATAGATCAGCTGGAGAGAGTTATAGCGACTCTTCTTAGAACAGCAATTTAATAATTAATTAAAATAAACCTTATGAATAAATTATATAAATCCCTTCTTCCGGTAGTTATAGCACTTTCCTTTAGTGTCATTCAGTCTCATAGTTTAGAAAAAGCAATCAGCAGTGACGACAGATCTGCAAAAAATATTTTGAGGGACAGTGCGAGGCACCCCAATCAAACAATTTCTTTTTTTGGAATAAAGTCAGACATGACAGTTGTAGAACTTTCTCCAGGTGGAGGTTGGTATACAGAAATACTTGCTAACTATATCCATTATCCTGGAACCCTTATTGCTGCTCATTTTAATCCAGATGCAGGAGATTATTACGCTAGATCGAGGGGCAGGTTTGAAGAGAAAATGGAATCAAGTCCGGTATACGGAAGAGTTGAATTGGTTAATATAGATTCTGAGCTTGCAGAACCTTCCTCCATTGATGCTGTTATAACATTTCGTAATCTTCATAACTGGTTAGGGCCTCAAATGGACTTAATTTTTAGTAATTCTTATAAAGCTTTAAAACCAGGAGGGGTTTTTGGGATCGTAGAGCATCGTGCTAAACCAGGAACTTCTATGGAAGTAATGAAGAAAAGTGGCTACGTAACGGAAGAATTAGCTATCAAAATAGCTGAGAAACATGGCTTTAAGTTTGTGGCTAAATCAGAAATTAATGCGAACCCTAAAGACACCAAAGATCACCCGAGAGGAGTTTGGACACTGCCTCCATCTTATCGACTAAAAGAAAAAGATAAGGAGAAATATAAGAATATTGGTGAGAGCGACAGAATGACTCTTCTGTTTAAAAAATAGAAATCCTAAGATTCACTCTACAATATTTAAAAAATAGTTCTTGTATTGAATTGTAAGAACATTCAGTAAATTCACATCTTGCAATGATTCATGGTGATATCTATTGATTGAGTCCTCTTCATTATTGCTTAAAAAAGGCATGGAAAGGATGTACATCCTTTGAACAGATTCTCCGGATAAACTTTCTTCGTCATCTGATAGAACCATAGAGTTCTTATCGTGTTCAAGATTTAAGAATTCTAATAAAGGGCTTATGTCTTCTTGTGCATTGATAATTTGCTTTGCATTAGCTTTATACCCATTAAGGCTTTGATAGATAATTAAAGACATCGATTTTTCTTCGAGTTCTTTGATTTTAATGGCGAGAATTTTTAAAGATTCATCAAAATTTTTATTTGCATTAATAAATTTCATAACGATATTTTAACAATTAACTGAGTTATTGATGTAATCTAAAAAAATGGAGAATGAAGATACGAAATACTCTGATCGAGCTAAGCAAGTTGAGGAGAATGTAATTAATAAATCTAAGATGGTAGAAGAATTTGTGGTATCAGGTATAGATACAATAGCAAAATTTATAACAGATATTTCAAATCCAGATAAGTTTAAAAGAGGCAAAAAGGGCGACAACTAGTGCGCCGCCCAGTTACTCATTAATCCATCACCTTTATCAACATATTGTCTGAATGGACCTTAATATCTAATTTTTCATCCATGAGACTCTTTTCGTAAATAGAATCTGTTTTTGCAGATTTTTCTGCAAAATCATCAAAATCATCAAATCCACAAACTATGTAAAAGGAATATTCAGGTCCGTAACGATGCTGAGTTAGATTGCATGCGCCGAAACCTTCTTTATAGACATCGTATAATTTATTCGCTCTATCAAGTTGCTCATTGGCAGTGAGGTAAGGACCAAAATTATATTCTGAATTAAGAATATAATTAGGAGCCTCTGTTAAGTTTCTCTCAAGGACTGCAACAATGTTATCGCTATGAGAAGCATAACTTTGCACGGGAGATGGATCACTAGATTGAGCAGCAATGGATTTTTTCATTACAGCAGCAAATTGCTTCATGTCATCAAAGTTACAATAAGTATAGAAACCTCTCATTGCACCGAATTGGTGTCGATAAACTCCACAATTGTTATAACCATAACTTTCTTGATTCTTTTGCATTTCCATTAGTTCTTCAGCCAAGTCTTGTGGATTTTGGCCGGCTGCAATTTCATACGTTGAAAGAAGTTGGAATTGATTTTTTACTTCACCTTCTTCGTGATGAGCGCTGTAAGCGCTTAAAGACAAGACGAGAAATAAAGATAGTAAAATTTGTTTCATAGAACCTCCGTAGTTCATTAAGTTAATTTATACTAGGCAATGTATTGATAAAGTAAAGTTAAAAAAAGGAGTCATGATGAAGGATTTATTTTCAGTAAAAGGCAAAGTTGCTCTTGTAACCGGTGGATCAAGAGGAATTGGGGAGATGATTGCTGCTGGTTACCTGGCTAATGGAGCAAAAGTTTATATAAGTTCACGTAAAGCAGAAACATGCGATGCTACAGCTGAAAGATTGAGTAAAGAGTACGAAGGTAACTGCATTTCAATTCCTGCTGATTTATCGAATTTAGATGGAATAGCAGCTTTGGTTTCTAAGATAAAAGAAGACGAGGGCAGTTTAGACATTCTTGTAAACAATGCTGGTGCTTCTTGGGGCGAACCAATAGAAGAGTATTCAGAAAAAGGTTGGGATAAAGTAATGGACACTAACGTCAAAGGAGTATTCTTTTTAACTCAAAAATTACTTCCTCTTCTCAAAGCTTCAGGAAATGCCGAAGATCCTGCAAGAGTCATTAACATTGGATCTATCGATGGAATTAAAACTGGTCTTTTTGACGCCTTTTCTTATGGCCCTTCAAAAGCTGCCTTGCATCATTTAACAAGGGTGCTTGCTGCGAGTCTTGTGAAGGACCATATTATTGTCAATGCCATAGCTCCAGGACCTTTCCCAACTTGGATGTTAAGTACGGGTGTTGGTTCAGGTGGAGACGTTGATATTGATTGGAGTGTCGTTGGAGATACCAACCCAAGAGGCAGGGTAGGTACTGCTGAAGATATAGCAGGACTAGCTATATTTCTAAGTTCAAGAGCAGGTGCGTATACAGTAGGTCAAACCATCACTTGTGATGGTGGGGTTGTAGCAAGCTCTTAATAAATGAGCAACAAACTTAAGGGTTTATTAATAACCTTAGCTGTTTACAGCCTGAGTCTGTTTTGTGCAGTGCTTATGGCCAGCAAATTTACTTTTCTTAATGAATGGTTGATGATTTTAATAGCGCATCTAACGGCAACTATAGTCGTGTTTGCTGCTAGTAGATTTTATAAAAACTCAAGTTTGTATGACCCTTTTTGGTCTGTTGCTCCAGCTCCAATAGTTTTCTACCTTGCTTTTTGGCCTGAATCTCAAGAAATCAATTTAGAAAAGATTGCTCTAATCATTGTTCCAATTTTATTGTGGTCTTTCAGACTGACTATTAATTGGATGCGATCTTGGAAAGGACTTCAAGATGAAGATTTTAGATATATCAATCTTAAAGAAAAGCCTTTCTCTGGATTGATAGATTTGTTCGGGATTCATGTTTATCCTACGTTACAAGTTAATTTGTCATTACTACCAGCTTATTACGCTCTGTCCGTGTCTGTTACTAACGTAACTCCTTTGCTCTATGTAGCCAGTATTTTTACGATCCTAGCTGTTGTTCTCGAAACATGGGCAGATGAACAGATGCATGCTTTTAAAAAAGATAGCAATAATAACGATCAGACCATGGATAAAGGACTCTGGTCATATTCTCGTCATCCCAACTATCTTGGTGAAATTTTATTTTGGTGGGGCATCTATTTTATGACCATCAGCCTTGATATTAATTACTGGCCACTATTTGTTTGTCCCTTGATAATGAACTTAATGTTTTCTTTAATAACTTGCTCAATGATGGACGAAAGAAGCATGCTAAAAAGACCCGATTATCAAGACTACATGTCTAAGACACGTCAATTGATTTTGTGGCCTTCAAAAAGATAAAATAATAAAAAAAGGAGATACCTATGGTAAATGGATACTGTGATGAAAGATTTATAGAAGCAAAAAAAGTCTTTGAAGAGAGTATCGATTCAGGATTTGAACTGGGTTGTGCAATTACTATGGAAGTTGAAGGTGAAGTGGTTTTAGATTTGTGGGGTGGTCATGCAGATCTTGATAAGACAAAAGAATGGAAGGAAGACACGATTGTGAATGTCTTCTCAACAACTAAAGGGATGGCAGCCATGTGTCTGTTGCAACTTGTTGAAAAAGGCCTAATTGATCTTGATGCTCCTGTCTCACAATATTGGCCTGAATTCGCTGCTAGTGGAAAAGAAACTATTCCTGTTAGATACTTGTTGTGTCATAAATCTGGTCTATGTGGGGTACGAGAACCTCTAGATCAAGGCTCCTTTGCAGACTGGGAGTTAATTTGCTCAGAATTAGCTAAGCAGGAACCTTTTTGGGAACCTGGCACTGCCCATGGCTACCATGCCATTACTTACGGACATCTCGTAGGAGAGGTTGTAAGGAGAGTATCTGGAAAGTCCATAGGTCAATATTTTAATGATGAAATAGCAGTGCCATTAAATTTAGATTTTTGGATAGGATTGCCAGAAGATAAATTCAATAGAGTTACTGACATAAACCCAGATAAACCGGGCCTCCTTCAAAAGATATTAATGCCCATTTTATTAAAACTTCCTAAATCACTAGCCCCTGGATCTCTTAAGATGCTATTTGATTTCACAGATCCAACAACTCCAGCAGGTGCAGCTTTTAACAATCCTAAGATGTCTATGCAGACTGGAGAAATGGAAGCCAATACTGCTAAATGGAGAAAAGCAGAAATACCTGCTGCGAATGGTCATGGAACAGCACGCTCAATAGCAAAATTATACGGAGCCTTAGCCATTGGAGGATCAAGAGATGGTGTTCACGTTCTTAGTCAAGAAACCATAGAGATGGCTAGACAAACCGAATCTGATGGAAAAGATTTAGTTTTAGGACAGTTACATACGCGATTTGGCCTAGGTTTCATGCTTGGAACAGAAGATGTCAGCATGGGACCCAATAAAGATGCAATGGGCCATGGTGGAGCAGGAGGTTCTCTGGGTTTTGCAGATCCAGATAATAAAATATCTCTTGGTTTTACAATGAATCAGATGCACCCTGGCATAACTGCCTGGAAAACTGCAACAGACGTAGCTGAATCAGTTTACAAGACTTTAAATATTTCTTGATGAGGGCCGTCTCTTACTCTGAAGGAAAAGTTTTTACCACAAATGTAGAACAGCCAGAAGGTGAGGGTGTTTTAGTGAACATAAGCTCGGCTGGAATCTGCGGCAGCGATCTTCACTTACTAAATGCCGGTGCTCATTCACCCCACGTTGCTGGGCATGAAATTGCAGGGATTACACCAAACGGAACTCCTGTTGCTATTGAACCAATAATCTCTTGTCAGCTTTGCGATAACTGTAAGTCAGGAGATTACCATTTATGCAAAGAAGATTTTCAGGGCATGGGCATGAGTATAAATGGAGGGATGGCAGAACAGATAATGGTACCTGAGAATTGTTTAATCCCGCTAGACAAGAAAATCTTATTGAAGGATGCTTGCTTGATAGAGCCGTTAGCCGTTGCTTTACACGGATTTATAAGAACAAAAACACAGGCAACTCATAAAGTTGCTGTCATTGGAGGTGGCACTATAGGCCTCGCAGCTGTAGCAGCTGCTAAATTTATTGGGTGTCAGGTTGATTTACATGCACGATACGATCATCAAAAAGAAGCCGGTAATAAATTAGGAGCTGGACTTGTCGATGGCCTTTATGATCGCGTAATAGATTGCGTTGGTACAAAGGAAACTCTAGGGCTGAGTGCTCGGACAGCAAAGCCAGGCTCTTGGATAGTTTTACTGGGTATACCCATGGAGGGTATTTTGTTACCGGGCATGAAAATAATCATGAATGAAATTAAACTTTTTCCTTCCATCATGTACGGAGCGTCTTCTGGTGTAAAAGATTTTGAACAGGCGGCCAAGTTATTAGCATTAAATCCTGAGATAGGAGATGCAATGATAACTCATAGATTTTCTTTGGAAGATGCAGAAGAGGCATTTAGAGTTGCTCAAGACAAGAGTTTAAAAAGCATAAAAGTAGTTTTTGATCCCGAGGCATAACCTAAACTCATAGTGATAATAGTAGAGCCATTATTTTATGCTGCAGCTATACCTGCAGTTTTACTTTATGGAATCGCCAAAGGTGGCTTCGCTGCGCCATTAGCCATTTTAGGAGTGCCATTGATGGCCTTAGTAATATCTCCAATTCAAGCAGCTGCTATATTACTTCCTATTTTATGCATTCAGGATTTAATCAGTATTTATAAATACAGAGGTAAGTTTCATTTTGAGAACTTAAAAATACTCATACCTGCTGCAACGACCGGCATAGTCGCTGGATTTCTTTGGTTTAAATATCTTTCCGATGATCACATAAGAATCTTCCTTGGGTTAATGGCAATAATATTTGTTTTAAATTATTGGCTGGTTGGAGACGACTATAAAAAAACGGGAGTCTCTTTAAGGAAAGGAGCTATCTGGGGTTCTGTTTCAGGTTTCACCTCTTTTGGAATTCATGCAGGAGGACTGCCTTTTAGTATTTATATGTTGCCACAAAAGTTGGATCATAGAATTTACGTAGGAACTTCTGCTCTATTCTTTGGAGTAATAAATTTCATCAAGCTCTTTCCATATTATTATTTAGACCAACTGGTGATTGAAAATATTTTAACTGCTACAATTCTTCTACCTTTTGCTCCTTTAGGTTTTTTTATAGGCTATTATTTAACCCACCGAATAGAAGCAAAATCCTTCTACTCAATAACTTATTTTTGTTTAATGATAATTGGAATTAAATTACTTTACGATGGAGTAACAGGCTTGTGATGTATGGAGCGGTAATTAGTGAATACGGGGGATCTTCCGTATTAAAATACAAAGACTCATTGGATGAGCCTAAACCAAAAGCAAATCAAGTGCTGGTTGAAATACGCGCATCTTCTGTTAACCCAATAGATTTAATGAAGCGCGAAGGCTACGGGAAATCTGTGTTTGAAAAGCAAAGGTCTAATTCCTTCCCTTGGATATTAGGGTCTGATTTTGCGGGTACTATTAAAGAAGTGGGTTCAAAAGTATCCAGATTCTCTAAAGGTGATGAAGTCTGGGGTTGTACTTCTGATCCTAATCGAGGATGTTATGCACAATACGGTGTATTTAATCAAGATGAGGTGGATTTTAAGCCATCCAATATTAGTTTTAATGAAGCTGCTTCACTGCCTTATGTGGCCTTAACAACTTGGGCTGCTTTAATAAGATGGGCAACTTTGAGACCTCAAGATATACAAAACAAAAAAGTCTTTATACAGGCTGGAGCTGGTGGAGTAGGAACTTTTGCTATTCAACTCTTTAGTTCTTGGAATTGTAATATAGCCACTACTTGCAGTAATAAGAATCGTAAATTAGTAGAAGAATTAGGTGCTCAAACTGTAATCAATTATTTAGAACAAGATTTTTCATCTGTTCTAACTGATTACGATATTGTTTTAGACTCCATAGGTGACCTTGGTGAAGAAGGTGTTATGAATAAGTGTATTAAAGTTCTTAAACCACTCGACACTTCTCATTACATAACTTTAAACCATCCTCTTGTTAGAACAATGGATGATAAAGGTGTTTTGCTTGGTTTGCCCCATGCTCTTTATCTTAGACAGAAAGTTAAACGAGAGAATAAGCCTATCAATGTTCATTGGTCTTTGTATCGACCCAGCTTGTCCGGTCTTCAAGAGCTGAATAAACTTGTGTCTGAAAAAAAAGTGAAACCCGTTATTGATTCAGTTTTTTCTCTTAAAGATATAAATTTAGCCCATGATAAAGTGGGAACAGGCCATTCATCAGGAAAAGTAGTAATAGAGATGTAAATGACTAACTTAAGTGTAAACGTTAATAAAATAGCTTGGTTAAGAAATGCCAGAGAGGGCGGCAGACCCAATCTTGTAGAATTATCCCAAAGAATCATTGATGCTGGAGCCAATGGGATTACGGTTCACCCTCGGCCAGACTTAAGGCACATAAGACCAGAAGATGTAAAAGATTTAAGGGCTTTAACAAAACTAAATTTTGTTGAATTTAATATAGAAGGCAACCCCTTTTCTAAAGCTTCCTCAATCTACCCGGGTTTTATGGAACTTGTACAAGAATTAAGACCAGAACAATGCACGTTTGTACCCGATCAAGATCATCAATTAACATCTGACCATGGATGGGATTTATCAAATAATAACAATGATTTAGAACTATGTATTAATAGACTGCATGACTTAAATATAAGAGTGAGCTTATTTATGGACCCTAATGAGAAACAAATAAAAGAAGCTAAGAATTTAGGAGCTGATCGTGTAGAACTTTACACGGGTCCATACGCAGAAGCTTTTTTTGATGAAGACAGCAGAAGAAAGTATCTACAAAGTTACTCAGAAGCTTCACAATATTCTAAATCAATAGGGTTAGGCGTGAATGCTGGGCATGATTTAGATCAAGTTAATTTAAAAGATTTTTTACTAAAAGTTGATGTTGATGAAGTTTCAATTGGGCAAGCTCTTATATCGGATTCTCTAGAAGAAGGCTTGGAAGCGACCGTCCATAATTATTTACAGATCTGTCAATAGTTTTGTAATTCATACATTCTCTAGCGATTAGAATCAAAGGCTAGTTGAATTTATTCTAGAAGGATATAATGAATCTATGACAATTTTAAAAGAACTAGACGAACAAGTTAAAGCAAATCCTATTTTACTCTATATGAAGGGTTCTCCTGATGCTCCTCAATGCGGTTTTTCTTCAAAAGCTTCACAAATTCTAATAGCTTGTGGAAAGCCTTTTTCTTTTGTGGATATTCTTTCCAATCCGGAAATCAGAGCTAATTTACCTGAATATTCTAACTGGCCTACTTTTCCTCAGCTGTTCGTTGATGGTGAACTGGTCGGCGGTAGTGATATTCTGTCTGAACTCCATGAAAGCGGCGAGCTTCAGAACATAATTGATAAAGTAGTTATAGAAGAATAGCCCTTAAGACCTTCGAGCTACTAAGTGATTGAGTTCTTTGATATAGCTTGGTCTCGTTCTGCAACAACCTCCAATGATGGTTGCCCCTGAATCCATCCAACCTTCGACTTCTGATGCGTATTCAGATTCATTAATTGCTCTTCGCGAGGTCTTTTGATCACTTTCAACATGATTGCTGAGATTTAGATCTTCAGAAAAAGTTACTATGTTTTCACCATTTGCATAACCGCCTATGGGCTTTTCAGTCAATTCTGATAATGTTTTAATTGCTTGCCCTGATAAATTAGCTCCACAACAGTTAACAAGATAAGCGTCCGCTTTTAATTCTTGTAGATCTGAGAAAGCAACGCTTATATGTTCTCCGCTTGGTAAAATATTAGGCCTGTTACCATGAAGGGTCCAGCTAATCCAAGCTTGAGATTGCGATTGCTGAATAGTGCTTAAAGCACATTTTGCTTCAGATGAACTAGACATAGTTTCACAAATTATTATATCCACTTCATTTTCTAGGATATCTACTAGTTCGCAATAATAATCTAGCATTTGATTCTCAGGTAAAATTAAGTCAGCTCTGTAACTTGTTTCTAAAGGGGGTAATGAACCAGCTATTAGTGTGTTTTTTCCTGATTCTTTCACAGCGTCTTTTGCCAATTCTACGGACCTAAGAGTAAGGTCTTCAAGCTGATCTGAGATGTCATTTCTAGCAAGTATAGGCTGAGTTACAGCGTAATTATTGATTGTTATGAAGTCAGAGCCAGCCTCTATATAATCTAGATGAATATTTTTAATAATTTCAGGAGCTTCAGTGATTGCTAAGGCTGACCAAATATCATCAACGTGAGAGGGCACCTCAACTCCTCTAAAACGAAGCTCGGTTCCCATACCGCCATCACCTAATATTATTTCCTTCATAAGATTTCTGATAGATAGTCTAAGACAAGGTTGGGGTTCTCAACCATCATGGTATGACCAGAATTTCTGATCTCTTTTACTTTAACTGACTCAAAATTATTTATTAAATCTTTGGCTCTATGTCTTGGCGTTAAATAGTCATTTTCACCTAAAATAAGCAGAGTGTTTGCCGAAACATTCTTTGCTTTTTCTAGGCCATCAGCGTAATTAGAACATGCCATTAGGTCTTTAAAAATTACATCTTTACTGGATCGTTGCATCAATCTTCTGGTTCCTTCGGTCATCCACATGCCAGGATTTTTATTATTTCCAATTCTTGCATTGTTGCTGTATCCCATGAAAGTAAGTATATCAATAGCTCCTGGATCGTTTCTTTTAGCTAAATCTAAGAGAGCTTCAGAGACCGCCATTGGTAAAGCGGTGCCAATCATTACTAGACTGTTAACCCGTTCTGGTTGTGTTGACGCTGCCTCTAGAGCTATTAATGAACCCATACTATGACCCACTACTGAAAATTTATTAATGTTCCTTGAATCAAGATAATTTAAGAGGTTAGAAGAAAGTGATTCAATTGAATCTAACAGAGGTCCTTTGCTTTTACCGTGTCCTGGTAAATCTACAGAAAGAACATCTCTTCCATGTCTTAAAAAATACCTAGCAAACAAGGTCCAAACTGTATGGTCCATTCCCGTTCCGTGTATGAATACTATAGGATTTGCATCCCCTTGAAGCCCTCTTGTTCCTGAAAAAATATGCATAATTTAAGATGTTTTTAGAGCTGACCTAAGACCGGTATCCAGATCATCTTTTAGATCTTCAATATCTTCCAGTCCTACTGAAAGCCTTACCGTGCCTTCTGAAATTCCTGCCTTCTTTAGAGCTGCTTCATCCATCCGATGATGTGTTGTACTGGAGGGATGTATAACTAGAGATTTTGAATCTCCCACGTTTGCTAAGTGAGAAAAAATATTTAAATTCTCTATAAAATTCTGCCCAGCTTTTTTTCCACCTTTAAGCTCAAAAGTAAAAACTGCACCGCATCCGTTAGGAAGAATTTTTTTTGCTAGTTCATGATCTGGATGACTTTCTAGCTCAGGGTAACTAACACTTGAAACAGCTTTATGCTGACTTAAAAAATTAACAATTTCTCTTGTTGTTTGCACATGTCTGTCCATTCTCAATCCAAGAGTTTCTACACCTTGCAGAATTAAAAAAGCTGTATGAGGACTCATGCAAGCACCGAAATCTCTTGCTCCTTCTTTTCTCGCTCTATTAATAAAGGCTGCTGGACCAAATTCTTCTGTAAAAACCATATCATGAAAGCCTTTATAGGGTTTAGAGAGTTGTGGGAAATTATCGTTTTGATCCCAGATAAAATTACCGCTATCAACAAGCAAACCACCTATTACAACACCATGCCCTGAAAGAAATTTAGTAGCTGAATGAAATATTAGATCGGCCCCATAATTTATAGGTTTCATTAGATGAGGGGTGGTGAAAGTAGAATCTACTAAAAGAGGAATCCCATTATCATGAGCTAAGTCTGATATTTGCTGTATGTCCATCACGTCTAATCCTGGATTTCCTAGTGTTTCTCCAAAAACAAGACGAGTATTGCCTTTAATTGCGTCTTTGACGGCATCAAGGTCTCTAAAGTCCACAAAAGATGTTTCAATGCCAAACCTTGGCAGAGTGTATTCCAATAAGTTATGGCTTCCACCATACAGACAATTCGAAGCGACAATGTGTTGACCTGAATTGACTATAGTAGCTATTGCTAAATGCAATGCTGCTTGACCGCTGGAAGTCGCTATAGAGCCAATAGCTCCTTCAAGTGCGGATATCCTTTCTTCCAGTACCGCATTTGTAGGATTGGTTATTCTTGAATATACGTGACCCGTTCTCTCAACATTAAAAATCCCAGCCGCCGACTCGGTGTCTTCAAAGACAAAAGAGGACGTTTGATAGATCGGTGTAGCGCGAGCTCCATGTTCTTTATCCGGTCTTTGACCCGCGTGAAGAGATAATGTATCAGGTTTTAAATCTTGAGGTTTTTTCATTTTTGTTCCTGGTGTAAGTCCTTAAATATAGCCAGTGCCATTAAAGGGTAAATAAACAGCAAAGGCAAAGAGGTTATTAGAATTAAATCCATCGCGACTGAATGGTCTGAATAAATAACAAGTGCAGCTGGAAGAATTCCTAAAACAACAGCCCAAAATAGTCTTAATTCCTTATCCGGATCTCTTTGTTCAGATGAATTCTTTTGCACATGGTAAGCAATTACAAAGGACATCGAATCATAAGAAGTTGTTACAAATATAATAGTAATTACACAAAATAAAAGCAGCATGAAATTATCAAAAGGCATTGTGTGAACTATGCTTATTGCCGTATCAGCATGACCAGATTCATTTAAAGAGTTCATCACTCCAAAAACTCCAGTTTGTTCAAGACTCATTGAGTATCCTCCAAGGATCATGTAAAAAAGCCAAGTGCCTAATGAACCAAATATTAGCATTCCTAAAATTAATTCTCTTAAGGTCCTTCCTTTTGAGATTCGAGCAATGAATAAAGCCACCAAGGGTCCGAAAGCAACCCACCATGCCCAATAGAATATTGTCCATTCATCTGCAAAATCCGACTGTTCTAAAATACCCAACGTGCTCATATCCCAAAAAAATCTAACTGTATAAAAAAGTCCATCTATAGATGATCGTAAGATATCTAAGCCAGGACCAATAAATAATATAATAATTAAAAAGAGTATAGCCAGTAATAAATTAAGATCACTTAATCTTTTAATGCCTTTCGTTAAACCCGAATAGACACTAAACCCAAAAAGTCCAACGCAAAGGGCTAATACCTGTAAATCCAACGAAAAACCTTTTTCTATGCTAAAAATATCTGAAAAACCAGAACTTAACATTGGAATGTAAGAGCCAATAGTTCCTCCAGCAGCTCCTACAGTGGCTATAACGAATATTAGATCAATTAGCCTTCCTCCAAAAGTTTCTTCTATGTTTTTGACGCCAAGTCCTCTTAAACTGGAGCTGAGTCTTAAAGTGCTTAATTTATATTTATAAAAAGCTATAGAGAGTGCAATGGCAGGTATGCCGTATATAGACCAAGCACTTATTCCCCAATGAAATAAACCATAAGCTGTTGCTAGAGCAAATGCTTCATTGGAGCCTGGTTCGATTCCGAAAGGAGGTATGTCGACATAGTAGGCCCATTCAACTCCCGACCAATAAACCAACCCTCCACCTATACCTGAGCAGAAGAGCATTCCTATCCAACTAAAATAAGAGAACTCAGCCTTTTGATCTTGCCCACCCAGCCTGTATTTACCATGACTTGATATACAAATATAGATTAAGAAAAAAAATGAGAAGATGGTTAAAATTAGATAGACCGGTCCAAAAACACCCACAATATTATCGTAGGATTCTCCTATTAAAGTTTGAGCAGTTTCAGCGTCGTATAAGATAGAAGAAGCAATACCAACGACCACCAATAAACTAGTAATAAAAGTTATGTAATCAACATTTTTAGTACTAAAGGCTCTTAATACTCTCTCCATTTGATGAAGCATAACCTTCACTAAGCTAGAATGTAAGTATGTCAAAAGAAAAAGAACAAGAAGTCTCTATTCAGGCAGGCTTTAATAATGGTATGAGCCTTTTAAAAAAAGAACATTTTGGACTCCTCGACTAGTCTTTTAGCCTTTACCGTATACAATAGCCGCTCATTTTTTTAACAACATGAAAAAAACATACAATAAAATAGTATTGGCGTATTCAGGAGGACTCGACACCTCTGTGATACTTCATTGGCTCAAAGAGACATACAAAGCTGAAGTAGTTGTTTTTACAGCAGACATAGGACAAGAACATGATCCTGTCCTTGTTGAAGAGAGAGCTAATTCAATTGGTGCATGCAAAGTTATTATCGAGGATCTTCAAGAAGAGTTTGTAAGTAATTACGTATTCCCTATGTTTCGAGCTAACACCGTCTATGAAGGTGAGTATCTATTAGGCACTTCTATAGCACGGCCTCTGATAAGTAAGAGGTTGGTAGAAATAGCAGAGCAAGAGGGTGCAGACGCGATCGCTCATGGAGCAACAGGGAAGGGTAATGATCAGATAAGATTTGAAATAGGTTCCTATTCACTTAACCCAGACATTGAAGTTATAGCGCCTTGGCGTATTTGGGATTACGTATCAAGAGCTGATTTGGTTAATTATTGTAAAGAACATCAAATAGATATTGATGCCAGTCCTGATGACCCCTTGTATTCAACAGATGAAAATCTACTTCACACTTCTTATGAAGGAGGTGTCTTGGAAGATCCTTCAGTTGAAGCACCCGAATCAGTTTGGCAAAAAACAGCCAATATCATGGATACCCCTGATACAAAAACTGAAGTAACAATAGACTTTAGAAATGGTGATCCTGTTGCTTTAGACGGACAACCATTAAAGTCATCAGAAATTTTATCGACACTAAACACCCTGGCTGGCAAGAACGGTATAGGAAGATTGGATCTTGTAGAAAATAGATTTACTGGAATGAAATCCAGAGGCTGCTATGAAACTCCAGGAGGAGCTTTGCTACTTAAAGCCCATAGAGCAATGGAATCAATTACATTAGACGGACATGCCGCACACCTTAGAGATGAGTTAATGCCTAAATACGCCCAATTAATTTATGATGGTTTTTGGTGGAGTCCTGAGCGTGAAGCCCTGCAAGCATTTATAGATAAAACTCAAGAAAAAGTAACAGGTTCTGTAACACTAAGCCTGCTAAAAGGTAATATCAATATTAAATCTAGGACTTCGGATTTTAGTTTATACGACCCTAAGGTTGTCACTTTTGAAGATGATGAAAACACCTATGATCAGGCTGATGCTTCTGGATTTATTAAAATTAATTCATTACGTTTACGTTTAAACGCAAAAAGAAATAAATAATTTATTCAATAACTCCTAATTTTTTTTGTAACTTCGTGTTAGAAGTTGTGTATCCAAAAGGCACGCGTTCACCAGGAAAACATCTCTTGTAAGCGTGCTGAACAGCCAAGGTGGTTTCGTGAAAACCAGAGAGAATTAAATCTAGTTTGCCAGGGTAATTGTTTATATCGCCCACAGCAAATATACCATCTATATTGGTTTCAAATTTTTCAGTATCCACGGTGATCTTTTTACCTTCCAAATCTAAATTCCAATCCACTATTGGTCCTAGTTTTTTATTTAAGCCAAAGAGGAAGATAATTTCATCACAAGAAAGGTTTTCAAGTTCTTTTGTCTCAAAGTTTTTTATTGAAACTCCACTGATTACGCCATCACCGATTAGTGATTCTATGACGTATGGCGTTTTAAGATTAACCACACCCTGTTTAATTAATTTTCTCATTTGAGATTCTGTATTAGGCGCCCCTCTAAACTCATCTCTTCGGTGTATTAAAGTAACTGATTTAGCAACGCCTGAAAGATCGACTGTCCAGTCCAGGGCGCTGTCGCCTCCACCAAAAATAAGCACATCTTTATCTTCATAGAGACTTTTATCTCTTACGGCATATGAAACCCCTTTTCCAATAAACCTGTCGGGATCTTCGATGTTTGGTGGTCTCCTGGGTTCAAAAGAACCAGCACCAGCTGCTATAAATATATTTTTTGCTGTGAACTGATTTTTCTCTGAAGTTGTGACAGTCCAGTTAGAGACCTCGTCTTCAGTGCTTGAATTCTCAGATATAGATTCCACTCTTTGATTTAAAAATGTTGAGTAATCAAAAGGTTTAATCTGTTCTAGAAGGGCACTAACGTGTTCTTCAGCAGTTTGCATAGGAACGCCTGGTATATCATATATTGGTTTATCCGGATAAAGCTCTGCACACTGGCCTCCAACTTTATCGAGATTATCAATAAGAATGCATTTTAATCCGAGTAAGCCAGCTTCAAATACGGTAAACAGTCCTACAGGACCCGCACCTATAATGATTATATCTACTTCTTTTGTTTTGCTCATTTATCTAACTTGCATACCAGCAAAAGCTCCACTGTCCGGTGATAACATAAAAACTCCTTCATCTCCTCCCGCTGCTAAGATCATGCCTTCTGAAGTTCCAAATCTCATTTTTCTAGATTTAAGGTTATTCACACAAACAACCATTTTCCCTTCCAGTTCTTCTACCTTATAAGCATTTTTTATGCCAGCAAATACAGTTTTAGTACCAAATTCTCCTATGTCTAAATTCAGTTGAAGTAATTTATCAGCGCCTTCAACAGGCTCAGCTGATAGTATCTTAGCCACCCTAAGGTCAATCTTCATGAAGTCTTCTATTGTTATTTCTTCCATTATTTCTCTGGTTTAATTAATTGTTCGATACTTTGGTCATCTATCCTTCCTAGCAAGGGTTTAAATTGATTGATATTCTGTTCCAGAAGGGGTTCATCAATACTATTCCACGTATAAGCATGATCATTAAAGAAAGCTGCTATCTTATTCGCAAGTTCCGGAGTGACCGGTTTGAGCATTATAGCGAGTATACGAAACAAATTTAAAGATGTAGTGCAAATTTGTTGAATAACTTCATCTTTAGGGTTTGTTTTACTTAAAACCCAAGGTTGCATCTTATCAACGTACTGGTTGGCTTTATCTGCAAGCGACATTATTTCTCTCATGGCTTTATTAAAATCTCTTGCTTCATACAGAACCTTTATACTGGATGCTATTGTAATAAATTCTTTTACAAGCTCGGGGTTGTGCAATTGTGATGCGAGGGCATTATTAAAATCTTTATTAATAAATTTAGCAGAACGACTTCCTATATTTATAAATTTACCCACAAGATCAGAGTTTACGCGTTGTTTAAAATCTTCTAAGTTTAAATCTACATCATCTACCCCCGGCCCAAGTTTTGTTGCAAAATAATACCTTAGATATTCAGGATCTAGGTTGTCCAAATAAGTCTTGGCTAAGATAAAAGTACCTCTAGATTTTGACATTTTCTCTCCATTTAATGTGAGGAATCCATGCACAAAAACTCCATCTGGTGTTTTAAAATCAGAATGTTTCAGCATTGCTGGGAAGAAAAGGGTATGAAAGTACATTATGTCTTTGCCTATGAAGTGGTAAATCTCATAATCACTATCAGGCTTCCAGCATTCTTCGAATGTTTTTGTGTCTCCAATCTTGTCAAGGTAGTTTTTATGACTGGCCAAGTAACCTATTGGGGCATCAAGCCATACGTAAAAATATTTATTCTCATGACCTGGTATGGAAAAACCAAAATAAGGCTTATCTCTGCTTATGTCCCAATCTCTAAGTTCTCCATCAAGCCATTCAGAAAGTTTATTTACAACTTGTGGTTGTACAAACGAGCTGTCTATCCAGTTATTAATGGAATCTTTTAGCTCACTTAATTTAAAAAATAAATGCTCCGAGTCTTTGACTTCAGGGACACTTTCACTCAACACGGATATGGGTTTTAACAATTCTGTGGCATCATAAGTTCCACTACAAACTTCACAATTATCTCCGTATTGATCATCGGCTTTACATTTTGGACAAGTACCTTTTATGTATCTATCGGATAAAAACATGTCTTTTTCTTTATCGTATAGCTGTTTAATCACTCTACTTTCTATTAAGTTTTTTTCTTCGAGACGTCTAAAAATAAGCTCAGAAAGCTCTTTGTTTTCTTCACTATGGGTAGTGTGAAAATTTGCATGGTCTATATTAAAATTCTCTAAACTTTCTTTGTGATCC
This sequence comes from uncultured SAR86 cluster bacterium, assembly GCA_937773605.1. GTDB lineage: Bacteria > Pseudomonadota > Gammaproteobacteria > Magnimaribacterales > Magnimaribacteraceae > CAJJAM01. The sequence continues at coordinate 24,129 of CALJVP010000015.1, read as the reverse complement.
TTATGAATTTGAGAAATTAATTCTTCGGGTGTTATCTTAAGTTCTTCAGCTTTAAGCATTATTGGCGTGCCGTGAGCATCGTCTGCACAGACATAAGTGCATTCATGGCCATTAATTTTTTGAAATCTTACCCATATATCGGTTTGAACGCTTTCCATGATGTGACCCAGGTGTAAGGGGGAATTTGCATATGGAAGGGCGCTTGTTACAAGTATTTTTCTATTTTTTTCTTTTAAAGACATATTGAACCTAAACCAGCAATGCTAGAATGATGAATTATAACTCAGTTAAACTTGATGATTCATAGATAAAAGATGTCTAACAACCAAAACGCTTTAAGAATTCCTGAAACTTTAAGAAAGGTTAAGAATATTGTGGGCGTTTTTTCTGCTAAAGGAGGAGTGGGGAAGTCTGCTATTTCACTTAATTTAGCTATAGCTCTTAAAGAAAAAGGTTTAAAAGTGGGTTTAATTGATGCTGATATATATGGCCCCAGTCAGCCTTCTATGCTCGGATTGTCGCCAGGTGATTTAAAAGTTAAAGATGAAAAAATCATATCACCTATAGAGAAGAAAGGAGTTAAATTTATTTCAATGGGTCTGATTTCAAGTGAAAGAATGCCTGTTATATGGCGAGGACCTATGGTTAGTGGTGCCGTGATGCAATTACTATCTCAAACTGATTGGGGCGAGTTAGATTTCTTAATTATTGACACTCCGCCGGGAACAGGTGACGTGCAATTAACTCTTCTTCAAAAAATTGCTGTAACAGCGACTTTAGTTGTCACGACACCTCAGAAAGTTTCAATTTCGGATTGCAGAAAAGGAATTGAAATGATAAAAAAACTGGACGTGCCAATATTAGGACTCGTTGAAAATATGAGTTGGTTTGAACCTAACGATACAAATAAGAAATATCATATTTTTGGGAAAAATGGAGGCTACGGAATTAGCCAAGGACTACGATCTAGATCTGTTTGGACAAATTCCGTTGGTGGAATCTGACGAAGATACCTTACTTTATGACATTCCTAAACTCAGTATTTTATTTAATGAATTGGCAGAAAAGACAATTAAACGAATAACCAAATTAAATAAAACTAGGGTAGAGAAAATACCTCAGATTCAAACTAGAGAATGATTAAAATCCTTATAATATCTTTTAGTCTTGTGTTTTCATTGAATGCATATAGTGATGTCGATCCTTTTGAAGACATCAATTTAATAACGCACAACTTCAATGCGAAGATTGATGAAAATTTTTCTGCTCCTATTGCAAAGGTCTACGTCAACATAATGCCGGATAAATTAGAAACGGGGGTCAGTAATTTCGTAGCGAATTACGAAGATGTAAACATTGGACTTAATAACCTCCTACAGGGAAAAATAAAAGACGGCTTCTCTGATATAGGCAGACTTCTAGTGAACTCAACTGTAGGTGTTTTGGGTTTTGTGGACGTCGCTTCAAAAATAGGCCTTGAAAAACATGATGAAGACTTCGGTCAAACATTGGGTTATTGGGGGTTTGGACCTGGACCTTATATTGTCTTGCCTTTTCTTGGACCAAGCTCCTTAAGGGACACTGTTGCCCAAATACCTGACGCATTCCTTGGAGGATTATTTTTTGTAGAGCACGAAAGGACTTCCTACGAACTAACTCTAGTGGATTTATTGGAAACAAGGGCAAGGTATTTAGGAATGGAATCTTTAGTTATTGGAGATGAGTATTTATTTTATAGGGATGCTTATTTTCAGAATAGAGAGTATGAAATTCTTGATGGAATTATAGATGATGATTTTGAAGATTTTGAAGATTTTGAAGATTTTGACTAAATTTAATTTCTATTTTTTAACTTAGATTGAATAAAGTCGTTGTGACTTATGTGAATAAGGTCAGCAATTTTTCTCACTACATGCTCTTCAAATTTATCTAAATGACCATCGGCAAAAGCTATTCTCCACAGTTGATCTACTAGGTTGAGTTTAGATTCATAATCAAAATTATCATTTACTTCTCTTGTATACTCGTACAAAGAGGTCGATTCTTCAACGGCCGTTTCTGCGTTTTTTATCAATTCCTCAATATCTTCAGCTTCCAACGTATAAGCCTTTAGTAGCATTTCTTTTAATAAATTAACTTCAGATTCATCAAAAATTTTATCCGCAAGTGCAACTTCTATTATAAGCGCAGCGCAAGTCTTATCTATTCTTTGGGATACTTGTTCCTTTTCAGTTACTTCTTCGGAAGTTTTACTGAAAATAGATCTAATTTTTTTTAACATAATTCTTTTGTTTCATTAATTAATAATTTTAATTTCTCCATCGGGTAGATGTCATCATCAATATTAGCGAGAGTATACCTGGCTTTTTTTGCATGCTTTGTATTTTTAAAGAGGCCCATTAAGTGTTTTGTAAGATACCCTAATTTATTTCCATTTTTAATTTCATTTTCCATGTAAGGAACAAGGCCTTCTAAGACTTCTGCTCGAGTTGGTATTAGTTTGCTGCGACTATAAATTTCTTTATCAACATTCACTAGAGGGTAGGGGTTATCATAGGCTGACCTTCCAACCATTACACCGTCTACAAACTTTAAATGCTCTAAAGCATCATTGGTTGTTTCTATTCCACCATTAATAATAATCTCAAGGTCAGGAAAACTATCTTTTAATCTATAGACTCTTTCATAATTTAAAGGTGGTATTTCTCTATTATCTTTTGGGCTTAACCCTTTCAACCATGCCTTACGCGCATGAATAATAAAAGTTTTACAGCCTGAATCTTTTACAGTTGTTACAAAGTTATCTAGATCTTTATCTTCATCCATTTCATCTACACCAATCCTGCATTTCACTGTCACTGGAATATTTGTGTTTTCAACTAATAGTTTTAGGCAGTCTCTTACTAAATAAGGTTGCTTCATCAATACGGCACCAAAAGAACCACTTTGAACTCTAGGACTGGGACAGCCTACGTTTAGATTAATTTCGTCAAAGCCTTTCCCTTCAGCTATAAGCGATGCTTCCAATAAGTCATCGGCATTACTTCCCCCTAATTGAATAGCTAAAGGATGTTCTGATGCATGATATTTCAGTAAGTTGTCTTTATTTCCATGTATAACTGCATTGGCATGAATCATCTCCGTATAGAGCAGCATCTCTTTTGATAACGTACGCAAGAAATATCGTTCGTGACGATCAGTCCTATCCATCATAGGAGCAACACAAAACCTATGACTCATTAAGGTGTGTGAAGGGGCAGAGCGTAATAATCAAAAAATACGTACATGATTATGGTGCATATCACTAAAGTTAAAAGCATCACAGGCAAACCTTTTTGAGCCCATTTAAGAGGAGTAATTGCCATATCAGGATTGCCTGTTGTTTTAGCAAGTTTCTCTGAAACAGTAACAATATATACATTTGCTGTTGAACCAATATGGGTGCCATTACCGCCCATACCAACTCCTATTGCAAGACACCAGCATAATGCTGCAATATTTACCCCTATAGCTTCTAATGATGCAATGATCGGAATCATAGCTGCAGTAAATGGAATATTATCTATAGCTGCTGACATAATAGCTGCAACCCACATTAGTGCGATGCAAGTCATCATGAAGTTTTCCTGAATAACCTCTCCTGTCACCGGGTCAATTATGAAGGGAATTATAAATTGACCTAGGTATTCAAGAAATTTACTTCCTTCAACGCCACCAACAATCATGAACAATGCAACAAAAAACATCAGTAACGGTATTTCATGAGTCATATTCTTCATTACATCTTCAAATTCGATTTCCTTGGCAAGAATAGTTAAAAGAATTAAACCTGTACCAGCAACCATCCATGGCTCCCAATGTATCTGGTTGTGGATGATAAAAAGAATGACCATCAGTCCTAAAATTGAAAGTGATTTATTCCATAAGCTTTTATCTTTATAGGGAATTGAATCTTCAAATTTACCTTCAGGTACGATTGCCAGCTCTTCTTTAAATAAATATCTCATGAAGAAAAGTGTTGCTATCCAAGCTACAAAAACAATTGGAAACATCTTGTATGCAAATGGCATAAATGCGATATCAAATGCAGATCCAATCATTAAATTTGGAGGATCGCCCACTAAAGTAGCTACACCTCCAGTATCGGATAATAAAGCTGCCGCCATCAAATAAGGTATTGCACTAACCTTCATTTTTTGACAGATTAATACAATCAATGGTCCAAAAATTACAACCGTAGTGACGTTATCAAGTAATAATGATATTACGGTTACAGCTGTTCCTAGAAGGGCCAGGAGCATGAATTGCCTGCCTTTGGCTATCTTTCCTATATTAGCTGCAAGAACTTCAAAACCTCCAGAGTTGATCATGATCGCTACAACAGCCATCATTGAACCAAGAAGGAATACCACATTCCAATCAACTGCTTCAAAAGCTGCCTCCGGCGAGTAGAAACCGTATGATTGTCCAACCACAAGCATTACAGCAGCACCTGCCATCGCTACTTTTACTCTGTGAAATCCATGCAGTGTTTCTGTGAATATAAGAATAAAACTAGCAGCTAAAATGATTCCAGAAACTAACATCCCTTGGTCCAAAACTATGGTTTCCATACTTACCCCTATTAATTAATTAATCTATTCTAAACTAAAGATATATAGCTTAAACTGAATAAATGATTTCTATTGATAATAATTTAGTATTTACACCGGAAAATATCAATACTTCTAAAAATCCAGCTATCTCAATTATTTTAAGAAATCAAGAGTTTCTAACTTCAAAAACATCGGATTTTTTAATATTTGAAGATGATGATCTTAAATGGACAGAAATGGAGTTAGCTAATAAACAATTTATTGGGTATTTAAATGAACAACCTTGTTTTTTGTCAGAGTTAACAAGTGAAAGTAAGCTTGATGAAAACTTGGTGCTTACCCCATTAAGAAATCTATTAGGGAGGATTCCAGATTCATTGTTTACAGTTTGCTCCAGATCTATACAACTTAGTGAATGGAATAAGAATAATCAATTTTGTGGATCTTGTGGATCCGGAATGAATAAGCATGAAACTGAAAGAGCTATGTATTGCGAATGCAATGCTATGCTTATCTATCCAAGAATTTCTCCTTGCATAATTGTGTTAGTAACAAAAGAAGATGATCTTCTTTTGGCTCATAATAAAAATTTCCCAGGTAAATTTTATAGTACTTTAGCTGGCTTCATTGAACCTGGTGAAACGGCTGAAGATGCAATTCATAGGGAAATAGAAGAAGAGGTAAGCATAAAGGTAAAGAATATTAAATATTATGGAAGTCAGTCTTGGCCTTTTCCCAGTCAATTGATGCTGGGGTATCATGCTGAATATGATTCAGGAGAAATTTTACCTGACGGAGAAGAAATAGATGAAGCCGACTGGTTCAATTACCTTGAATTACCAGCTGTTCCTACAGGAAATATATCCATATCAGGAAAACTAATAGAGCATTTTCTGGATTTGAAGCAAAAAAACTAGGACTTATTTATTCCTTGGGTCATTGGAGGCTCTTCCCCAATCTTTCGCTTTCTTAGCAGGCTCTTTCTTTTCAGCAGTTTCTTCAGGTTTAACTTCCTTAACAATCTCTTCCTTCACAGCAGTTTCTTCAGGTTTAACTTCTTTAGCAGGTTTTTCTTGTTTAGGGTTTTTAGCATCAGCAGAATGATCTTTAGAATCTGCATTAGAGTTTTGTATATCTTCTGAAGATTTTAGATCTTTTTGTACAGTTTTCTGAGCTACAGTTTTATCAGTAGTTTTATTTCTTCTATTGGATGATCTAGAAGGCTTATCAGCCATTACATTGCCATCTATTTCAAGTATTTCTTTTTCTTCAGTTATTACATTGCCATTTTTTTCTACAGGCTCTTTCTTTTCAGCCTTCTTAGGTTTTGGCTTGGCATTCTTAGGCTTTTCATTAGGATTTCTTGAAGTATTTTTCTGATTAGCCTTTGCATTGCTTTGAAGTTCATTTTGAGTTTTAGGCTTATCAGATTTATTTACTGAAGGATTAGGCTTGTTAGTATCAGATTTTTTCTTAGTGTTTTCAGATTTTTTGTTGTTAGCATTAGTTTGCTCTGATGTTTTGGGCCTAGGATTTGGATTCCTTCTGGGCTGATTAGAAGTATTCTTTCTTGGAGCACCTTGCCTGGGTTTGTTTTGGTTATTTCTTCTAGTGTTTCGTCTGGGACCAGGTTTTGGTTTTGGTTCCTCTTTTTCTTTCTTTGTCAGTGAATTTATAAATTTCTTAAGAAATCCTTCTTTTTTACGTTTAGGTTTTTTAGGTGGTTTGATATTAACAGCAGGCGTTTCTTGTCTAGGCTTTCTTTTAGGGTTGCTAGACGCAGGAGCTGAACTTCCTACTTCATCTTGTATTTCATAACTAGCTGAGTCTTTTAGCTTTTTATCATCGTCTCTTAGTCTGGATACTTCAAAACGATTATCAGATCTTGTAGGATCTGAAACAACAACTATCCTGACACCTGTTCTTTCTTCTATTTCATTTACTCTGGGTCTTCTTTCATTCAGTAAAAAGATTGACATATCAGGAGAAACGACAGCTCTGACCTCACCGCTTTTCTTTTTACCAGCTTCCTCTTCTATTAGTCTCAGTACAGCCGTAGACAAACTCGCTACATCTTGAGTCCACCTCTCTTGAAGAGAAGGTCTTAGTCGTTGCCTAGACATTTCCATTAGACCAAATCTTGAAATACGACCCACTTGAACTTTAGCTCTATCAATTGATAGAGAGGACCATAATTTATCTTCAATGGCCCTTTTATTTTTCAAAGAAAGCATGTCAATAAAATCTATAACAATTAGACCACCCATGTCTCGTAAGCGGAGTTGCTTAGATATTTCCACTGCAGCTTCTAGATTTGTGTTTAAAGCTGTTTCCTCTATGTCACTTCCTTTCGTAGATTTTTTTGAATTGATGTCGATGGCAACCAATGCCTCAGTTTGATCGATAACGATCGAACCTCCACTTGGTAAAGTAACTTCCCTTTGAAAAGCAGTTTCTATCTGACTCTCTACTTGGTAACGAGTGAATAGTGGCGTTGCTTCATCGTAACGTTTAATTCTATCTTCAAAATCAGGCATAAGTTTCGAAGTAAAGTCATGTGCTTTTTCAAACGCCTCATCAGTATCAACTAACACTTCAGTTATGTCTGATCTTAAGAAATCTCTAAGCGACCGAGAAACAAGGTCATTTTCTCTGTAAATAAGAAAAGGAGCCTTTCTCAATTGGTTTGCTTCTTGAATGGCATCCCAAAGGTTAAGCAAGTAATCCAAGTCCCACTGCAATTCCTCTAAGCTTACACCTTCTCCAGCCGTTCGTAAGATAACACCCATGCCATCTGGTACATCCAAAGAACGCATTTTCTTTCTCATATCGTCTCTGGATTCACCCTCTATACTTTTAGAAATTCCACCAGCTTCGGGGCTGTTTGGCATTAAGACTAAGTAATGCCCTGGCAGAGAAATAAAAGTACTGAGAGCTGCTCCTTTTGTTCCTCGCTCTTCTTTCTCAACTTGAACAATAATTTCTTGGCCTTGAGACAAACACTCATTTATGACATTTTTGCCGTTTTTATTTTTTTGGTATTGCGGTGCCAATTCTTTAACCGGAAGGAATCCGTGCTTCTCTGATCCAAAGTCAACAAATGCAGCGCCTAAGCTTTGTTCTGCTCTGGAGACTCTCCCTTTGTAAATATTTGATCTCTTTCTTTCTTGACCTATCTGCTCCATGTCAAAGTCATAGATACTTTGTCCATCAACTAGTGCCACACGCAATTCTTCTGGTTGCGTTGCGTTTATCAACATTCTTTTCATTTTTTTTCCTTATAGGAAAGCAGGAAAGCTTTAATTTGCTTTATGGTATAAATAAGCTATGTTAGTGCTTTATTTATCGGATCTGGTAGGTGAATTATAAAAACGATGTCGCCACACCTACGTGACTGTAATTCTTTTATTAATAGAGCTTATAACTCTTTTCTGCTTTAATTTTTTATATAATTTATTACTGCGTCTTATTTTTAACGTTTAATTGCGCAGATACTTAGTCAAAATAACATAATTGAGCATATTATTATACTTTTCCTTATATCTATAAAAAATGAGCACTCAATTCAACCCCGTACAAATTTACACAGTCACTGAAGATTATTCGGGTACAAGGCTGGATAATTGCTTACTTTCGAAGATGAAGGGTATCCCCAGAAGTAAAATTTATTCCATTATAAGAAAAGGAGAGGTTAGAGTTAATAAGTCCCGCTGTAAGCCAAGTCAAAAATTACAAATAGGTGATGAGGTTAGAATTCCACCGTATTCAAATGAACACAAAGCAACAAAGAAAGCAGAAAATAATCTAAAAGATAAACTAATTAACAGCATCATATTTAAAGATAAAAAGTTTATTATCTTAAATAAGCCTGTGGGAATTGCCAGTCACGGAGGTAGTGGCATTTCCTTGGGGGTAATAGAAGCTTTCAGACAAATAGACAAGAGCTATAAAGAGGCTCAACTAGTGCATAGATTAGATAAAGACACTTCAGGTTGTTTGGTTATAGCGCTAAGAAAATCTATTTTAAGAGAATTTCATAAGGAAATAAGGGAGGGCCATGTTGATAAAGACTATTTAGCTTTAGTGAAAGGAAGTTGGCCAAAGAGCTTAAACACAGTAGAGGTTAGTTTGCTTAAAGACAGATTAAAATCCGGAGAAAGAGAAGTTCAAATTGATCCAAGAGGAAAAAATTCAATTTCACATTTTGAAGTAGTAAAGGCTAAAAAAACATTAAGTTTAGTCAAATGTAGAATCATTACGGGCAGAACTCATCAAATTCGTGTTCATGCCACTCACTCAGGACATCCTATAGTAGGTGATATAAAATATGGGGATAAAAATTTTAATAAAGCCCTTAAAGCTGATATCAATAGGATGATGCTGCACGCCCATGAAATAAAATTTAAGAATATGAAAATTGAAGCATCTACAAAAATTCCTGATGACTTTACTAAATTAATGAAGAAATATGACTAACTACTTAAATTTAAGAGAAGGTAAGTTTCCAATTAAATTAGAAACATCCATTGAAATTTTATCTGATGGTTTGAATATAGGAACTCTTAAGCATCCATTGAAGATCAATCTATCAATTGAAAAGCTTTCCTCTGATTTATTTTCTTGCAAAGGAGTTATTGAGTCTTTTTTCCTTAATACCTGTCAAATATGCTTAAAAGAAGCAGAGATTAATCTGACTTTAGAAACAAACTTAATCATTAAGGATGAGGATGTATTGTTAGATTTTTCGAATAAACCCGATGAGAGTCATTTTCAAAATCTAAAATATTTTCAAATAGAAAGGCTTGTTGAAGAAGAGATTTGTTTAAACTACCCTAGTGTTGTTAAGTGTAATACTGAAGATTGTCTGGATTTTGCTAACCCAGAAAAAGAAGAAAAGTTGCAACCTTTTAAAAAAATTAGAGACTTGCTAGAGTAGTTCATCTAGAATCCGCGCCGGAGACACCTTATGGCAGTACAAAAAAGTAAAAAATCTAAGTCTAAAAAGCTACAAAGAAGGGCACATCAATCTTTGTCAAATCCTACTCTTTCTACGGACAGCGTTACTGGAGAAAGGCATTTGCGTCATCAAATGACTGCAGATGGATTTTACAGAGGAAAAAAGGTTGTAGAAGTGAAGCAACCTAAAGAAGAATCTGAAGAATAATTTCGTTAATGAATCTTTCTAAAACTGCTCTAGTTTTTCCAGGGCAGGGCTCACAATCCTTAGGAATGCTTAAGGACTACTTCGATAATAAAAGTATTTTTTCTAAAACCTTCGATGAGGCTAAAGAAATCTTGGATGTCGACTTTAAGTCCCTAATTTTTTCCGATAAAAAAGATGATCTTGCAAGAACTGAAATAACACAACCCTTGATGTTAGTTTCTAATATAGCTTTATGGAGAGAGCTTGATCTGAATTCAAATTCTTTGGGTGCCTTGGCGGGACACTCATTAGGAGAATACGCAGCTTTAGTGGCGGGAGGGGTTATAGAATTCAATGATGCATTGAATATTGTTTCTGTTAGAGCAAAACTCATGCAAGAAGCCGTACCAGAAGGGGAAGGTTCTATAGCGGCAATTATAGGCCTCAACCAAGATGCCGTAGAACTCATCTGCTCGGATATAACTAATTTTAAACAAGAGTTAGTTAGCCCAGCAAATATAAATTCTCCAATACAAATAGTTATATCCGGATCCTCTAAAGGCGTTACTTTGGCAATGGAGCGTTGCAAAGAAGAGGGAGCAAAGCGAGCAATACCATTGGCTATGAGCGTTCCAGCTCACTGCAAGCTCATGAGTGCAGCTGCTGATAAATTTTCACACCATCTTGATGATATTAAATTTAAAGAACCAACCATTAAAATATTTCAAAATTACGATGCATCCTACACAATGGATCTGGAGAAAATAATAAGCAACTTAGTTCATCAAATAGACAGTCCTGTTAGATGGGTGGAGACAATTGAAAATATTCATTCGGAGGGCATAAATACTTTTATCGAATGTGGACCAGGCAAAGTTCTGAGTGGATTGGTTAAAAGGATAGTGAATGATGTTGAAATTATTAGCCTTGATGATTACTCTGTTTTTAAGGAAATCTTTGATAAACACCAATGAAAAAAGTTTTTATAACGGGAGCGAGCAGGGGAATAGGCAATGCAATTGCAAAATCTCTCTTAGAAGAAAATTATACCGTGATTGGAACAGCCACCACTTCTGAAGGAGTGGAGCAATTAATAGAAGAAGGCATCTTAGGATACAAATTAGAACTTGATGATTTAGAAAGAATCAATACGTCCTGGGAAAAAATACCAAACGAGCATTTAGACATAGACATACTCATAAACAATGCTGGCTTTACTAGAGATAATTTGATCTTAAGAATGTCAGAAGATGAATGGAGTGACGTTATGAACGTCCATCTAAATGCAATTTTTAGAATAACGAAAAGGCTTCTTAAGCCTATGTTAAAAAAACGATGGGGAAGAATAATAAATTTATCTTCCACCTCGGCAGTATTAGGCAATAAGGGTCAAGCAAATTATGCTGCTGCTAAAGCCGGAATAGAGGCTTTTTCTAGATCTTTAGCTAGCGAGGTTGGCAGCAGAGGAATAACCGTTAATGCAGTTGCTCCAGGATTTATAAAGACGGATATGACTGAATCAAATAGCGGTGTTGTTGAAGAAGAATTGATAAAACAAATACCTCTTGGAAGGTTTGGTGAAAGTGCTGAGATTGCTCATTTGGTAAATTTCTTGTGCTCAGAAGAGTCTTCCTACATTACTGGACAAACGATACACATCAACGGCGGACTCTATATGTAGATTGATTTGACATCCGGTCTAATCTAAGTACTTAAAGAATGCATTTATACAAAAATTTGGGTAACATGCGCAACTCAAATTTATAATCGGACTGCAAAAGTCAAAGACGGGGAGTAAAACTTATGAGTATTGAAGAAAGAGTACAAAAAATTGTTTGCGAACAACTAGGAGTTTCGGCTGAAGAAGTTAAATCTGAAGCCTCTTTTATAGACGATCTCGGTGCCGATTCTCTTGATACCGTTGAACTTGTTATGGCTTTTGAAGAAGAGTTTGAAATAGAAATTCCTGATGAAGAAGCTGAGGGAATTCAAACGGTCAAGAATGCCGTTGATTACATAACAAACAATTCTTAATAAAACCTAGGCTTAAAAGCCTAACTAATTTAATAAATCCCTACGGGTTTATTTAGTTCTTTTTATTACTAAATCACTGCATTTAGATTAGTTTCTTTTAAAATTTATTTAGCTTTATTTTAACAAGTGATACTGTAATTATTTCAGGACGTAGTTGTATTGAAATTATTTAAGTACTCATCGATCATTCTTATAGGTTTACTGGGACTCTTGTACGTAAATTTTGATTCAAAATTTAATTTAAAGAAAGAATTAGTTGTGGATGTTAAGCAAGGAATGTCTATGCAAGACATATCTTTTCTCTTGCAATCGAATAATCTTTTGTACTCAACTTTTTTTTTAAACCAATACTCAAGGATATTAGGTAAATCAACTCAAATAAAAACCGGTGAATATCTAGTAACGAATAACGATTCTATTTTTAGCTTATTGGATAAGTTTTCTAAAGGAGAAATCTATTATCGAAGCGTTCGATTCAAAGAAGGATCTACCTTTTCCCAGTTACTTTTAATACTTAAACAGTTAGATGGAATTATTGATAATTTAAAAGTCAATCCTGATTCACTCATAGCAAAAGAAACTGGCTCCAAATACTCTTCCATGGAAGGAATTTTTTCTCCAGATACTTATTATTATAAGAAGGGTGATACGGCTTCAAGTCTTTTAGTTCGTGCCTATAAGCAACAAAAAAAAGAACTGAATACTCTTTGGAAAAATAGAATGCCAGGCTTGCCTTATAAATCTGAAGAAGACGCATTAACGATGGCTTCTATTATTGAAAAAGAAGGTGTAGAAAAAAAAAGAATTGCAGGGGTCTTCATTAATAGATTGAATGCAAAAATGAGATTGCAATCAGATCCAACCGTAATATTTGCATTAGGTAAAAATTTTGACGGCAACATAAGAAAAAAAGATCTAAGACTAAAACACCCCTACAACACCTATATGATTAAGGGCCTTCCTCCCGGTCCGATTAGCCTGGTTAGTTTAGAATCAATAAAAGCAGCTCTGCAGCCTGAAATAACAAATGACTACTATTTTGTTTCAAGAGGTGATGGAACTCATCAATTTTCAGCTACACTAGAACAACACAATAAAGCCGTAAAAGAATATCAGTTAAAGTGAAATCTAAATTTATTACATTGGAAGGAATTGAGGGTTCAGGAAAATCAACTAATCTTAAATTTATTAACAAATATTTAGATAAAAAAAATATTTCTTATGTTAATACGAGGGAACCCGGCGGTGGCCCCATAGGTCCAAAACTCAGATCCCTTCTTTTGAACGTAGACTCGGTCATTTCTCCTGAAGTGGAAATGTTGCTAATGCTTTCAGACAGAAAGGATCACGTAGACAATTTAATTTTACCCAACTTAAATGAAGATAAGTGGGTCATCTCGGATAGGTACATGGATTCCACTATTGCTTATCAAGGTGGAGGAAGACAAATTGATCTTAAAAAAATATTGGCAACTGCTTCAATTTTAAATTTACCCGAACCTTCATTAACACTTTTGTTTGATTTACCGATCGACGTTGCGCTGGAAAGGGCAAAGCAAAGAGGTAACCTTGACAGATTTGAAAGGGAGCCGGAAGTATTCCATCAAAGAATACGTGATTCGTACTTAAGTCTTTCAAAGCTCCATCCCAGTAGAATCAAGGTTATTGACAGTTCTCAATCAAAGGAGGATGTTGAATTCCAATTATTAGAGACTCTTAATCTGTTCTTTAAAGCCAATGGTTAAAACACTTCCTTGGTTCGATCAATACCTTGCTCATTTGGATCTTGAATTATTGCATCATGCGTTTTTAATAGGAGGAAAAGAAGGAGTAGGAAAAAGACAATTTTCCCTTCAGTTATCACAACTTATTCTTTGCAAAGAAAAGAATGAATACATGCCATGCAATGCCTGTCAGCCTTGTAAATTATTTAAGTCTTCTAATCATCCTGATTTTTACACGATTAAAATGGAGGAGGGCAAGAAGAAGATATCCATCAAACAAGTTAAAGAGTTACAAACAAGTTTTTATGAGTCTTCTTTTTTAAATGGCAACAAGGTTTTTTTGATTGAGAATGCAGAATTTTTATCAAAAGATGCATCGGATTCCTTATTAAAAGTCTTAGAAGAGCCGCCTGAAAATACTTATTTTATAATAACCTCTCACAGAGCTAAACAGCTCTCAGCCACCATCCAAAGTCGCTGTTCTGAAGTTTTTATTAATAATCCATCAAAACAAGAAATTGAAAATTGGCTCAAACAAGAAAATATCAGTGATGAAAATCTAAAATTGGCATTGGATTTAGCGCCTGGTCGTCCCTTAAAAATAAAAGAACTGTTGGATGATAATATTTTAGATTCAAGAAATAATTTTATTACCGAGATATCTCAACTAATAAAAAAAGGTAAAAATATAATTTCTCTCTCTGAAGAATGGCCTAAAGATCAAAGAGCTTTAGTTTTTAAGTTGGAATGGATGAGTAATCTCATGATGGATGCAATACGCTATCAAATAACCGGCGATGAAAAAGAAATTCAAATAGACACTTCTGCCATCACTATGTACTTAGGACAAAAAGTAGAATTTAATATTCTCTTTGAATTACTAACTGAAACGAACACTTTATGGAGCTTGTTTATCGAAGGAACTAATTTAAAACCCGACTATCAATTGCAATCGTTATTCATTAACTGGGAAAATAAATTAGGTATCTCAGCTAGATAAAAATTCTAAAATAATTTTATTCACTTCTTCTGGTTTTTCAAGATGCAGAAAATGACCACAATCATCTAGAATTCTTACAGTAAGATTTTCAAAGTTTTCTTCCATTCCGTTCACTAAATTACTCCCGATACATCCATCATTTTTACCGTGCAAGTAAAGAGCTGGACATGAGATTTTTTGATCTCTTCGTTCCATTTGCTCTGCACTTAATTCAGAACCGGACAGAGTGGTTTGAAAAGTGCTTCTGTAGTAACCAAGTGCTTTATTCAAAACACCATTCTCAGATAAGACTTTTATTGTATTTTTTGAGAACTCTTTGTAGTCAGGCCAATCAGGTGACCACTCCCTCCAAAGCCTGTCTATAAATTCATAGTCATTTACCGGGACAGCCATATCTGCTAAATCAAGTTGAAAATAGAACATGTACCAAGATCTTCTTTGTTGATCTCCGTCAGTTAATATTGCTTCCACTAACTTGCTACCATGAGGCACCGATAATGTAATTAAACGAGAGACCATAGAAGGCTCCATGGAAGCCACTCCATAGGCGGCTGATGATCCCCAGTCGTGACCAACCAAAGTAACAGGGCCAACGTCTAGTGAATTGATGAATTTTATAATTTCTAAAGAGATGGTAGTGGGGTCATAGGAAGATAATTCTTTATCATCCGGATGATAGCCAGGCATAAACGGACAGAAAACTTCATAACCCAGCTCAGAAAAATAGTTTATTTGGTTTTCGTAATTTTTTGGACAATCAGGAAAACCATGAAGAAAAACCATTGGCTTACCTGTGCCTTTAGAATAATAAAAATTGTTTGAATTAGATTTTGAGAGGTTCATTGATTTTCCTCAATTATGAAAAGGTGAATAAGAAATGTATTTAAATAGATATTTAGGACAATGAAGCTAGAAACAGAAGTGAAGAAGATCAAACCCGGCTCAAGGGCATTGCTGTCATTAATAAGTAAAGAAGATATAGAGCTAATAAATAATCCCCACACTAATACCATGCCAAATATAACCAAGCCAAGATTCCATGCCTTTTCTGAGGCAATTTGCCAAGATAATTCTATGGATTCTAAAACACCTTTACCCCTTAGCAGTAGAAAGTATTGGGCAAAAATAAGTTTACCCAATAAAAATATACCAGGGAGTATGAAAGCTGCAAATCCAAGTATTAGGACAAATCCAACTATCAGACCGACAAGCAATAAAGGCACGATGTAAAAGACTGATTTGAAATAGTAGTTAATAGCTGATTGCTGTGAATTATTGATAATATCTGCAGTCACCATCATCAACATGCAAGTTAAATGAACTTGCAAGAAAGTGGATACAATAACTGAAACAATTGATGAACTGGAAGAAAGATACGGGGAGTTGGCTGATAACGCACTCACCAGTATGACCGACAAAATGCACGTTTGAAAAATTCTTAAGAAATTATTTAAATAAAATTGATTCGATATCTTTATGGCTTGAAGTATCATTGGTTTCTTAATTTAAACGATAAGTATTAAACATGATAGAAATTTGGTCAAAGCCACAATGCGTATTTTGCGATAAAGCGGTTCAGCTTTGTCAAATGAAAGAACTTGAATTTAAGAAGTACATGATAGATGTCGATTACTCCAGAGAGGATCTGATGGATAAATTTCCAAATGCCAGAACATTTCCTCAAATAACCATGGACAATGTTTACATCGGCGGATACACAGAATTAGAAGCTCATTTAAATAAGTAACAAGAGACAGTTATGGCTACTTTTACCGGAATATTAGAGTTCTTAACCTACTGGCTTGTTGATCAATATTGGTTTCCTGCTTTTCTAATAGGTTCGGGTATTTTCTTTACCTTTTATTTGGGATTCCCTCAAATTAAATATTTCAGACACGGGTGGAGGATTCTCTCCGGTAAGTACGTTAAGGAAGACACAGAAGGGGAAACAACTCCTTTTCAAGCTTTAACAACAGCTTTGTCGGGAACCGTAGGGACGGGCAATATCGGCGGCGTTGCACTTGCTATTTTCCTAGGAGGACCCGGCGCGATATTCTGGATGTGGGTCACAGCATTTTTAGGAATGACAACTAAATTTGTGGAGGTAACTTTAGCGCATAAATACAGAGAGAAATTACCTGACGGTTCGATTTCAGGCGGTCCTATGTATTACATAGAGAATGGCCTAAAGATGAGATGGCTTGCCGTTCTGTTTTCTGTTTGCTTGCTCATGATGTGTCTTGGCACAGGCAACATGCCTCAAATTAGTAGCATCGCAGTAGTCATGAATGACACGTTTAATATCCCAAAAGTATACACAGGAGCCGTACTGGCAGTTCTTTTGTGGATGGTGATTATTGGTGGCATAAAACGTATAGCCCAAATTGCCTCTAAGCTAGTTCCCTTTATGGCCTTTTGGTACATAACCGGAGCGTTAGCGGTAATCATAGGAAATTATGAAAACATCATTCCTTCTTTTAAACTTATTTTCGTGCACGTTTTTACACCTACAGCGGCTGTTGGAGGATTTCTAGGAGCAAGTGTCGCAGCCGCTCTTACCCGTGGCGTTAATAGAGGATTGTATTCCAATGAAGCAGGTCAAGGGTCAGCTCCAATAGCTCATGCTTCATCAAAGACTGAAAACCCCGTCGAAGAAGGCATGGTTTCAATTCTTGAACCTTTCATAGACACGATCGTCATATGCACAATCACCGGATTGGTGATCTTGTCTTCCGGCGTTTGGATGGAAAAATTTGATAATCGTTTTGAAGAAAGTTCGATGTGCTATCTCGAAGGAAATTACTCGGATCAATCCGAAGACGATGTTTTGACTTTGCAAGATTATATATTTACATGCAATGGTGAATTGAGCTTTTCAGGATCAATAGATGTTGTGGATGGAATGATGGGTGAAGATTCAAACATAACATTGCTGCATAACAGATCCGTATCAGAAGAGGTTAAGTATTATGAAAACGATGAAAGCCTTTATACGGGAATACTGGATATAGAGAACGGTAAATTAAATACATCGGAAATTAAGGTGGTGGGTAAATCCCTTCTTATTGGTGCAGACCTTACAGGCAAGGCATTCACGAGAAGCGTTTTTGGTGATTTCGGTCAATACATCGTTGCTATAGGCCTTCTGCTGTTTGCGTTCTCCACGGCAATTGCATGGTCTTACTACGGCGATAGGGCAACGGCACATCTTTTTGGTGAAGGCTGGATTCTTTATTATAGAATCATTTACGTGGCTGCTTTTTTTACTGCTGCTGTTATCGATACCAAGATTGTTTGGGACATAGCAACGGTCATTGGGCCCATAGCAACGGTACCCAATTTAATAGCTCTTATTTTATTAAGAAAAGAAATGAAACAGATCACAGATAACTATGAGATAAGATCTGATTAACCTTTCATAACTCCTCAAACATTACCCACTCTTTTAATAAAAAAAGAACTTCCTTTCCTAAAAAAAAACAGTTAGATTATTAACTCAATTTCTTTTGTGTTCAAACTCATGAGATTCGTTTCTTAAGTAAGCTAAGAAACCATTCTTTCTTTAGCTTGAAATGAAGAAGGAATTAATGAATTTAAGTTAATGCGTAGGAGCATAAAATGGGTGATATCAAAGGAAAGTTAAAGAGTATTGAAGAGAAGCAGTTTCTAGATCTTCTAAAAAAAGAACCAAAAGGAACAGCAAAACGTTTTGAACTAAAAGGACCCTCATCCTTTTTATTCTCCAATCTAGCCGTACTTGCTCTTGCATCTTGCGGCGGCGGTGGTGGCGGCGGTTCTGAATCTCCTCCCGCTCCTACACCGAATACTAACAGTGCTCCTAATATGGGAGCAAATGCCTCTTTCTCTTTCACTGAAGACACTCCTAACAGTTTCTCAATCGGCGCTCCTACTGATTCAGATGCTGGAGACACTCTTACGATAACCGTTGACTCAATTCCTACTGGAGGTGTTTTAACTCTTGCCGATGGCACTACGCTGTCCTCTGGATCTACGCTGACAGTTGCTCAACTGGATGGCATAACTTTTACTCCTAATGCAAATGTAAATACAAGTTCAGATTCAATTGGCTCTTTAACTCTTTCTGTGACTGACGGACAAGGTGGTTCAGATTCTGCTACTTTTACTTTTGAAGTTACTGCAGTTGATGATAGCCCCACGGCTATAAGTTTAAGCGATACATCCATAACTGAAAATCTACTTGGAGATACTGTAGGTACAATCTCAGTCTCAGACATTGATTCAAGTACCTTTACCTTTTCAATTACCGGAACAGATTCAGCCCTATTTGAAATAAATTCTGAAGGCGTTTTAAAACTCAAAGAGAATGTATCAACTGACTATGAGGCAAAGAGTTCTTACCAAGTAACGATTACAGCGTCAGATAGTTCAGGAAACTCAGTAAGCAAAAACCTTGAAGTTTCTGTTATAGATGCAAATGATGCTCCGACAGCTTTAACAATTTCCAATCTGTATCTGAATGAAAATCTTTCTGGAGCAACCGTTGGAACTCTCTCAACAACAGATATAGATGCTAACAGCACAGCTACTTATTCACTTTCTGGAGATGACGCCAGTAACTTCATAATTGATGGCTCCTCCTTAAAGTTAAAAAGTAACGTATCAGCTGATTATGAAACCAAATCCACTTATTCAATTACAGTCACTTCAACTGACGATAATGGGTCTACAAAATCTGAAGCTTTCACAATTTCTGTTCTAGACAACACCGCTCCAACTGCAGTTGCTCTTTCTTCAACAGTTTTTAATGAAAATTCTGCCGGTGTAACAATCGGTGAACTATCATCCACTGATAGCGATGCAAGTGAAACTTTTTCATACTCGCTTACGGGAGATGATGCAGCATCGTTTGAAATTTCTGGTTCTACTTTAAAGCTAGTTTCATCTGCTTCAGCGGATTTTGAAACTAAGAGTTCTTACACAGTAACGGTAACGGCTACGGATTCAGATTCAAATACCTTTTCTCAAGTATTTAATTTAACGGTAAGTGATGTGGCAGAGGCAGAAACTGTCTCCGGAACCGTTGTTGATGGTTACGTGAGTGGTTCCACCGTCAAACTATTAGACGCTGATGGAAATGTCTTGGCCACAACAACAACCAATTCTTTAGGTCAATATTCATTCTCAGTATCCGACAATAAAGGTGTAAAAATAGTTGCTGATGGCGGTGTTGACACTTTAACCGGTGAAGCCGTAACAATTACTTTAACTGCTTCTAAAGGCTCACTATACGTATCAGCTTTAACGACGATAGTTGAAGCAGCGGGCACTGACGCTGAAACTGTATTGGCAAACTTGGGTCTTTCTTCTGATTTTGATCTATCAACCAGCAACCCTCTTGAAAATTTACAAGCTCAAAAAGTTAATGCTAGCTTGATCAATATTATTGCCATTGGTGAAGGTTTGTTAGAAGGAGCGGGTCTGAGTGATTCAGCTGGTGATGAATTAATCGTAGCTCAAATTGTTCAAACTATTAAAAACAGGCACTGATATCTCCTCTGCTGCATCTATTAAGTCAATTATAGACACAACTTCTGCTGGACTATCAGATGCAATAAAAACAAAAGTAGATGTTTTATCCAATAATGTTGCCCAATCTTTAGCAAATACAAATGCCCAGATAAATGATGCTGGTTCAGTGAGTCAAATAGCAACCTATCAAAAGGCTACTCTAGATGATACTTCAAGTTTATTGTCATCAGTAATAGCTGCAGTTCAAACCGATTCTTCGACACTCGAAGTTGTAACTGCAACTTCTATAGAAACCCAGGCTAAAGCAGCAGCTTTAGATTTGGGAGTAAATGTTTCTCCTTTTATTACTTTGGATAGTGTAGTTAGTATAAAAGAAAATATCCTTGCTGGAGACGGAGTGCTCACCGCGGTAATCTCGGATCCAGAAGGTGAAGCTGTGACATTGGTACTTGGAGGAGCAGATGCTGCTTTATTTACTATAAGTGCAGACGGTAAAATCTCATTCAACAACAGCCCAAATTTTTCAGCTCCTGCCGATGAAAATCGTGACAATGTATACGTTGTTGACATCATTGCAACTGACGCCTCCGGTAATGCGTCTACCAAAACCCTAAGTGTTACTGTTTTAGATGTTAAAGGGCAGGGTCAAGCAATCGATGGCTATCTTGTTGGAGCAACTGTTTGGGCAGACCTTGATGGTGATGGAGTAATAGATCCAGACGAACCCACTACCACTACTGATAACACGGGTGCTTTCGGACTGGATGCAGATCTACCTGCTGGAACAGTACTTTATGTTGAAGGTGGTTATGACTTAGGTACAGGCAAACCAAACGATCAAGTTTTTAAAATGACAGTCAGCGCCGGAGGTGCTGATGGAACTGAAGAATTGATTATTAGTCCAGTCAGTACGCAGATATCGAGAGCCTTCTCAAAGGGCACGGTAACGCTAGATGAAGCTCAGACTAAAATTGCACAAGCTTACGGATTGGAAGGTGCTTTTGAGAACTTGACTAGTTTTGATCCCATTCAATTAGCTTATGAAGCTACTTCTGATGCACAAGCAAAAGCTGCACTAACCGCTCAAGCAAGAAACATCATGGTTTCAACCTTAGGTGAAACTTCCATGAAAGTGGCAGAGTATTTCACCACAGAAATAGCTCCCGTTGTTAGAACTCAAATCACTGAACTCTTTAAAGGCGGTACGCAAGTATTAGGAAATTCAACCTGGGACAGTGCGGTTGATTTAAGAGAGCAACCAAGAATTACGATTGAACTTGAAGGATTTGAAGACCTTTTAGCACAATCCAGTGAAGTTTTTAATGACAAGATTATTGACGCCATACTTAGCTCCACTGACTTAGATAAGTTATTTGAAATGAAAAAAGATGGCACTGGACAGTTTGATGTTGTCATTGCAGGTGCTGTTAATGCCATCGTATGCAGAAATTAAAAATACTGTTCTGGAAGAAATGGGTTTTGATCCAGCAACTAATTACACAACCTTTAAAAGTCTTTCGGATTACGACGGTGAAACCGTTACTTTCCTTGGTTCAACAAAAACCATGGGTGAGTGGGCCGTTCATTATTTCCGATGTTCTGGATTCAGAAGACCAGGACCTGATGGCAAGGTAAGTTATGGACCGGATGGCGGAGTCACAGATAAGGTCAGGTAAATTCTACTCAGAACAAATGGCTAAAGTAGCCAGACACATCGAAGTTATCTCTGGCAAATCTCTCAGTGAATTAACGGATGATCAGATAGATCAGCTCGTCGACATGGGAATGCGACTATCAACAGAAGTTCAACTTTTGATGATTCTTATCCGTATTGGATACCTTTTGATGAATACGGTCAGGAACTTATGGGAACAAACACGTTTGGTTCAAATACAGCGGGAACCAGATTCGAATACGATTCTAACGGTAATCGCATCGAAGGAAACACCGGTCAATTGGATGCTAACTCCGGATCAAATTAAAGCGTACTTAAAAAATCCTGCTCTTCAAGTAAAAGACGGTAACTGGGGTAACGATTTTACTAGTTATAATTGGACCTCTACTATAGGTGACCTGGGTATGTACCTGGCTCTTGCAAAAGCAAGAGAGCGAAGACGATGTTGCCACTTACATGGATGCGCTTAACTCCCACAGAGGACAGCATAGAGTTGTTTCCAATATCATTGAAGGTTTCTTCTCCCAAGGAAAAAGTTTTCCAAAATTTAGTATCCAGTGCGCTTGATTTCACTCTTGATAAATTCAAAGACTTTGTTGAAAAAACATTCGAATTAGAAAGGGACGAAGTTTACTTAAATTCAAACTCGAAGGGTTTGCCGTTTCCACCGTGGTCGAAAAAACAATCGACGGAACAACCTATGAGTTAAAAACCACTTCTGGAATTGAATGGCTGGTGCGTTCAGGCGGAGACATGAATTTCGGCGTCAATGAAGAGGGAGACTTTACTTACAGTATTGTTGGTGGTCCTGATGCAGCACGATTTAGAATTGATGAGAACGGAAGTATTACCTTTAAAGACAATGCTCCCGGTGAATTAACAAGGAAACTTGGAAATTCTATCGAAACCGAATCAAAGCTTGCTAATGATGGCTTTAAATTAAGTAAATCTTGGGGTGAATCAACGGATTACGTAACAAATTCTGATGGAGAATTTGAATCTATTAGCTCCTCTATTCGTATCTTACCAGTAAACAAAGATTCTGATGACTCAGGTAATGCAATCGTAAACGAAACAATACTTTCATATTTTGATGCCTTTAATGTTGAGAACCTGCAATCAGTTTTTAGTGGTGGTGGCGGAAAATCACCAAGTTTATCCTACATTTTATCTAGTATTCCTGCAGCGGGAGAATCTGGAACAGTTGTTCTTAATATCTCCTTAATCAATGAAAGATATTGGGATGGTGTTGATAGAGATTATACGGGCAGTACAAATAACTATACTTTCTACAATAATACATTTAGAACTACGATAAAGAAACATTGGAGTCTACTGTTACCTTTAATTGGACTTCTGACGGCATTAATGTAACTGTTTCTTATCCAGATCAATCAACTTCTTTAAGATATACAAATGGTTCTGGGGTAGATGAAACCGTTTCTTTTGTATCACCTGATGCAAATGGCATTACTTTCTCTGCAACTGAGGAAGGTTTCAGAAGTTTAGATTTTAACATAGCCTCTCTATTTATAGGCCAGCTTGCAGAAGGTGAGTCTTTATCTGAAAACATAACCAATTTCATAGATGTTGGGGCTTATACTTTTGAGGCTACTTTTGAATCCGGCATCCTTATAGACGACAGTTGGGCGGAAGGTGAAAGAGATTACGCTCTTGAAGATATAACCAAATTTGTATCTATGTTCGACGTAACATCAGATAGCGGCGTTGTCATGAGTGCTGAATCTCAAACGGTTTCAGAAGGCGATGGTCAAGCAAGAATATTGGTTACCTTATCCAAACCCATGGATGTTGACTTCACTACAAGTTGGGAAGTGAGATCCGGTGATCAATTTGATACCTTTGCCCAAGCTACTCCTAATGAAGACTTTGTACCTGTCAGCGGACAGCTTACTTTCTCAGCTGGAGAAACAGAAGCTTACATACTAATTCCAATTATTTTTGATGGAATTGAAGAGCCAATTGAGACAATGACTCTAAGTTTTCCTCAGTTTTATTCTTTTAGGGATAAAGATGGAGATGGCACAAGTTATAACTATTACGATGGCACAACGCAAGACGGAAAAAATATATTTGACTTGGTTCAAGTATCTTCATACCAGGGAGTATCGCTGGGTCACGGTCTAAATGGAACTACAGTACAGATTTTAGACACCACTGTAGCCAATAAAGACAATGTAGGAATTTTGGATGATGCTGACCAAGACGGTCAATACCTGGTTACCGTTCGTGTGCAAGAGGGTGATGATTTTCAAGATTTTGATGTTGTACTTAAATTCCCAGACTGGAATGATCAACCAAGACCTTTAGCGGATAGCTATTCTTTCCTTAACCCAGATCAGAAAGTCATCGAGATGAATGAACATTCATCCTTATTAACTCAATACAATGCCTACACTCCAGTAGAAGGCTCAACTCCAACAAGC
>CALJVP010000014.1 GCA_937773605.1 uncultured SAR86 cluster bacterium | reverse complement strand
CACTCAATAGTTATTTGAACTATGAGTCATTATCCATAAATTGCATTCGGTAGCGTTGTAACCAGTCCTGGAAATATTGCTAGGCAAATTAACACGGCCAGTTGTATTAGGATAAAAGGAATAACTCCTCTGTAGATAGCTTCTGTTGGCAGGCTTTCTGGTGCCACTCCTCTTAAATAGAATAATGCAAAACCAAACGGTGGCGTAAGGAAAGACGTTTGCAGATTAATGGCAATCATTATCCCAAGCCATATGGGGTCAACTCCCAGTGTTAATAAGGCAGGTCCTACTATAGGAACAACAACCAGAGTGATTTGGATAAAGTCCAGTATAAAACCTAAAAGAAAAATAATTATCATAACTACCAGCACGGCACTGAAGACTCCTCCTGGTAGGTTTGTGAAAACACTGGTTATTAAGTCATCTCCTCCAAATCCTCTAAAAACCAAAGAAAAGATAGAAGAACCCAAAAGGATCATGAACACCATGGCAGTAATTTCAGTGGTTGTTTCAACAGCCTCTGTGAGGTTTTTTCTAGTAAGGCTGCTTTTGCTGATAGCCAATACTAGACCTCCTAAAGCTCCAACCCCCGCAGCTTCTGTTGGTGTTGCTATGCCGGCAAGAATAGAACCAAGAACTGAGGTTATTAAGACGAAAGGCGGTAATAAAGTGGTCATAATGACGCGCCACTTATTATCTATCTGTCTTACTTCTTGAGCCGGAGCAAAGCCTTCTGATGTAAAGGCTCGGATCATCACGTAACTTGCGTAAGCAAAGACAAGCATTAAACCGGGAACAATAGCTCCCATAAAGAGATCTCCCACTGAAACCGTTCGAGCTGAGAAATTACCTATACTTAATTGAGATTGTTGATAAGAAGCTGAGAGCACATCACCTAAAATTACCAACGCTATAGACGGAGGTATAATTTGACCAAGAGTTCCGGTGGCGCATATCGTTCCTGCAGCAAGACTTTGGTCATATTTTCTTTGTAGCATGATGGGCAGTGAGATTAATCCCATGGCGATAACGGTTGCGCCGACTATTCCGGTGCTGGCTGCTATAAGCGCTCCAACAAAGATAACCGACAAAGCAAGACTTCCCTTAAAGCCACCCATGATATCTGCCATGTTGCTTAATAAATCTTGAGCTAAATTAGATTTTTCTAATAAAACACCCATAAAAACAAATAAAGGAATAGCAACCAAAGTCATATTAGTCATGTCCCCATAAAGTCTGTTTGGTATGGTTCCAAGTAACGCTGGTTCAAAGGTCCCGGTGAGGATCCCAATGCCAGAAAATATCAATGCAGTACCGGCTAAAGAAAAAGCTACCGGAAAGCCAGCAAGCAGTACCAAGCAAATGACTGCAAACATTATGATGGGTATCAACTCAACCATCTTTTAAAATAACACTGGATTTAAGAATTTCAGAAAAACTTTGCAGAGCTAAAATCAATGACAAAACAATAAGAAGAGATTTTTGAAGGTAGACAAAAGGAAGGCCATCGGGTTCAGCAGAAACCTCCATTATTCTCCAAGAAAACTCAACGTAACCCCATGAAAAAAAGAATATAGACCAGCAAACGGGCTGCAGAAATAAAAGGTTCCCCAGTAAGTCCACAAACGCCTTCTTTTTATGTGAAAAGTCCCTGTAGAAAATGTCCACCCTAACGTGACTGCCTCTTTTAAGAGCAAATGCAGAACCAAGAAGGAATAAACCTGCATGCAAATATAACACTACGTCTTGAAGGAGAACTGAACCCATGTCCAGCCCATAGCGCATAACAACAACTAAGCAAGTTATAAAAACCATAATGACCACAAACCAGGAACACACCTTCCCTGTAATCTCAGAAAAAGAATCAAGAGCTGAGATTAGCTTTTCCATAATCAGATTAATTTTTTTTAGTTAATTTATGACTTATAATTATCAAGAGGAAAATATGAATCTACAATTTACACAAGAAGAACTAAAGTTTCAAAAGGAAGTTAAAGACTGGATAAAAGAAAATTATCCTGAAGACATGAAAGAAAGGTATGTTGGCAGTCCAAATGGCCACCTTACAAAAGACGAGCACATGAAATGGCAGCAAGCCCTTTATTCAAAAGGGTGGGCAGGAATCAATTGGCCTAAAGAGTACGGAGGCGCTGCATTTACGGCATCTCAGAAATTTATGTTCAATAAGGAAATGTCAGCTGCTAGCGCACCTTCAGTGGTTGCCTTTGGTGAGAAAATGGTCGCTCCGGTTATTATGGCTTTCGGTTCAGATGAACAAAAAAATAAATACCTTCCTGAGATATTGGCTTCACAAGTGTGGTGGTGTCAGGGTTATTCAGAGCCTGGTTCTGGATCAGACCTTGCATCATTAAAAACAAAAGCAGAAGACAAGGGAGATCATTACTTGGTTAATGGTGCAAAGACTTGGACAACTCTTGCTCAACATGCTGACATGATTTTTTGTTTGGTAAGGACCAGCCAAGAAGACATACCTCAAAAAGGAATATCGTTTCTTCTTATAGACATGAACACTCCTGGAATTGTGGTACAACCCATTAATACCTTAGATAACACTCCAATAGGTCATCACGAGGTGAACACTGTATTTTTTGAGGACGTTAAGGTCCCTAAAGAAAACCTAATTGGCGAAGAGGGCAAAGGATGGACCTACGCCAAATATCTTTTGGAGTTTGAAAGAGGTAATGGTTATTCTTCGGAACTTTATTCTCAACTTTCTAAACTCACATTAAGAGCCCAATCAGAAGCCGCAGGCAGCTCATCTCTATCTGAAGACATTGGATTTATAGAAAAACTAGCCAAAATTGAAGTGCAGATTAATGCCATGGAGGCCACTGAGTTGAGAATATTGGGCAGCTTAACAGCTGGACAAAATGTTGGACCTGAATCTTCTCTATTAAAGGCCAGAGGAACTGAAATTGGTCAAGCCATAACAGAGCTGGCTGTAGAATTAGTTGGTTATTACGCCCTGCCATTTAACAATCCTGGACCTGAGCTAGGCCATAACGAAGCACCAATTGGAAGTCAGTTTGCAAACACATCCACACCCAGGTATTTTAATTACAGAAAAGCCAGTATTTATGCAGGCTCAAATGAAATACAAAGAAATATAATGGCTAAACTGGTATTGGGTCTCTAATCAATGATTTCTCTAATAGCCCCGGCTAAAACTTTAGACTACGAAAGCAATCTTGCAATAGAAGATTTTAGTGTCTCCTCTCACCTCAAAGACTCTAAGGTATTAATAAAAGAGCTCCAGAATAAATCTCCTGATGACCTTTCCATCTTGATGGGTTTAAGTGAGAAATTATCTGTATTAAATTTTGAAAGGAACATGAATTGGAAGTCACCTACAAAACCCTCCGTTGTTTCAAGACAAGCTATATACGCCTTTAAGGGGGATGTTTACATGGGCCTTGAAGCCAATTCTTTAACTAAGAGTGAAATTAATTACGCCCAAAAACATCTGGGAATTTTATCGGGTCTTTATGGTTTACTTAAACCTTTAGACCTCATATACCCTTACCGCTTAGAAATGGGAACAAAGATGCAAACCAAGAAAGGTAAGAACCTTTATGAATTCTGGGGAAGCAAGATCACGGACCACTTAAATACGCTTTTAAAATCTCATAAGAACAAAGGGGTGATAAATCTAGCTTCTGTGGAGTACTTTTCTTCCGTTAATGCTGATGAGTTGATCGGGCCATGCATAAGTCCTGTTTTTAAAGATTACAAGAACGGCAAATATAAAATTATTAGTTTCTACGCTAAAAAAGCCAGAGGAATGATGGCAAGGTACATCATTCAAAATAAAGTCGACTCTCTGGAGGCCTTAAAAACATTCGATGCTGGCGGCTACAAATACAGTAAAAAAGACTCTGGTGAGTTTTCTCCCGTTTTCTTAAGGAAATAAACTAAGCGCTAAATTCACCATCAAGATATTTTCTTCTAGGTAGAAGGTCTTCAAATTCAGGTTCTTTATTCTCTGCTTTCGCTTTAAATACCGTTCCCATTTCGTCATTTATTCCTACAGCAGTATTCCAAAGAGCAATATGATTTAGCGACTCTTCAACGGTGTGATCTCTTCCATAGTTTAAGGATTCTTTTGTTCCAGCTATTGCAAGAGGACCTTTAGAGGCTATTTCTTTAGCTACTTCCATAACGCCTTGCATCATTTCTTCACGTGTATCAAAAATTTGATTAACCATCCCATGTTTCAAGGCTTCTTCAGACAAAAACCTTCTTCCGGTATACGCTAATTCTCTTACGACTCCTTCTGGTATTAATCTTGGAATTCTTTGCAGGGTTCCAACATCTGCTGCCATGCCTATATTGATTTCTTGTATACAAAAGAAAGCGTCTTTTGTGCAGAAACGGAAATCGGCTGCAGTAGCTAGGTCGACGCCACCACCCACACAAGCACCTTGAATTGCAGCTATTACTGGTATTCGTGCTTTTTCAAGACATGTTATTGTGTACTGAAGATCAAGGGTAACTCTGTAGCCCGACTCTTTTCTCATTCCTAAGTGAGCTTTGGGACCTTCACCTCCCTGAGTAAAATTAGCTAAGTCCATACCGGCACAGAAATGTTTTCCTTCTCCCGAAAGTACTATGACTCGCGCACTTGCATCGTTTGAAATAGTATCAATTAAATGAGGTAATTCTGACCAAAAGGCCTTATTCATTGAATTAAATTCATCGGGTCTGCACATATTCACATGGGCAACTTTGTCTTTTATTTCTAGGTTAAAACAACTGTAATTCATATTTTTCTCCTTCAAAAACTTATTGCTCTTCAGCAATCTTTATAATTTCATCTACTTTGATTTTTAATTCATCAACTAAATCAAAAGTTTTATTATGAGGCATAACAACTTTTCTGTCCCTGCTTAAGAGGTTCAAACCTTTTGACAATGCTTCTGCGTGTTCTTTTAGTGCGTCGTTATCCATATTATTCTTTAATCAATTTTATTAGTGGGGTATTGTAAAAGAAAAATTCTAAGCTAGAAATGAAAGAATCTGAACTTATTACTTTATCTAAAGAAATCTTAATCATTTGTGAAGGTGCCTCAAGGGAGGTTATGGATGTTTATGGTGCTGATAATGATGGTCTTGAAATTAAAGAAGACGGCTCTCCCGTTACATTGGCAGACTTAAGTTCCCATAAAGTTATTTTATCTGGACTCTCTAATCTAGAGCCTTTATTTCCTGTTTTATCAGAAGAGGACATAAAAAAAGAGTCGATGGATACAAATATCTTTTGGCTTGTAGACCCCCTGGACGGCACAAAAGAATTTATAAATAAGAACGGAGAATTTACAGTTAATGTAGCTTTAATAGAAAATGGTAAACCCATATTAGGAGTGGTTTCTGCTCCCGCAATAGGGGAGACCTTTTATGGTATTCCGGGGTTTGGTTCTTTTAAAATTTCACATGGAAAAGAAACAAGAATATCAACTTCAAATCAAGATCTTGGCCGTTGCAGGATAACGCTTAGCAAAAGTCACCAATCACAAGATGATGAAGATTTCATAGAAGAAACGAAAAACCACTTTAAAGAAGTAGAAATAGTTCCGGCAGGTAGCTCTCTTAAATTATGCAGAGTCGCGGAAAACTCAGCCGACATATACTGCAGGTTGGGGCCGACATTTCAATGGGACATAGCAGCTGGACAGGCTGTTGCAGAAGGATCTGGGGCTGTAGTGAAAGATTTAAGAGGAAACAGCTTGAGTTATGAATTCAACGCAGAAATCAGGAACCCTTACTTTTACTGTGCCGCGGATCCAGAATATCCTTGGCAAGCAATCTTAGAGGTTCTTAATAAAGTCTAGCTAACGTTTAATACAACCTTCCCTATATTCTCATTTTCTTCAATAAGTTGATGCGCTTTCCCCGCTTCTTCCAGATCAAACACTTCATGTATTACAGGCTTTAAATGATTTGTACTAAATAAAGGCCATACTTTGTTTACCAGCTCATTCATGACGATTCCTTTAGCAGCAACAGATCTTGCTCTGATGGTTGAGCCTATAATTTTTTGCCTCTTTATCATTAACTGAGCTAAATTTAGATCAGACTTTGCTCCTCCCATTAATCCTATAATCACCAATCTGCCTTCCAGGGCTAAGACCTTGAGGTTGCCTTCTAAATAATTTGCTCCAACAGGATCCAAAATGACATCTACTCCATTGGGGGACCACTTTTCAATATCATCAAATATCTTATCTCCTCTTATAGAGCCGCCCGATGCACCCAAGTCCTTACAATAATTTATCTTTTCTTGAGATCCGGCTGTAACAAAAGTCTCGCAATCAAAATTATTGCAAAGTTGAATTCCTGCTGTACCTATTCCGCTTGCTCCCGCATGAAACACCACCTTCTCCCCAGCCTTTAGATTTGCTTCCATGAACAAATTTAACCAACAAGTAGCGTAGACTTCTGGAATAGATGCCGACTCAATCCAATTGAGTCCTTTTGGAGTTGGAACAACTTGCTCAGCTGGACATGTGACGTATTCTGCATAACCTCCCCCTGCAAGAAGAGCACAAACTTCTTCTCCCTTGATTCTTGATGAAACGTTTAACCCAACAGCTTCTATGGTCCCGCTGCACTCAAGCCCCATGATCTGACTCGCCCCTGGAGGAGGAGGGTACAAGCCATTTTTTTGCATCAAATCAGCTCTATTTACTGCAGTAGCTTTGACCTTGATGAGAACTTCATCTGGTCCGGGCTCAGGCCTGGGGAAATCTATTAGTTTTAGTTCTTTCTCTACAACTTCTACTGCTTTCATAAATTATTATTAAGATTTTTTGTCTAAAAAAGTAATCTTATAGATGGATTTAGATTTTGATAGCTAAGTCTTAGTTTTTTTAAAAATTTTGTAAATTTCACAATCAATTGCTAAAAATGTAGAATTCCCCTGTTTTATGAGTAAAAAAGAAGTAAAAGAACAAGAAAAAAAAGGTACAGCTCTCGCGGAGATGGACCTAACTTCGCCTGGAGGCGATCTTCAGGCTTACATTAACTCTGTCCATAGCATCGGTATCTTAACGCCCGAAGAAGAAAAAAAGTTAGCAGAAGACCTTTATTATAGGAATGATCTGGATGCAGCAAGAAAGTTAGTTCTGGCCCATTTAAGGTTTGTTATTTACATAGCGAAAACTTATTCGGGGTATGGCCTCTCTGAAGCTGATCTTATCCAAGAAGGGAATGTTGGCTTAATGAAGGCAGTAAGAAAATTTAATCCCGAAGCTGGAGTTAGAGTGGTTTCTTATGCTGTACATTGGATAAAGGCAGAAATTCATGAGTACGTACTCAAGAACTGGAAGATTGTTAAAGTTGCAACAACTAAAGCGCAAAGAAAGCTATTTTTTAATCTCAGGAGTAAAAAGAAAGGACTGGACTGGTTAACTGACCAAGAAATTGAGTCTATTTCAAAGGATTTAGGGGTGAAACCTTCTGAAGTGAGGGAAATGGAAAAAAGACTTAGCGGTTCAGATATATCGTTTGACCCTTTGGCTGATTCTGATGATGATGAGGCTGTGTATTCACCTTCTCACTACTTACAAGATGAAACATCTAACCCAGAAGATATCCTTGAGAAGGAGACCTTAAAAGAAGAAAATACCACTTCGTTGCACAAAGCAATTAATGAGCTTGACGATAGAAGTAGGGATATTCTTCAGGATCGATGGTTGGCAGATGAAAAGCTTACCCTTCATGATTTAGCTGAAAAGTATCATATTTCAGCTGAAAGAGTCCGCCAAATAGAAAAAAATGCAATGAAGAAAGTAAAGCAATCACTTGCAGCAAGTTAGCACCATTAATTTTTGTAACCTTTTAAATTAGAACTTCTTTTTCACAATACATGCAATCAAAGCCGAGAAGTTTTGTTTTAAGAAAGGGAAGGATTACTTCGGCTCAACAAGATGCCCTTACCAACCTTTGGAGCACGTATGTGCTGGAGGACACTTCAGATAAATTAGACCTCAAGGCAGTGTTTAAAAACAACAACCCCGTAGTGGTAGACATAGGTTTTGGTTCGGGTGAGACATTATTGCATTTTGCAAAAAATAATCCCCATAAGAATTTCTTAGGGATAGAGGTCTATTTATCAGGTATTGGCTCTTCATTATCTAAAGCCGGTCTTAGTGATCTTTCAAATTTAAGAATCATAAATAAGGATGCAGAAATAGTTTTCAAAGAAAATATATCGATAAAAAGCCTAGAAGGCGTCATCCTTTTTTATCCTGACCCATGGCCTAAGAGAAAGCATCACAAAAGACGCATCGTACAGGAAGATTTTTTAGATTTAATAAACTCATCCCTAATGCCTCGAGGTTTCTTTTATTGCAAAACGGATTGGGAAGATTACGCAAAACACATTTCTAAAGTTTTTGAGTCTGTTGGTGGGTGGAATAAGAATTCAATAACTGATCTTGAGATTAGTTACCAAGAAATACCGTCCACGAGTTATGAAAGAAAAGCCTTAAAAGAGGGCAGGTTGCTCAACAATCTAATATACGAAAAATTTATCTAGAAACTTCTAAAACGGCCTTCAGTTTATTAAACGCTATTGATCTGTGGCTTACTTTAATTTTTTCTATCTGATTAAGCTCTGCTAAATGCAATCCTGATTCAGGTAAAACAAAGATCGGATCATATCCAAATCCATTCTTCCCTTTTAGACTGGTGCCTATTTCTCCTTCAAAAGAACCTTCTACACTATGATCACAATCTTTACCTATTAGTACTAAGCTGCATTTAAAAGATGCCTTTCGGTCTTTTTTTGGCACGCCATGCATGTCCTTAAGAAGCTTGTGGGTGTTGCTATCATCTGTACCTTCTTCTGAATACCGCGCAGAATAGATTCCAGGGGCACCATCTAAGAATTTAACTTCAAGACCAGAATCATCGGCTAGGCAAGGAGTGCCGCCGCAATTTTCGAAAGCAAACTTAGCCTTGATTAAGGCATTTTCTTGGAATGTGGTGCCCGTCTCTTCGGGCAAGTCTCCAATTTCTTCCGGAAGAGAAATGAATTCTAAGTTCGTGCCTTCAGCAAGGACATTAAATTCTTTTACTTTCCCCTTATTTCTAGTTGCTAATATAATCTTCATTTAGAAATCTTATAAATAGCAGAGGCGCTAAAAAGATTTGGCCAAATATTAAGGTACCACTTATTTTCATTGTTTGAATTAACGGTAACCCTTTCTTCTATCGTTATTAATAATTCAGAGCAGAGCATCTCAAAATCTTTGAGGGTGCATAAATGAATATTAGGCGTTGCATGCCAGCTTTCAGGCAAAGGGCTTGTTACCGGCATTCTGCCATTGAATAAAAGGCTTAGCCTGGATCTCCAATGCCCAAAGTTAGGAATAGTAACTATGCAAGTTTTACCTATGCGTGTTATCTCTCCTAGAGCGGTATTAGGATTCTTAAGAACTTGGATGGTTTGACTTAAGATGACCACATCAAAACTATCGTTAGAAAAGTTAATAAGACCATCATCAATATTTTGCTCTATGACGTTTATATTTTGAAGCAGACATTCTTCTATATTTTTTTCTTCAATTTCAACACCGAGACCAATAACGTCTTTAGTTTTTTGGAGTTCTGAGAGGATATTTCCATTACCGCAACCTAAGTCAAGAACCTTAGACCGTACTTCAACCCATTTTTCTATAACCGACAAAGTGCTCATTGACCGCTCCCAAGAAAGGCCTTAATGGCTCTTACGTACCTATCTTCAGAAAACAGAAAGGAGTCATGTCCATGCGTAGATTCGATTTCAAGGTAGCTTACGTTTTTATTAGCCTCCAAGAGGGCATCTGATATTTCTTTAGAGCGCTCCGGCGAAAATCTCCAATCGCTGGTAAAGGAGACAACCATGACTTGCGCTTTGATAGGCTCAAAAGCCTTTACTAGGCTTCCATCGCATTTATCTGCAGGATCAAAGTAGTCCAATAATTTTGTCATAAGAAGGTACGTGTTTGCATCAAAGCTTTCAGAGAAAACATCTCCTTGGTATCTGAGGTAACTTTCAACTTCAAATTCAGCACCGTAACCAAAATTGAGCTTATCTTCTTTTAATTCTCGTCCAAATTTATCGCGCATTGCTTCATCGGAAAGATAGGTTATGTGCCCTACCATTCTTGCCAGCCTCAAGCCTCTTTTAGGAGATTTTCCAGCTTTCAGGTAATAGCCATCTTGATAATCTGAGTCTGTAATAATCGCTTGTCTTGCTACCTCATTAAAGGCGATATTTTGAGCACTTAATTTTGGAGCAGCTGCAATAACGATGGCTTTCCTAATTCTGTCAGGATAGGTAATCGACCAATTTAATGCTTGCATGCCTCCTAAGCTTCCACCTATTACAGAATGCCATACTTTTATCCCAAGGTGATCTGCCAAAAGAGCCTGACAATTTACCCAGTCAGATACAGTAACCATAGGAAAGTCTGGTCCATATATCTCTTGAGTCTTTGGGTCGATGCTTGTTGGCCCAGTTGTTCCGTGACACCCTCCAAGATTATTAGGTGAAACAACAAAATATTTATCGGTATCTATGGCTTTTCCAGGCCCTATCAGACTATCCCACCAACCTTTTCTTTCATCAGGGTCTTCATAATACCCAGCAGAATGGTGGTTGCCGCTTAAAGCATGACAGACCAAAATAGCATTCGTTCTTTCTGGATTGAGATTTCCATAAGTCTCAAATATCATTTCGAGACTTTCTAACTGATCACCAGATTCAAGGATGAGTGTTTCCTTAGACTCAAAAGATTGAGTCTGAACCTTTCCAACGCTAGAAATTTTATTATCCATTTTTCAAAAAAAAACCCGTCAGCTTTCGCCAAACAGGTTTATCTATTTGCTTTAGCTGTATTTACATTAAACGCCCGCAAGCTATATCAAATCGGCGAAAAGTTAATTATACGCTAAAGTTTTATCGACAAGAAAGAACTATCTAAAAAGCAATGCTTAACCAATAAGGCATTCCTGATGCTGATGCAAAAGATGTGAATACACTTTCAAGGTATCTCAAAGCTATGAAAGCAAATATTGGAGAAATGTCCAATCCTCCCATGGGCGGTATTATATATCTGAATGGAGCAAAAATTGAATCAGCCATTTGCATCAGCAACTTTATGGCAGGGTGATTATTATCTGAAGCAACCCAACTTATAACTATTCCACCCAACATTAACCAAAATGAAACTTTTAAGCAAAGTATGATGACGGAGTATAAAGACCAGATAGAAATTTTTACAGGATCATAAGTGATTGAGCCGGCAACAACTGCTAAATAAAATGCAGCGGATTGAATCAAGATGGCTACTATTAGTGTAGCAAAATCAATACTATAGATAGGTCTTAAGAAAGACCTTAAAAATTGGCTCGGATAGTCAACCGCTCTGACAATACCCTGCACTATAGGGTTAAAGTAGTCTACTTTGAAAAGTCTAAACAAAAAATTTAAAACCACACCGACTGTAAAAATATCCAGCAGTGCTTTAAAAAGATAGAAAGTAGCTTCAGACACTATTTATCTCCTAATTCAATAGATCTTTTGGTGGCTGCTTTCATTGCTTTTTGGATAGTGGACTTTAATTTTTCTTCTTTAAATACTTCTAGCGCTCTCTCTGTAACCCCTCCAGGCGAAGTCACTTTCTTTCGAAGAGTACCTGGACTATCTGAACTTTGTTTTGCTAACTCAGCTGAGCCAATAATCATGTCGAGTAATAAGTTTTTAATTTCACTCTCTTCAAAATTTAATTCCTTCGAAGACTCCATGAGCGCCTCAACTAAGTAAAATATATAAGCCGGTCCAGAGCCTATTAGTGAAGTATAAAGGTCTAATGATTTTTCTACTAATACGCAGGTAGCACCTACGGATTCAAAGACACCTCTAGATATTTTCAAGTCTTCATCAGAACAATTTTCATTAGCACAAAGAGCAGAGACGCCTTTTCCAATACTTGCAGGAGTATTCGGCATCGCCCTTACTATGCGTTGACCCCCTTTTAAATGTTTCTGAATGTCTTTAATTCTAATGCCTGCTGCTATAGAGATTATGAGATGTTGTTTAGCATTAATTAAATCAGAGAGTTCATTAAGAACAGAATTAACTATATGGGGCTTTACGGCTATCACGATTGTGTTGCAGTTTCTCCCAATTTCTAAATTATCTTTCGTAGTCTTTATACCAAATTCCGTATTCAGAGCTAAGAGATGTGAATCTTCAGGAGAACTTGCAATAATTTCTTTTGGATCCAGTCCGCCGTTAATTAATCCTGCAATAAGAGCACCAGCCATGTTCCCAGCACCTATAAATCCAATATCATTCTTTAAAGAGTTCATTGTCTTGGCCCAAATAAGTTGGTCCCTATCCTAATCATTGTCGAACCTTCTGCTATGGCTTCTTGGAAGTCAGCAGACATGCCCATGGAGAGGGCATCCATTCCATTATAAATTTTTTTGAGTTCGTTGAATTTATTTTTTATTTTTTCAAAGGAGAGTCTTTGAATATCATTGTCTTTTGGCCTTGGGATAACCATTAGACCTCGTACGTTGAGATTATCTAGGTTTTGAATATCCAGTAGAAAGTTATCCACCTCTTCGAGAGCGATACCCGATTTTGATTCTTCATTGTCTAAGTTAACTTGGACGCAAACGTTTAATTGCCCTAGCTCCTTAGGTCTTGCGTTATTTAATGATTCAGCGACCTCAATCCTGTCAATTGTATGAACCCAATCAAACAAACAGGCAATTTTTTTTGATTTTTTTCTTTGAATCGAACCGATAAAGTGCCAAGTGATATCCGAGGGAAGTTGGCTCATTTTTTCCTCTGCCTCTTGAAGATAGTTTTCACCAAAATCTCTAATACCTCCTTCATAGGCTTTAAGGATGGACTGAATGCTTTGAGTTTTTGATGCACCTATGGCAATAACTTCAGAGTTCTCGCGCCCCAACTCATTACAAGCTTTTTGCTTCAGCTCTAAGAATTGTTTGGTTGCTTCTTTTATATTTTTCACAGCCTATTTACATTGACTCTGGTGCGCCTATGCCAAGAATTTCAAGACCATTAGAAATGACTTGCTTAGTTCCTTTAAGCAGAAATAACCTTGAATTCATTAGTTTTTCATCATCCACTAAGAACCTTTCGCTGTTGTAATAGCTATGAAAAAGTCCAGATAAATCCTTCAGGTAATAGCAGATTAAATGAGGTTCAGAATTTTTCGCTGCTCTAGAAATAACTTCTGGATACTGAAGTAACATTTTTTGTATTTCTATTTCTTTGTCCAGGTTTAATAAATTTAAATTATCTAAGCCAAGCTCTTGGTTTAATTTCATTCCTTCTTTCTTCAAAGTTTCGAATACACCACAAATCCTTGCATGCGCATATTGGATATAATAAAGAGGGTTATCTTTCGTTTGAGATTTAGCTAAATCCAGATCAAAGTCTAGATGCTGATCTGCCTTTCTGTTGATGTAAAAAAATCTAGCCGCTTCAGAAGATACTTCTTCAATTAACTCAATGAGGGGTATAAATTCTCCTCCTCTTGTAGACATGGATACTTTTTCTCCATTTCTAAGAAGATTAGCAAACTGGATAAATACTACTTCTAACTTGTCTCGGCTTTTTCCTAGAGCCTCCATGGCAGCAGAAACCCGTGGAAGATAGCCGTGATGGTCTGCTCCCCAGACATTGATGATTCTGTCATAGCCTCTATCGTATTTATCTAAATGGTATGAAATATCAGAAGCAAAATAGGTGTTGTCACTATTGGCTCTTTTAACAACTCTGTCTTTATCGTCACCAAATTCCGTGGATTTAAACCATAAGGCTTCTTCTTTTTCATAGAGAAAACCCGATTCAGAAAGAAGTTTTATTGATTTATCGATATCAGGTAAGTCAATTTTATTAGAGTACATGCTTGATTCATTAAACCAAAGATTATGGTTAACTCCGAAAAGCTTTAAGTCTTCCTTTATGGAGCTCATGATTTCTCTAAGAGAAAACTCCCTTATCTCTTCAAAATTTTCTTTAAGGAATGATTTCCCCCACCCTATCAGTCTGTCTAGGTCCTCTTCTGTTTCTTGTGCTTCGAGTAATTCCAGAAGGTCCGACTCATTTTCTTTTAAGTTATATTTAGTCCCTTTTTCTTCTGCAAGCTGTTTAGCCAGTTGTTCTACATAAACTCCTTGGTAACCTTTTTTTGAAAATTTTAACTCTTGGCCATTTTGATGCAAGTACCTGAGCCAAATACTAATTGTCAGAATATTCATCTGACGGCCGTGGTCATTCACATAGTATTCTTCGTCTACTTTATAGCCTGCACACCTTAAGAGCTCAGAAAGAACGGATCCAAAAGCAGCTCCTCTGCCGTGTCCCACGTGTAAAGGCCCCGTTGGATTACTGGAAACATATTCAATTAGGACCCTTTCTCCATTACCTGAATTATTTCTACCAAAGTCTCTGCCGCTCTCTTCAATAAGCAGAAGAATTTCATTGTGTGTATCTTTTTTTAAGTAAAAGTTTATAAAACCTGGACCTGCTATATTTACTTTTTCAATCCATTCTTCTGATGGCAGGAGAGAACATATCTTTTCAGCAACTTCTCTTGGAGTTTGAGATAAGTCTTTAGCAATCACCATTGCTAAATTGCTTGCATAATCCCCATGAGATTTCTCTTTGTTCTCTTGTATCGAAACTTTTTTGTTTGAGAAATCAATACCATTCTCT
Source organism: uncultured SAR86 cluster bacterium (assembly GCA_937773605.1). GTDB lineage: Bacteria > Pseudomonadota > Gammaproteobacteria > Magnimaribacterales > Magnimaribacteraceae > CAJJAM01. The sequence continues at coordinate 61,768 of CALJVP010000014.1, read as the reverse complement.
TCACCTATTTGTTTCAGAACAGTTTTAAGGATTCTTATCAGATCATTTTTCATGATTTTAGGGCTACTTTCTCCCCTGATACTGACCATTTCTGGTATCAACAGTTACTATTTCTCCTTTAGAAAGAAAAAGAGGGACCTTAATGATGGCACCTGTAGATAGAGTCGCAGGCTTTGAGCCCCCTGAAACGGTGTCTCCTTTAACACCTGGATCCGTTTCTACAATTTCTAGGTCAACAAAATTTGGCGCTATGACTGAAATTGGTTGATCATTCCACAGCAGAATCTTACAAAAATCTTCTTCAGTTACCCAGTCTTTTAATGAGCTAACCATTTTATCTGAGATCGCTATTTGCTCGTAAGTCTCAGGATGCATGAAATACCAATCGCCACCATCACTGTAGAGGTATTGCATTTCAAACTCAGCAATATCTGCTGCTTCCAGCGATTCACCAACCTTAACGGTTCTTTCAACAACTCTACCCGTTAATAAATTCCTGAATTTAATTTTATTAAAAGCCTGGCCCTTGCCAGGTTTTACAAAGTCCTCTTCAATAATGATGCAAGGGTCATTTTCAATGATAACTTTTAGACCCGTGCGAAAATCACTTGTTGAATATGAAACCAAAATTTCTCCTTTTTAATGTTTAGTCAGTCTGACTCTATTTCTGCCAGCCTTTCGCCAAATTTTACAGTCTTATTTTGATACAAGGAATCAATATTCAATTTTGCAACTTTAGGAAATAATAGAATGACCGTAGACCCCATTTTAAAATAGGCCAATTCTTGACCTTTACCCACCATTTTTGAATCTTCTTTGGGACCGTTATTCCAAGATTCTTTAAAAGATGATCTTTTCTTAAGATCTTTTTTCTCCCAAAAAGGGACTATGCTTCCTACAATTGAAGCACCCACTGCAACAAGGCCATAAGAGAACCCTCTTGATTGAATAACCATGCTTGCCCTTTCATTTTTAATGTAGAGAGAGGGAATGGAAGTCTGCGCGTCTAAATTAACGCTGAATAAGCTATCACCCATGTGGTTACTTTTGATTATTTTTCCTGCAAGAGGGCAATGAATTCTATGATAATCTGTAGGAGCCAGGTAAATGGTAATAAAAACACCACCGTCCAGCTCTTCTGTAAGCACAGGATCTCCCATTAAGTCTGTTAACTCATATTTAAATCTTTTTGCCTGTATTAGCTGGCCACTATCAATTAATCCATAATCTACTATTGACCCATCTACAGGAGAACAAACAGCATTTATTGAAGAATCTAGTGGTCTGACAAAATCTTCGAGCTCCCTTATAAAGAAATCATTGTAGGTCTTATAATCTTCGGGTCTCTTTAATTTAGCGAGACTAAGATCTGGCTTATATAGTTTTATAAATATCCTGATGAGAATATTTTTAAGAGTTTTATTTTTAGAACTAGCAAGTTTTCCAACACAAAAAGTTAGAAAATGATGGGGAATTAAGTTCTGTAAGATACTCATAGCTTAAGATTTAAGAAAAGACACTTTTGGGAAGATACCGGGTGTTGATAACTTGTATTCGTTATAGTCATTATATTTTCTAGCAAGCCTTTCTTCCACTCCTAAAAGAAAATTTCTTAAATAGAGGAAAGTTATTAGTAAGGGGCCAAAAATGCTCCATTCGCCTCCGTAGGCCCCTAGAGCAAGTAAATATAAGCCCCACCAAGAAATAAGTTGTCCGAGTAAGTCAGGGTGCCTAGAGAAAAACCACAAGCCCATACGATTAAGATTGTCATTATTATTTGATGACAATTTTTTTAGTTCATTTAAAGCTTTAAACTCATAACCCGCTCCCAGGACAAATACCAAAGAAGCAAAGGCATCAAGAAATCCCAAATCAGAATTACCTGATAAAAAATTTAGAGATATTACGGGCATTAGTACGATCATAAAACAGCCGATGAAACGAAGTAAGGTGCCAGTTTGTTCAAAAACCCCCGAACCAATTATATGAAAATCTTTATTAAGTAAATATTTCAAAATTTGAATTTTTAAATTCTTGTTATAAGCAGAAAACTTAAAGGCCCAAAGGGTTAAGAGAATGTTAGCTAGAATCTGTCGATCAGCAAAATCAGCAATCTCAAAAATGCTTTGGAGTAACATCCCAGACCATGCCGTAATTGAAAGTAATAGAGGCATTGCGACCAATAAAATCTTCAATTTCTTTAATTGTGCTGACGTATAAATGATAATAAATACAAGCACAATATTAATTAAGGTTAGAGTGAAGACTAGCTGTATTAAATTCATATTTCTGTCAAGGAATCATTCTCTGATCCGGTTGTTGCTTTATTGAATAAAGTTAATGTATAGTTTACTCGCTCGCGTGGGGATGAAGTGCAAATAAAGGAATATTTCCGCTTTATTAGGTGTTATAGTTAGGTATAACACCTGGTAAAATTAACCATAGGTCGATTTTAATTTACAGGCGAAAAAAGAATTTTATTTAAAACAGGAGACACGCGATGAAGCGTCTTTGGAAAACTATTATCTTAACTACGGGCCTTATATTGGGCTCTTCTATCGTTATAAGCGATCAAATACAGCCTTTACTGGACGTGGGAGAGAAGCGTCAAAAAGCTGAAAAATCATCTCAAGCTAAGATTGATCAGATGGACGATGATACTTCGCTGATCGTCAATGAATTTAAAACAGTGTCTAAGCAAATCGAAGGTTTAAGAGTTTATAACGCTCAAATGAAACAACAAATTGACCGTCAAGAAGAAAGACTTAAAGAAATAGACAAAACCATGAAAGAAGCTCAAGTTATGCAAAGGCAGATTCCACCTTTCACTAGAAGGATGTTATCTGGAATTGAAACTTCTATAGAACTTGATCTACCTTTCCATCTATCAGAAAGAAAAGAAAGAGTTGCTTTTGCTAAAGCGGCTTTAGACAACCCCACCGTTTCTCCTGCAGAAGGACTTAGACAGGTACTTGAAGCATTTGAAGTAGAGGGGGAGTACGGAAGAAAATTAGACTCTTATAAGGACAGCATCATGATTGATGGCGAGCTACGAGAAGGGAACATTCTTAGAGTAGGAAGGTTGGCAATGGTTTTCCAGACAGCTGACGAGACTCAAACACACGGTTGGAATAACAAAACTAGGTCTTGGGAAGAGTTAGACGGTAGTTACAGAAATCCTACAAGAAAAGGTATTAGGATTGCTAATAGATTGGCAACGGTAGATTTACTTGAATTGCCATTGCAAAACGCAGGGGAAGCAAAATGAAGAATTTAAAATTATATTTATTACCTAGCCTTTTAGCATTTTTTATTGCATTCGGAACTTCTTTTTCTATCAATGCTGCTGAAGATGATGAAGCGGAGGTAGTGCCTTCTAATCCTCAAGAATTATTAGAGGTAGTGCGTCAAGGTCAGTTTGCTGACACCAGAGCACAACGTCAAAGAGAAGCAAAATTTAGAAACGAAAAGAATAAGCAAGCAAAACTCTTGGCAGATGCTAAAACAGAAAGAGCCAGATTAGAAAGAGAAGCAGCAAGGCTAGAACAAAGATTTGAGGCCAATGAAGCACTTTTGGTTGTAGCTGAAGAGCAGTTGCGTGAGAGATTGGGTTCTCTTAACGAAATATTTGGTCATCTCGCAGGAACGTCTACAGAATCAAGACAAATTTTTGAGTCCTCTATAACTGCCGCTGAATTTGGCAAAGACAGAGAAACTTTTTTAGTTAATCTTGGCAAGAAGATGAGTGAAGGAATCAAACTAGCGACAATTGGAGAACTAGAACAACTGTGGTTTGAGCTTCAAAGAGAGATCAATGCATCGGGAGAAGTTTCAAAATTCACTGCTGAAGTGATTGCAAATGACGGAACGGTAGATTCCAGGGAAGTGGTTCGTGTTGGTAATTTCAATGCTGTCTCAGATGGACAGTATCTTACTTACTCTCCTTCTAGAGGAATGTACACGGAACTGCCATCTCAGCCAGCCGGAAGATTCACGGGAACAACCAGTGATATCATGGTAGGTGAGACCTTCCCTGTTCAGTTTGCTGTAGATCCTACAGGACCTCAAGGAGGGTCTTTATTGGCCAGTTTAATTTCCATGCCAAGCACTCTTGAGAGAATGACTCTGGGTGGACCGGTGGGCTATATAATTATGACTATTGGTGTTTTAGCGACACTTCTTTTCGTATGGAGATTCTATTCTCTGTGGGGACTGAGACAGGGCGTTCAAGCGCAAGCAGAATCATCAACTTTATCAGAAGATAATGCTCTGGGTAGAATACTTAAGATCGCTGAAGAAGATTCTACGTCAAGCACAGAAACTTTAGAATTGAAGATGGCTGAGCAAATACTCAAAGAAAGGCCGACAATTGAAGGTCTGAATTGGGTCTTAAAGATAGTTTCAGTAGTAGCGCCATTGATGGGTCTTTTTGGAACCATCATTGGAATGATAGAAACTTTCACCATGATTACTTTGTTTGGTACCGGGGATCCTAAGACAATGGCCAGTGGTATTTCTGTTGCATTAGTAACAACTTGGTTGGGACTGATGGTGGCTATACCAACAACTTTTATGTACGCAACCGTCAATAATTTCTCTAAGGGAATTCTGGGAACCATAGAAGAATCTAGTACAGGTATGGCAGCTAAACGTTCTGAAGGTAAAGCGTAAGGAAATAAATGTTTTTTATATACGACGCTCAAGATGCCCTTTTTGCATTTATGCAAAGAGGGGGAGACGTACTTTATTTAATTGGTTTATTGGCTTTCTTCATGTGGTTTCTCATTTTTGAGAGACTTTGGTATTTCACATTTATACATAATAGCCTTATAGATAAAGCTATTGCACAATGGGAGAGTAGGCCCGATAAGTTATCTTGGAATTCTTCTGCCATAAGAGACATGTTAGTCTCTGAATCCAAGTCTAGTATTAATCAAAACTTATCGTTGATAAAGATGTGTGTTGGAATTGCACCATTATTCGGCCTCTTTGGAACCATTACGGGAATGATAGAAGTTTTTCACCTTCTGGCAGTAACAGGTGGAGGCGATGCGAAAGCGATGGCTGGAGGAGTTTCTAGATCAACAATACCTGCAATGGCAGGTTTAGCTGTAGCTCTTACAGGGACTTTTGCAAATCAATATTTAGTTAATAAAGCCCAAAAAGAAGAAGATCTCTTAGTGGATCATTTGGTATCAGAATAGGAAGGTTAAATTATGAGAAGATCGCCAATCAGTAATGCTGTAGCAGAAGAAGAGGATATTAATTTAACGCCAATGTTGGACGTGGTGTTTATTCTTTTAATTTTCTTTATTGTTACTGCAAATTTTATCAAAGAGCCTGGGTTGGAAGTTAATCGCCCAGACGCAGAAACCTCCAATATTCAAGAAAACGCAGCTATTTTGATAGCAATAGGAGCCACCAACGATATTTGGATAGACGGCAGAAGAATTGATGTGAGGCAAGTAAAAGCTAATATAACTAAATTATTAGCAGATAACCCTCAAGGAACGGTCGTAATTCAAGCAGATGAAAAAGCAACTGCTGATAGCATCATTGCGGTTATGGATCAATCGAGAGATGCAGGAGTTTATCAAATCTCACTGGCCTCAGAGCCTAAATTTTAGTAAGAAATGGGTTTTTTTGCTGAAGCAAGTTTAAAAAAGATAGGAGCGTCTTTAACAGCTTCTTTTATCCTAACGATTGGTATCTTTTATGGCATGCAGTTACTTATAGCAGTTGAAGATGTCGAGTTAAATACAGACATATTTAAAATTGCCGACGTTACTATGCCAGAGAGAGAACTTGAATTAATTCAAGACATGGAGAGACCTCAAGAAGAAGAGCCACCCCCTGAAACCATGCCTCCGGAGTTTGATATGACTCCTCCAGCTGATTTAGATAATGCATCAGCCAGACCTAACTTAAGTTTTAAAGGCAAAAAAGCTGGCGTTTTTGCTGACGGTTCATATGTGCCTATATTCCAAGTACCTCCGGTTTACCCTAGAAGAGCTCTTGAGAGAGAAATAGAGGGATGCGTGATGTTGCAATTCACTGTAACAAAAGTAGGCTCTACCAGAGATCCTGAAGTATTATGGTCACAGCCTTCAGGAATATTTGATAGATCTGCAATGCGTTCAGCTCTTAAGTACAAGTACAAACCTCAGATACGTGATGGACAAGCTGTAGAGGTGCCTAGAGTTAAAACAATTGTTGTCTTCAAAATAGAAGCGCCAGGAAAAAGTATGGATTACACTCCAGAAGGATGTGATTAATGATATGAATATAAATTTAAAAAAATTACCCCTTAAAGTTTTAGTATTTTCTTTGGTATTTAGTCTATTACCTCTGTTGGTGGAAGTTTCTCCTATTGAATACGCAGGATCTTCGCTCCAAGCAGCAGATGATGATAAGAAAAAGAAGAAGAGAAGAAGAACCAAGCTTCCTAGCAAAAAGGCTCAAAAAATACTTCAAAACCTTCAGCCACTAATTGAAGCAGAGCAATGGGATGAAGCGATGCTGATGTTAGCACCTATTGGCGATCCATCGTCCAAATTTACCAGTACAGATAGATCTAAGATGTACTATTATTACGGTTACATTTATTTTTCAAGTGAAAAATACCTTTTAGCTGAACAGGCTTATAAGGATTTAATGAACGAACCTGATTCGAATGACCAAGAGAGATTGGGATCCCTCTACTCCTTGGCGCAGCTCTCTTATATAAGAGAGGATTACAAAGGCTCCATTGATTACTTGCTTAGATGGCTGGATCTTGAAGAAGATCCAAGTGCAGATGCTTATGCTCTTTTATCAACAACTTATTATCAGATGGAAGAATTTAAGAAGTCTGTAGAGAACATATTAATAGCAATAGAAATGCAAGAAAGCAGAGACATTCCTATTACAAGACCCGTTCTGGATGAAGAAGGTAATGAAACAGGTGAAACAGTAGAAACGGGAGAAACAAAGAAAGGCGTAGCAAAGGAAAATCATTACTTGCTTAAGATGGCACTTTTTACTGAGTTAAAGAGAGATTTAGACGTTTTACCAATATATGAGATTTTAGTTCAACATTATCCTAAGAAACAATATTGGACTCAACTTTCAGGCCTCTATGGTCAAAAAGGAAGATCTATGGATCAAATGGGAGCCCTAGAAGCTGCTTATGATGATGGCCTTTTGGATAAGCAAAGAGAATTTACTGCTTTATCACAGCTATTATTTATGTTCGAGAATCCTAGAAAAGCAGCTAATGTTCTGCAAAGTGGTTTTAATCAAGAAATAATTAAAGAAGAAGAAAAAACTCTTAAAGCATTGGCTCAATACTGGCATGCTTCCAAAGAACTATCGAAGGCCAAGCCTTATTACAAGAAGGCAGCAAAAATATCTAAAGAAGGGGAGCTCTATATTTTTCTGGGCCAGGTTCATTTTGGATTGGATGAATTTTCTGATGCTAGAGAAGCCATAAAGTTAGGAATTGAAAAGGGTAAATTAAAAGATGAAGCTGGAGCTCATATGTTACTTGGGCAAATTCTTTTTGAGAATCAAGAATGGGATAACGCAATTCTTTCTTTTAGGAAATGCATTGATGTAGCTGAGAAGCAATACAGCGTTAAAAAGAAGAAACAAAAAGATAAAGATAAACAGAAAGATAAAAAGAAGAAAGCTCAAGATCAAGCCAGAAAATGGATAACCTATACTGAAGGAGAAGAGGAGAGGGTTGAGGCCTTAAAGCTTAAAAGAAAGGCCTTAGGAATCTAATTCCTAGTATATTCGACGAAGCTAAATCTTGTACCGTTTTCTTCTCTCTGATCCCTGCTTTGTTCTTTCCATTCACTAATATTCCACTCAGGAAAAAAAGTATCTCCATCTTTTATATATAGATCAACTTCCGTAATAATCATTCTATGAGCGATAGGTAAAAATTCTTTGTAAATATTTTCACCTCCGATTATATACACCCTTGATGAATCTCTATTTATTGAAGCAGCTTCAATAGCTTTATCTGCGGATGTTACTTCTGTTACTCCTTCAGTATTCTTTACCGATCTGGTCATAACTATATTTAGTCTATTGGGTAAAGGCCGTCCTATTGAGTTATAAGTGGCTCTTCCCATTATTATCGGAGAATTTAAGGTCTTCTCTTTGAAAAAACTAAGGTCTTCTTTTATCTTCCAGGGAATGCCACCTTGCTTTCCGATTACTTTATCTTTCGACACAGCTGCAATTAGTATGATTTCCATTAGACGGCTATGGGAGCTGGTATGTGTGGGTGTGCTTTATAGTTTATTAGTTCAAAGTCGCTTATGGAAAAATCGAAGATCGTATCTTTATCTTTATTTATAGAGAGTGTAGGGCTAGGGAAAGGTGCACGAGCAAGCTGTTCTTCGACCTGCTCAAGATGATTGCTGTATAAGTGAGCATCACCAAGAGTATGAATAAATTCTCCCGGTTTCAGTCCTGTTACTTGTGCAATCATCAAAGTTAAAATGGCATAGGAAGCAATGTTGTAAGGAACACCAAGGAAAACATCTGCACTACGCTGGTAAAGCTGACAAGATAGCCTGCCTTCACTGACGTAAAACTGGAACAGCGTATGACAAGGTGGCAATCCTGATTTAACCATTACCGGGATGTCTTTGGGATTCCATGCTGAAACAATCAGCCTTCTGGAGTCAGGAGAAGATTTAATATCTTCAACAACTTGATTCAGTTGATCAACGCCTTCAAAATCTCTCCATTGCCTACCGTAAACCGGCCCCAGATCACCATAAACTTTTGCAAAATCATTATCATTCTTTATTTGTTCTATGAATTCTTTCATTTTACCTTTCCACTCTTTTGAATGCATCGGGTAGTTTTCTTCTTGGTCTGTTTGTTTTAGATAACTTTGATAAGGCCAATCATTCCATATGTTGACACCATTTTTAACCAAGTAAGAGATGTTCGTATCGCCACTAATAAACCACAGGAGTTCATGAATTATTGAATCAAGATTCACTTTCTTTGTTGAGAGTAGAGGAAAGCTATCCTCAAGATCAAAACGCATTTGGTAACCAAAAACACTGACAGTTCCTGTTCCGGTTCTATCTTCTTTTTTCACACCTTCGTCTCGGATGTGTTTCATTAGGTCAAGGTATTGTTTCATTTTTTGATAATTTTATAAGAAAAAAACAATAATAGAAGACCTGCTAATACCATTGGTATAGATAACATTTGTCCTCTGGTTAAGAAATCAAAGGCACTAAGGCCTATATGAGCATCCGGCTCCCTGAAGAATTCCGTAGCCGTTCTCAAAGTTCCATAACCAATTAGAAAATAAGCAGAAATTGCCATAGGAGGTTTAGGTTTTTTGGCAATCCATAATAAAAAAATTAAAAGCAATATTCCCTCGCAGAATGCCTGGTACAGTTGTGAAGGATGTCTTAATAGCCCAGAAGGATCTGAAGGAAAGATAACACCCCAGCTCTGGTCAGTGGGGCGACCAAGCAGTTCAGAATTTAAAAAATTACCAATTCTTACGGTGCCAAGACCGATGGGAACCGCGGGTGCTATAAAATCCAGTACTTCAAAAAATTTGACCCGCCATGATCTTGCAAGAAAATAGACTGCTACAAGGACTCCTAGAAGACCACCATGAAAAGATAATCCACCTTCCCAAACTCTAAAAAGCCATAGAGGGTCTTCGCTTAATTGATCTATGCCATAAAAAAAACAATACCCTGTTCTTCCGCCCAGCATGGCTCCCAATAAGCCATAGAACATAAGGTCACTGAGTTGTTCAGTTGAGAATACCTTTAATCTATATTTTGCTACTGAATATATACCAATAAAAGCTGCCATCCAGGTTAACGAATACCACCTAATGGCCAAAGGGCCAATTTGAAGAGCAACGGGATCTATTTCAGGTAGGATCATTCTGGCTGTCTTATCATTTCTACCATATCAAGAACTTCTTGAGGAGGAGGTTTGGTGGCAGAAGAAACCAGAATAGCGACAACAAAATTTAATATCATACCTATAAAACCTATGCCTTCTGGAGAGATGGACATGAGCCAGTTCTCTGAAGTATTTAAGTCTACATAAAGAAATTTAAAGAAGATAATGTAAGTTGCTGTAAAGATTAAACCCACCAACATACCTGCTATTGCTCCTTCTTTATTAAGCCTCTTTGAAAAAATTCCCATAAATAGAACTGGAAAAAAGGTAGCAGCGGCTAACCCAAATGCAAAAGCAACGACTTGAGCCACAAATGCAGGAGGATAAATACCAAACAACCCCGCTATGGCAATTGCTACTGCAGCAGAGACCCTTGCAAAAAACAGCTCCTGTCTTTCGGTAATTTTTGGCATGTAAGTCTTCTTGAGAAGGTCATGAGAAATTGAAGATGATATCACCAGCAACAAGCCAGCTGCCGTGGAAAGTGCTGCGGCTAGACCTCCGGCAGCAACAAGCGCAATAACCCAGCCAGGAAGTTCAGCTATCTCAGGGTTGGCTAAGACAATAATATCTCGGTCTATATAAACTTCATTCTCATTATCAGAATTAGGACTATTTAAAACGATTCTTTCTCCAGAAGGACCTCTTTCAGTATCATAAACAGGTCTTCCTTTTACAGCATCCCCCGATGAATAACGTATAGCCCCATCTAGATTTTTATCTTTCCAAGCTATCAATCCAATTTCTTCCCAGTTCTTAAACCAACTCGGCGCACTTGAATACTCCTTGTCTTGTATTGAATCTATAAGATTCATCCTTGCAAAAGCAGAAACTGCTGGAGCGGTTGTGTAAAGGAGAGCTATAAAGATTAGTGCATATCCAGCCGATTTTCTAGCATCTGCCACAGTGGGCACTGTAAAAAATCTAACAATAACATGAGGCAACCCCGCCGTACCAAACATGAGAGCAGCCGTTATACAGAAAATATCGATTACACTTTTTGAATTTTGTGTGTATTCATTAAAACCCAGATCAACGGTAACTTGATCAAGTTTATCCAGTAAGTAGACAGGACTATCAACCAGAGTACTTCCAAAGCCAAGCTGGGGGACGGGGTTGCCGGTCATCAATATAGAAATAAATATTGCCGGAACAAGGTAGGCAAAGATTAATACACAGTACTGAGCTACTTGAGTGTAGGTTATGCCCTTCATGCCCCCTAATACGGCATAAAAAAACACGATCCCCATGCCAATTACAACGCCTGTATTAATGTCCACTTCAAGAAACCTTGAAAAGACAATTCCTACTCCCCTCATTTGGCCGGCTATGTATGTAAAAGATATAAAGATAAGGCACAAAACTGCAACTTTTCTAGCAAAACTTGAATAGTATCTCTCGCCTATAAAATCAGGAACTGTAAATTTTCCAAATTTTCTTAAATAGGGCGCAAGAAAAAGTGCAAGCAGAACATAGCCTCCCGTCCATCCCATTAGGTAGACAGAGCCATCTTTACCTAAAAATGCAATTAATCCTGCCATGGATAAAAAGGATGCTGCAGACATCCAATCAGCCGCAGTGGCCATACCATTGGCTACAGGATGAACTCCTTTACCTGCTACATAAAAATCATTGGTTGATTCAGCACGTGACCATATTGCAATTCCAATATAAACCGCAAAAGATAAGCCAACAAATAAATAAGTAAGTTCTTGAACTTCCAAAATCAATCCTTCTCTTCTATTTTTGCGTATTTTCTATCTAGCTTATTCATGAGATGAACGTATACAAACACCAATACTATAAATATATATATGCTCCCTTGCTGAGCAAACCAGAACCCTAATTTAAAACCTCCCACCCTATATTGATCTAATGTGTCTGAGAAGATTATTCCAAAACCAAAGGAGCAAAAAAACCAAACCACCATTAACCATGAAACAATCTTTAGATTGGCTCTCCAGTAAGATTTATTTCTTTCCAATTCTTTGTTCATTTAACGAGTTAATAAGTTTAGAGCCATAATCATAACTAAAAATGCAAAGGCAATCCTTAGCTTTTTTTGTTTCATTCTATGAGCAATTTTTACGCCAAAACGGGCTGTCAAAGAGCTTACTATACCCACCGTAAGCGCAGCAGGGAGGTAAACATACCCCCAAGAATTACCTGGTAATATTACTTCATCAAATCCAATGTAAATATAGGTAATTGTTCCTGATAAAGCTATAGGAATTCCACAAGCAGCTGAAGTTCCTATGGCATTCATCATCTTAAGTCCTCTGTGGTAAAAATAAGGAACTGAGAATATACCTCCGCCAATTCCAAAGATACCAGAGAGCCAGCCAATGCCTCCTCCTGCAATGATAGGGCCCAAAGTAGAAGTGCGGGGATTTTGTCTCGGGGGAGGGAATTCAAAGATAAGTTGAATGGAGGCGATTAAAAGGAAAAGAGATACAAGCCCTTGTAAGGTGTCGCTGTCTATATTACCTGCAGTAAGGCCACCCAAGGCAGATCCAACACAAATACTGGGAGCAACCATTCTAATTAATTTCCAACTAACTACACCTCTATTGCTGTGTGAAAAAGTAGAAGAAATTGAACTAAAGAGAATTACTCCAAGTGAACTTCCTAGCACCATGTGAGATAATATTTCACTCGGGAATCCAAGAAAAGAGAAGATATAGAAGAAAGTAGGGATTATTACAATGCCACCGCCAATTCCAAATAGACCGGCTAAAACACCAGAGAAAGTTCCAAGAATGAGGTATAAAAAGATTTCCAACAAGGCTATTTTATCATTAACTCGATCTAAATAATTTATTAATAAAATGACATGTGCTTAATTGTTTTTTCCATTTCAAAAAAAACTGATTCCATCGATACTGACTCAGAATTCTCTATAACTTTAATGGCAAATAGAGATGAATATTATGAAAGGCCAACCACTTCAATAGATTGGTGGGATGATAAACCCATTCTTGCAGGCAAAGATTTACTTGCTGGGGGCACTTGGCTAGGGGTTAATAAAAATGGAAGATTTGCTGCATTAACTAATTACAAAGAAGATGGTGAACAAAAGACTTATGAATTATCCAGAGGAAAGCTTATTACTGATTATTTAGAATCTGATAGTTGTACAGGTCCGGATTATTTATCATCTTTAGAAGGAGAAAGTTTTGCTGGGTTTAATTTGCTGGTCAGCGATGAAGAGGCTGTGCATTCTTACTCTAATAGGAAAGAAGGCATAATTACACTAACTGAGGGAGTGCATGCTTTGGGCAATCGTTTCTTGAATTCAAAAACCGAAAAAGTTAATAAAATTAAGGAGGATTTTAAAGAACATCAGAACCGTCCCTACAGTCTAGATGGTGCTTTTAATATGATGTCGGAAGATTCAGGAAATTTAGAATCAGAAACTAAAGAAGATCTAATAAAGAGAGATTATGAAGAAATACCTTACAGATTTATAAGATCTAAATTTTATGGGACAAGATGCACAACTCTTCTCACCATAGATAGTTCTAAAAGAATAAGCGTTAGCGAACAAAATTATTTAGAGGGAGGTGTGTTGGGGGAGCGAAAAGGCTTTAATTTTTCAGCCACTTAATCTTTTAAGAAATGCCGAGTATGCTGGCATCATATCAATCAGAGCTCTTCTGTAGGCCTCTGATTTAAAAGTAACAGTTGCTCCTAGTGGGTACCAATACTTGGCCCAGATCCAGTCATCAAATTCAGCCGGCGCAGAGGAGTTAAGGTCAATTTTATTCTCATCACACTTCAATTCAGCTAAGAACCATTTTTGACTCTGGCCTATAAACTTCTTTTTTTGAAAAAAATAACTGGATCTTCTTGCCTTAGGCACTTCATAGTTTATCCACTCTTTATTTTCATAAATAATTTTAAAGTCTTCTGAATTAAGACCAACTTCTTCTTTGGTTTCTCTGATGATTGCCTCTTCTGGAGATTCACCAGAATCTATACCTCCCTGAGGAAATTGCCACCCATCATGGTTTTTTCTTCTGCACCAAAGAAGATCGCCTTTTTGACTAAGAATAACTATAGCCACGTTAGGCCTATATACTTCATTATTTGACAATTAATATTCTCCTTAAATACTTCAAACTTACCTTTATAATGCACTTTCTTAATAGGTATGATCAATGAGTTTAGTTTTTTTTGATATGGATGACACTTTATTGGCTGGAGATGCTGAGGCCGCTTGGGCTAAGTACATGGCAGAAAATGGCCTAATGAAGGACGAAGGTTTTAAAGAAAAAATTAGAAAATTCGATGAAGATTATAGACGAGGTGAACTGGATTTTTCTGTTTATACAGAATTTCTATTGGCTCCAATCAAAGGAATGACAGTTGAGGAGGTCGAAGATATTGTAAAACCCTTTTGTGTGACCATTGTTGAAGAGTTCAAAGACTCTACAAGCAAAGGCTTGTTAGAAAAACATACTATGGATGAATGTTTAATTACTTCAGGCACTTTAAGTTTTATAGTGAAAGAGGTTGCCAGCTTGTTAGGAATCAAAACTTTTTTTGGAACTGATCCAGAGGTACAAGAGGGTTGCTATACAGGTAAAGTATCCGGGAAACCTAATTTCGGCGAAGAAAAAGTAAGGAAGATAGAAAATTGGCTTGGTGACAGAAGCTTGATTGAGACTATTGCCTACTCAGATTCTATTAACGACCTGCCATTACTTAACTTTTCTTCCAAAGCAGTAGTTTTAAATCCAGACAGCAAGCTCAGAGAAAAGGCAGTATCATTAGGTTGGGAAATAGATGATTCTAGGATAACTAATTAATTAAAATCATCCATTGAAGGACAGCTACACATGAGGTTCTTATCGCCATAGACGTTATCAACTCGTCCAACCGGTGGCCAGTATTTATTTTCTTCAAGATTTTTTATCGGGTAGGCTGCTAGTTGTCTTGAATAAGAATGTTCCCAAGAATCTCCAGTAACATGTTTAGCTGTGTGAGGAGCATTCTTTAGCATATTGTCTTCTTGATCCATGGCTCCCGATTCTATTTTTCTTATTTCTTCTCTGATGCTTATCATTGCGTCACAAAATCTATCAATTTCATACTTAGATTCACTTTCTGTAGGTTCAATCATAAGAGTTCCAGCAACAGGCCAAGACATGGTTGGAGCATGAAAACCATAATCAATTAATCTTTTAGCAATATCTTCAACTTCAACTCCTGCACTTTCTTTGAGGGGTCTTACATCGATTATGCATTCATGGGCCACCAAGCCTGTTTTTCCTCTGTACAGGACCTTGTAATGCCCTTGCAACCTGGAGGCAATATAGTTTGTATTGAGGATCGCCATTTCTGTGGACCTTTTCAACCCTTCTGAACCCATCATCTTTATGTACATCCAGCTAATAGGAAGCAAGCTTGCGCTTCCCCAGTCTGTGGCAGAGACTGGACCAAGCGGAGAGCCTGTTTGATTATGAGTCCCTGGAAGGAACTTCTCTAATTTTTTTACAACTCCAATGGGACCGATGCCAGGGCCTCCTCCTCCGTGAGGTATACAGAAAGTCTTATGCAGATTAAGGTGAGAAACATCTCCACCAAATTCCCCTGGGTAACACAGACCTACCATTGCATTAAAATTTGCCCCGTCGATATAAACCATACCGCCGTATTCGTGAATCAAAGAACAGACTTCCCTAACCGTTGTTTCAAAGACGCCATGTGTTGAAGGGTAGGTAATCATTAGTGCAGACAGATTTTTTGAATGCAATTTTGCTTTTGCTGTTAGGTCATCTATATCAATATTTCCATCTTTATCACACTCAACAGCAACAACCTTCATTCCCACCATTTGAGCGGAGGCCGGATTAGTGCCATGTGCGGATTTAGGTATAAGGCAAATATTTCTTTCATCATCTCCTCGATCTTTATGGTATGCATCTATTGCCAACAGACCCGCATATTCTCCTTGTGATCCTGCATTGGGTTGTAATGAAATAGCTGAATAACCAGTGATATCTATAAGCATTTCTTCTAATTCTGAGATAAGTTCCATATAGCCACTTACTTGTTCAAGTGGAGCAAGAGGGTGAATTGAAGAAAATTCTGGCCAACTAACAGGCAGCATCTCTGAAGTCGCATTAAGTTTCATTGTGCAAGAACCAAGAGGAATCATCGCTCTATCTAGGGCTATGTCTTTATCACATAGCTTTCTAATGTATCTCAACATTTCTGTTTCTGTTTGATGTCTCTTAAAGACCGGATGTTGAAGGTAATTTGATTTTCTAATTAGATCATCCGGGATAGAGCCAGCCAATGGTTCGTCGGGTACGGAATACTCGTCGCAAAAGAGAGAGGCCAATGCATTTACATCTTCGCCAGTAACGGTTTCATCTAAAGATATCCCAATACTGTTTCCAGACACTTTTCTTAAATTTATTTTTTTTGTTAAGGCCTGATTGAAGATAGTTTCTGTTTTATCTCCCGTCATCACGATGAAAGTATCAAAGAAAGAATTAGATTTTATTTGATAACCATTATCTTGAATAATTTTAGCCAGTTTTTTTGTATTTTCATTCACCCTCAAGGCGATGGTTTTAAGGCCGTCTGCTCCATGGTATACCGCGTAGAAGCCAGCCATAATCGCTAATAGGGCCTGTGCAGTACATATATTGCTTGTAGCCTTCTCTCTTCTTATGTGCTGCTCACGAGTTTGCAGAGCTAATCTGTAAGCTGTATTTCCATGATTATCTACAGAAGCCCCCACTATTCTTCCTGGTAGAGACCTACGGTGACCTTCTTTGGTTGCCATGAATGCAGCATGAGGGCCTCCAAACCCCATTGGGACACCAAAACGCTGAGAAGACCCTATGACAATATCTGCTCCAAATTCTCCGGGCGCTTTAATTAAAGTAAGAGCCAACAAATCCGTAGCAAAAATTGTTAAGGCTTTCTTTTCATGAGCCTCCGTCACCACGGACGTGTAATCATTTACGTTCCCTTCTGTTGAAGGGTATTGAAGAATAATTCCAAAGTAATCTTCACGCGAACTATCTTCAGGAGATCCTATTTTAATATTTATGCCTAGTGGTTTTGCTCTAGTTTTGAGAACATTAATGGTCTGAGGAAAACATTGCTCATCTACAAAAAAAGTATTTGATTTAGATTTAGATATTCTCCTAGACAAAGACATAGCTTCAGCTGCTGCAGTGGCTTCATCCAACAATGATGCATTTGCTATTTCCATGGCCGTTAGATCACAGACCATTGTTTGGAAGTTAATTAAAGCCTCGAGTCTGCCCTGTGAAATTTCGGATTGATAAGGAGTGTAAGATGTGTACCATCCTGGATTCTCAAAAACGTTTCTAAGAATAACGCCGGGCGTAATAGTGTTGTAATAACCCTGTCCTATATAGGAATCAAAAGAGTCATTTTTAGATGCTACTCTCTGCAATTCGATTAATGCTTCTTGTTCTGTTTTTTCTGACCCTATCGATAATTTAGATTTTAATAAGATGTCTTCAGGTACAACAGCTGAAATAAATTCATCCAAGTTATTGAATCCTACTTCCTTAAGCATAGAGGCAGTCTCAAGTTTATTGGGACCTATGTGTCTTCTGCTGAAGAATTCATTATCTCGAAAACTATTCTCTTTATCTGCCATTAATTTATAAAATTATTAGGATTCTTGAGAGTTAGTATATTCTTCTGACGAAAGGAGGCTCTTTAAACTCTCTAGATCGTCTGGCTGCATTTTGAAGAACCAACCATCCTCATACGGAGAGACGTTGACCAGATCCGGTTCGTCTAGAAGTTTTTCATTTATCTCTGTAACCTTTCCGCCTATTGGAGAAAAAATATCGGAAGCAGCTTTGACAGATTCAACAACTGCGGCTTCTTCTTCTGCCCCAAGTTCTTGACCAACCTCTGGTAATTCTACAAAAACAATATCTCCCAGGAGATCTTGCGCATGGTCGCTAATTCCAACTGTTACAGAGCCATCATCTTCAAGTTTTACCCATTCATGACTGGATAAGTATTTTAGGTTTTCAGGTGATTCACTCATATTAATCCTTTAAAAAATAAATTTTCCTTCTTTAATAAATCTTGGCTTTCCTATTCTGGCCTCTAAAAGTTTACCCCGCACCTCTGTGTAGCAAATTTCTTTATTTGTTCTGGGCACTCTAGCAAGGGCTATAGATTGTTTTAGAGTTGGTGAGTAAGTACCGCTTGTTACGATTCCTTTAATAGTTTTTTCAGCATCTAGATAAACCTCATGACCACTTCTTATTATAGCTCTTTCTTTTAAAAGTAGGCCAACAAGAACAGGGTTGTTATTAGAATCTTTTTTAGCAAGAAAAGCTTCTTTTCCCAAAAATTCTCTTGCGCTGTCTTCCAAAGAAACGGCCCATCCCATGTTACATTCTAAGGGGGAAATAGATTCATCCATCTCATAGCCGTAAAGATTCATTCCAGCTTCCAATCTTAAAGTGTCTCTTGCACCTAAGCCAACAGGTTCAGCTCCAGCAGCGACGGCTTCTTGCCATAAGTCTTGGGCATTTGCATTGGGTAGAATAACTTCGAATCCCAGTTCACCCGTATAACCGGTTTTGGCTATAAAAGTTTCACCATTGACGGCACCTTGTTGTCTTTTCTTATTTTTTAAAAGGCTTATGGGCAAGTTTGAGCAAAGAGAAATAACTTGCTCAGATCTAGGGCCTTGGATGGCAAGCATAGATAAGTCATCCCTTTCTATCATTTTTACTTCAAATCCATTTAAATGAGATGAAAGCCATTTGAGATCTTCTCCTCTAGTAGCACAATTAACTACCAATCGATAACCAAATGGCATTTTGTAAGCTATAAGATCATCTATGACACCGCCCGATTCATTGAGCATTGCAGAGTAGAGTCCATCACAATCTTCTTTTAAGTTATCCACATCATTAGAGATCATGTACCTAATATAATCCCTGGCTTGCTCACCTTTAAAATCTAAGATCGTCATGTGAGATACATCAAAAATTCCACAGTTGTCTCTTACGGATTGATGCTCTGCAATCTGAGATCCATAATTGATAGGCATTGCCCACCCATGAAAATCAACCATCTTTGCTGATGCTTGTACATGAAGGCTATATAAAGGCGTTTGTTGTGACGAAGAATTCTTAATGAAAGGATTTTAACTAAATTTATTTAATTCGTCTTTTAAAAGATTTTATTTATCCCAAAAAAAGGAAATAAATATGTGAAATTTTTTTTAACACCGACTTATAAACGTTTTAAGCTCTAAACAATACTTGTAATGCTGTGAAGAATTCTTGGTGAATGATAAAATCATGTTTTTTATAAAACATTGAATAATTTAATTACCGAAATTGAAGAAGCTGAAGCTCTGTACTTGGATCTCAAGACAAGGCAGCTGAAAGTTGATCTTACTAGGGGAAAGCCAGATGAATCTCAATTAGATTTATCCTCAGGTTTAGAGGGCATATTACAAGGTCAAACAATTGTAGACGGAGTAGATATAAGAAACTACGGAGAACCTCGAGGCTTGGATTCCTGTAGAGAATTAGGAGCTGAAATTTTAGGTTGTGATAAGGATTACGTTCTGGCGGGAGGAAATAGTAGTCTCAACTTAATGTCCCAGTACATTTCAAGTCTGTTCTTCCATGGATCAGGAGATGGGCCTTGGTCTTCTAAAGAAAGAATATCTTTCTTATGTCCAGTGCCGGGCTATGATCGACATTTTAGACTGAGCGAAGAGTTTGGTATAAACATGATACCCGTTGAGCTTACTGGAGAAGGGCCTGATTTAGAATCTGTTAGAGAGTTGGTTAAGCAAGACCAATCAATAAGGGGAATCTGGTGTGTTCCAAAGCACTCTAATCCTACCGGAGAAATATACTCTAAAGAAATTACCGAAGGTCTATTGAAGATTTCTAAAGAGGCAAAACAGAACTTTAAGATTTTTTGGGACAACGCCTATGCCATTCATGATTTTAAAGACTCTATTCCACTAGAAGATATCTTTAGCCTAGCGAAAGATATTGATGCTCTTGACTCAATAGTTGCATTTGCTTCGACTTCCAAGATGACCTATGCAGGAAGTGGAATTGGATTTTTAGCCCTTTCTAAATTCAACCTTGATCTTTTTCTTAAACACTACTTGGCTCTTATAATCGGACCCGATAAAGTCAATCAAGCAAAGCATGTTAAATTTTTTAAAAAAAATGGCGGTGTGATTTCACATATGAAAAAACATGCAGAAATATTGAAACCTAAATTTGAATTAGTTGATAGTTGGCTTTCAAAACAGGACTACGGTTCTTGGACTAAACCCACAGGTGGTTATTTTGTCTCTTTCACTTCTGAAGAAGGGCTGGCTAAAGAAATAATTAATTTAGCTTCTGGTTTGGGTCTGAAACTTACACCAGCTGGTGCAACATTTCCTTATGGAGTTGATCCAAAAGACAACATAATCAGATTGGCCCCAACAGCTTGCAATATCAAGGAATTGGACACGGCAATGGAGATATTTGTTTGTTGCGTAGCGCTTGCTACTTTAAGAAATCATTAATTTTTACTATTTTCCAGAAGCTCGTAAGAAGCACCGTCAAATCCCCCAAAAAAAACCGGTACATCTGGATGTTCTATCGGGGTATTGCTATCGTCAACTAATAAATTTTGCTGAGAAACATACGCTGAGTAGAAGACTTGATCATTCTCAGCGAACACATGATAAAAAGGTTGTTCTTTGATGGGTCTGATTGCCAAAGGAATCGATTCATACCATTCTTCAGTGTTGCTAAATTCAGGATCAACATCATAAATAACACCTCTAAAATCGAGGAACTTATGCTTTACAACTTGGCCTAGGGAATACTCAGTTTCAACCGTTTCTTTCATAATAATAGATCATTTAAATTTACAGATTGGTCTTTGATAACATCAGAACTTATTTTAACTTTATTTGCAACCAGCTTTCTACAGATAAGAAACTCTTTTGAAGAATTAATGGCATTAACGGCTATTAATTCAGAATTCTTTAAGTAGAAAAGAAGAAATTTTTGTTCAGACTCCAAGCCTCTCATGACCACCTCATCATGATCGCCAGAGATGCCAACCAATTGTAATTTGTGGTCGTATTGATCAGACCAAAACCATGGTACTTGATCATACGGCTCTTTGTTTCCCATTATGGTGTTTGCTACTGTTTTAGATTGCTCCATGGCATTATGAACCGATTCAAGTCTTAGCCTTGTGTTCAAACCTTTATTGGGATGATTGGTGCAATCACCACAGGCATAGACATGTGCAGTAGAAGTTTCTCCAAACTCATTTACCATTATGCCGTTATTGCATTCCAGGCCTGCCTCTATAGCTATTTCTTGGTTAGGCAAGACACCTGCTCCTATGACAACCAGGTCGGCCTCTAGCATAAGCCCGTCAGAGCAAAGAACTGCATTCACAGAATCACCGCCTTCAAATGCCTTTAGTCCATTGTCCAAATGTATTTTTACTCCGTGACTCTCATGCAATTTTTGATAATAAGAAGAAATCATAGGATCAACGGTCCTGTTCATGACTCGATTGGCCATTTCAATGACAGTTACTTCTACTCCAAGACTTGCAGCTACTGAAGCGACTTCCAGGCCGATGTATCCCGCACCGACTATAACCATTTTCTTATTCTTTTTTAATCTTTGCTTTAGTGCGTTGGCATCGTCTAAGTCTCTAAGATAATAAATCCCTTTTTTATCAGAACCCGGTACGTTGAGTTTTCTTACCCTGCTTCCCGTGGCAATTATAAGCTGGTCATAACGAATTTTATTTTCATCACTAAGAGTTATTTCTTTTAAGATCGTATCAATTGATTCAGCGCGTTTACCAAGAATTAAATCAACTCCATTCTCTTCATAAAATTCTTTTTTCTTTAAAGAAACACGCTCGGGCTTATATTCTTCTAACAAAAAATCTTTTGATAGAGGAGGTCGCTGATAAGGAAGGTGGTCTTCTTCTCCAATGACTTTAATGGAACCTGTGAATTCATTCCTCTTTAAAGACATCACAGTTTGGATGGCAGCTTGACCAGATCCTATAACTACAATTTCATTCATATTAGAAAGTGCTCGATAATTTTTTAAAATAGAAATAAAGTCTACATCTTATTCTAAAAAGGGAGAAATAAAATGATAGGAATTGTGGCCACATTAAATATTAAAGAAGGTTCTGGAGCTGATTTTGAAGCCGTAGCTAAGCAACTGGTTGAAAAAGTAAACGCCAATGAAGACGGTGTTGTTTATTACGATTTATACAAAGAAAATGAAACAACCTATGTTTTTCTTGAGAGGTATAAAGATCAAGAGGCTCAAGATGCTCATGGAAAGACTGATTACTTTAGGGCTCTTGGAGCTGAGATGGGAGCATTTATGGCAGGAGCCCCTGAAATAAAAGTTCTTGCCGCTGTCTAAGAACTAAGCCAGGTGAGGTTTGGATAAATAATCTCTGGACCTCATTTCTTCTAAACGACTGATTGTCCTTTTAAAAGGTTCCTTCATCTTTTGTCCTGAGTATAGGTCCTTTGTTAGGGCCTCTGAAGATAGTATGAGATTTACGTTTCTTTCATAGCATTCATCCACAAGTGCTATAAACCTTCTCGTGCTGTCATCACTATTGGAATCTAGTAAAGGAATTCCCGATACAAAAATAGTATGAAACTCCACGCAAAGTTCAATATAGTCTTTTGAGCTTCTAAAGCCTTCACACAATTCTTTGAAAGAAAACCAGACAAGGCCTTTTGATAATCTTACGGTTTTGATCTTTCTTCCAAGCACCTCAACGTTCCTTCCTTCCTCGTATAAATTTTGGGTCAATTCATCAAATGTTTTTTTAATCTTTTCATCACCTAAACCATCTTTTGAAATAATAAAAATATCTTGCTGCTCAAGAGTTCTCAGCCTGTAATCTTGATTAGAGTTAAGTTCATACACTTTACAGTTATCATTTATAGCTTTTATGGCAGGTAGGAATCGATTCCTGTGAAGACCGTTCTCATAAAGGTCATCAGGCAAGGTATTCGATGTTGCCACTAATGAGACTGGCAGGTGAAAAAGTTTTTCCATGAACCTTGCTAGTAGCATTGCATCACCTATTTCTTCTACAAAGAATTCATCAAAACACAGAACTTCTGTGTCTTTTGCTAGATTAATAGCAGCCAATTGAACCGGATCTACTTGACCAGAAAGATCATCTAGATCCTGATGCAATTTTTTCATAAACCTATGAAAGTGCAGTCTCTTCTTCTTCTTCATGTTCAAGCTCTCAAAGAAAATATCCATAAGCTGTGTTTTCCCTCTTCCTACTTCACCTTTGATGTAGAGGCCTTTGATGCGTTCTTTATAAAACCATCTGGCTGATCTTCTTATGATTTGATCTTGCAGAATGTCCATATCCTGAAGCAAGGCAAGTTGATTTTCATCAAGAGTTAATTCTTTTTTTTCGACCTTAGACAGATAGATCTCAGAAGGCTTCAATTTTTTAAGAGGTGTATTTAAGGGAATTCAGGGTTATGAGTAAAACTGAAGATTTCTTCATCTGCAGGAGACCAAGAATTAGCCGTTGAGCTCCAGAAATTGGATTCAACATTAACCCATGAGGAATCATTAAGGCTTCCCAGTTTAATAAATCTTATGTCTGCATTTTCTTCTACAAAACTGACTAGAGGAGAGCCACAATTCTCGCAAAACCCTCTGGTTACATGTGATCCGGCACTGCCGGTAACGGTATAGAATTTTAACTCACCGGAAATCTTTAACTCATCCTTTGGGATCAGCATGATAGTTGCTTTCCCACTTCCAGTAGATTTTTGACAATCTTTACAATGGCAATGGTGTGTAGTCATAGAAGACGGCTTATTAAATTCATAGCTTACATTTCCACATAAGCAGCCTCCTTTTTGTATTTCATCTATCATATTTCTTCCTACCTTAATTATGCTTTAGGTTTTTTTAGTATTAATTTTGGAGTTCTTTCAAGATAGGCAATGTAATCGGGATCGGAGCCCCATTTTTTTTGAGCTCTATTTTCAAGCATGGGGATGCCGCTTATCCTTGTGAGGAGAACATAAACGAATACTGGAGATAATAAAGTGGCTAATTGCCAGCCAGATAAAACAGGCAGCGCTATTAATGTTACCCCTATCCACAATACTATTTCACCAAAATAGTTTGGATGGCGAGACCAAGCCCACAAACCAGTTGTTATGAAGGCATGCTTTTTATTGGCATCCTTTTTGAAATCACGTTTTTGTTTATCTGCTATGATTTCAATCATAAAACCAAAGACCCAAAGGGCAATGCCTATAAAAGCTGGCCAGCTAAGAGCTGTTGTTTCGTTTGATGTAATCGCAGCCAGTCCAGCAGCCATGGTGATAAAAACCCACAAACCGCCAATAGTCCAAGTCATTAAATACCAAACAAATTCAGTTTTCATAACCGTAAAGCGTTTATCTTTTCCGTCTATCTTGACCCTCATGAATAGAAAAGTACCTAAGCGCATTGCCCATACAACTATCAATAATCCTATAATTAAGTCTCTCGGATCTGAAGATGGATTGAGTGTGAAGCCAATGGTTACTGCGGCTAAATATGAAATAGACCCCGTCAAATCAAAATAATGTTCTGTTTGAAAACCATAAGAAGGAATAAATATTAACCAGTGCAATAAGAAGCTGATTGATGCGCAAACTGCAAAGAGAGGCCATCCATTAAATTCCACAGAGCCTTGACTGCCTGCCAAAGCCATTAAGTAGCCAATTATTAAACTAGCAAGGATTGCGGGGATGGTTATTTTTTTACTCATTTCTATTTAATGTAAGTTTAATAAATTATTTTACTATTTATACAGTTGTTCGTGGAGAAATCTAAATAAGATCTTCGTTTTTTAATTTTAAATGCATTAAAGTGATATTTTTAAATCTTTAATAGGAAGCGTTTATGCATCTCCATCATTCAATAATTCTACTTAGCCTTTGTTTACTTTTTTCTTGTTCTGCAACTGATTCGAATCTTGAATCAGGTGTAGATAGAGATAATTTTGATATTACAGTTCGTCCACAAGATGATTTCTACAGATATGTAAACGGCACTTGGCTAGACAACACAAAGATACCTGAAGATCAGTCCACTTATGGTTCTTTTAATGCCTTAAGGGATAAAGCTCGTGACGATGTTAGGGTAATTATAGAAGAATCCTCAAAACAAAAAAATCTTTTAGAAGGATCGGATTCTCAGAAAGTAGGCGATTTATACAATAGCTTTATGGACGAGGAAAGCCTGGAGATTCTTGGGGTTTCTCCAGTTAAATCGGACTTAGAAGAGATAGATAAAATTTTAGATCATGACTCTTTGGCAGTGCATTTTGCACGAATGCAAAAAACCAGAGTAAATTCACCTTATGGATTTTATGTTAGTAACGATTCTAAGAACCCAACTGAATACATCGCTTACTTTGGTCAATCAGGGCTAGGCCTGCCTGAAAAAGCCTATTATTTAAATGAAGATGATAAATCGAAGGACTTAAGGTCTGAATACGTCGGTCACTTAGAGAAAATGTTTGAGCTCTTTGGGTTTAAAGAAGTGGAATCTATAGCTTCAAAGGTCATGGCAATTGAGACTTCAATAGCAAAGATTCACTGGACAATGGTAGATCGAAGAGATCGAGACAAGACTTACAATAAGCTGAGCACGAAAGATTTAAGGAAGTTAGCTCCAAATCTTAATTGGTCCTTTTATCTAGAGGAAGCCGGTTTAGCTAATCAAGAATACTTTGTAGTCAGAGAAAAAAGTTACTTCTCAGATTTTTCTAACCTTTTTAAATTAATACCCCTTGAAGACTGGAAATTATATCTAAAATGGAAACTAATAAATTCATCAGCGGGCTCTCTAAATGCAGAAATAGACAAACAGAATTTTGCCTTTTATGGGCGAACACTTAACGGTACGCCTATCCAAGAAGAAAGATGGAAAAGAGGCACTGCTCTGATCAGTGGGGTTTTAGGAGAAGTGATTGGAAAGATATATGTGGAAAGACATTTTAAACCAGAGGCAAAAGACAGAATGATTGAACTGGTTGAGAACTTAAGAGTAGCTTATAAAGAAGCAATAATCGATTTAGACTGGATGAGCGACGAGACTAAAAAACAAGCTCTCGATAAACTTTCAAAGTTTCAACCTAAGATAGGTTATCCGGATAAATGGAAAGATTATAGTGGTCTTGAGGTGGGTAATAATTTAATAAATAACCTAAGACAAGCAGCTCTTTTTAGCCATCAACAACAAATCGATAAACTAGGCAAACCCATTGATCGAGATGAGTGGTTTATGACTCCTCAGACGGTTAATGCTTATTACAACCCCACGATGAATGAAATAGTCTTCCCTGCAGCGATCTTACAACCTCCCTTTTTTAATATGCAGGCTGATGATGCTGTGAATTATGGGGCTATTGGTGGAGTTATTGGTCATGAGATGGGCCATGGTTTTGATGACCAAGGTGCCAAGTCAGATGGCGATGGTGTATTAAGGAATTGGTGGACTGAGAATGATTTGGAGGAGTTTAAGTTACGTACTGGGAAATTGGCTGATCAGTACAGCAAATTTGAACCTTTGCCGGGGGAATTTATTAACGGAGAGATGACCTTGGGTGAAAACATAGGCGACTTGGGTGGACTGACCATAGCCCATAAAGCTTACAAGCTATCTTTGAATGATCAAGAGTCGAAAATAATTGATGGACTGAGAGGGGAAGAAAGATTCTTCATGGGCTGGGCACAGGTTTGGGCTTATAAATTTAGAGAAGAAGCGTTAAGAAATAGACTGCTAACGGACTCACATTCCCCAGCACCATATCGTTGTAATGGAACTTTAATGAATATGCCGGAGTTTGTGGAGGCTTACGATCGTTAAGGAGTCAGATAAGATGTACAGAGATCCAGAAGACAGGGTAAAAATTTGGTAAATAATTTACTGCCTTTTAAATAGTACGCCAACAAAGTATAGACCGCCTGCTACGGCAGGGCCTATTCCAAAAACAAACATTATAGTTCCAAGGCCAACCAGTCCCCCCATTAACCATCCTGTGATAACAACCATTAGTTCAAGGGCGGTTCTCACCGTAATGATAGGAAGGTCTGTTATTCTTTGAAGCCCAACCATTAAACCATCTCTTGGACCAGGGCCAAGGTTTGCCGTTAGAGTAGAAACCACTTCCTAGGCCAATCGTCATTATTCCTATAGCCGCTTGAAGAACTTGGTTTGGGTATTCAGTAGGCGAGGGAAGATAAGGTAAGGTTAAGTCTATGGTTCCGGCGATAATGAACACATTTAATATAGTTCCTATTCCAGGCTGTTGCCTTAAGGGAAACCAGAGAATCAGAACACTCAAACTTACAATGAAAGTTGAGAAACCAATCGTCCAATTCGTTGAATATGAAATCCCTTGTGCCAATACGGTCCAAGGACTTACTCCCGCACCACTCCCTATGATAATTGCATCTCCAAGACCAAATAGAAATAATCCCAAGACCAGATAAAACATCGTCTTAAGTCTTGGCTTGTAATTCAGTGGGTAGCTAGAGCTCCATAAAACAATGGGTATCGTTTTGATGGAAAAGATCGTTTTTAAAAGATTCATTTCTCTAGTATTGTAATACGTTGATTAGAATTATTAATTTTTACATAGGAAAAACATGACATCATTAATCTTATTATCTGCATTACTTGCATTCGCGCAGGCAATGCTACCCACCTTGTTGAATGCAAAAAATTTACAATATTTACTTTCCAGTCGAGATGAACCAATAGAAGTTGCGCCTTTTATAGGAAGAGCCAATAGAGCTCATTTAAATCTTATGGAAAGCTTACCAATTTTTTTAGTTCTGGCTGTGCTTACAATAATCAATCCGGAAGTCGATAACTACGATTTAGCTACTTACTGGCTTGGTTTGAGATGCCTCTATGTTCCTCTTTATGTTTTTAATGTAATTTATATAAGGTCGTTGACTTGGATGGTATCAACAATTTGTTTAGTGCTGATGGCAGTTTCTTTAATTTAGTTTTTTCAGAATCCAAAGTCCCAGCCAGGTGCTGGTAATGGCTTTTATTGTTTGGTGTATTACCATCGGGATGAGACAAGTACAAAAGTCTAGGCATGGATTCCAAAACCAAGCATATAGCCAGTCGATAGATCGCCAGAATAGAAAGTTAGATAATTTTTAAAAAACTCAAAATTAGTTAACGAGATAACGGTATAGTTAGAAGTAGAAACTATCCAGAGACCCCATATGATAAAGGCTATCTGGAAAGGGGTGCTCCATATACAGAGATAAGCAAAACCTTTAAGTAACTTGATCATAGAAACCAACTTAACACCTAAAGAAAAGTCTTCCTACAAAAAAGATGGCTTTCTAGTAAGAGAGAATATTTTCTCTAAATCAGAAGTCTTTAAAATAAATGAGGCATTGGAGCGCGCTGCTTCAAAAGCTCTACTCCTAAGCCAGAAAGGCACTGCGTATCATTTAGATGGAAAAAGATTTGTAGATTCTGATTATCTAACCGTTCAGTTTGAACCAGGTTTAGATTCTGAAACAATAAGGGTGATTGAACCAGCCCATCAGCTGGATGAAGAGCTGAGAGAGCTAATAACAGACCAAAGATTGGTTAATCCAATTCAAGACATTATAGGCATGAAGTTGATCAGTCTATGGACTGATAAGCTAAATCTTAAGAGACCAAAAGAGGGCACAGGTTTTGGTTGGCACCAGGATTCTCCATACTGGGTGCATGATAGTGAAAATGTGGACCTTTTACCGAATGTCTACCTATCTTTAGACAATGCAACTTTAGAAAATGGATGTTTTAAGGTTATAAGAGGGAGTCATACAAGCGGATGTCTACCAGGTACAAATGACGGGACGCAGTTAGGTGGTTTTTATACCGACCCCAATGCATTTGATAAAACTGCTGAGGTGCCTCTTGAGATAAGTGCTGGGTCTTTAGTCTTTTTTAACCCTCACATTGTTCATGGCTCAGAGCCAAACTCTACAAATACTCAAAGAAGGGCATACATTATTACTTATCAACCAGGAGGACTTCCTGCACTTAAATCTGGAGAAATTGAAAATATAAGAGTCCGTTAAGATTTTCTCCACGCGCCCATTTTTAAAGAAATTAACAACATCAATCCAAAGAGAGTCATGGCTATAGCGGCAGAATAAAAGATTCCTATTAGACCGCCTGAGAACCAATATATAGATATCCACCCTCCCAGTGCAGCAACAGTAAATCGAGTAACTGTTGCAATAATAGGCCATTTCATGGCACTGGCTCCTTGAGAGGCAAAGTAAAGAGATAGCCCCAGCCCCTGAAAGCCGTAACAGAATCCTACGGCCTGAATGTATTGTTTAGTCACCAAATAAGTGGCTTCATCTGAAGCGAAAAAATTTATCCAAAGCTCGGGAGTGAGTGCGAGAACTATTCCAATTATCCCTGCAAAGAATCCTGCAGAAATACCCCCAAGCCAGCCAATTCTTTCAGCCCGTTCAATATTCTTAGCACCGATATTTGTTCCCACCATGGCAGTCATGGCAGTGCCAATTCCGAATACCAAGGGAATCATTAAGAATTCAACTCTAGAACCTATTCCATAGCCTGCCAGAGCCGTAGTTCCAAATTGACCAACAAGACCGGTTAGCACTAGAACAGTTCCAACAGTAAACACAGGGGCCAAAGACGCAGGTAAAAAGACATCAAGAATATCTTTAAACAATTCTTTTTCAAAAGAAAACCTTGAGATTTTTAAATTAATCTTGCTAGATGAACTTGAAAGTTTCAAAAACATCATTAAAGACATAAACCCTCCGCTAGCCAGTGCAGAAACAGCAGCACCTGCTATTCCCAGTTTAGGAAAACCAAACCACCCGAGAATAAATCCTCCAGAAAGGATGACCTGCATTCCAGAACTTATGCTCATTAACATAGCGGGGTAACGCATATTGCCCATCCCCCTCAAAGCAGCACTTAAACTCCCTGATAACCATATTAGAATCCCTCCAGTCAAAAAGATCATGCAATAAGATAATGATTCTTCTAATAAAGGACCTTTCCCCCCAAGAATTTTTAGTAAAGACTCTCCTCCAAGAAGGAAGGCCAAGAGGAAAACAACAGCACCACAACTAGCTATTAACAAGGAGTGCCATAATAATTTTTCAGCTCTTATTGTATCTCCGGCACCAATGCTCCTGGCTATAGAAGATGTCACGGCTCCTCCTAAGGCGCCAAAAGCCATTTGCTGAGTTATCATTAGAATAGGAAAAGCCAAAGCAACAGCTGCAAGTGAAGTAGTTCCTAATTTACTAATAAACCAGACTTCAGTCAGCACGACAATTGCCTGTATAAAAAAAGCTATTGTATTAGGGGCAGCCATCCTAACAAGCAATGGAAGTATAGGATTATTAAGGAACTCTTGTGTTCTCGTGTCCACTAACTTCCTTAATTTTTGTAGTTATTAGTTTTTATAAAATAAATACTACGATGATTCCTTTACAAGCTTGTCCGGAGTCGTTAGGTTTTCAAATTTGTCAGCAGAGCCTCCAAAAATCTTTTCAGGAGAAACTGATTCAAGTTTTCCTTCCTTATCATAAGGGTCAGTAAAAAAGCCTAACACATAACCACCTTTTGAATATCCCATCAAAGATCTAAGTTTAGGGTCTAAAGTTTTTGCTATTTCAGGCGGACAAGACAAATACTGATTTTCTTCTTGTCTAAGCCATGAGGGTGCATAGTGGATGAAGACCCCCATTCTGTTTTCATCAGAAATATTATTGCCGCCTGCATGCATAACTGAGCCAGTGTAAATAAAGACAGAACCGGCATTCATTTCTGCATAATCAATTTCTTCATCAGTAGGTTCTCGATTCTTATTCCACTTATGAGAACCAGGAACTAGTTGGGTGGCTCCGTTCTCTTTTGTAAAATCCGTTATCGCCCAAACCGTACTTAGTTGAGTTTCAATTTTTCTTGGAATATAGCCGCCCCAAACCCCTCTGTCTCTATGCAAGATTTGTTGAGTCTCACCGGGACCTATATTAATCGCTGAAGTAAAATGCAATTGGTATCCTTCACCGTGAGGCTCTAAAAATCTTTTTGAAACTTCATTGATTAATGGGTCAAGCGCTAAATTCCTACATTCGGGCGATCTGGCCATCAAGGCCCCCACTCGCTTAGTTTTGAAGCCTGTAAACTCGTCTTTTCCTTCTTTAGTGTTTCCCAAGAAAGGATGTATATCTTGGGTGATATTATTAAGTTGATCCTTGGTAAGGACATTATCGATTATTACACCAGCATCTTCTTCTAGAATTTCTAGAATCTCATCAACATGCGCATCTGAATTTAGATGTTTTATCCCCATATAACGAGTTTATGATAAATCTCCTGTAAAAAGAATAATTTAATTGTGTTTATGTTTTACAAATTGATTTGTGGCTTTTATCAATTCATTTGTTATTTCTTTTTCAAAGGCTGAATGCCCAGAGAAAGGTGCAATTATCAATTCAGATTCAGGCCACCTGGAATGGAGTTCATAGGCAGTAGTGGCTGGACACACTGCGTCATATCTTCCTTGAACGATTATTGTGGGAATATGCCTAATCTTATCAACATTATCTAAAAGTTGATTTTCGTTTTCTAAAAATCCTTTATTAACAAAGTAATGGTTCTCAATGAGTGCAAAAGCCAATGCGAATTCTGCTCCAATAGAGTCTTTCACAGCTTCAGGGTTGTGGTTTATAAAACTAGTTGATGCTTCCCATTTTGACCATGCTTTTGCTGCAGATAGTTGTTTTTCTTCGTCTTCACCATTAAAAATATGTCTATAAGCTTCAATAAGATCAGACCTCTTTTCTTCAGAAATTTCTTCGATGAAACCTTTCCATGCTTCAGGGTACAGCTCGCTTGCACCATACTGATAAAACCATTGAAGCTCTTTTTGCCTCAACATAAAAATACCTCGAAGAACCATTTCACTCACTCTGTCTGGATGTTTTTGAGCGTATGCTATAGCAAGTGTGCTGCCCCATGATCCACCAAAAACTAACCATTTTTGAATATTGAGTGTTTCTCTTATTGACTCAATATCTTCAATAAGATGCCAAGTGGTGTTATCTTCCAAACAAGCATGCGGCTTGCTTTTCCCGCACCCTCTCTGATCAAAAAGTATTATTCGATATTTTTTTGGATCAAAAAAACGTCTTGATAATTTTCCTGCTCCACCGCCAGGTCCGCCGTGCAAAAATATGGCTGGCTTTCCGGTTGGATTACCGCACTGTTCGTAATAAACTTTATGAACCCCTTTCTCTATAAAACCAGAATCAAAAGGTTCAATGGACGGAAAAAGTTTATTTTTTTTATTAAAGAAATTCATCTAGCTCTAATACTTTTTCTATTCCAATTTTAATTACTCTAATTCAGACTATTACAGTTCTTGTTAAAGCTCAAATTTAAGAAATCCTAGAAATGGTGCCCAGAGGTGGAATCGAACCACCGACACAAGGATTTTCAGTCCTTTGCTCTACCGACTGAGCTATCTGGGCATTAAAGGTTTGAGGATTGTATACAAATATTCTCCGCTAAAGAAGTAGGATTTACTATTCAGGTCTATAACCTTCAGGTTTGGCATACTCTTCTCCTGATAGAAATAACTCCATTTGTGTATTGAGCCATTTCCTTGATTCTCTATCCATCAAATTTAATTGCCCTTCATTAATTAACATTTTTTGATGTTCTAGCCATTCATCCCAAGCTTGTTGTGAAACGTTAAGAAAGATCTCTTCACCTTTAGGACCTGGATACGGAGGTCCTTCAAGTCCAGGTAATTCCTTTTTTAGTTTTTTGCAGTTTACTAATCTAACCATTCTGGCTCATCTCTGTTATTAATTTTTGTATTGGTTTAGGAGTGCCAATTGATTGTAACTCTTTAGCATTGGTCCATATAGATTCTATATTGGTTTGCTTAGTTAATTTCCTCTTATGAGTCACTACAAAAACATGTGCCTTAAGGTTGTAATGGCTAAAGCTATGCTCAATCTCTTTGTATTTTTTAATAGAAGTTTTATTTGGACTAAATTTACTCTCGTAAATTTTTTTTAATTCTTTTTTTTCATCACATTCTATAAATGACCATAAGCCACCCCAAATTCCTTTTTCTGGTCTTTTTTCTAGGTAGACATTATTATTTTTATCTATGGGTACAAGCCAAAAAACCTCTTTCTCTCTTTTCTTTTTTGAAGTTCCTCTATTCGGCAGCAGCGCTGTTTCACTATGAATTCTAGCAAGACAGTCTTCTTCAACTGGACACACTGAGCAGCTAGGATTGCTTCTGGTGCATACAGTAGCGCCAAGATCCATAATGCCTTGAGTGTACGTTCCATAATTTCTATGTGGAAGTAATTCTTCAGATATTTCCCAGAGTTTATTAACGGTAGTAGCTTTTTTTAAAATCCCATCAATTCTCTTATGTCTAGAAAGTACTCTTTTAACATTACCGTCTAAGATGGGAGCGCTTTTATTAAAGCCCAGAGAGTATATTGCTCCAGCGGTTGATCTACCAATGCCAGGAAGTGACTCTAGTTCTATTAATGAGCAGGGCAGAGAAGAAGAATAATCATCTTTTAAAATACACGCAGTTTTATGGATGTTCCTTCCCCTGGCGTAATAGCCTAAACCTGACCAATAGCTCAGAACGTCATCCGTTGTACTTTCAGCCAGACTGTCAATATTAGGAAAACGTTTCATGAACGCATCAAAGTAAGGCATTGCAGTATTAACTTGTGTTTGTTGGAGC
Source organism: uncultured SAR86 cluster bacterium (assembly GCA_937773605.1). Classification (GTDB taxonomy): domain Bacteria; phylum Pseudomonadota; class Gammaproteobacteria; order Magnimaribacterales; family Magnimaribacteraceae; genus CAJJAM01. The sequence goes on along the minus strand of CALJVP010000014.1, from coordinate 27,940 downwards.
ATAACCTCGGATATCCATACTTTGTAAGGGGTTTTATTAATTTGCCAGGGCAAGTCAGTTCTTCCGCTCTCCCCGTGCCATTTAATTACTCTGTTACTAAAAGTGTTCATACGGTTTTAAGATTTTATACGACCTTCTATGAAGAGTTAATCTATATCCGTTATAATGCGCGACCTTTTTATTGATTGATAGAAAAATGAGAAAAGCAGAAATAACGCGTGGGACTTCTGAAACAGAGGTTGTAATTAAAATTAACCTGGATGGTACTGGAAAGACTTCTTTTGCAACGGGGCTACCTTTTTTAGAACACATGCTGGATCAGATAGGACGTCATGGCATGATTGACTTAGATATAAAAGCAAAGGGCGATTTGCATATAGATGATCACCATACTATTGAAGACATAGGCATTACTTTAGGAGAAGCCTTTAATAAAGCTGTTGGAGATAAAAAAGGCATAAGACGATATGGACATTCTTACGTGCCTCTTGATGAAGCGCTATCGAGGGTAGTTTTAGACTTTTCAGGTAGGCCCGGCTTATTTATGAACGTTAAATTTGCCAAGGATACGGTGGGTAATATGGAGGTTGGTATGTTCGAACATTTTTTCCAGTCTTTTAGTAACCATGCTTTTGTAACACTTCATATAGATAATTTAAGTGGAGACAATACCCATCATCAGATAGAAACAATTTTTAAAGCTTTTGGCCGATCCTTGAGGATGGCATTAGAGCTAGACAAAAGATCAGAGGGGACTATTCCCTCTACCAAGGGTTCTTTGTAACCCCATAAGAAACTTTTTTATGAACACAATAGCCGTAATTGATTATGGTATGGGAAACCTTCATTCAGTCAGCAAAGCCCTTAAAAAGGTTTCTCCTTCAGATCAAATTCTAGTTACTTCAAAAAAAAGTGAAATAGAAAATTCAGACAAGATAGTCTTACCTGGAGTTGGGGCTATTAAAGACTGCATGGAAGCTCTATCGAATAATAACCTTGATCAGGTTGTTTTAAGAAATATGGCTGAGAAGCCTACGCTTGCTATTTGTGTTGGGATGCAGATGTTACTTGAATCAAGTGAAGAGAATAATGGAATTAATGGGTTTAACTTATTAGAAGGGAAGGTTCGTAGAATATCCAGTACCTCTACTGTAAAAGTTCCGCACATGGGCTGGAATCAAGTATTACAAAAATCTGATCATTACTTATGGACAGATATTCCTAACAACAGTTTCTTCTACTTTGTTCATGGCTACGCATGTGATAGCTCTGTGGACGCAATAGGAACAACTTGTCATGGGTCTGAATTTATTTCAGCGTTGGCTAAGAAGAATATCTTCGCAGTACAATTTCATCCAGAAAAAAGTCAAAAAGTAGGCCTTCAGTTTTATAAAAATTTTATTAGTTGGAAAGGTAATTGATGATAATAATTCCAGCAATAGATATTAAATCAGGGAGGTGTGTCCGACTTAAGGAAGGAAAGATGGATCAGGAAACTGTTTTTTCTGAACACCCCGTTGAAATGGCAAGACAGTGGTTCTCTAAGGGAGCTGAAATACTTCACTTGGTAGATCTTGATGGAGCCATTCAAGGCAAGCCTGTTAATCAAAAGGTCATCTTAGAAATAGCTTCTGAATTTAAAAACAAGGTAATACAGGTTGGCGGAGGCATACGTAATCTAGAGTCGGCTGCTTTATATCTTGATTCTGGTATTTCAAGAATAGTGATGGGAACTTCAGCTATAAAGGAGCCGGAGATTTTAAGACAACTCAGTTCAACTTACCCTAAAAGTATTGTCCTTGCTCTTGATGTTTACCAAGGTAAACTTAAAACAGAGGGCTGGGTTGAAGCAAGCACTACTACACCGCTAGATTTATTAAACTCTCTTTCTGATATAAAGATTTCTTCCATCATTTACACAGACATCTCAAAAGATGGAATGATGTCAGGTCCCAATGTGGAGGCCACTGTGGAGTTGGCAAGAAGCACAACCATACCGGTTATTGCTTCAGGAGGTGTTTCCTCTTTAGATCATATTAGAGAGTTATCAAGAAGTAATGTGAATCTAGAAGGCGTCATTTGTGGTCGATCGCTTTACGAAAATGCTTTTAGTCTTGAAGAGGCAATCGCAGAATCACAACAAAAGAAATGACTGTAGCCAAGAGAATAATTCCTTGCCTTGATGTAGACAATGGTCGCGTGGTTAAGGGAGTTAATTTTCTTAACATCAGAGATGCTGGTGATCCAAGTGAGGTTGCTAGACGCTATGATCTTGAAGGAGCGGATGAAATAACCATGTTGGACATTACGGCCAGCCATGAATCTAGAGCAACCACTTATCAAACAGTAGAAAAGATAGCGAGTGAGGTTTTTATTCCTTTGACTGTAGGAGGGGGGGTAAGGTCTTTAGACGACATAAAGAATTTATTGAGATCGGGCGCTGACAAAGTGAGTATCAATACTGCAGCTGTCGAAAACCCTGAATTCGTTAAAGCAGCTTCAGAGAAGTTTGGTTCTCAATGCATTGTTGTGGCAATTGATGCCAAGAGTATCAATAAGAACGGAGACAAATATGAAGTAGTCACTTATGGAGGAAGAAATAAGACCGGTTTAGATGTCGTTGAATGGGCAAAAAAACTCGAAGACTTTGGTGCGGGAGAAATACTTTTAACCAGCATGGACCGCGATGGAACCAAGGAAGGATTTGATAATCAATTAACTAAAGCAGTTTCTTCTAGCATTAATCTTCCTGTAATTGCTTCAGGAGGCGTTGGATCTCTTCAAGATTTAGTCGATGGAATACTGAAGGGCGGTGCCGAAGCCGTACTGGCAGCAAGCATCTTTCATTTTTCAGAATATTCTATAAAAGAAGCCAAGGAAGCTCTAAGGTTGGCTAAAATAGCTGTTCGCGATTAAGTTTATTTCTTAACTACCTTTCCGGACGATGCAATTTCATAGTAAATAGGGTCACCTGTAGCAATTTCTAATTTTACAACCTGTTCTTTAGTGAGCTGATCTAATTCCATAACAAGGGAGCGCAAAGAATTACCATGCGCAGCAATTAAGATATTTTTCCCTTCCAATAATTGTGGAAGAATTTCTTTTTTAAAATAAGGTAGCACTCTCTCAGCCGTGCCTTTTAAGCTTTCCCCTCCCGGTGGAGGAGTGTCGAAAGATCGTCGCCAAATATGAACTTGCTCATCACCCCATTTTTCTCTTGCTTCATCTTTATTGAGGCCTGATAAATCACCATAGTCTCTTTCATTTAAGGCTTGGTTTTTAACCACGGGCAGGTTTGTAACTCCTAATTCTTTAAGAATAATCTCCCCTGTCTTTTGAGCCCTAAGAAGATCAGAAGTAAACATAACGTCAAATTGAAAACCTTCAGTTCTTAATTGAATACCGGCTGATTTAGCCTCCTCCACACCTTTTGCTGTAAGACCGGGATCTTTCCAGCCAGTAAAAAGATTTTTTTCATTCCATTCACTTTGGCCATGTCTAACAAGAACAAGAGAAGCGCTCATACGATATAATTATTTTGTAATAACCAACTATTCTAACTTAGTAATCTATATAATCCTGCTCCATTATGGATAAATTTCTAATTTTTCTGGTTGATAATTACATAGCAGTATTATTATTGTTTTTTTTGCTCTTTGCCCTAATTATTTATGAGAGCAGAAAAGGAGGAAAAAAAATAGATACCTCTGAGGCAACACGTATTATCAACAAAGAAAATGCTTTGGTGGTAGACCTGAGAACTTCTGCTGAATTCAATTCAGGAACCATATCAGGTGCAATTAATCTAGAGCCGGATAGCGTTGATAAAGAAAATTCACTCTTTAAAGCAAACGAAAGTGACCAAATCCTTCTAGTTTGCAAACTGGGGAGTTCATCAAGTGCCGTTGGTGGAAGGTTAATTAAGCAAGGGTTTGAAAACGTAAATATCCTTTCTGGAGGGATGCAAGGATGGGTTCAAGCAGGTTTGCCTCTAATCAAACAGTAGATTAAACCTACCTATCTAGGCCTAGCTCTTTAATTTTCCTGGTCAAAGTATTTCTACCCCATCCAAGAATATTGGCTGCTTCTTTTTTCTTTCCTTTTGTTTTTCTTAGCGTTGCTTTGATCATTGTTTTTTCAAAGTCTGGAAGAGTTTTTTCTAAAAGATTGTTTTCACCCTTAGCTAAAGAATTCTCAACCCATAGATTAAGCAGGTCGGTCCATTCAGTTCCATTTGTTTCCTCAGAAATTAAATCATCTGAAAGATCTTCCAGACGAATCTCTCTTGTAGGAGACATTACCGTTAACCACCGGCAAGTATTTTCTAATTGTCTAACATTGCCTGGCCATGGAAGGCTTAAAAAATAATCCTCAACTTCCTGCGAAAGGTATTTTCTTTCTTCTCCAAGTTCTTCAGAAGACAGTTTAAAAAAATGCTTAGCTAATTCAGGAATATCTTCTCTTCGTTCATTGAGATTAGGCAAAGTAAGTTTAATAACATTCAGTCTATGGAATAAATCTTCCCTGAAGGTCCCTTCTTTAACATGCACGTCAAGATTTTGGTGAGTTGCCGTAATGATCCTCACGTCTACTTTTATGGGCTCTCTCCCACCTACCCGATAAAATTCTCCATTAGAAAGAACCCTTAACAATCTCGTTTGAGTTTCCAGTTGCATATCCCCAATTTCATCCAGGAATAGAGTTCCCCCGTTAGCTTGTTCAAATCTCCCTATTCTTTTTTCATCTGCCCCTGTAAAAGCTCCTCTTTCATGACCGAATAGCTCTGCCTCAAGAAGCTCTTTAGGAATATCAGCCATGTTTAGTGCAATAAATGGTTTGTCTTTTCTAGGACTGTGTTGGTATAGAGCCTTAGCTACAAGTTCCTTTCCAGTTCCAGATTGCCCAACAAGAAGAATAGTAGAATTTGAGTTTGAAAGTTTACCAATAGCCCTAAAGACCTCTTGCATAGCTGGCGCTTCTCCAACTATTTCGGCTTTTGTTTCACTTTCATTTTCGCTATCGAGTTTTTGTGAGGGCGACAAGGTTGCTCTTCTGATCATTTTTACAGCTTCATCAATATCAAAAGGCTTGGGCAAATATTCCCATGCTCCGTGTTCATAAGATTCAACAGCACTTTCTAGGTCAGAATGGGCAGTCATGATTATTACTGGTATCTCAGGCCTCAAATTCTGTACTTGATCAAGTAAGTCAATGCCGCTCGTGCCAGGCATTTTTATATCGGACAATATCAAATCAGGATTTTCTGACTCAAGTTTTAGAACCACTTTATGGGCTGATTCAAAAACTTCTACATCTATATCATGTTCAGACAGACCTTTTTCTAAGACCCATCTAATCGATTCGTCATCATCTACTACCCAAACCAAGATGTTATCAGCCATGCGCTTCTTTTAATCCATCATTTGTATTCATGTTAGCTGAAATGGGAATGATAATTGAAAATTCTGTATCGCCTGGTTTGCTTCTAAATTGCAGCGCCCCGTTGTGCTGAGAAACAATTCCCTGTGTTATTGATAGACCCAGTCCAGAACCCTGCTCTTTCCCAGATATCATAGGAAAGAATATTGAATCTTTGATATCTTCAGGTATTCCTGGACCATTATCAGAGATTGATATCTTGCATAGTGTAGTGAACCTAAGTTCTCCTATATATTCTTGATGCACCACTCTTGTTTTCACTTTTATTTTTGGACTTAACGTTTTTGAATTGGACAGAGACTCTCTGGCATTCTTAATAAGATTTAAAACACTGTTTTCTATTAAATAGCTGTCTATTAAGAGATCTGGGATGCTAGGATCAAAATCTTTTTCATACTTTATTTCGATGTCTTTAATCTCATTTTTTTCTAAGTCCATGACATTTTCTATTGGATAATGAATATTCTGCACTTTAAAAGAAGGTTTCTTATTTGGCCCGAGTATATTATCCACTAGAACGGTAAGCCTATCTGTCTGTTTAATAATAATATCAGTGTATTCTCTTAAATTTTGATCGGGCAACTTATTATTTAATAGTTGTGCAGATCCTCTTATGCCGCTCAATGGATTTTTTATTTCATGAGCCATGCCCCTTATAAATTCAGTGGTAATTTCCTGATTAGTTTTCATTCTATGCCTTTCTTTAATTTCAGAAGCATTCTCCTTGCCAACAATCTCCATTATCAAGCACTCTTTAAACTCTGCATTTGAGAAAGGGCGCAAGGTATAATCGCATAAGAGCGTTCTTCCTTTACGAAGATGCAGAATGGCATCTATTTTTTTAAAATCTCTATTCTTCTCGAGGCAGTTTTCAAAGTTTTCAAGACTATCTGGTTCTTCATGAAACAGATCAGTTATCTTTTTGCCTGTTGTTGATTTAAGACTTGAATCTAAGAAAGATTCAGCCGAAGTATTGATTAACTTAATAGAAAGAGAGGAATCAAGCACCAGTATGCCAGTAGTTAATTCTGTGAATAAAAAATGGTTTAATTGATTCAAGGTTCTATTTCTGGGGGCTACTTTGCCCCCAGAATATCATAACTACTTATCTAGAATGAGCCAGTTAAGCAGTTAGAGTACCAACTATATGAGCAATAATTTTATAAGGATCAGCATTAGAAGCAGGTCTTCTGTCTTCTAGGTATCCATTCCAATTATGCTCTACAGTGTAAATAGGTATTCTGATGCTTGCTCCTCTGTCGCTAACCCCATAAGAAAACTGATCAATACTTTGTGTTTCATGCAACCCAGTCAGTCTCATGTCGTTATCTGAACCATACGAAGCAATTCCTTCTGCATGAACCTTTCCAAGTTTCTCACACATTGAGGTAAACAATTCCTCTGTACCAGAAGATCTCATTTCTTCATTAGAAAAGTTAGTATGCATGCCTGAGCCATTCCAATCCCCTGTTTTTGGTTTTGGATGGATGTTCACACTCACACCAAATTCTTCAGCTACTTTATGTAAAAGGTATCGGCTTACCCACAAGTCATCACCAGCTTTAATGCCTTTCCCTAGGCATTGATACTCCCATTGCCCTAAAGCAACTTCAGCATTAGTTCCTGTTAACTCTATACCTGCATCTAAGCAGGCATCTAGATGGGCATCTGCTATCTCTCTACCTACTACATTATTACTTCCTACACCGCAGTAGTAGTCTCCTTGTGCTCTTGGCACACCCTTGTCCCAGCCAAGTGGTTCGCCTTCCAGGTCTGTTAAAAAATATTCTTGTTCAAAGCCGAACCACCATTCATCCGAAACAATTTCAGCTGCAGCAGCTCTTTCGTTAGAAGGATGAGTTTCATGTTCCCCAGTTTGAACTTGGCACATAACTAAGGCGCCATCAGTTGTAGGGTTATCATACATTTGAACTGGAAGGAGCAAACAGTCCGAACTGCCACCTTCTGCTTGTTGTGTTGAAGAACCATCAAAAGACCATTCAGGAGCTTCTCCTTCTGTTACTTTTACCTTGCTCCTTAAGGATGGCTCTGGCTTAAATCCATCAAGCCATATGTATTCGTATTTATTCATTCTAAAATCTCCATTCAATTATTTAAAATCGGATATTAGCATGTTAAAAAGTAGAATTGAACACTATATGGACATATAGAGTGCGTTATTTTAAATTATAAGAATAAAATGCACTACTATAGATCATATGCACTAAATTAGTGCTATATTAGTCAATCCTTATATTACTGAGGCCTTCTCTAGTAACAAAGGTTAACCATTCAGATAGATATTTATTCCATTGATATTTTTCGTCCTTACTGAGCATATTTTTATTAGGAAAGACATTTCTTGACCAGAATTGGTGTTTCCCATTAAAACGTCTAACTTCTACCATCTTCAAGTCATTATAAATGGCCACCTCCATGATCATGTCTTCCATACTGCTTATTGAAAAATTACTCTGACAAACTATTAATTTAGAGGTGTATTTTGATTCTTTGAAGACATTGATACTAACCGCGGAACTACTTTCTCCTTCAGGCAAACCAAAACTAGCATTATTTTTGTTCAAAATATTTGGCAGTATTTTATGAAGCTTAAGATAATTAATTTCATAAAGTTTAATAAGGTCATTTAGCCTCGTTTTCTTCTTTTGAGAATTAAAGTTATATGCTTGTTGGTTAGTCTTTATCATAAGTGGACCACAATAATAACGCAGCTATGGACCTATAGGGTTTCCAAGGTTCAGCCATTTTTTCAATTGTCAAACTTTTAGGTCTCTCGTTGATTTTCTTAATCTTTTGAATGGCCACAATTAACCCCAGATCTGAAGATGGCCAAGCATCCAGTCGTTTCATACAAGCCATTAAATAGCACTGAGCAGTCCATTCTCCTATGCCTTTTATTTTGACCAGCATCTCAACCACTTCTTGATCTGACATTTTTTCTAGTTTTTTAAAATCTAAAGTTTTGTTAATCACCGCTTCAGCAACATTTCTACAATAAGTTACTTTCTGGCGACTTAAGCCAGTAGCTTTTAGTTCCTCTTCTTTTATTTTGAGGAAAGAAGAGGCTTCAAAATCTCCACAAACAAGTTTGACTCTGCTAAAGATAGCTTTGGCGGATGCAACAGATAATTGTTGTTCGACTATTAAGCTAATTAAGCCCTCAAATCCTCCTGTCTTCTTAAAAGAATTTATTTGATCGTTTCTATCTCTAAGTATTTCCTTAAAATCAGAGTCCACTTTTTTTAAGTGCTTTATTCCAAGAGCTAAAGTTCTATTATTTAACTTCTGTATTTTGCTCATAAATTCTTGATATTAAATCTTTTTTAAATGGCAGAAGGGAAGTGCACTGCTGATTATAGTTCTTAATATTGGTTGTTTCTTGATGAAGAAAATCATCGATTGCTTTTTTAAAGCGAATATCTTTTATCCAATGCGCCGAGTAGGTTTCTATTGGTAAAAATCCTCTTTTAATTTTGTGTTCTCCTTGTACCCCGGGATCAAATCTTGATAAATTATTTTCTATACAGAACTCTATGCCTTGGTAATAACAAGTCTCAAAATGCAGGGAATCATATTCAGCTAGACAGCCCCAATATCGCCCATATAGCTTTTTAGAATCATAAAAGTTTAAAGCAGCAGCAACATAATCCCCTTCTAAATTTTTTGCCATTACCAAAAGAATAGATTCAGGCATTAGTTTTATGACATCTTTAAAAAACTCAAGATTTAAGTAGCCACCCATACCTCGCTTTAGGTAGGTCACTTGATAAAAGTCATAAAAGCAAACGATCATTTCTTCTGAAATATCTTTACCCCTAACTCTCTCAATTTTTATTCCTTGCGCATCAATTTTTTGTCTTTCCTTTTTTATATTCTTTCTCTGGCGAGAGGTTAAGTCGCTCAAGAAATCATCAAAAATTTCATATTCGTTATTAAACCAATGGAATGAGTAGCTTGTCCTAAGACTGAAGTCAGCTTCAATGAATTCTTCTAGTTCTGAAACCTCAGGTAATAAGATGTGCATACTGGAGATATCAAGTTCATCACTAATATTTTTTATGGCCTGATTAACTAATTGGGCAATCTCTTTCCTTTTGTACCCTTGTTTTATCGATAGTCTTGGACCTGCAGCTGGAGTGAAAGGGATAGAAGAGACTAATTTAGGGTAGTAGTTCAGACCGTTTCTGTAATATGCATCTGCCCACGACCAGTCAAAAATAAATTCACCTTGTGAATCTGTTTTTACATACAAAGGCATAACAGCAGTAACTTCATTCTTATTTCTTACAATTAAATGAAAGGGACTCCATCCGGTTTCTTCAGAAACACACGTTGATGTTTCTAGTGCATTCAAGAAATTATATTCTAGAAAGGGGTAGTCCGAATCAACAACCGCATCCCATTCTTGTTTTTCTATATCAGAGATTTTCTTTAAAAAATGAACTTCCATAATTAAGAACCAAGAAAAGCCCCGATAAAGATTAAGAGTCCTACCCAATTATTACCTTTGAATGCTTTTAAACATTTATTTCTGTCGTAATCTTTAATAAGAAGCATTTGTCTAATAACGAATAAAAATGAAAGAAAAACAGTAAAGAAGAAGATTGTATCCAATCCTCCATATAAACCAACACAACACCAAAATATTAAAGATAGGATGTGAAAAATAAATATAGATACTTTTACACCCTTACCCAAGGTAAGGGCAGAAGAGTTTATGCCTATAGAGGCATCATCCTCTTTATCGCACATGGCATAGATTGTATCGTAAGCTAATATCCAGAAAAAACAGGCTAAAAAGATAAGAAGAGTAGTTAAATTAATTAAATTTAATTCAGCAGCAGAGACCATGATAATTCCCCAAGAAAACGCAAACCCTAAAAAAGCCTGAGGGAAAGAAAAGAAACGTTTAGTTAAAGGGTAGAAAGATGTAAGAAATACTCCCAAGCAAGCCATTAAAAAAGTAAATTTATTTGTCCAGGTAAGCAGGTAGGCAGAAGCAGCAAGCAGAACAAAAAAAAGGATTAGAGCTTCATTTTTAGAAACAGCACCAGTAACTAGAGGCCTTTCTTTGGTGCGTTCAACTTTTCCGTCAAAATCTTGATCAAAAAAATCATTAATTACACATCCCGCTGACCTCATCAAAAAGGCTCCGAGAATAAAAACTACCAATAAAACAGGGTCAGGCTTCCCCCCGGTGAGAACGTAGAAAGCACTTAATGTTGGCCAAAGCAGTAAAAGTGTCCCAATAGGCTTATCCAATCTCATTAGATAAGACAGTCCTAGCAGTTTTTCAATTACATTTTTTTTCATCAAGGGGCGCTACTTTAATCTAGGTTGATGAGAAAGTTGAGTTAGAATGATTTATTTTTTAATTAACCAGGAGAGAAAATTGAAGAAATGGGAATGTATCGTCTGCGGATGGGTATATGATGAGGTTGAAGGTTGGCCAGAAGATGGCATTGAACCGGGAACAAAATGGGATGACATACCAGAAGATTGGGTTTGTCCAGATTGTGGTGTAGGCAAAGAAGATTTTGAAATGGTTGAAATTGATTAAGAGATGACTTTAACAACTAGAATAGTTTTAGCAATGATAGGAGGTATCTTGGGTGGTGCCTTAATAAAACTAACTCACGACTCAGGTATCTTGGGTTCCACAGGCGATTTAATTTTATACGATCTATTAGCCAATGGAATTTTTGATATTGTAGGGCAAATCTTTATTGCTTCGCTAAGGCTTGCTATTGTCCCTTTAGTCTTCTTTTCTTTAGTTTGCGGAGTTTTATCAATCTCTTCATCTTCTCAAATAGGTACCATTACAATAAAAACTTTATCTTTGTATCTTGTAACTACTGCTATAGCTATTTCTCTCGCCTTATTTTTTGCTTTGCTTGTTGAGCCAGGTTTAGGTGCTAATTTAGCCCTACCGCAAGCTTTTGTGGCTACAGATCCTCCTTCTCTTAAACAAGTTATAGTTAGTATTTTTCCTACCAACCCTATTGCTGCAATGGCAGAAGGCAACATGTTACAAATAATAGTTTTTTCTTTGTTGTTTGGTATTGCCTTGAAGGGCATAGGTGAGTCAGGAAAGCCTTTACAGCAGAGTTTTCAGAGATTAAATGATGTGATCTTAAAGCTAGTTACTATGTTGATTGAATTAGCTCCCTACGGGGTCTTCTCCTTATTGTTAACTTTGTTTGCGGTTAAAGGCATAGGTGTAATTGGCGACCTAAGTAAATATTTCTTTTTGTTATTATTTGTTCTCTTATTTCATGCGCTGGTAACTTATGGGTTGTTTATCACTCTCATTGCTAAATTAAATCCAATTACTTTCTTTAGTAAATTGAGATCTTTATCTGTATTTGCTTTCAGTACCTCTTCTAGCAGTGCAACTATGCCAGTAACTTTAAGAACTGTTACCACTAAATTGGGAGTAAAGCCTTCAATCGGGTCTTTTACTGTACCTCTTGGGGCAACAGTAAATATGGACGGCACCGCAATAATGCAAGGAATTGCAACCGTATTTATAGCTCAGGCTTACAATATTGATCTTACAACCATAGACTATTTAATGGTTATTTTGACAGCAACGCTAGCTAGTATAGGAACTGCAGGAGTTCCTGGAGTAGGTTTGATTATGTTGGCAATGGTTTTAGAACAGGTTGGTTTACCAGTAGAGGGAATTGCATTAATCATAGGAGTAGATAGGCTCTTAGACATGACGAGAACCGTAGTTAATGTTTGCGGAGACTCAATGGTTTCTTGCGTAGTTGCAAAATCTGAAGGGGAATTTGATAAAGAGATATTTGATAGAAAAATTTAGTTTTCTTTAATTTCTTATTCTTGTAGACTCACGCGCTTTGAAACCTTTAAAAGGTCTGATTTACTAAACGGAGGAGAAGATGGAGTCATATTTTTACATACCACCACTATTAGGTGCGTTCGGTTTACTAGTAGCTTTAGCTATTTACATAGTTGTAAGTAGATACCCTGCTGGAAATGAAGCTGTAACTAAGATTGGTGATCAAATTCACTCCGGAGCAATGACCTTCATGAAAAGAGAGTACAGCTATCTTGTACCTTTTGCAGCGGTAGTGATTGCACTTGTTTATTGGCAGTTGGGATCAAGCACAGCAATAGCAGTATTTTCCGGAGCACTTTCTTCGGCAGTCGCAGGTTGGTTAGGTATGTACGCTGCAACCAAGGCCAATGTAAGAACGGCCACGGCAGCTTCAGAATCGGGTGCTGAAACAGCTCTGTCTATAGCTTTCTATGGCGGAAGCATAATGGGATTGTGTGTAGCTTCTTTAGGTTTAATAGGTCTAGGAACATTGTTCTATTTCATTGGAGGAGGGGATCACTACCACTCTATTGAAGGCTTTGGTATGGGGGCTTCTATCGTTGCTTTGTTCTCGCGTGTCGGTGGCGGAATTTTTACAAAGAGTGCAGATGTCGGCGCTGATCTAGTTGGAAAGTTGGAAGCAGGTATTCCTGAAGATGATCCTAGGAACCCCGGTGTGATTGCAGACAACGTTGGTGACAATGTTGGAGATATTGCGGGCATGGGATCAGATATTTTTGAATCTTACTGTGGATCAATGATTGCTTGTATTGCTATTGCAGGAACTCTTGCAGTAACCGAATCACGATCAGAAATGATGTTCTTGCCTCTGGCTTTGGCGTCAATAGGTCTATTATCTTCAATGGTAGGGATTATTATAGTAAGGGTTTTTTCAAGCCTTTCTCCTGCCTCTGCGTTGAGAACAGGAACAATAGGAGCGCCTATTGTCTTCATCGCTACAGCATATTTTTTAACCACTTCTCTTTTAGGAGAAACGGGCGTTAATGTCTGGCTAGCGGTCTTAACAGGAGCGGTTGGAGGAATAGCAATAGGACTAATTACAGAATATTACACAGGTTCTACGCCGGTGGTTAAGATAGCAGAATCTGGACAAACTGGACCAGCTACAGTCATGATTACTGGCTTGTCGGTTGGTATGCAATCTGTTGTTTTACCAATAGCCTGCATAGCTATAATAATTTATCTATCAACAAGCTTAACGGGACTGTATGGAGTCGGTATTGCAGCAGTGGGTATGTTATCCACTGTGGGAATAACGATGGCGATAGATGCTTATGGGCCGGTAGCTGATAATGCTGGCGGCATAGCAGAGATGGCTGGAATGCCTCCTGAAACAAGAGAAATTACAGATGAACTAGATGAGCAAGGGAATACAACTGCTGCCATTGGTAAGGGCTTTGCTATAGGAGCAGCTGCTCTAGCGGCATTGGCTATCATTGCGGCTTTTGTTGAAAGTGTTTCAGCAAATAGAGGGGAAGACTTGGTCCTACTGCTGTCGGAGCCAATGGTTTTGGTAGGAATGTTCATAGGAGGAGCCATACCTTTTTTGGTCGCCTCAATAACAATGACTGCTGTTGGTGATGCTGCTTTTGAAATGATCAATGAAATCAGAAGACAGTTCAAAGAAATCCCTGGTTTATTGGAAGGAACTGCAGAGCCAGATACAGAAAAATGTGTAGATATAGCAACTACTGCAGCTCTAAAGAAGATGCTTTTACCTGGAGTGATAGCGGTTGGCGCACCTCCATTAGTAGGATTTACACTGGGAGCCGAAGCTTTAGGTGGAATGCTCGCCGGTGGACTGCTTTCTTGTGTTCTCATGGCTTTGTTTATGGCAAATGCTGGCGGAGCTTGGGACAACGCAAAAAAATATATTGAAAAAGGAAATCTTGGAGGCAAAGGAACCGATACTCATACTGCTGCAGTTGTAGGAGATACAGTTGGAGACCCTTTTAAAGATACCTCTGGACCTGCTATGAACATTTTAATAAATGTTATGGCAATCGTGAGCCTGGTTATAGCACCACTCTTGTAATCAAGATAAAATTTTCTTCATAGTTGTATGTGGAATGCCCGTATCGGATGTGTACGGGCCTCCTTCTAAGTAATCCAACGAAAGATAAAAATTTATAGCCTCTTCTCTCGCATTTAGGATTACTGTCTTTGCTCCACTCTTACCTGCATGCTCTTCTAGTTTCTTTACTATCTCTGAGCCTATGCCTCTCCTTTTCAAATCTTCACTAACAGCCATGTATCTGATTTGAGCCTCTACATTGGAATTGAAATGAACCCTTCCAGACCCAACAACCTTCTCATGATCATCCAGAGCAATTAGGTGAAAGCTTGATTCTTCTTGGTCATCTTGCAGAGAATCTTTAGACATCCCAAGGGGTTTTCTGAGCATTTCCCATCTGAATAAAAAATAATTATCCCATTCTTCAGGTGTTTCAGGAGATTTGATAAAGTAATTAAGCATTATTTCTTGTTAAATTTTAAACTATCTTTTATGGGAAAGCAGGATGATATATTTATTGAAGGTAATTTAAGCGGTTTGCCTTTCTCTTTCAATGAAGAAGTCACGGAAGTCTTTGAAGATATGATTGATAGATCTGTGCCTGGCTATAAGACCAGTGTGAATTTAGTAGATTACTATTCAAGGCGGTATTCTCGAGATAATTCATATGTTTATGATTTAGGATGCTCGTTGGGAGCTTCAACTATAGCGTTATTAGATTCCGTTAGTGATAAGAATATAAAAGTTATCTCCATAGATAATTCTGAAGCGATGATAGGAAAATGTAATAAATTGCTTAACTCTTATGTAGATGAGGGGCGTCTAGAATTAAAGCTAGAAGATATAAATACATCTGAGATAAACAACGCCTCAGTTGTGGTTATTAATTTTGTTTTGCAATTCTTAGATCGCAACAAGAGAACACTCTTAATAGAAAAGATATTTAAAGGGTTGAATCCAGGAGGGGTGTTGTTAATTTCTGAAAAGGTACATTTTCAATCCGACAGAGAATCCAAGAGTATATTTTTATTGCATCATCTCTTTAAAGAGATGAATGGCTATACCAAGATGGAGATTGCTGCGAAACGAGATTCCTTGGAAGGAGTTATGGTAACCGAAACAGAGGAACAGCACTTTCAAAGGATGAAAAGAGTTGGGTTTAGGAGGGGTGAGAAATTAATGTCCAATTTAAATTTTGCTACATATCTATTTATTAAGTAATGAATTTTATTTCTCCTGAATGGCAGAAGCTTCTTGACCCTTACAAGAAGGACTTCTTCGGAATTAAGAAAGACAAACGCATAGAACTTTGGCAAAAAATCCTATCAGAATTGCCCAGCCCTTTAGATAAGACAGTAGAAATGTCTTCGGAAGTAAAAATAAATTTTAATTGGACGCCTCAGGATAGCGATAAAACAAAAGACTTGTTGTTGCAGCTAGTTCCTTGGAGAAAAGGGCCCTTTTCAATAAATGAAGTGTTTATTGATAGCGAGTGGTGTTCCCATTTTAAATGGGATCGCTTCTTAGAGCTTGATTTGGATCTGAATGATAAGAAGGTATTAGACGTCGGTTCGGGTAATGGTTATTACGGATTTAGAATGTTGGGCTTAGGCGCTAAAGAGGTTTTATGTTTGGAACCAAATCTGACACACTTTTCTCAATTTTTGGCCATAAATAACTTTGCTCAATCAAAGAAAATACAAATGTTACCAGAGAGATTGGAGTCTATTCAGATAGCTAAGCCTTATTTTGATGTGATATTTAGCATGGGTCTTTTATACCATCAAAGAGATCCAGGAAAACACCTCAGATTGTTAGCTTCCCACTTAAAAAAAGAAGGGAGAATCGTCATCGAAACCATAGTGACTCCTGAAGATTATGAAGAAGTTCTTGTGCCTGGTGACAGGTATGCAAATATGCCTAACGTTTGGTCAGTTCATAACGAGATAGGTTTAGAAAAACTTATCCTTGAACAAGGTCTTGAACTTATTGACTCTACTGAAGCCATAATGACTACTATTGAAGAACAAAGGGCCACTCAATGGATGCCGTTCGGATCTTTTGAATCTGCTTTAGAGGAGGGCAACCACGAGAGAACAATAGAAGGTTTTCCGGCTCCTTTAAGGAAGTTTGTTGTTATTACGATTCAGAATAATCAACTTTAGTCCCTATCCATCTGTCCACTAAAATTTTAGCAAATGGCTCATCTGTTTTGGCTATTCTTATAGCCTCTTCTTGGGCGAATTCTAATAAGTCAGAGTCTCGTATAGGGTCGGCAATTTTTAAATCCATAAGTCCAGATTGTCTTACTCCATAAATGTCACCTGATCCTCTGAGCTCTAGGTCTTTTTCTGCTATAACAAAACCATCATTAGTTTCTTCCATGGTTTTTATTCTCTCTTGAGCTATTGAAGTTAGAGGGTCTTTATAAAGCAAAAGACAATGTGAATCTGAGTCTGCTTTCCTGCCAACTCTGCCTCTTAGTTGATGAAGCTGTGATAGTCCTAATCTTTCAGGATTCTCAATAATCATTAATGTTGCTTCTGGTACATCAACACCTACCTCTATAACCGTAGTGCAGACTAAGAGCTGTATCTCGCCCTCACGGAATTCATTGATTACTTTATCTTTTTCTTTCTTTTTGAGACGGCCATGAACTAGCCCAGTTTTTATGTTTGGTACGGACTTCTTGATATCTAAAAACAGCTCTTCTGCAGATTGAGCTTCTAATTCTTCTGATTCTTCAATTAAGGTACATACCCAATAGACCCTTTGGCCTTCAAGACACACTTCTTCAATTCTTTTCATTACTTTGTCTCTCATGGAGCTTGGCCTTGAAGAGGTTGTAACTGGTTTTCTGCCTGGTGGTAATTCATCAATAATGGAGGTTTCTAGAGAGCCATACACAGTCATTGCTAGAGTTCTAGGTATTGGAGTAGCTGTCATTATCAATTGGTGGGGGCTGCGCTTTTTGGAACCTCCTTTTTCTAACATAGAAAATCTTTGATGCACTCCAAATCTGTGCTGTTCATCTATTATAGTTAATCCCAACCTATTAAAGATTACATCTTTTTGAAAAAGAGCATGAGTGCCAACAAGAATATCTATTGCACCTTCTTCTAATTCTGAAACTATCTTTTTTCTTTTTGAAGCTGTGGTAGAGCCAGTAAGAATTGCAACTTTTAAATCAAGAGGGCTAAACCACTCAGATAAAGTCTGATGATGTTGTTCAGCTAGTATCTCAGTTGGACACATAAAGGCTGTTTGCCATTCATTCTCAGCAGTATGAAGTGCTGCTAAAGCACCCACTAGGGTCTTACCGGAACCAACATCCCCTTGAAGCAGTCTGCGCATAGGAGACTGAGCAGTTAAGTCATTACAAATTTCGTCCCAACATCTATTTTGTGCATTGGTTAAATGGAAATCTAGGGATTTAAGAAATACGCCTTCTTTAGATGACTTGGTTCGCATTACTGGACCTTCTCTGCCTTCCAGCTCATTTTTAAGTATTCCTGCACAGAGCATATGCGCAATAAGCTCTTCTTTGATAAGTTTCTTCTGAGCAGGATGATTGCCACTTAACAGGACATTCAGGTCTATATCTGCAGGGGGGTTGTGTATGAATTTTAATGCTTGAAACAGATCAGAGAATTCATCGTTAGAGTTTTTTACTTTTTCTTCTTCAAATAAGTTATTTATTTCACAATAGCTTATAGCTCCTGAGATAATTTTTCTTAACCTACCTTGTTGAAGCTTTGAAGTAGATGCGTAAACAGGCGTAAGACTTTTATCCACTTCTACAGAATCTGCTCTTTCAAATACTTGGTACTGAGGATGAATCATTTCTTTTCCAGAAGGTCCATGCCTTATGGTTCCGTAGCATCTTATTCTAGACCCCTTTTTAAGGGCTTTGTGCTGCGCAAAGGCAAAATTGAACATCCTCATTGTTAATCGACCAGTTCCATCGTAAATCTCAGTGAATAGCATTCGTCTTCCTCTGAAAACAACCGTTGATTTAATTATCTCTCCTTCTATAAGGAGAGGAATTTCATACGGCGCTTCTCCTAGTGAGGTAAGTTTGGTTCTATCCTCATAACGATAAGGAAGATGAAAAACAGCATCTTGTATGGTTGTAATGCCCAACAAAGAAAGAGATTCAGAGACTTTTGGACCTACTCCTTTAAGTTCTTCGACAAGATGGCTGGTTGTTTTGCCTTCAGGCATGAATTGATATTAGCTTTTTTCCTTGATGATGATTGCTTCTACTTCAATCAATGAGTCTAAAGGCAATCTAGCGACTTGTAGCGCAGCACGTGCCGGGTAAGGCTCTTCAAAATAATCTAGCATAACCTCGTTTACTTTAGCGAACAGAGAAAGGTCTTGCAGGGAAATATTAAGTTTTACAATATCGTTAAGACCACAACCGGCTGCCTTACAAACAGCCTGAACGTTATCAAATACTCTCCTTATTTGATTTTCTTCACCTTCCACTAATTTCATTGTTTCTGGATCTAAGGGAATCTGACCTGAAAGAAAAATATTATCACCCACTCTAATTGCTTGTGAGTAAGGTCCTATAGCGTTCGGTGCTTCTGAAGTTTCAATTTTTTGTTTCATAATACTAATGCAGGATTTTTGCTTTTCGCATTTCTTGATCATGTATCCTATTTACGGATATTATCGCTTTGTGTGTTTTTAGTCTCCTAATAACTTTAGATAAGTTCAGTCTGTCGGAGACCTGAAGATCAATGTTAAATTCATAAACACCAGTTTCAGGTTCGTGAGTTTTTATAGAAGAGATATTAGTATCTGTTTCAGCAATAGATGATGCTATGTTGGCCAGAAGTCCAGGCTCGTCATTAGCAACAATCTTTATCTCCACTGAGAAAGTTCTACTTAATTCTTCATGCCAATTAAGAGGAAAGCATTGCGTAGGATCCTCTCTGACAGCTAATATATTCTTACACCGTTCTTGGTGGACAACAAGACCTCTTTCGGCGGTAAGATGGCCTATAACAGAGTCACCAGGGATAGGTTTACAGCAGGGTGCATAGTTGACTATTAGACCTTCTGAGCCAGTAATCTCCAGAGGAACAATGGCCTTAGATTTCTTATTTCCTTTTTGATTTAAGGAGTTTGAAATTTGTATTGCTACAATATTACCCACTCTTTTTCCCAATCCAATTTCTTCTAATAGTTTATTTAAACTCCTTACCCCGAGACCATCAAGAGCACTTCTTAAATCACCCTTGTCTAAATCTCTTAACCTTATATCCATTGATTTAAGAGATTGATCCAATAGTTTTTTACCAAATTTCTTTGCTTCCGACGTCTTTAAGTTACTAAGGTAGTGTCTGATACTATTTCTTGCTCTAGGCGTAACAGCGAAGTTCAGCCATGCCGGTGAAGTCTGAGGCAACGGGTCTCTCAATATTTCTATGGTTTGTCCGCTCTCTAAAGGGACGCTTAAAGGAGCAAGTTTTCTATTAATTCTGCAAGCTCTGCAATGGTGACCAATATCTGTGTGCACGGCATAAGCAAAATCAATAACTGTAGAACCTGCAGACATTTCTATTATTTTTCCTTGAGGAGTAAAAACGTAGATTTCATCTGGAAATATATCAGTCTTTACTGATTCTATGAATTCTTTAGAAGAATCATAGCTTTCGCTCATTTCTAAAAGGTTTGCAACCCACCTTCTGGCTTTTATTTGAGGGCTTGTATCTGATTTATTACCTGATTTATAAAGCCAATGAGACGCAATACCATTTTCTGCCATATCATCCATTTCTTGGGTTTTTATTTGAATCTCTACGGAAAGGCCTTCAATTCCAACAACTCCTGTGTGTATAGATTGGTAGCCATTTGATTTAGGCAGTGCTATGTAATCTTTAAATCTTCCATCCACAGGTTTGTAAATGCTATGGACTAAACCAAGTGCCTTATAACAATTCTCAGGAGTGTCTACGATAATCTTTAAAGCAAAAACATCCATTATCTCAGCAAAAGATCTTTTCCTTTCCTTCATCTTGCGATAAATGCTGTAAATATGTTTTTCCCTGCCTTGAATCAAAGCGGGCAATCCATCTTGATGAAGTCTTTTTTCTAGATCTTTTTGCATTTTCTTAATAACTTTCTTTTGACTGCCTCTATTCTTTTTTATTGCGGCAGTTAGGCGTTCATGTCTGGTTGGGTAGATTATCTGAAAAGCTAAATCTTCAAGCTCTCTGTAGACATTATTCATTCCTATGCGATGTGCAATTGGAGAATAAATCTCTAATGTTTCTTTGGCTATCCTTAATTGTTTTTCTCTATCTAAATAGAATAGGGTTCGCATGTTGTGAAGTCTGTCGGCAAGCTTAACGACAATGACCCTAATATCTTTAGCCATGGCAAGAACCATTTTTTGGAAATTCTCGGCTTGAGCTTCAGTTTGAGTAGAAATTTTCAGTTGATCGAGCTTACTGACTCCATCAACGAGGTTTGCAACATCTCTATTAAATTTTTTTTCGATAAGACTTTTTGGGATACCGGAGTCTTCTATAACATCGTGCAGCATTGCAGCGGAAAGGCTGTCTTCATCCATCCTAAATGAACCTAAAATACTAGCTACTGCAATTGGGTGGCTAACGTACGGATCGCCGCTTGAACGAAATTGACCTGAGTGAGCTTCGCAGGCTAATTCATAAGCCCTTTGTACTTGTTCAACCTCTTTTGGTCCCAAGTAATCAGAAAGTTTTTTTGATAATGCGTTTATCGAGTCCATAGTTATTCAAAAATATAAATGAAGTATCTCTATTTTTGAGCCTATTGGCTAATAAAAGGGAAGGAAATTATCTTTTAGGGAAGTCTTCAGCTGATAATTCTTCAGAAAATTCTTGTTCTAGGTCTGCAATATCAACTTTTAGGTCATTGACGTTTTCAACAGTGACCGTTCCAGCTTCAATTTCTCTTAAAGCCATAACAGTAGGTTTATCATCTTCCCACTCCAAAGTGGCTCTTCTTCCACCGGTTGCGAGTTGTCTAGCTCTTTTAGCAGCTAGGATAATTAGTTCATATCTAGTAGATACTTTTTCTAGAGCATCTTCTACTGTAATTCTTGCCATATCTCTATATCGTTGATTAAGGGGAGCGCATTCTACTCGATAGGGCTCTATTGATCCAGCAATTGGTTTAAAGAGTTCTTTACAAGCTCTTGTCTTTCTTTAAGAATTTCCTTATCAAGATCAATAATAAAGATTAAATCTTTAACGGCTGCTTCAAAATCATCATTAATGATGATTTTATCAAAAGAACACCCGTTGATTATTTCTATCTTGGCTTGGGCAAGTCTCTTCTTTATATCGTCCTCTGAATCTTGATTTCTTTTATTTAACCTTTCTCTCAAGTCCTCAAGTGAAGGAGGTAAAATAAATATTGAAACGGCATCAGGGTAGTTTTCTTTAATCTGTTTTTCTCCTTGCCAATCCAACTCCAGGATGATGTCGATATCTTTGTTGAGCTGTTCTTCTACCCATTTCCTTGGTGTTCCATAAAAATTACCAAAAACTTCTGCAGATTCTAGAAGCTCTTCTTTCTCAGACATTTCTTGGAATTCTTCTTTTGTTTTAAAAAAATAGGATTCCCCATTAGTTTCATTTTTTCTTTTTGACCTTGTGGTACAAGAGATTCCAAGCCTAAGATTTCTTTTTGACGAATGCTCAAGCAATGACTCGATCAAAGTGGTTTTTCCTGCCCCGGAGGGTGCTGAAATTACAAAAAGTTTGCTCATATTAAATAAAAGAAGTTTATTGTAGGTCAAATGCAATTAAAATAGATTATCAAATAGGTATTTTTATAATCAAATTGATAAATAAAACACAAAATAAGTTTTTTTCTCTAGCAATTAAAGAGCAAGCGTTACTGTTTGGTGATTTTACATTGAAGTCGGGTAAGAAAAGTCCTTATTTTTTTAATATAGCTTCACTGTTAGAAGGCGGCTTTCTTTACGATCTTTCTTTGATGTATTTGGACGAAGTGGAGCAGCTTCAAGAACCTTACGATGTAATTTTTGGTCCAGCTTATAAAGGCATACCGATTGCATCAAGTCTCGCTACGCAACTCAGCGCAAAAAATTCTAAAGCGTACCCAGTCTGTTTTGACAGAAAGGAAGAAAAAGATCATGGAGAAGGAGGAATTCTTATTGGTTCTGTTCGAGATAAAAGAGTGTTAATTGTTGATGATGTTTTAACTGCAGGTACTGCTTTAAGGAATTCAATAAATTTAGTTAATAATTCCGGAGGTAGAGTTGTAGCAGCTGTAGTAGCGCTTGATAGAGAAGAAAAAAATGAAGATGGAGAAACTGCGAAGGAAAGATTGCAAGCTGAATTAGATATACCCATTCAATCAATAGCTTCTATTTCAAAACTTACGAGTTTCTTAGAGAAAGACGGCAATCTTCAGGAACAAGCAAATCTTATAAAAAACTATTACTCTGAATAATGTTTACTGGAATTGTCCAAGAGCTCGGCAGCGTAAATGCGTTACTAAAAAATGAATCGGGTTTTACCTTGGAAGTTGCTGTAAATGAAGGGTTTTCTGATGGATTGCTTATAGGAGCAAGCATCGCGGTTAATGGTTGTTGTTTAACTGTTACTGAATTTGACCAAAATTCTATTTCTTTTGATGTAATAAAAGAGACCATCAGAGTAACAAATTTAGAATACTTAGAATTGGCTGATAAAGTCAACCTTGAAAGATCTCTAAAATATGGAGATGAAGTTGGCGGTCATATTCTTTCTGGTCATGTTTCTTGTGGTGCCGAGGCAATATTAAAAAAACAAGAAGGAGAAACAGAACTGGCCATGAAATGCCCTGCTGAGTGGAGAAAATATATTCTTCTTAAGGGCTATGTGGCGGTTAACGGTGCCAGCTTAACAGTAGCTAAAGTATCTCAAGATGGTTTCTCTGTGTTTCTGATACCAGAAACTCTTGCTTCTACAAATTTATCTCTTATCGGAGATAAAGATCAAGTAAATATAGAGATAGATCAAGCCACGATGGCTGCTTTTACAGCTGCTGAAACTTGACTTGAAGAATAACTAGTTTCTCCGTAAGCTAGTGAATATGTGGAAATATCTTGTTATCTTTCTTGCTTTCTTAATCTCTTCTTGCAGCCATGAAGATCCTTTCAACACAGACCCAGCAAACAGTTATCAATCTACTTACAACCCCAGTGACAGTGGCGATTTTGTAATAATAGGTGCTAGGGTTCTCACAGGAACAGGAGAAGATTACCCTTCGGCCGATGTATGGATATCCAATAACAAAATAAAATCCGTCGGTACGGAGTTAAATTATCCTGCAGACATGAGGTTAATTGACGCAACAGGAAAGTGGTTAACTCCTGGAATTATAGATATCCATTCTCATATGGGTGTTTATTCCTCGCCAAGCCTAAGATCAAACTCAGACGGTAATGAAGCTACTGATCCTGTCACACCGCATGTGTGGGCAGAACATTCTGTTTGGACCCAAGACACTCAAATGCCTTTGGCCCTCAAAGGAGGCATAACAACATTTCATGTTCTACCTGGTTCGGCCAATCTTTTTGGAGGCAGAGGAGTGACACTTAAGAATGTTTGGTCAAGAACAATGCAAGGAATGAAATTTCCAAATGCTCCTTATACATTGAAGATGGCTTGTGGTGAAAACCCAAAAAGAGTTTATGGAAATTCTAACAGGGAGCCATCTACAAGAATGGGTAATGTGGCAGGGTATAGAAAAGCTTGGATTCAAGCAGAAAAATACAAAGAACAACGCGGAGTTACTAGAGATCTAAAACTAGAAACTCTAGCTGGAGTGCTGGATGGAGAGATATTGATACAGAACCACTGTTATAGAGGTGAAGAAATGGCAGTTATGCTCGATATAGCTGAAGAATTTAATTACAAGGTAACCACTTTTCACCATGCAGTAGAAGCTTACAAGGTTGCTGACCTGCTGGCCAAAAATAATGTATGTGCTGCAATGTGGGCAGATTGGTGGGGTTTCAAACACGAGGCTTTTGACATGGTCTGGGAAAACGTAGCTATTGTTGATCAAGCGAATAACGCAACTGGATGTGCAATAGTCCATTCTGATTCTCCGATAGGCATACAGCGACTAAATCAAGAAGCAGAAAAAGCAAGATCAGCAGGAGTTAGGGCAGGTTTTGATATTCCAAGATCCAGAGCGATCCAATGGATAACAAAAAACCCTGCAAAAGCTTTAGGTATTTTAGATGAAGTTGGAACCTTAGAGCCTGGGAAGATGGCTGATGTGGTTATTTGGGACCAAGATCCTTTTAGTGTTTACGCTAAAACAGAAAAAGTTTTTATCGATGGTTTGATTCACTATGATCATAAAGACCCCTCAACTCCTAAACCAACTGACTTTGAGTTAGGACTCTTAAAACCAGGGAGCGATAGATTGTGAAAACGCTAATCTTCTTTTTTTCTTTGGTTTTCTCTCTTATTGTTCAAGGAGAAGGGCTTCTCTTGAAAGGTGGAAATGTTCACACTGCGGATTCGGAGGGGGTACAAAAAAATACTGATATTTATATCAAAGATGGAAAAATTATTAAGGTTGGAAAAGACTTGCAGGTCGATGCTTCTCGAGTAGAAGACTTAAACGGAAAAATAGTAACACCTGGTTTTATAGCTCCGTACTCTCAATTGGGAATAGTGGAGATCGAAGCTGTAGCCGAGACCAGGGATGACAGGTCAACAGTGTATTCCTCAGGCCTGAGCATTGTTTCAGCTTTTAATCCGCACTCTACTTTAATTCCTTATAACCTTAGAGGCGGCATAACAACTGCTCTTTCCGTACCTAGTAGCTCAGGATTGTATTCCGGCTTGGCTTCTTCTTTTTCTTTATCAAGCAGCTTAGAAGGAAGTTTAATTAGTCGAGACATCGCCTTGTTCGGTAGTGTAAGTTCCGGAGAGGGCTCAAGGGCAGCTAAGATGCTTTTACTTGAAGACAGTTTGGACGTAGCTTCTAGAGTCATAGAAGCAAACGGTTGGAATGATGAAAAAGGCCTGCCGTCCTCTTCCAGTTATTCCAGTAGAGATATCATCGCTTTGAAAAGAGTCCTTTCTAGAGAGATACCCCTTGTTGTAAGAGCAGACAGGGCCTCAGACATCCTATTCTTAATTAACTTTTCTATAGAAAAAAATATTAGATTAATACTAAGGGGAGGTTCAGAAGCCTGGATGGTAGCAAAACAGTTAGCCAAAACAAATACCCCAGTTATTCTTGAACCAATTAATAATCTTCCAGGATCTTTTAATCAATTAGGCGCGAGATTAGATAATGCTGCCATACTCAATAAGGCGGGGGTTAAGATTCTCATAGCTTCCCATGAAACGCACAACAGTTATCTGAGTCGACAGGCCGCAGGTATAGCTGTTTCTTATGGGCTGCCTTGGGACGTAGCCCTTAGAGCAATAACAAGTAACGTTGCTGAAGTTTTTGGTTTAAAAAAAATTGGCATGATCAAAGAAGGGTACAAGGCAGATTTAATAATTTGGGAGAAAGACCCTCTTGAAGTCTCTGCTTTTGCCCAGCAGATTTATATCTCAGGGAGATTGATGTCCAGCGAATCCAGATCGACCCGTTTAAGAGACAGGTACCTTAATTTGGACTAGTTGTTATTGGGAGAGTTGTTCTTTTACAAGCCTGCTAACCGTTGACATGTCAGCTTTTCCAAGCAGTTTAGGTTTTAAACTACCCATGACCTTTCCAATATCTTTCATAGAGCTTGCTTCAGAACTGATAATTTCTGCTTTAACAATTTGCAAAAGATCGTCGTTAGACAGTTGTTCTGGTAGAAATTCAGACAACATGGCAATTTCATTTCTCTCTTTTTCAGCTAATTCATGTCGGTTAGCCTCTTGAAATTGAGATGCAGCATCTTTTCTTTGCTTAATCATCCTTTGGAGGATAGAAATTACAAAAGTATCATCAAGAGTTACTTTATTATCTATCTCTTCTTTTTTTAATTCAGAAATAGCCATACGAAGAGTCGTAACAATTTCTTTATCACGGTTTCTCATGGCTGTTTTAACAGCCTCTTGAATTAGCGGTAGGAGTGTTATTTCCGCCATGGATTTAGAATATTTACTCTAGAAACGAGGAGGACGCCCCAATCTGTTGGTTCTTTGATTTTTCTGTTCTCTCTTAACCGCAGCAGCTTTTTTTCTTTTTAAAACTGCAGTGGGCTTTTCGTAGAATTCTCTTTTTCTAACTTCTGGAATAATTCCTGCCTTTTCTACAGCACGTTTGAACTTTCTAAGTCCAATGTCAAATGATTCGTTAGGTCTAATTTTTATTGATGGCATATACTTTAACCCCTTCGGGTTGCGCAATTCTATAGAAGCCTTTTTATTTTGGAAAGCCTTTCTTTTTTTTTATTTGTCCGCAGAATGTAAGTTATTGAGTTGATCAAATGAAAGTATTAGGTATAGAAACATCTTGTGATGAAACTGGCATAGCTATTTATGATGGTAACTCTAATCAGATAATATCTGAGAAGCTCTTTAGTCAAGCCGCAAAACATTCAGATTACGGCGGTGTAGTTCCCGAACTAGCCTCTCGAGATCACGTCAAAAAATTGATCCCTTTGCTTTCTGAAACAATAAAAGAATCCGGCATTAATGCTGATGCCCTTGATGGTATTGCTTATACGGCAGGCCCGGGGCTGAGAGGGCCTTTATTGACAGGTGCAGCCTTGGCACAAGCATTGGGGTTGGGCTGGGGAATTCCTTGTATAGGTGTCCATCATATGGAAGCTCATTTATTGATCAACTTATTAGAAGATCCTGCACCATCTTTTCCTTTCCTTACGTTATTGATTTCAGGAGGACATTGCTTAATTATCAGAGCTGATGATTTTGGTGAATACAAAGTTTTAGGTCAAAGTAGGGATGACGCAGTGGGAGAAGCCTTTGATAAAGTAGCTAAGTTATTAGATTTGGGTTATCCAGGAGGGCCAAAAATAGAAGAGCTGGCTACCAGAGGAGATCCCAATGCCTTCAACTTTCCCAGGCCAATGACCAAAGAATCTCACCTTGATTTTAGTTTTAGTGGTTTGAAAACAGCAGTTTTGTACGCTTTTAGAAGCGAAAAAAATCCATCGGATACTTTTAAAGCTGATCTAGCAGCTTCCTTTCAAGAAGCTGTAGCAGATACTTTATTTTTGAAATCTCGACTGGCAATTGCACAAAACGGTCTAGACCAGCTGGTTATAGGAGGAGGGGTTGCTTCAAATAAATACATTAGAAAGAGGTTAATCGAAGGCTTGAAAGGTAATAGAATATTTTTTCCTCCCATCAACAGGTGCACAGATAATGGAGCAATGGTGGCAGTCACTGGGCACTACAGATTAAGTAAGAAAAATATATCAAGCGATATAGTAATTAGACCAAAATGGAATTTATCGGAGTTATAGTTAATGGATAAGGTTTATATAAAAAATTTAAAAGTTGAGGCAATCATTGGAATCTTTGAATGGGAGAGAGAAGTAAAACAAATAATCTCAGTCGATATAGAGATGGACTTCGACAATAAAAAGGCTGCAAGGT
>CALJVP010000013.1 GCA_937773605.1 uncultured SAR86 cluster bacterium | reverse complement strand
ACCATTCCGGTGTTTGATACAACAACTCTGCTGAAATCTATCAGGTAATTCTGCTACAACTCTTAAGCCAACAAGTCCTCCCCAGTCTTGCCCAAAGTGAGTAGCATTTTTTAGGTCTAACCTTATGACAAGCTCTTTCATTACATCTACATGATGCTTATAGCTATAGTCATACTTTGATATAAATTTATCGGATTTTCCAAATCCAACCATATCTGGAACAATTACCCTGTGACCGGCTGCAGTAAAAACTGGGATCATTTCTCTGAATAAGATAACTCCAAGTGGGCTCTCCATGAAATAAGATAATTGGATCAGCATCTTTAGGCCCTTCATCTAGATAGTGAATCCTCAGACCATCTATTTCCATGTAATTTGCTTCAAAAGGGTAATCTTGCAAATTTTCAAATCGATCATCTGGGGTTCTTAAGACTCCCGGTGCTACTTCATCAGAAAGAATCTCTTGATTTAAAGAAACACCTATAAGCAATGCAAGCAATAAGTGCTTCATGCTTTACTCCATTCTGTTGCTTATCGAGATTAAATCCCCTGGATTTAATGAGCCGACGGAAGCTTTTAATCTAAGCATTGCTATAACGTATTCATATCTGGAATTTGCGTAGTCAGTTTGAGCAGAAAATACTCTTTTTTGAGCATCAAGAAGATCCACTGTATTTCTTGTGCCTACTTCATAACCCACTTTAGTAGCTTCAAGAGCCGACTTGGCTGAAGTTAGGGCTTGCTTTCTGGCAGTTACATTAGCAACTTGAGTTTGCACGCCAAAATGATTAGATCTGATATCTCTAATAGCTGCTCTTTCTTGGTAAACGGCTTGTTCCTTACTTTGATCATAGTTAGCCCAGGCCTGCCTTCTTCCTGAACTTATTGCTCCTCCGGCAAACAGAGGTATATTCATTTGAATACCGTATTGTCTTGTGTCCTGTTCAATTCCAAACAGAGGGTTTTGGATGAACCCACCAAATTTTCCTTGTTTAGATGTGCTTTTAGTATTTCTGCCAATAATGTCTATTTGAGGAAGGTGGGCGGCGCCACTGGCTCTGGCATTATTCCTTGCGGCGTCTCTTTGAAATCTCGAAGCAATTAATCTATTGTTATTTTTAAGACCTAAATCTACCCAAGACTTCCTATCAATAGGATCAGGCAAAGAAATCTCGAAATCATCTGCTAAAGGAGAGAGAAGAGGGGCATCAGCTCCAATAATTGCCGATAGGCCTTCTTTAGCTGAATCTAGCTGCGCTTCTCTTGCTATTGTAGATACGACGGTTAAATCATAAGCAGCTTGAGTTTCTTGCAGTTCAGTAATCGCAGCCAATCCAACCTCAAACCTTTTCTTCGCAAGATCTTTTTGTTTTCCAATTGCTTTTTCTTCAGCCTTAGCGGCATTTAAGCTATCTATCGCATTTAAAACATTGAAGTAAGATGTTGCAACTCGAACCATAGTTTCTTGTTGCTGATAAGCAAACTCTGCAGCAGCACCTTTAGTTAAGTTTTTTCCTTGTCTAAATTTAAACCACCTATCCATCCTAAAAAGGGGCTGTGAGAAAGTTGCAGAATAGTTATTGGAGTTATATTCATCTCTAAGCTCATCTAAAACCCTGTATTCATTCCAATTTGTTGATCCGGACACACTTAAATTCGGTAATAAGCCTGCTCTTCCTTGTACTTTGTATTCTTGACCTGCACGGTACGTCGCTTCTGCTGATTTTACTAAAGGATCATTATTTAAGGCTAATTCATAAATGTCTTCCAGGTTTTCAGAAAAGATTGATACTGAAAATAGAACAAAACTAGCAAGTAATGCTTTGGAACTAATTGATAAATGTTTAAACATATTAACCTCTGTTTCTATAGGTGTGTTACTAGAGTATAACACCTATTTAGATAACACCAAAATTAAATAAACCAGCCATTTTATTAAGACCAATTTTTATCGTATTTATGATAACTTTGCTAAACAAAGAATTGAATTCGTTGCTACACTACCATTCAAACTTAATTTTGGTGTTTAATAATCACTTAAGAGTTCAATTTTGATGAAACAATATTTAAATAATCTATAAGGAGAATAAATGACTATACAAGTAGGAGATAGATTGCCATCCGCAACTTTAACAACCATGACAGCTGAGGGACCAAAACCATTAACAACTAGTGAGCTATGCGAAGGAAAGAAAGTAGTTCTTTTTGCAGTTCCTGGTGCTTTTACACCAACTTGCAGCGTTCAACATTTACCAGGCTACGTGGATAATGCTCAATCTTTGAAAGATAAAGGAGTGGACACTGTAGCTTGTGTGTCGGTCAATGACCCTTTTGTCATGGGGGCATGGGGAAAAGATAGAGAAGTTGGAGAAGATCTTATGATGCTTTCTGATGGTAACGGTGATTTTACCGCAGCCATAGGTTTGGAAATGGACGGCAGTGGTTTTGGTTTAGGGACCAGGTCTCAGAGATATGCCATGATCATTGATGATGGGGTAGTTTCAACTCTAAACGTTGAGTCAGGACCAGGACTTGATGTGAGTTCAGCAGAAACAATCCTTTCGGAATTATAAAATGCCAAAACCTATACATGACATAGGTCAAATCTGTAAGCTTGATAAGTGGGAGACATTTATTAATGGTCAGCCTTTTGATACTTTCAAACAGCTTCGGGCTGAAGCTCCTATTTATTGGCATGAAGAAGACCTAGATTTCGAACCTGGGTTTTGGGCATTAACAAAGCATGAAGATATTATTAAAGTCTCCAAAGACCCTAAGACTTTTTCTTCAGCTGTAGGCGGCCACTTGATGACAATGGGCGATCCTGAAGTAGTCGATCCTGCAGCTGTGGCTGCCATCATAGGGAATATGATAGGAATGGACCCTCCTGAACATCAGATTTACAGAAAAATGGTGGCCCCAAGCTTTACTCCTAAATCCATTAGAAATCTAGAAGACGGAATGAGAAATAAGGTAAGAGAGCTGTTAGACAAAGTGGCTGATAAAAAGGATTTCAATTTTGTGACTGAGATTTCAGAGCAGTTACCCCTTTGGGTATTGTGTGAAATGATGGGAATAGAAGAGTCTGAGAGACCTAAAATACGCGATTTAGTCAATAATTTAACTGATGCCTCCATCCAACAAGATCCAGAAAAAAGCATGCAGGTTTGGTTCAATTATATGGAACTCTTCAAAATGGGGAGAGACATGATCGAAGAGAGAAGAAAAAATCCTACGGACGATCTTATGAGTGTCGTCGCCAATACGCAGGTTGAAGGCGATCAATTGCCTGCCGAATTACTTGATGGGTTTTTCTTGCTCATGGTTATTGCAGGAAATGAAACTACTCGAAATACTATTACGGGTGGTTTGATGGCACTAACAGACAATCCTGCAGAAAGACAAAAACTAATAGATGATCCTTCTTTAATTGCAAATGCAACGGATGAGATGCTTCGGTGGGTAACTTCTGTGATTTATTTTAGACGCACAGCTACAAAAGATACTTCCATAAGAGGCCAAGACATAAAAAAGGGAGACAAAGTAGTTATGTGGTACGGCTCTGCAAACAGAGATGAAGATGTCTTTGAAGATGGCCATTTATTTCAGGTAGACAGGCCTAACGCTAAAAAACATCTAGCCTTTGGAGCAGGAGAGCATTTATGCCTTGGAAATAGATTAGGACATATGCAGATAAGAGTATTATTTGAAGAATTGCTTTTACGGTTTCCGGACATTAAGTATGTTGAAGATCCCGTCAGGATCCCTTCTAATTTTTTAGCTGGTATATCTGAGCTTAAAGTCAGAATATAGAAATGCTTACTAAGGGCGACGATTTTCCTATACACCAACTCCCTGTACCAATATCTGAGGTAGGAACTGAAAGAAATTTTTATGACCGTTATTTTTTCAACGGCTATAACGAGGGCGGAGAAGTGTTCTTTGCTACAGCAATGTGTGTTTACCCAAATTTAAATCTTATAGACGGCAGTTTTGTTTTAGTGATTGAGGGTACTCAGCATAACTTCAGATACTCAAGGGTTTTAAATCAAGAAAGAGTGGACACTCAAGTTGGGGCATTAACAGTTGAAGTTATTGAGCCTCTAAAGAAATTAAAAATAACTATAGATGATAAAAAATATGGCATCTCGGCTAGCCTTGAATTTGAAGGTCGTTTTGAGCCTGTGCAAGAA
The DNA here is from genome assembly GCA_937773605.1 of uncultured SAR86 cluster bacterium. Lineage (GTDB taxonomy): Bacteria > Pseudomonadota > Gammaproteobacteria > Magnimaribacterales > Magnimaribacteraceae > CAJJAM01. The sequence goes on along the minus strand of CALJVP010000013.1, from coordinate 63,323 downwards.
CCTAGAATGACTCTTATGAATGGCCCTAAAGTCAGTATGGACTCAACAAGACTTACTCAGCATGGCAGGTGGTCAGGTAGTATTAATTTTAAAGACACCAGTATAGACGTTAAGGCAGAAAATTTTTTTGGAACCCGTGACCGTTCTTGGGGTATAAGACCTGTTGGTTCAGCTGATACTCAGCCTGTACCACCAGTTAAGCTACCACAATTTTATTGGCTTTGGGCCCCAGCAAACTTTCAGGATTTTTCTTCACATGCGTATTTTGTAGACAATGAAAAAGGTGAGTCCACTCATTATCACTCAGTCATACAAACACTATCAGAAGATCAAACAGAAGTTCTAAGTCCTCCTCAAAAAGTAATTACTTACGAAAAGAATTCCAGAAGGGTCTCTAAAGCAGAGTTTTGTTCACAAAAAAAAGACGGAAGTGAAGTTAAAGTGGTTATAGAACCAAAATACAGAATGTTCATGTGCGGTCTTGGTTATATGCATCCTGAGTGGGGGCATGGCATGTATCAAGGAGATAACGAATCTATGTATGATAGTTATGATCTCTCTGAAGATCCTCATGACCCTCCTTTTTTGCACGTCCAAGCAATTTCAGATTTTACCGTCTCAATGCATGGCCAAACCACTAAAGGCACAGGAGTATTAGAAGAACTGCTAATAGGAAAGCATAAACCCAGTGGTTTTGAAGGATTATTAGACCGATAGGAAGATGAATAATGAAGCCCAACTTGGTGAAGATTTCATTAAGTATTATTCTGACCTCAATCAAGAGCCTTTTTCATTAGGTTCAATAAGTCGAATATTCGGAGGCGCATCAAGAGAAACTTATCGGTTATCTGTTTTCAATAAAGATTTAGATGAAACTCGTCTTATTTACAGAAGATCACAAGCAAGTGCTTTGATAGAAACTGATCAGTTGACTGAATATTCGGCTTATATGGCTTTTCAAAACTCTAAAGTCCCTGTTCCAAAAACAATAGCCATCGAAGAATCTGCAGACTCGCTGGGAGCCCCTTTTATTATTATGGAAGAGCTTTTAGGCGAAGCGGCAAGTCCTTTTGATCAAGCAGCTTATTCGCCATATGAGGAAGAGTTAGGTCATCAATTTTGGAATATTCTTGGAGAAATAGTCATTAAAGACACCAATGATCCAAATTTATCTTTTATACCCGGAAGGGAATTTGAAGGACCTTCATGGAAAAGAGAGTTAGACCATTGGGTTGAAGTTATTAGGCAAGACTCCTTTGGTGTTGAACCAATTCTAGAGGCGGCCATAAGGGAGCTTTACAGGAACCCTCCTAAAGACGCCGTTAAAAAATGCCTAGTACATGGAGATTATAGAAATGGAAATTTCTTATCTAAGGATGATTCTCTCATAGGAATATTAGATTGGGAGATGGCTCATATAGGCGACCCTCTTGAGGATCTAGCATGGGCCACTTCACCGATCTGGTGTTGGAAAGACCATAATCGCCCTTCTTATTTAATCCAAAAAGAAAAAGCTCTAACGATTTGGCAAGAAAAAACACAAATTAAGATTGAAGAAGAATCTTTAGCTTGGTGGGATCTTTTTGCTTGTGTGAAAGGTCTTGCTATATGGACCTCAGCTGGCAATGAATTTATTAGTGGAAGCAATACTGACCCAATCAATCTATTTTCTGCCTGGATTCCAGGCGATATACATTTAGAGATAATTTTAGAAACTTTAGAAGAAAAACTCATAAAGAATGAAACCTGATTTAAATACAGCTTTAATGTTTTGTGCCCAAGAAATTGGTACTCTCTTTCTCCCTTTGCTAGAAAAAGAATATGATCAGTCACGCCTAGGTTCCTGGGGCGGTCTTATGTTACTTTCCTCTTTACAGATTGATGGCGCTGCAGATAATTTAAATAAGCAAAATAAGCTGATGATGGAATGGTTAAAAAGAAGTAAAAAATCTATTCAATCCAAAACTCTAATCCAGAAGATAGAGGAGTGCGAATCTATGGAACTACCTGATATAAAAATTTCGACTTTAGATAACTTCAATCAGAAAACTTAGACAAATATTTGTTGAGGCCCAAGAGGACCTAGAAGGGTCTAGAGATTCAGAATATCTTAAGGAGAGTTGGATTGTCCTAAGAGAGATGCATGGACACCGCAAGGTAAGCCATATGTTAGATCTACTTGCAATCTGCCGAGCTAATTTTTCTAACTGGACCACTGAACAAAAGAAATAAAACTCCAAGATGTGAGCGCCATGGGCGCCAGGTAAACAGCTGGTAGTATAATTTTAATGTAAGCAGTGACTTTTTTTTCTAATTTTTTCATTCCTAAAATCTGATATATTTAATGTACGATACATAATATCATTTATATTTATGTATAGATATAGATATTATGAATATATTGTTAATTCCTATGTCAAATATGACCTTTTTAAAGGACTTTTCAGCTATCTTTTGTTCTTAATCAATCTGTAGATCAGCTATTGCAATACCATTTTCTCCTCTCACAGAGTAGAGTAAATATAACTTATCACCTTCTTGATAAATTGCTGGATCTCTTAATTGATTAACTGCTGTATTGATGGCGCTTCTTATAGAAGGATATAAAGGGAGTTTTCCTCCTTCCCAATCTTCTTTTGGCCTTAAGACTTCAATTGGTTTAGTTACTTTCCACAAAACGGAAGGTCTAGATAAATTTAAACTAGAAAGCATAATCCTCTCAGGTTTATCACCTACTCTTGTATGGAAGATCAGCAAATCATCTCCTCTTACTAAAACCGCAGAATGGCGCACATTATTTTCCATCACTTGATTCACTGGAGTATAGTCTTCAATGTCTCCTGTATTTTTGTAAATTACACCTGGCATGGACAAGGCGTAGTCATCGTCTTTATAAGTGAACTTTCTGAAATAAGGCCATCCAACAATCTTTTTTCTTGTTTTGAAGGTCAACCCATCTTGGGAAGTGGCAACTCTGGTCTTCTGTGAACCAAATTCGTTTAGACCATGAAAATACATTATTATTTCTTGGTTACCCTGATTCACGTGGACATCAGGCGAAGCAATATGAGGAATATTTAAATCATCTATGCTTTTAACGATAAAAGGAGCCAGGTCTGGATGAGATATACGCTCCTCTAATTCTTCAATATTAAAGTCTTTTGGAGTTTTTGGAACTGAAGTTAGAAAGTGAGAATCCGCTAAACTTAAAGCGCCACCAGGTTTTATTTTCCAAGGTCCTCTTAGATCATCAGCGAAAGCCAGTCTTATGTGATCGCCTTTATGATCAGCAAAATATAGATAATAATTACCTAGTTTTTTTTCAACCCATTCAGGTACTTTAATTAAAGAAGGTCCCTGCACGTTGGAACCAATTTCTTCAGTCAGATTGGGGGGTATTATCAAACCATTATCCCAACGATCCACCTTTACCTTCAATTTAGTTTCTCCTGAAGAGCAACTAATTAATAAAGTTGCTACTGAATAAAAAAAAATATTTTTAATTAAATTAAACAAAGTTAATTTCTATATAAGAATCTTAAAATTCTGAATGTATAATAAGCCAAAACCTCAATGTCTAGAGAATATAACGCAGAATCCATAGAAGTCCTATCAGGACTTGATCCAGTACGTAAACGTCCAGGAATGTATACTGAAACCTCTAGGCCTAATCATTTGGCCTTGGAAGTTATTGATAATAGTATTGATGAAGCACTGGCGGGCCATGCTTCAAGAATTGATGTAGAGCACTTCAAAGATGGATCAATTAGCGTTTCGGATGATGGTAGAGGCATGCCAATTGATATTCATCCTGAAGAGGGCGTTCCAGGCGTTGAGCTTATACTTACAAGATTACACGCAGGGGCTAAATTTTCTAATGAAGATTACAAATTCTCGGGAGGGTTGCATGGAGTAGGCGTTTCGGTGGTAAATGCGCTATCTAAAACTTTATCAGCTGAGATCAAGAGGGGTGGTTCAAAGTACCTAATAGGCTTTGAAAATGGAGAAAAGACTTCAGACTTAGAAGAGGTTGATTCAGTAGGGAAGAAGAATACGGGTACAAAAATATCATTCTCTCCTGACCCTCAATATTTTGATTCAGCCAAAGTATCAATAAGCCAGCTTACATCTGCTCTGAAAGCTAAAGCAGTTTTATGCCCTGGTCTCACCATTTCTTTCAAAGATCATGCAACGGGAGCATCTGAAACTTGGTGTTTTATGGATGGTTTAGCAGCCTATTTAGTCGCTAATAATGCTGGAGCAGAATTAATTCCTTTGGAGCCATTTGAAGGCGATCAGATGACCGAAGAGGGCGGACTAACTTGGGCATTGCAATGGGTTCAAGGTATTTCAGATCCTATATCTGAAAGTTACGTAAATTTAATACCTACTACTCAAGGGGGGACACACGTAAATGGTCTTAGATCCGGTCTAACAGATGCTCTAAAAGAGTTTTGCGAATTTAGAAATCTCATTCCAAGAGGAGTTAAATTAACCGCAGATGATATTTGGCTAAATTGCAGTTCTATTTTATCGGCCAAAGTTGTCGATCCTCAATTTACTGGCCAAACAAAAGAGAGATTGTCCTCTAAAGATTTTAGCGGCGTAGTTTCTGCCATTATTAAAGACGCCTTTAGCCTTTGGTTAAATCAGCACACAGCAGAGGGAGAAGAAATTGCTCTGATTTGTATTGAAAATGCACAGTTAAGACAAAAAAGTAACAAGAAAGTAGTTAGAAAAAAAGCAACTGCAGGACCGGCTCTGCCTGGCAAGTTAACTGATTGCACAACTGATGATGCCGAAAGAGGGGAGCTGTTTCTGGTAGAAGGAGATTCGGCAGGTGGATCTGCTAAACAAGCCAGAGATAGGGTATTTCAGGCTATTTTACCTTTAGGTGGAAAAATCTTGAATACTTGGGAAGTTGATGTAGGTGATATTTTGGCTTCACAAGAAGTAAATAATATTGCAGTAGCTCTGGGCGTGGAACCCGGTAGTAATAATTTAGAAGGTTTGAGGTATGGAAAAGTTTGCATCCTGGCGGATGCCGATCCAGATGGTTTGCACATAGCAACCTTGCTGTGTGCTCTATTTCTTCGACATTTTCGTCCTTTGGTCGAGTCGGGGAGAATATATGTTTCGATGCCACCTCTTTTTAGAGTTGATCAAGGCAAAGAGGTTCATTACGCATTGGATGAAGTTGAAAAAGATAAGTTGGTAGAGCAGCTTAAATCTTCAAACAAGAAATCAAAAATTGAAATACAAAGATTTAAAGGTCTTGGAGAAATGAATGCCTCTCAATTAAGAGAAACAACTATGTTGCCAGGTGCAAGAAGGTTAGTGCAACTTACAATCAAAAACGGAGATAAATCTATGCAAGTCATGGATATGCTGCTTTCTAAAAAAGGAGCGCCGGATAGAAAAGAGTGGCTCGAAGATAAAGGAAACTTAGCCGATGTCTGAAAAAACAGAACAACAACCTTTAAGTCAATATACAGAAAAAGCATATCTGGATTATTCCATGTATGTGATTCTAGACAGAGCTCTTCCTCACATAGGAGATGGATTAAAGCCCGTGCAAAGAAGAATAATTTACGCAATGTCTGAGCTGGGATTAAGTTCTTCCGCAAAATTTAAGAAAAGTGCAAGGACGGTCGGCGACGTCATTGGAAAATTTCATCCTCATGGAGATACGGCTGCATATGAAGCTATGGTCCTTCTTTCACAGTCTTTTACAACGCGATACCCTCTGATTGAAGGTCAAGGTAATTGGGGCTCAGTTGATGATCCTAAATCATTTGCTGCCATGCGTTATACGGAATGCAGGCTTTCAGCATATGCAAAAAATTTACTTCAAGAACTAGGACAGGGGACCGTAGATTGGGGCAGTAACTTTGATGGGACTCTTTTAGAGCCTTTACTTCTTCCTGCTAGACTACCAAACCTTTTACTGAACGGGGCATCAGGTATTGCAGTAGGGATGGCTACTGATATTCCTTCGCACAACTTAAAAGAAGTGGTAACAGCTTGTATTAAGCTTTTAGAAGAGCCAAAAACCACTTTAGAAGACCTCTATAAGATTATACCCGGCCCTGATTATCCTACTGAAGCGGAAATAATAACTCCTGTTGATGACCTTAAGAATATTTATCAAACCGGAAGGGGCTCAATTAGAATGAGGGCGACCTACACATTAGAAGATGGTGAAATTGTTATATTGGCTCTGCCCCATCAAACCCCAAGTTCAAAAATTCTGGAGCAAGTTGCTGCTCAAATGGATGCCAAGAAGCTCCCTATGATCGTGGACTTAAGGGATGAAAGTGATGAAGAAAATCCAACTCGATTGGTGTTGGTTCCTAAATCAAATCGTATTGATAAAGATGCAGTAATGAACCACTTATTTGCTACAACTGATTTACAAAAAAATTACAGAGTTAACATGAATATTATTGGTTTGAATGGCAAGCCTCAAGTTCGAGACATAAAATCTGTTTTAAAAGAATGGTTAAACTTCAGGACAGATACAGTAAAGAGACGTTTACAATATCGTTTGGACTGGGTTCTGGATCGTCTTCATATATTGGAAGGCCTAATGGCAATCTATTTAAATATAGACGAAGTTATTCATATTATTAGGAATGAAGAAGAGCCAAAAAAAATTCTTCAAAAGAAGTTCAAGCTAAGCATAATTCAAGTTGAAGCCATATTGGAAATACGCTTACGTCAACTTGCAAAATTAGAAGAAATAAAAATTCAAGAAGAACAGGGTAAATTAGACTCTGAAAGAAAAGATTTAGAGAAAACATTAAGCTCTAAGGCAAGACTCAAAACTCTAATAAAAAATGAATTGAAAGCTGACATTGATGTCTATGGAGATGATCGTAAGAGCCCTATAGTTTCTAGGGATGATGCAAGTGCATTTGATGAAACAGAGTTGATTTCGTCAGATCCAGTAACAGTAATATTGTCTAAGCGTGGTTGGGTGAGGGCTGCTAAAGGCCATGATGTTGAAGCAGAAAAACTTAATTACAGAGAAGGGGACGAGTTCTTTGCTTCAGCAAAAGGAAGAAATAATCAAAATGCCGTCTTTCTTGATTCAAAAGGAAAGGCCTACACTTTACCATGTCATTCACTCCCTTCGGCCAGAGGACAGGGTGAGCCACTAACCGGTAAATTAAACGCAGAATCAGGAGAAACTTTTGCAGGTGTAGTGTCAGGTTCTTTGGATTCTAAAGTAGTTTTAGCAACTAATGCGGGTTACGGATTTGTAGCTAGATTGGGTGACTTGCAAACTAAGAACAAGTCAGGAAAAGCAGCGCTAAGAGTCCCAGAGGGAGCAAAAGTTCTGCCTCCTCGTCTCGTCGCTTCTGTCGATGCCAAGATAGCTGCAATTACCAACATAGGTAAACTTCTAGTTTTTCCAATCTCAGAACTGCCTGAATTATCAAGAGGAAAGGGCAATAAGATTATAGGGATACCAAAGGCAAAGTTTGAATCAGGCGAGGAGTTCCTAAAATTTATAGCAGTAATTGAAGATGGCTCTAGTATTAAGTTAATAAATGGTAAAACTCATTATTCTCCTAAAACAAAAGACTTAGAAAATTTCTTAAGCTCAAGAGGAAAAAGGGGCCTTTCACTTCCTCCTGGCTATAGAAATTTAGATGAAATAGAAGTAACTTCAAAGAATGTTATTGAAGATTCAGAAGAATAAAAATTCTTAATCAGGCATGAAGAATAAACTCTTTCTTTACGGTCAAAAAGAATTTAATGCCGCTAGGCAGTTAAAAATACTACCTGAAAATCACCCCTCCAACAATCTTCATGGCCACACTTTTAAAGGCGGAGTAAGGCTTGAATTAATAGAGGGCTCAAATCTGTCATTGGCTGATATAAAAGAAGATTTATCTAACGTTATCAGTCCAATGGATTTGAGTTTTTTAAATGAAAGGATTCAGAACCCATCAGATCTTAATTTAGCTAATGAATTGTTTCAAGCATATGGGAATGCAGACTTAATCAGCTCTCATATTTCAAGCAGCTCGTCCCAAGGAGCAGGCTATGAAGGCCCAAATAACTCTTATGTTTGGAAAAAATTCTCTTTTCAGGCATCCCATAAATTACCCAATGTTCCAAAAGGACATAAGTGTGGAAATATGCACGGTCATACCTTCGAAGTAATACTTTATGCAGAATCATCTGATGGAAGTCATCAAAATTTACTAGATTTGGATCTGTTAAGCGATTCAATCTACTTAGAGTTAAATAAAAAATGCTTGAACAATATAGTTGGACTTGAAAACCCCACGAGTGAATTAATTGCTTCGTGGGTTTATTCAAAAATTAAAGTATCCAATGATTTTATTTCTAAAGTGGAAGTAATGGAAACGGATCATGCTGGTTGTTCTTTCGATGGAAGAGAATACAGGATCTGGAGAGATCAAAAATTAGAGTCAGCAATTTCTTACGAATCTGGTGAAGAGGTCTACGGCTTTGGTTACACATCCCGGCTTTACGTTGAGTCACCGTTGGACAAGGTTTTAGGTTGGTTGATGGACTTTGGTGATATGAAGGAAATTTTTAAACCCATTTTTCTACAAATGGATCATCAAAATCTTAATGAACTAGAAAATTTAGCCAATCCCTCAATAGTGGATTTGGTAGAATGGATGGGTATTCAATTGATACCAACTCTTCCTGATTTGAGTGGTATTGGTCTATACGAATCTGAAGGAAACGGAGCAGAGTTAATCATCAACAAGGAAAGATAATGAAAGATAAATTCCCTTACTCAGGAAAACCAGCAATAGTTACAAAAGAAATGTGCGATATGAACGGTCATATGAATGTTGTTCATTATTATCATATTTTTTCAGAATATACGGATCTATATCATGATATGGGTTTTTCTCATGATTATTTTGCAAAAGGGTTTTCTTCATTTACCTTAGAAACCAACTTAAGTTACTTAAAGGAAATTAAAGAAGGCGAGGAGTGTTATCCGCATTACAGGATAATAAATGTAAATCCTAAATTAATTCATTATGGTGGAATTTTATTAACGGAAGAGGGCGCAGTCTCTGCCACTTATGAGACAGTAGAGGTGCACGTCGACATGACTACAAGGAAGTCTTCAAAGATGCCAGAATGGCTTCTAAGTAACCTGAATACAATGAAAGAAGAGCACGCTCAAGCCGGCGATGTAGGTTTTGAATTGAGGCTTAAAATTAAATAGAAGAGAGTTTATTTATAACTTCCTGATTTAAGAGAGGGAGCACTTCTGTAGACTTTAGATTTTCTTCAAGTTGTTCAACTTTCGATGCTCCAAGTATCACTGTTGAAACATTTTCATTTAATAAACACCAAGCTATTGCTAGGTTAGAAAGTTTTACTTCCATTTCCTCTGCAATAGGAGCCAGAGCAGCAACCTTAGTCATTCTTTCTTGACCTCGTTCAGATTCAACCATTGATTTCTTTAACCACTCATAACCATCTAAAGACGCTCTAGAGCCTTCCGGTATTCCTTCTAAATATTTCCCTGTGAGAGCACCAGAAGCAAGAGGTGACCACGTGGTAGTGCCCATTCCGTATTTCTCAAATATAGGTTTGTATTCAATTTCAAACCTTTTTCTATCTAATAAATTGTACTGAGGTTGTTCCATAGTGGGCGGACTTAAGTGATTTTTTTCAGCAAACTCATACGCCTCTGTTATTTCTTCCGCTGTCCATTCAGAAGTTCCCCAATAGAGAATTTTGCCTTGAGTGATGAGGTTGTGCATTGCCCATACGGTCTCACCAATTGGGGTATCAGGGTCAGCTCTATGGCAGAAATATAAATCTAAATAGTCCACTTGCAGTCTTTTAAGCGCTTGATGACAAGCTTCCGTAACATGCTTCTTACTTAATCCAATTTGAGTAGGGCTAGGCTTCTTATTGGAACCAAAAAAGACTTTAGAAGAAACACAATAACTGTCTCTGGGTCTGTTTAGGGCACTTAATGCTTTACCCATGACAATTTCAGATTCGCCGGCTTCATACCCTTCGGCATTATCAAAGAAATTAACCCCTGCATCAAAGCAGGTTCCAAACATCCTTTCTGCCAGACCTGAATCTACTTGCTTATTAAAAGTAACCCAAGATCCAAATGATAATTCAGAGATTTTGAGTCCTGATTTTCCTAGTTTTCTATATTTCATAATTAATTATTCAATTTAAGAAGAGAGGGCATCTTCAAGTCGCTCTATGCCTTCCGATATCTCATCTTCACTTATATTTAATGCGGGTGCAAATCTAAGTGTTGAAGTTCCAGCTGAAACAGCTATGAGTCCAGATTCATAACACCTATCTAGTAGTTCATTCACTTCACCATTGTTATTTAGTTCACAACCTATCCAGAGTCCCGAGGATCTTATTTCTCTAAATGCTTGATGTTTTTTAGAAACACCTTCCAGCTTATTTACTAGAAGCGTTTCTTTTTCTTTTACTTCCTGTAAGAAGTTGGGATTTGAAACTATTTCTATGACTTTATCAGCAACAGCACAAGCCATTGGGTTGCCTCCAAAAGTTGATCCATGCGAGCCAACACTCATTGAAGATGCAATGTCATTTTTTGTTAATGTTGCTCCTATAGGAATTCCTCCTCCTAAGCCTTTTGCAGAAGTTAAAATATCTGGTTCTATACCGAAGGCCATGTAACCAAATAGATTCCCCATTCTTCCTACTCCACTTTGCACCTCATCCATAATTAAGAGAACGCCATTTTGAGTGCACAAATCTCTAACCCCAACTAAGAATTCTTGTTTTGCAGGAACCACACCGGCCTCACCTTGAACTGGCTCTATAATAATTGCTGCGGTTTTAGCAGTTATTAATGCTTTAACAGAACTTAGATCATTGTACGTAGCATGGCGTATGCCAGCAGGAAAAGGCCCGAAACCTTTTCTGTGATTATCAGAAGCCCCTAGAGATATATTGAGTAATGATCTCCCATGAAAAGAGTTATTAAAGGCAATTATTTCATCTCTACCGTTTCCTTTTTCATGATGGTATCGCCTGGCCATTTTGATGGCAGCTTCATTTGCCTCCGATCCTGAGTTACTAAAATAGACTTTGTCTGCAAAAGTTAAATCCGTTAGTTGCTTGGCCAGATTAATGGCTGGTTCATTGGAGATGTAATTACTTAAATGCCAGAGTTTTTTTGACTGCTCATTCAGTGCCGATACTAGCTTCGGATGTGAGTGGCCTAGGCTGTTTACTGCAATACCTCCTCCAAAATCTATGAATTTCTTATTATTTTTATCCCACACTGATGAGCCGCTTGCTTTTTCAGGAATAAAATCTGCTGGAGCATAGTTTGGCAGCATTACTTGTTCATAAAGATCTCTAAGTTTTTTATTTTTATCTGTATTGTCATTCATAACGTGTAACGTCCTATAAGGCGGGCTATTATAGTGACCCTTTACCCATGATTAAAATAGAAAGTAACAAAGAGAATAATACTCATCGTATATTATTAAGACCCAATCGATCAACAAGTTGGCGTTTAAGCCTATTCTTTATTGGCTTTATAGCAGTAACTTGTTTAAGTATAGGCATCGCTTTTGCTTTTTTGGGGGCCACTCTTATTCTTCCTTTTGCAGGTTTAGAAGTCTTGTTTGTAAGCATCTGTGTTTACTTAGTTTTACGTAATAGTTACCGCCAAGAAGTAATTATCATGACTCAAGATAAATTAAGGATTGAAAGTGGAATAGGGAAGTCTGAAAAAATAATAGAGTACTTTAGGATGTGGTCTTATCTGTTAGTTGAAAGACCCTCTCACCCTTGGTACCCAGCACACATAGTTGTAACCTCAAAGGGGGATCGTGTACCAGTAGGAGATTTTTTAACTGATGACGAAAAAGAAGAGCTAGTAGTAAGCCTGGAAACTATTATTGATTCATTTAATAAGGATCGGATTATCTCTGATTAAATCTTTTCCCTACCATGGCAGAAGCTATATTAATTTTTTGGATATCAATGGTGCCTCCAGCAATACCCCAGCCCCATACATCTCTGTATCTTCTTTCCATGGTGTATTCTTTGTTAAAACCATAGCCACCCATTAGTTGCATGGCTGACGCAACAACTTCTCTTGCTGTTTCATTTGAAAAACATTTTCCAACACTGGATTCAAAGATACTTGGAAAGCCTTCTTCTGCATTATGAGCTGCCCTGTGGATAAGCAGCCTAGACGCTTCGACCTTCATTGCCATTTCTGCTAATTTCATTTGAACAGCTTGAAATTCTACAATTGGTTTCCCAAATTGCTCTCTTTCTTGAGTGTATTGTAAGACTTGTTCAAGAGCGCCCGAGGCTTGACCCAAACACATGGTGGCATTGCCGCATCTTTCAAGATCAAAAGCTTCCATGAGTTTTTTAAATCCACCATCTGCATCAACGACCATATTTTCTATTGGAACTTCAACAGAATCTAAGAAAATATCTGCAGAAGGAACACCGTTCCAACCCATTAGGCTCTCTTGCAGTCCAAAGCTTAGTCCCTTAGAGTCTTTTTCAACATAAACGGCACCTATTCCCTTTGCACCTGGAGCATCAGACATCTTGCAATACACGACATAGCCCTCTGAATGGCCACCACCCGAACACCAGCGCTTAGTGCCGTTGATAATAATCTTGTCACCTTTCACTTCGGCTTTAGTGGTCAGATCAGTTAGTGCTGATCCAGCATTAGGTTCAGACATTGATACAGCAATAATGATGTTGCCTTTGCAGACTTCAGGTATGACTCTCATTTTTAGATCTTCATTGGCAAAATGTTCAATTGCTTTTACCGGGCCAACGCAACTCTCAAAAATTGGAAAAGCCACAGCAGAAGATATCTTTGCAAACTCTTCTATAACTATAAGGGCTTCAAGATTGGAAAGACCCAACCCACCATATTTCTTATCTACATTAATACCTAAAAAGCCCATCTCCGAATATTTCTTTAGCCACTCTTTAGGCAGAGGAATATTATTTTCCTCCATTTCCAGCGCAACAGACACCATTTCTTTTTGAGCAAATTCTCTTGCCACTCTTTGTAATTCAACTTGCTGTTGATTTAACGAAAAATCCATAATTATCTCCTGGTTAAACGATCCTATTACTTTTAAATTCTAAGATTTCAGCATCAGAATACCCTAAGTCATTAAGGATCTGGTTGTTATGTTCTCCTAATAATGGCGCTCTTGTCTTTATTTCGCCAGGGTTAGTAGAAAGCTCAATTGCAGGCCCAACTACAGGAACTGGTTTGCTTACTTCTGGATATTTTATATCTTTAAAGACTTGTTTCTCTTTTATATGAGGATCATTCATAACATCTTTGGCTTTGAGGACCTCCCCGACGGGTATCCTAAAAGCTTCCAGTTCTTTCATTGCCTCTTGATTGGTTCTTTTAGCACACCACTCGGCCATTTTTTCACTTATGAGCAAACTATTATTTCCTCGACTTAGGTCATCTTTAAAGCGCTCATCATCGAGCCATTCTTCTGCCCCTACTAGTTCGGTCCACCTTTTAAACAGTGGCTGTCCAACCGTTTGTACGAGGATCCAGCCATTTTTTGTTTTAAAAGTATCTGAAGGGCCAGAGGTTTGTGCTCTATTTTGAGAAGCCACTCGATTGACGTTGAGGAATTCTTGCTCGATGACAAGGCTATTTGTCATTGTTAAAGCTGATTGCAATAAAGAGGTCTGCACCCTTTGCCCTTTGCCTGTTTTCTCTCTTTCCATTAAAGCTAGTAAAGTTCCGTAAGCTGCTAACGATGCGCTACAAAAATCTACATAAGGAGAATAGGCTTTAGAGGGTACGTCGGGATCTCCTGTCATGTCCATAGCACCGGACATCGCTTGGGCCACACCATCAAATCCAACTCTCTCCGCATAAGGACCCGTTGTTCCAAAAGCAGTATTCGAAGTTAATACAATGGCAGGATTAATTTTTGCTAGCCTTTCATAATCAAGACCCATTGAGTGCAAAGTGTTCTCTGGAAGGTTTGCTATCACAACATCTGATTTTTTAACTAACCTTTCAACAATCTCTCTCCCTTCTTCTTTCATGGGATTCACCGTAAAGCCAAGCTTATTCCTGTTCAATTGAAGAAACATTGCTCCTTCTTCATTTTTAGTAACAGGAGTTACAAAACGATCTTCACTTCCATCCACTCTCTCAATTCGGATAACTTCAGCTCCATAATCGCCTAGTAGGGCACCGCAAAAAGGACCAGCTATATATCTTCCGAAGTCTAATACCTTGATTCCATGAAGTATTCCTTGATTATTATTAGTCATTAATTTTCCTGTGTTTATTTAGAAACTCCAAAATCATATCATTTCCTCAATTTACTTCACTTGGATAATTTTTGTTGTTAAAAGAAGTTGATTCATTAACCCTAAAAGTGATCTCATGATTATAATAAAGATATATGAGTAAAGCAGAAATACCAGAAGGTTATAAAGAGTTATCTTTTAACCAGCCACACATAGAAACTTTAGGGCCGGGTTATTACAAGCGCGAAGGCAATAACTTATATATGGCTTTTTATGTAAAACCTGAGAATTGCAACGGCTATGGAACTGCTCATGGAGGAGTATTGATGGCTTTAGCAGATTTCACTATGGCTTCTTCTGCAATGAAAGATAGAAACAGTTTAGTAACCACCGTAAGTTTTCACTCAGAATTTATAGCCCCAGCCGAAAAGGACAGCCTTTTAATTATTAGGGCCACTCCAACAAAAGTAGGAAAGTCATTGGGGTTTGTGGAAGGAGATATTAAAGTTGAAGAAAAAGTTATTATTAATTTTGGAGGAGTCGTTAAAAAGATTTAGCATTTATGAACAAAGATATCGATATAGTAATTTATGGGGCCACCGGTTTTACAGGACAACTTTGTGTTAAATATTTAAAGTCAGTTGATGATGGTATTACTTGGGCTATAGCAGGAAGAAATAAAGCAAAGTTAGATGAAGTTGCTAAAAATAATGAAGTTGAAGTAGAAATTATCGTTGCAGATTGCGAGGATGAAGAAGCTCTTGGGCTGTTAACAAAAAGATCTAAGGTGGTCTTATCCACTGCTGGACCTTTCCATAGGTACGGATCCAAATTGGTGGCTTCTTGTGTAGAAAACTCTTCTCACTACGTTGATATCACCGGAGAAAACTTTTGGGTAAAAGGTTTGATTGAAAAACATCATGAAGAAGCGGCATCTAAAGGAATCAGAATAATCCCTTCTTGTGGTTTTGATTCTATTCCGTCTGACCTAGGCACTTACTTCGCTTCAACTCAAGTTAATGCTCCTATCAAGAGAGTAGAGTCATTCCACTCCTTCAAAGGAGGGGCGTCGGGAGGAACTCTTGAGACCATGTTCTCGATGGGAAGTCTTGGGCTGGGACCAGAAATGCAAGACACTTTTTTACTCAACCCAAAAGATTCTTTTTCTGAAGAACAACGCGAGTTGAGCAGTGACAGGGTTGGAATAGCTAAAAAAGAAGAAATTGAAGCGTGGTCAGGTCCGTTTGTTATGGCTGCCGCTAATACCAGAGTGGTTAGGCGAACTGCAGCACTGCTTGCAGAAAGACAAGAGAATTATGGAACAGAATTCACTTATCAAGAACATGCCTTCCATGCTTCTAGATGGAGTGCAATAATCTCTTTATTTTCTACAATTGCAATAGGCATTGTTCTTATTACTCCTTTAAAACACTTGGTTAGACCTTTCATGCCAAAGCCAGGAGAGGGACCAAGCGAAGAAGTTCAACGTACAGGTTTCTTTGATTGTAAATTTATAGTCGAAACCGAAGATGGAGACAAAAGTGTTTTTAGAATGTTCGGAGAAGGTGATCCGGGGTATAGAGTGACGTCAAAATTAGTAACGGAGTGTGCTTTAGCCTTAGTTAAAGATGTAGATTCTTTACCAGGAGGCAGTGAATACGGTGGCTTGCTAACAAGCGCTTCAGGATTAGGAGAAACTCTGATCAATCGATTAAGTAAGGTCGGTATTCTATTTGAAGGCCCTTTATAAGATAAGACTAAACTTTAAAATTCTTAAGCTTTTTTTTCACCATTCTTTTTTTAAGTCTCGCAATCTCAGGCAAGCCATCTTTAAAAGGAGGGTATGCCTCACCTTGAATTAAAGGGCTTAGGTAGTTCTTGCATGATTTTGTTATGCCAAATCCATCTTTTGTAATGAAATTTTTTGGCATTTTCTTTTCAAAATTAGCGACTTCGGACAACTTTGCTTTTCCTATCTCCCAACTGTATTGTTTAGTTTTCTTTCTGACAATTATCGGCATAACGGCATTTTCTCCAGACAAGGCCATATTCACTGCGGCTTCACCAACAGCATAGGCTTGATCAAGGTCTACTTGAGAAGAAATATGCCTCGCAGATCTTTGAAGATAATCTGAGACCGACCAATGATGCTTGAAACCAAGTTGATCTCTTACCAAGGAAGCTATGTACGGAGCTACTCCGCCTAATTGAGCATGTCCGAAAGAGTCAACCGAACCTGAGTCAGCTAAAAATTTACCATCTCTATCTTGAGCACCTTCCGAGACAACTATCACGCAATATCCGCATGTTTTAACTGTTAATTTAACTTTATTTAAGAACTTCTTTTGACTGAAAGCAATTTCAGGGAAGAGAATAATATGAGGAGCGTCATTCTTTTTTTCTGCTGCAAGACCAGCAGATGCTGCAATCCAACCCGCGTGTCTTCCCATAACTTCAAGTATGAAAACCTTTGTTGAGGTTTCTGACATACTCTCTACATCTAGTCCAGCCTCTCTTATTGAGGTTGATACATATTTTGCTACTGAACCAAATCCAGGGCAATTATCTGTAAAGGGGAGGTCATTATCAATTGTCTTGGGAATACCTATACAGGTGACTGGAAATCCAAGGTCAGCCGTTATCTTAGCTATTTTATTTGTCGTATCTTGAGAATCCCCTCCGCCATTATAAAAAAAATAACCAATATTATGAGCTTTAAAAACATCTATTAAACGTTTGTATTCTCTTTTATCGGTATCGAAGTCTTTTAATCTGTGTCTACAAGAACCAAAGGCCCCGCCTGGTGTATGAATAAGTTTTTTCAGTTGAGTCCTATCCTCAAGGTTGATGTCAATAAGGTTTTCTCTTAATACGCCTACTATTCCATTTTGACCGGCATAAACTTTATCAACCCTCTTAGATTTATTTGCTGTCTCAATAACGGCTGCTGCTGTAGCATTTATTACTGAAGTTACTCCTCCTGATTGAGCATACAGTACATTCTTTTTATTCATATCTGCGATGTTACGTAAAACTTCTCTAAGTTGGAATAGCTGATGATAGGTATAATTAAAAAATGATAAATAAAAAGATACATATTTTAGGAATATGTGGAACTTTCATGGGAGGTCTTGCTCTTTTAGCAAGAGAAGCAGGTTATGAGGTCACGGGATGTGATGAGAATGTTTACCCTCCAATGTCAGATCATCTTAATGAACAAGGTATTGAAATTAAACCTGGCTACGCAGCTAAAGATCTCCCCGAAGCTGATGTTTATTTAATAGGTAATGCTTTATCCAGAGGAAATGAAGCCATCGAGTATTTATTGAGCAAGAGAGCAAATATTCTTTCGGGACCAGAATGGCTTTACAGTTCAATTCTAAGAAATAAACAAGTCATTGCTGTCTCTGGAACTCACGGGAAGACAAGCACAACTGCAATGATTGCATGGATTTTTGAATATTTAGAAAGAAATATTGGTTACTTAATTGCCGGCAAGCCAAATAATTTTGAAGTTTCTTCTAGATTGGGTTCGGAAGAAGTTTTTGTGATAGAGGCAGATGAGTACGACACTGCGTTCTTCGATAAAAGAGCTAAATTCATTCACTATCATCCGGATGTTTTGGTGCTTAATAATATTGAGTTTGATCATGCTGATATCTATTCAGATCTTTCTCAGATTCAAAAACAATTTCATCACTTGATTAGAACTTTGCCGGAAGATGCGTCAATAATATTTCCTGAAACGGATAAAAATATTGAAACTCTCTTTGAATTAGGCTGTTGGAGCAATAAAATAGGTTTTAGCAATAATAAAGATTCTGATAATTATTATATCGCTTTAAAAGAAGATTTTTCTTCTTCTCAAATAGTTAGCGGAGAAAATGTGAGTAACTTAAACTGGCCAATGCTAGGAGAACACAATGCGATGAATGCAATGAGTGCGATATTGGCATGTCAGCAATGTGGGGTAAAAATTGAAGATTCTATTAAAGCCTTAGAGGCATTTTTAGGAGTTGCCAGGAGGCAACAACTCATTCTAGAAAATGATAAAGTAACTCTGATAGATGATTTCGCCCATCATCCCACTGCCATAAAAACAACCTTAAAAGGTTTAAAGGGTAAATATAAATCAAGTCGCATAATTGCTTTAATTGAAATGAGATCAAACACCATGAAATCAGGTCTACACGATGACTTGCTAAACCTAGCAACGGAGGAAGCTGATGTGGTTTATTGGAAGAGTGATAACAAAAGTCAGCTAGAATTATTGCAAGCGCAAGCTCCGGCTAAGACTAAGGCCATTTATACGATAGATGAAACAGTAGAAGAGGTTGTGAGTTCTTTAAAGCCCAATGACCTAATAGTAACAATGTCTAATGGAAGCTTTGATGGTTTATCTGATTCACTATTTAAAGCCCTCAGTAATGCTTAAGATTCTGCATATTAGTTTTATTTCCTTTCTTCTGTTTAGTTGTTCAGAAGAAGGTCCATCAAATTTGGGTGAGGAATTAGCTTCACAATTATTAATAATTGATACACATATCGATGTGCCCTATAGGTTGTTAGAGCAGCATGAGTCTGGTCAAGAGATTGACGATATCTCTAAAATGACAACTGGGAATTTCGATTTTACCAAAGCAAAAAGTGGGGGCTTAAACGTACCATTCTTCTCAATCTATTTACCTGCTGAGACGGAGGAAGACGGAAGTGCATATAAAGTCGCTAATAGCTTGATAGATATGGTTCAAGATATCGTTACTCTTAACCCAGATAAATTTACCCTCATTAAATCAACTGATGACGTGCTTTCTTTAAATATAAGAGAAACCGTAGGATTGGTTTTGGGGATGGAGAATGGAGCGCCCATACAAGGCGACTTATCACGAGTTCAACTATTTTACGATCGAGGCATAAGGTACATAACTTTAACCCACTCAAAAACAAACCACATCAGCGACTCATCTTATGATGAGAATATTCAATGGGGAGGTTTAAGTGATTTTGGCAAGCAGTTAATAAAAGAGATGAACTTGGTCGGGGTAATGGTAGATATTTCTCATGTTAATGATGATGCCTTTTATCAAGCTATACAAATTAGCAATACGCCAGTGATTGCTAGCCACTCATCCTTAAGGTATTTCACCCCAGGCTTTGAAAGAAATGTTGACGACGACATGTTAAAAGCTTTGGCAAAAAAAGGCGGTGTAATACATATAAACTTTGGAAGCAGTTTTGTTTCAAAGGCTCCAAGCCTTTATTTTGACCAGATGAAAGATTATTTAAATAATCATTTTCTTGATATTGAAAGCGTCTCTAAAGAAGAAATAGATAAAGCCAGAGAAGAATATATGGAGAGCAACCCTTTTCCTTATGCAAATGTTTCAATTGTTGCAGATCATATTGATAGGGCAGTGAATCTCGTTGGTATTGATCATGTGGGTTTGGGTTCTGATTTTGATGGGGTAGGGGATTCTCTTCCAGAAGGTCTTAAAGATGTTTCTATGTATCCTAATCTTATCAATGAACTTCTTACCAGGGGATATACAAAAGAAGACCTTGAAAAGATTTTAAGCGGTAACCTTTTAAGAGTTTGGAAACAGGTAGAATCTTATGCAAGAAATAATTAGCGCACCAAAAGAGACAGCTTTATTTCCTTTATCAATTAATGTGTTGCCCGGCGCCTACTTACCTTTGCAGATTTTTGAACCCCGCTATATTGATATGGTCAAAGATTGTTTAGGAAAGGAGAAGGGTTTTTGTGTCGTCTTAATGAAAGAAGAGAAAGAGATTCCAGCTCTTAAAGCACAACATTCAGCAACAGGAACGTATGTTGAGGTTGTTGATTTTAATCAATTAGAGAATGGTCTTCTAGGAATCACTGTTCAAGGAAAGTACAGAGCCCAAATTTTAGATCGTAGAGAGCAAGAAGACGGCTTATTGTTAGGAAATATTGTGCAATCAAAAGAAGCTGAAGATATTTGTAGGGAAGAAGATTATGAGAATATTTGGAGGGTTCTTAGGGAAATATCTGAACATCCTGAAATTAAGAAACTTGAACTAGAAATTGATTTTTCAAGCTCTTCTAGTGTTGCCTATAATTTAGCAAGTCTTCTCCCAATTTCACCTCTCGATAAACAGTTAATATTGGAATCAAGTTCCAATAAAACCAGGTTAGAGTCTTTACAAGAAATACTTAAAAAGCTTGGCGGCTGATAGTCAGTTAATCAGGGTCGGCAACTTTTAAAAGCTGTTTCCCTATATTTTCTCCAGAATATAACCTCAAAAGAGTTTCAGGAGCATTCTCTAACCCCTCTGCAATATCTTCTTGATAAACAATTTTTCCTTCTTTAACCCAGGAGGTCAAATCTTTCATTGCATCATTAAACTGGTCTACATAGTCTAAAACAATAAATCCTTCCATTTTAGCCCTTTGAATAATAAGAGAGGTGTAATTAGATGGTCCTGGAGGAGGTACTTTTTCGTTGTAACCTGAAATAGCTCCGCATATAACTATTCTGGCATTTTGATTAATTTTTGATAAGGCGGTATTCAAAAATTCACCTCCCACATTATCAAATATTACATCAATTCCCTCTGGACATATTTCTTGAAGAGTCGAGTCTAGATCAGCTGTCTTGTAATCAATAGCAACATCAAAATTAGCTTTTTCTGTCAACCATCTGCATTTTTTAGCACCACCAGCAGTTCCAATTACTCTACATCCTTTTAGTTTAGCTATTTGTCCTGCAATGGAGCCCGTTGCTCCGGCAGCACCGGAGATTAGTACAGTGTTCCCTTCTGTAGGCTTGCCAATATCTAATAGACCAAAATAAGCAGTAAGACCGGTAATACCGAAAACACTAAGAGGCGCAGTAATTGGAATATCGGCTGGCACGTGGGTGGCATTCATTATTCCTTTGCCATTACTAATAGCAAAATCTTGCCATCCAAACGTTCCTTGAACTATATCTCCGGTTTTGAAATCAGGATTATTTGATTCAACAACTTGAGCAATGGAACCTGCTCTCATAACTTCACCAATTCTTACTGGGGGGACATAACTTTCTCTGTCTTCCATCCATCCTCGTTGTGCAGGGTCAAAACTTAGATAAAGATTTTTTACAAGAAATTCGTTTTCTTCTGGGTTTTCAACTTCAGTTTCTAGCCACTGAAAGTCATCTTTTGTCACCATTCCTTGAGGTCTATTAGCAAGCAACCATTGCCTATTTTTATAGTTTTTTAAAGTCATTTTTTTAGTAACCTTGACGCCAATTTCCATGAAAACCATGAGGAATTCTATGAGGAAGCCTTGCGGTCGCTATGGGACCTTTACTTACATCATTAGCATTTAAAATTAATAAGTCAGATCTGTTTTCAATTCCTCGGTGAGCAATGGTCAATAGATAGCCATCACCTTCTTCTGCTTTTTCGTTTCTCGGAATAAACACCGGCTCGCCCAGAGTGTCGTACTTATTTAAGGTATAGGATTCTTTCGTTCCTTTTAAGTGATCACGATGAACAACGGAATTAAAACTATAACCATTAGGGTGCTCACCGATTCCTGAGGCGTAATACCCATGCCTATATTCGAGCATACTTAGTCTTTCGTCGAGGCGTGGGAACTCGCCCATGTCCTCATCTAAGTAATCTGATTTGAAGGATTTTGAATTAGATTCTAAATTTATTTCCCACCGATTCAATCTTGCTTCGGCATTCTTCGGGTTGCCTTTAGCGCCATCAGCATGAGGAAACAAGGGTGCTTCTTCAAATTGCATCACATCCGCGATAATTTTTCCGTCTTTGGTGTAAGCATTCATTGGATGAAAGACATATCTTGCGTCATTATCAAACCATTGAATATCGGCAACACTACCATTTCTTGGCATAACACCAACATGAGTTCCTTTATCAGGATCCCAGGCAATCGGTGACTGTCCTTTCACAACTCTATCAAAATCAATAGTCAGAGGAAAAATAGGAAAGATAATGTGTTGATCAGTGACCATAAAATCATGAACCATGCTTGCAAAGGGTGCTTCAAACTCTTCATAAGTTTTCAGTTCACCCACAGAATTGATAACAAAATAACTCATCTTAGAACTGAAGAAATTTTCTGCGGTATAACTAAATCCGTACATATCTCCTGAAACAGGATCAATCTTGGGATGTGCTGTCATTGGAGATTTTAATTTTCCACCATAATCATAAGCACCTTTTGATTCTAAAGTTATGGGGTCTAACTCGAAAGGAACATGACCTTCTTCTAATGCTAATAATTTCCCTGCATGAAATATTATGTTGGTATTAGCCGTTCCGTCAGACCCTTCTGGATTCCACTGTGGATCTGAGTTCATTGGATTCAGTCCGTCTATAAGAGACTTACCTGCTTTTCTCTCTTGCAGCCATTTAGAAGTTTTCGACCATCTATTTAAATAAGAGATTTTTCCATTCTCAAAATGAAAGGCGTGAACCATGCCATCACCACCAAACCAATGATATTGTCCTAAGGGTGGGAACTGAGGGTCAGGTCCATTACGGTAGAAACTTCCATATAAGTCTTGAGGGATCTCACCTTCTACAATCAGATCATTAACTTCGCATTCCATTCGCAAGGGAGCGTAGTTATCGTTTAAATTTGGATGGTCAGGATAAGTTTGTGTCATTTTTTACCTACTAATTTATTTTTTAATTTGATTTAAAGTGAGCCGACATTACAGGAATGATTTCAGAGAGCAACTCATCTGGTATCTCGTGCCCAACGCCTTTAAGAATTAATTTTTTTGCCCCTACTATATTATCGGCTAACAAGATCCCATGATCAATTGGAATTAGAGGATCTTCTGTTCCATGAATAATTAAAGTAGGCATGGCTATCTCTTTCAATCTGTTAAATCTATTCGGACTGGCACCCACAGCTGCAGTTTGAGCATTCGATGTGTTAATACCTTGGTCGATCCTTTTTTTTGCTTTTTCTTTAAAACTGTTTTCATTAAAAGGAAATCTTGATCCCGTTAAGGCTCTTTCTATAACAAATAGAGCTTCTTCTTCCTTTTCCAGTAAATTAAGCACGAAGGATTCTTTCATGGCTATTTTAAATACCTCATTGGGCCCTGACAGTCCTTGAGTATCGAATCCTGGAGTCGTCATTATTGCGGTAAGGGTTGAAACTCTTTTTGGATAATTAAGAGCCATGACTTGAGCTATCATGCCTCCCATCGAAGCACCCACTACATGAGCTTCCTTTAGATTTAAATGGTCAAGTAATGAAAGACCATCCAATGCCATATCATTAAGGTTATATTCTGCTGGAGCTGCTTCCATATTAAAACGACCTTCATCATCAAAGATAAAATCAAAAATAGAATCGACAAAAGCTTCTATAACGAAGGTAGGAAGAATTTTTATAAAACTTATAAGAAAGGGTTCCTTGGTCACCCAACTGCTTTTACCAATATCACGATTGTCATAAACAACAACATAAAAATCTTCTTCAACTAAATTCTGAATTAAATCTTCAGACCACACTTTACTATTGGAATTTAAACCCATGATCAATAAAACAGGAGGGTTCTTGGGATCTCCATGAGTCTGCCACCATATATCTATACCATTTAGTGGAGAGGTCTGGCCTTTCTCGCTAGAGGAAAGACCAATGGCATTAAATAAAAGGATTAATAATAGAACCTTTCTCATTCGGTGCTTTTGTAATTTAGGAAATACTTACTGTTCGTAGGACTGTTTAAATAGAGCAACCATTTCTGTGGTAATTTCTGGAAGTAGTTGTTCAGGAATTTCATGACCCACACCTTCCATGATGTAGCTTTTGGCATTAGGAATATTATCCACTAGCACCATGCCATGATCCAAAGGAAGTATGGAATCTTCAGTCCCATGTATAACCAGGGTTGGTACTTTTATTTCATGAAGTCTTTCTTTTCTATTAGCACTAGCACCAACAGCCTCGCCATGTCCAGCATGCGGATTATATCCATGGGTCATATAAGGCTCCATTTCTTCCCTGAATTTCTTTTCATCAAAAGGAAACCTTGAACCCGTAAGTGCTTTATAAATTCTCACCACTCCGTCTTCGTACTTTCCTTGGATATTCAGCAAGAAAGATTCTTTCATTCCTTCAACAAGACCTGGCGTCATTCCTGAAAGATCAGGATCTCCCAATCCAGGACTGGACATGATCGGTGTTAAAGTTAGAGTTCTTTCCGGATAGTCTAAGCCGATGATCTGAGTGATCATTCCACCCATTGAAGCACCGACTATATGGGCTTTATCTATATTTAGATGATCCATTAAAGCGATGGCGTCTTTTGCCATATCATTGAGATCGTATTTGGCATTAGATCCTTCTGCTGCAGTAAAGTTTCCGTCATCATCCGTCATGGTTGAGAAGGCATAATTGACTAATTTACTAGAAATGCTCAGCGGCAGAAGTTTTGCAACCTTGGAAATAAAAGGCTCTTTGTTGAACCAAGTGCTTTTACCAACGTCTCTGTTGTCAAATCTCACAACGTGCAGATCATTTGCCACCAATACTTCTATTAATGCGTCTGGCCATTGCATGCAATTAGCATTAGCCCCCATGATTAGTAGAACAGTGGGATTGGATTTCTCTCCGTATTCTTCCCACCAAATATCGATATCGTTTACTTTTGCAATTTCTCCCATGAACCTCTCCTGATTATTTCCTCTATGATTTGTGAGGCGTTACTAAATATTTTTCACCAGTTGCTTGTTTGGCATAAGCTTTAATGGTTTCTGGCTGAAGCATTTCTTCAAAAGATATTTCTTGAGTGTAATGACTGGCAAAAGTTGTTTTAATCTCTTTGGCAACTCTTTCTCTCATCTGCTGAAACCTCTCCATACCAATCTTACCTATCATAGGTGTCAAGAGCCACCCTCCGAGGGCCCATTGCATACCGAAAGACCTATTTAAAATGGTGGGTGATTGATCTAATCCGCCATAGATATAAACCTGTTTGAAGGTATCGGATCCGTATCTGCTGTACTCTTTAGCAGTTTTATTTGCTGCTATTTCCATGGCCGATAGTATTTGACCGGCAAGCTTACCCTCGTTTCCTCCTCCGGTAGCATCAAAGCCTAAAGTCGCCCCTGTTGCTACTAAGGCATTCACCAAACTGTCCATAAAATCAGGCTCACTAGTGTTGCACACATGCTCTGCACCAAGGTTTTTAAGAAGATCAACTTGTTCAGATTTTCTAACAATATTCACAAGAGGTATCGAGTCATCTTTGCAAACTTTCACAAGCATCTGTCCTAAATTGGATGCGGCGGCTGTGTGCAATATGGCAGTGTGATTTTCCATTTTCATGGTCTCAATAAAACCCAATACGGTTAAAGGATTCACAAAAGAAGAGGCTGCTTCCGCTGAAGTCGTGCTGTCATCCATGACCAAGCAACTGTTAGCCGGAACGCACCTGTATTGTGAATACATAGCTCCACCAGCTACTCCTACGGTTTTTCCTATTAGGTTCTCCGCGCCCGTGCCTGCATCTTCAATTACTCCACCGCCCTCATTTCCAACTTTCATGGATTGATCCAATCTTGGAGTCATAGCTTTCATCAAGCCGGGGTGTACTTTCATTTTTGCAACAGTTTCGTCGCCAGAGCCTGAAACATTAAGACTATCAAGATCAGCCGCAAAGCTTATTAAAAGACCCAGATCTGAGGGGTTGATAGGAGAGGCTTCTACTTTTATTAAAACCTCATTTTCAGCAGGCACAGGTTTCTCCACTGAAGCAATTGATATTTCTATATTCCCATCACTAGTTACATTTGATCTTATTTCTTTAGAAAATTCTTTGGACATTCTTCTTCTCCCTTTTAATTTTTTGATTTGTTACTAAATTTCTTGAAAAGAACAATAGCTAGAATACTAATCAGAAGCAAGCCTGCTATAAACTCTAAGATATACGAAGTCTTAAGTAGTAGTTTTGTTCCATAGTAGCCTGGCAAAGAGTAAAGAGGAGCCCAAATTAATCCTGAAAAAAGATCCACGCTTAAGAAATGTTTAAATTTCATACCCATTGTTCCGGCTGTCAAAGGCATTACTGGTCTAATAGGGCCTATAAACCTGCCAACAAATACACCTAAGATTCCATAATCTCTAAAAAAGTCTTGTCCTTTTCTAAGCCAATTTGGATTAGATTTGAAAGGCCAAACAGAGCTAATTTTTTTATCCAGTCTAATTCCTATGAGAAAGCTAGTTATGTCTGCAATGCAGCTAGAAGAGTAGACTATGATCAAAACGTAGAATGGATGCATGTCTACAGCGGCTGCCAAGCCCGAGATACCAATAAGCAAAACTACCCCGGGGATAAAAATACCTATTATCGCAAAGGATTCTATGAAGGCTGATAAAAATAACCCCCAAGCAACCCACTCTGGATTTTGTTGTAACCACAGAATTACTCCATCTATATCAAACATCTTATAATCACTATTTAAATAAGCTTTCCTATAGAATATTTAGTTATGGAAGATAGTAAAGATATAAATCATTATATGAACCGCCTCGGTGCGGCTGCTAAGAGCGCTGCTGGGGATTTAGCAACGGTATCTTCGGAAGTAAAGAACAATGCTCTGCTTTACATGTCAGAGGCATTAGATTCTCGTAGAAATGAAATTTTACAGAGCAATAAAGTTGATTTAGATAAAGCAAAAGATAAAGCAATAGGAGACGCTTTGATCGATCGTTTAGAACTAACCGATGAAAGGATAGATGGAATGATTTCTGGTCTCAGAATAGTTGCCAGCCTGCCGGACCCGGTAGGGGAAATAGAAGAAATGAAACCCACCCCTTCGGGATTAAAAATTAGTAAGATGAGAGTGCCTTTGGGTGTTGTGGGAATCATCTATGAATCCAGACCTAACGTTACCGCAGATGCTGCTGCTCTGTGTTTAAAATCAGGTAACGCGTGTATTTTAAGGGGGGGCTCTGAAGCAATTCTATCAAATTCGCTTATAGCAGAATGCTTAAATCAAGGATTAAAAAGAGCAGACTTATCTGAAGATCTTATTCAAGTTGTAAATACAACTGACAGAGAAGCCGTAACTGCTTTATTAAGAATGGAAAAATTCATTGACGTTATTATTCCTCGCGGAGGAAAAGGGTTGGTAAGGTTGATTTCAGAAGAAGCAAGAATACCGGTGATAAAGCACTTAGATGGCATATGTCATGTTTACATAGATAAGGATGCAGATCTAAATGAGGCAATAAGTATTGCATTTAATGCAAAAACCTACAGATACGGTATCTGTGGAGCCATGGAAACTCTTTTAATACATGAAGAAATAGCCACAAAAATATTACCTGAATTAAACTCTAAGTTTCTTGATGCCGGTGTTGAATTAAGGGGTTGTAAAAAGACTAGTGAGATAATTAATACTCCATTAGCAACCGATGAAGACTGGGTAACTGAATATTTAGCTCCAATCCTTTCAGTTAAATTGGTTGGAGACATTAATTCTGCAATTAATCATATTAATAGGTTTGGTTCGGCTCATACAGATTCAATAGTTACTTCCAATGACAGTAGTGCTGAGACTTTCATGAGAAAAGTTGATTCAAGTTCCGTAATGCACAATGTGCCTACTTGCTGGGCAGATGGATTTGAATACGGTTTAGGTGCTGAAGTTGGTATATCAACAGATAAGATTCATGCCAGAGGCCCAGTTGGGCTTGAAGGACTGACTTCACAAAAATACATCGTTAAGGGTAAGGCGCAGATAAGAGGTGCTTAGATGATATCTAAATTGATTGGCGTCTTTGGAGGTACATTTGATCCTGTTCATAACGGCCATACTAAGATAATTCAGAATCTCCTAGAGCTCATACCTTTTGATGAAATTAAGGTGATACCAAATGGACAACCTCCTCATCGAACTTCAGTATGTTCTAACAACGACAGACTGGAGATGGTTAATCTTGCTTTCAAAGGTATCAATCAAATTTCAGTTGATGAAAGAGAAATTCACAGGGAAGGCCCTTCATATGCAATCCATACAGCTAGGGAAATTTTGGAGGAGTATCATCAAGATAATATAATTTGGATTATGGGTTCAGATGCATTTTCAGAAATAGACACCTGGTTTGAATGGGAAGATTTTCTTAATATAATTAATATACTCGTAATGGCTAGGCCAGGTTCTGAAATAGATTCAACCAGCATGGCCGGAACTCTTATTCTGGAAAGACAAACATCAAATATTGATGATTTGAGTTATGGAGCAGGCAAGATTCTTATCGTTGACATTGACCCCATAAATATTTCTTCAACCCAAGTTAGAAGTAATTTGGCTGCTGGTGAGACAGTTAATGAGCTAATTTTAGAGGATGTAAGTGACTATATAGATTCAGGAAAATTGTATACTAAGCCCTCATGAATACTTCGAAGATGAGAGATATAGTTCTTGATAGCTTGATTGATCTAAAAGCAGTAGACCCAATTGCATTAGATGTTCAAGAATTAAGTTCAATGACTGACTACATGTTAATTGCTTCTGGTACTTCCAGCAGGCATATCCAGGCCATTAGTGAAAGTGTAATAGATGGCTTAAAGTCTAATAAAATCAAGCCCGTAAGAGTAGAAGGAAGAATAGGGGACGATTGGATCTTGGTTGATGCAGGAGATGTGATTGTTCACCTTATGACTAGCCAAGCCAGAGATTTTTATGACCTTGAAAGCTTATGGGATCCAGACCTTTAAATGAATATTAACTTTCTTGCTATAGAAAGTAGTAGGCCCAGTTGGGCAAGCGAAGCCTTTCAAGACTATTCCTCTAGGTTTGATAGATCTATTAATGTGAACTGGCAAGGTCTTAAGCCCATCAAAAGACATCTTAACTACAATGTTGATAAAGCTATTGTCCAAGAAAGTAATCTACTTTTGTCCGCCACTAAAGAAAAAGATTATTTGGTGTGTTTAGATAAGTCAGGAAAAAGTTTCAATACCTTGGGTTTAAAGTCTAAGTTCGAAAATTGGCTTATGTCTTCAAATAACCTTACATTTTTAATAGGTGGACCTGACGGAGTAAGTCGAGAATGTTTAGATAAATGTAATGAAAGCTGGTCCCTTTCACCTTTAACATTTCCTCATGCAATTGTCCCTGTCCTGATTATTGAGCAAGTTTACAGGGTGTGGTCAATTACGCAGAATCACCCTTACCATCGTTAAGAATGTTTAAGATTTCTGATCTTCAAAGCCAAGAAGCAAGTCTTAGAGGGCTTAAAGCAAGATCAAGAATAATTTTATTTTTTCTTATTATTATTTCTTTGGCAGGAGTCATACAAATAGTAAAGCTTACAGTGATAGACCAAGAAAATTACGTCACTGAATCAGAAAAAAATAGAATTATCAGAGTCCCAGTCTATCCTGCGAGAGGCCTTATTGGCCTAGCTAAGGATAATAAATTATTAGTAGAGAACATAGTCGCTCAACAACTTACAATTAATTCCAAAAGTACTACTGATATAGCCTCTACAATCGTAGATATTCAAAAAACTATTGGAATACCGGAAGAGGTTGTTCGTACTTTTTACAAGGTTTTGTCTTCTAACCCAAGAAATAGAAATATCACCTTGATGGATGATCTTACAGAAGAGCAGGTAGCTAAATA
The DNA here is from genome assembly GCA_937773605.1 of uncultured SAR86 cluster bacterium. Taxonomy (GTDB): domain Bacteria; phylum Pseudomonadota; class Gammaproteobacteria; order Magnimaribacterales; family Magnimaribacteraceae; genus CAJJAM01. The sequence goes on along the minus strand of CALJVP010000013.1, from coordinate 33,371 downwards.
CCTGGTAAACAAAGAAAGATGGCCATCTTCAAACCTAGAGGCATACTTAAAAAGATACGTAATAGACAACTCCCTATTTTCACACGTTGTTGGGTATACAGGTGCAATTTCTAGTCAAGAGAGAGAAGATGATGAAGAGTATAGATATGCTATAAATTCTAGATTAGGAAAGTCAGGAATTGAAAAAACTTTTGAAAATGAATTAAGAGGAAAAGTGGGCTACAGAACTGTAGAGGTTGATGTGCACGGAAAAGAGGTAAGAGAGTTAGATAAAGTTTTACCATCGAAAGCAAAGAATATATTTCTTAGTTTAGATCAAGAGCTACAAGAGCTTGCTAGAAAAGGCTTAAGAGGAAGAAAGGGAGCTGTAGTGGCCATTGATCCTAATAATGGTTTAGTGAAAGTCTTGGTTAGCTCTCCAGACTTCAATCCAAATATCTTTAATGAAACTGCAAAAGGAAATTTAAGATCCTTAAGTTCTGACACCAATGCTCCTTTCTTCAATAGGGCTATTTCTGGTAATTACCCTCCAGCTTCAACTTTAAAACCTTTTTTAGGATTGCTTGGCTTAGAAAGTGAAATTATTAGTTGGAATACAGAAATAAAAGATGAAGGTTTTTTTCAGATTCAAGATGAAGGAAGAAAATACAGAGGATGGAAAGAAGAAGGTCACGGAATAGTAGATTTAAACAAAGCAATAATCGAGTCATCGGATGTTTATTTTTATGAACTAGCTTCTAAAACAACCGTAGATCAAATCCATTCTTTTTTAAAGCTTTTTGGTTTTGGCCAAAAGACTGGGATTCAGCTGACAGCAGAAGAAGAGGGAGTTCTACCTAGTCGGAATTGGAAATTAGGAAGGACCGGAGATTCTTGGTTTGTTGGGGACACTATTAATCTTGGCATTGGTCAAGGTTATATAACCACAACTCCACTCCAACTAGCTGTGGCTGTTTCTGTTTTAGCTACAAGAGGAAAGGCATATAAACCAAATATAGTAGAAAAGGTTAATACAACTTTTATTGAGCCTGAACTTTTATACCAGATTGAGATCAAAGAGGAACGCAACTGGAAAAAGTTAGAAGAATCAATGATTTCTGTCATTAGGTCTTGGAATGGAACAGCCCACAATATTTATAACCCAGAAGACTTCTTGATAGCAGGGAAAACCGGCACTGCTCAGATTAAAAGTTTGACTGAAGAGAATTTAACTGTTCAAGAAGAATATGAAAATGTTCGAAAAGATATAAAGAAGAGAGATCATGCTATCTTTGTAGGTTATGGGCCTGTACCAAATCCTAATTTAACAGTTGTAGTGGTAGTTGAAAATGGAGAGTCAGGAAGCGCTGTTGCTGCTCCCATTGCAAAATTAATTATTGATAGATACCAAAAACTTCAAGAGTCAGATGTCTAAAAGAGTACTGGATTATAATCTTAATAGACCCTTCTCCTCATCTGGGATTTCTCTGTCCTTTATTTTTAAAGATACCGTATTAGTTTTTTCTGTTCTGACTGTATTGGTGTTTGGTCTCTTTATGCTTTACAGCGCAAGTGGGCAATCAGAATCTATGGTCATCAGACAATCTGTTTATGTAGTTTTAGGGTTTATGGGAATGCTCTTTATTGCCCAAATTAATCCTAACTCTTACCAGAACATCCTTATGAATTTGTATTGGATAGGATTAATAATGCTAATTTACGTATTAATTTTTCCTGATGACAGTCATGTAACAAAGAGGTGGATCGATTTAGGTTTATTTAGCTTTCAACCTTCAGAAGTCATACGTCTAATTCTGCCATTATCTGTGGCTGCTTTTTTGACAAGAAAAGAATTGAAACCAAAATACTCTGATTGGTTTATTTCTCTAGCAGCTATTTTATTGGTCTCTTTCTTGATCTATAAACAGCCAGACTTAGGTACCTCTTTGATAGTTTTTACTTCAGGTTTCTTGCCTGTTTTTCTTACCGGGTTTCCTCTGATCTTTATTTTCTTTGGAATAGCTTTTTTGGGAGCTCTTTCTCCAATTATCTTTTCTGCATTAAGTGCCTATCAACAACAAAGGATATTAACTTTGTTTGATCCTAATGCCGACCCCCTGGGTACGGGCTGGAACATTGCACAGTCAAAAACTGCAATTGGTTCGGGTGGTTTTTTTGGGAAAGGGTATTTATCGGGAACACAAAGCCAGCTTGATTTTATTCCAGAAAGTCATTCAGATTTTATTTTTGCAGTTATAGCAGAAGAACTTGGCCTTATTGGTATCAGTATATTGTTTCTTGCTTACGCTTTAATAATTTACAGAATATTTTCTATAGCGTATGGATCGGAAACAATTTTTGGAAGATTAGCTTCTGCTTCTATAGGTTTTATTTTTCTTATCTTTATTTTAATTAACGTTTCAATGGTTGTCGGTATAATTCCAGTAGTAGGTGTTCCTTTGCCCCTTGTGAGTCAAGGAGGAACATCTCTGGCAACCCATTTATTGGCCTTTGGTTTTGTGTTGTCAGTTAAAAGAAAAAGTGGATGGTAAAGATCAATAAAAACAACTTAATTAACCTTATAGCATTAGTTTTATTACTAATTCCAGGTGCTGTGCTCACAGAAAATAACGGTGATTATTCATCAAGAGAAGACGTGTCGGATTTTATTGAAGACATGAACGTTAAACATGGCTTTAATAAAGATGAGTTAATTGAACTTATTTCTGGTTCAGAATTCCAACCAAGAGTCGTTCGTATTATGGATAGACAGCCAGAAGGCACTATGACTTGGACTAGATATAAGAAAATAATGGTAACAGATGCCAGGATTGAATCAGGAAGGAAATTCATAACAGAGCATAAAGAAGCGCTAGTAAGAGCAGAGGATTTGTATGGCGTTCCAGCCCCAATAATTGCTTCAATAATTGGTATTGAAACAAGGTACGGGAAAATCCAAGGAAATATAAGAGTGTTAGATTCTTTAATGACTCTTTCTTTTGATTACCCTAGGAGGGCTAGCTTCTTCAAGACACAGTTAGAAGAATTCTTACTCTTATGCAGAGAAGAAGGCCTCAGTGTTGGAACAATAAAAGGTTCTATTGCTGGAGCAATGGGCTATGGTCAGTTTATGCCTGATAGTTACCGTGATTACGCGGTTGATTTTGATGAAGACAATGTAAGAGATCTTTTGTCTAATCCGGTTGATGCGATAGGGAGTGTAGCTAATTTCTTAAGTAAAAAAGGGAAATGGAAACCAAACACACCGGTAGCAACAATTACAGATTTTAATAAAGGACGTCTGGGCTCTGATGTAAGTCACATAGTTGATTACGGAGAGAACTTAACTTTTATTGCAAAAAAATATAAAACTACGGTTTCAAAGATTGTTGAGAGCAATAATCTAAAAAATAATGACTTAATATTCCAAGGTAAAACTTTATTGATTCCTGGTAAGGGTAATATAAAGTCAGCCTTTAAACCTTACATGACTTTAGACGATGCTGAGAATATTGGCTTATTACCAAAAGAATCTGTAAAAGGTAATTTAAAAGTAGTTCCAGTTGAACTCCAATTAGATGAAGGATATGAGTATTGGTTGGGGTTTGATAATTATTATTCTTTATCGAGATATAATCGGAGTAAGTTATACGTTATGGCGGTTTTTGAATTCAGTAAGCCGTTGTCTAAATTCTTTTAAGAGAAAAAAATATGAATAAATTTTTTACATACACACTGAAGGTTATTTTCATTGTGGCTTTATCAATGCAGAATCTTTTTTCGGAAGAAAGTTTCATTCCAGAGCCTCCTTCTATTAACGCTGAATATTATCTATTAAAAGATGCAGTTTCCGGAAGAATACTAGCAGAACAGGGAGCTGATGAGAGAGTTGAACCAGCAAGCATAACCAAAGTCATGACGGGTTACGTAGTGGCAGATCAAATTGATAAAGGTTTTATCAGTGGCGATGAAGAAGTGCTGATTAGTGAGGATTGTTGGAGAAGAGGTGGATCAAAAATGTTCATCAAAGAAGGTACTAGAGTTTTAGTTTCTGATCTTATAAAGGGGATGGTCATTCAATCCGGTAACGACGCGAGTTGTGCCTTGGCAGAGCACACTGCTGGATCTGAAGAAGGCTTTGTCGATCTTATGATGGTTTATGCAAGAGACTTGGGTCTTCAAAATACTAATTTTACTAATGTCTGGGGGGGTCCAGACGAAGGACATTATTCTTCAGCTAGGGATCTGGCTTTATTATCCCAAAGACTTATTGAGAAATTTCCAGATCATTATGCAATTTACAAAGAAAAGTATTTCACTTACAACAACATCAAGCAAAGAAATAGAAACAGCTTACTCTGGCAAGATGATTCTATCGATGGCATGAAAACTGGACATACAGAAAGTGCAGGTTATTGTTTAGTTTCTTCCGGTTTAAGAAATGAGACGAGATTAATTGCTGTGACTTTAAAGAGTAGCAGTGAAAAACAAAGATTAACTGATAATCGAAGATTGTTAGATTATGGTTTCAGGTATTTTAGAACAAAGAAGATTCTTTCAAAATTTACCAGTATTAAAGTTGAAGAGGTTTGGGGTGGAGAGCAAGAGACCGTTAGTTTGGAATCTGCAGAAGATGTTTATCTTACTCTTTCTCCAAGGGATTTTAAAAGAGTAGAGCCAGTCTTGGAATTGGAGGATTATTTACAAGCTCCTCTTCAGAAAGGACAGGTTGTTGGGAAAGTTACCCTCTCTCTGGATGGTGAAATGTTAAAGTCAGTTGATCTTATCTCTTCTAGGGGCGTTGAGCCTTTAGGTTTCTTTGGTAGAGCATGGTCAAATATAAAATTATTAGCTTACCGATTTCTTACGGACGAAGAATCTTAAGTTCTTATGTCCTGGGCATATTTGAACAATGCTTTTCATAAGAAAGAGGAAGTCAGGATTTCCCCTTATGACAGGGGTTTTTTATTTGGTGATGGAGTGTATGAAGTTATACCTTCTTATGCTGGCAAGCCATTCTTGTACGAAGAGCATATATCGCGGCTTTCAAAGTCATTAAATGAAGTTTCTATTAATAAACCTGAACAATGGGAGCATTTGAAATCAATCATTGAAGATTTATTAAAAAAAAATAATTTTTTCAATCAGATCATTTACATTCAGGTTACTCGGGGTCAGGAAGGTATAAGATCACACACACCGGATAAATTAACCTCTCCTACTTTATTTGTAGAGTCTTCTGAATTAGTAACGGATTTACTCTTAACTTCTTATAAACCGCCGTATATTAATGTAGGAATAGAAGAAGACCCTAGGTGGTCTAGGTGTGATATTAAAGCCATAACCTTACTAGGCAATGTGATGACATTAGACAACATGAGTGACTCCGGACTTGAAGAGGTTATTTTTTATAAAGACGGCATAATAACGGAGGGAGCAAAAGCCAATATATTTCTTATTTTTGGCGAGAAAATTGTCACTCCACCTGTGTCTAAAAATATACTCAGTGGAATCACAAGGAACTACTTTATTAATCTTTTAAGCCAGAATAATTTTAATATAGAAGAGAGAGAAGTCTCAATAAATGAAATAGAAGAAGCGGATGAGATTTGGTTCACCAGTTCTGGCAAAGTTTTACAAATGGTTCAAAGAATTAATAACAAGACCCTATTGGAAAAAGATTTTAAAAATACTATCGGCCATAAAGCGATAGAATTATTCAGACAAGATGTTCTTGTTTAAAAAGTTATAGTTAACTCTCTAATGGCTTGCCAAGGATCTTGATGACCGCTACCTTTAATGGATGCATCGATCTTAGCTACCTGTTGCAGTGCATGTTTTAAATCCGATAGGGCCACTTTCTTAGCTAGCTCTTCAAGATTATTTAAGTAGTGTCTAGGCCCCCATATACCTTTTGCTGACTTTTGATTAATTACCTTAAAAAGATTTGTTAGTTCTCTTGATAACGACCATAAAATCAGCGTCTCCGGAGTTCCTTCGGCTTTTAAAGACTCTAGAACGCTAGCCGTTCTCTCTTTATTTCCACTTATGAAGGCATTGGATAGATCAAAAATATTATATTTAGAAGAATCAGATATAGAAGAAGCCATTTGGCTGATATCGATATCTTGATCGGGGAATAACAAAGCAAGCTTTTTAATTTCTTGTAAAGTGGCAAGCAAATTGCCTTCTGTTTTTTCTGCAAGCAAATTACTTGCTTCAGAGGCAATATTTAGTTGGTATTTTTTACCAGTTTCAACAATCCATCTTGGTAATTGGTTTAAGGTTATTGGGTTAATTAATAGCAAACATCCAGCTGCTTCTAAAGCTTTTATCCAAGCCGAGGAATGAGTCTTTCTCTCAAGCCCTTCTGCCGAGACTATTAGTATTTTTGAAGGGTCTGGATTAATCGCATAGTCCTTTAAGGCTTTAGAGCCTGCCGCTCCTGGACCTGAGCCTATTAATTTAATTTCTATAATCTTTTTTGCACCAAAAAGATCATAATTTTCTGAAGATGATTTTAGAAAAGTCCAATCAGTTTGCTTAGAAATAATATAGTTGGTTTTTTCTAGGTAGTCTTCCGACTTAGCTTTATTGTAAATTTGATCTACTAATTCCTGAATTTGCAGAGATTCCTCACCTACCAGAGTGTAAACTGGTTCCAATCCTTTCTTAAGTGAGTTACTTAGATCTTGGGGAGATACTCTCATTCTATTAGAGAAGCTGATAATAGTTCTATCTTCTTAATGGCAAATCTGACGAAGTCTTTATTAATATCACTTTCCTCAGCTTCCATGGCTAATATTTGGGAGTCATCGAAAGCAATGTACTTAACGTCTCTTATTTCATAATTTTCTTTTTTAGAAGAAGCTAAGTTTTCAATACTAAAATTAAGACTGTAGTCTATTCTGACTTCAACTGTCCTCGCTCCCGCTCCTTGCCCAGATGAAAACCTTTGTATTTGATGGTTAGTAATTTTTATAATTAAGTCTAATTCATCAATTTCTTCAACTTTGTAATCTAAAACATTATCAGCTGTTTTTTTTAGCTCTTCTATGAAAAGTTGATTTAGAGAACTAGAATTAGCAACAACCGCTATGTTTTTTTCTATAAAGAAAGAAGGATTTTCTCGAAGATTATATCCACAGCTTTGAAAACTTAAGAATAGCAACGCAAGAAGCAGGTATTTAAGATTAAAAGTTAATCCAATTTCTTTCATATAACGATATTGATAAGCCTTCCAGGAACAAAAATAATTTTTTTAATGTCTTTATTTTCTAAGTATTTTTGAACATTTACGTCAGCTAAAGCTTTGTTTTCAAAAGTTTCTTGGTTTGCATTAGGGTCTAAATTTACAGTCGCTCTAAGCTTACCATTAATCTGAACTGCAATTTCTACGGTTTCTTCTATTAATAATTCAGGATCAGCTTCAGGCCAAGCATGATCAATTATAGGAGTATCTTTGCCCAGTTCCCACCAAAGATGTTGGCTCAAGTGAGGTGTAATCGGGGCAAGCATTATGACTATATTCATTATGGCTTCATGAGCAGCAGACCTTTCAGATAGCGAAGAATTATTAGTTATAAACTGTTTGGGTATCTTATTTGAAAGCTCCATAACAGAAGCTATGGCTGTATTAAATGCATGCCTTCTTTCGTAGTCATCTTTTACCTTCTTTAGAGTTTGATGAGTTTTTATTCTAAGAGATAAAGCCTCTTTGTTGTTGTTATCGAATTCCAACTTTTCAGGAATTCCTGTATCTACATGCTCCTGAATGAGATTCCAGATTCTATTTAAAAAACGAAAAGAGCCTTGTACGCCCTGGTCTGACCACTCTAAAGATTGATCCGGAGGAGCGGCAAACATCACAAATAACCTAACAGTGTCTGCCCCATATTTACTGATCAAACCTTCCGGATCGACAGTATTGCCTTTCGACTTGGACATTTTTGATCCATCTTTAAGCACCATGCCTTGGCACAACAAATTATCAAAAGGTTCGTCTCCTTCAACAAGTCCTAAATCTCTAAGACATCGAAAGAAAAACCTGGAATAAAGTAAATGCAAAACAGCATGCTCTATTCCTCCAACGTATTGATCCACGGGTAACCAATATTTTGCTCTTTCATCTAGCATGGAACTCTCACTATCAAAAGAAGCAAATCTTGCGTAATACCAAGATGATTCAAAGAACGTATCAAATGTATCAGTCTCTCTTCTTAGATCTTGACCATCTTGCTTTGTTTCAATGAAGTCGTTTAATAATGATAGGGGAGAACTTACTCCAGAAAATTTAACATCTGTAGGTAATTTCACCGGAAGCTCTTTAGCAGGAAATGTGTCGTTGTTTGAATTTTTTAAAATAGGTATTGGTGCACCCCAATATCGTTGTCTTGAGACACCCCAATCTCTTAGTCTGTAGTTAACCTTTCTAAAGCCACACCCTAGTTGTTCTGACTTGAGCTCTATAGCTTTAAAGGCTTTGGTAAAATCTAGACCATCAAATTCTCTAGAATTAATTAAGTTGTTCTTTTCAAGAATAGCAGCTTCATTTATATCATCATCTTTCGAACCCTCAATGACTTGTTTTATTGATAGATTATATTTTTTAGCGAATTCGTAATCTCTCTGGTCGTGTGCAGGTACTGCCATCAAAGCTCCAGAACCATATTCGGATAAAACAAAATTTCCTATCCAAATGGGGAGCTCTTCTCCAGTAAATGGATGAATTGCATAAAGACCAGTATCAATACCTAATTTTTCTTGTTTGGCTAAATCTGCTTCAGCAACTTTAGTTTTCTTTTGATCTTCAATGAACTTCTTAATACTTGAATCTGATTCAGAAGCACCAAGAGCTAGATCATGATTAGTGGATAAGGCCAGAAATGAAACACCCATAATTGTGTCTGGTCTAGTTGTGTAAACTTCAACAGATTCTTCCATGTTCTTAAGCTTAAATGTGAACTCCATTCCTTCTGACTTTCCAATCCAATTTTTTTGCATGGTTTTTACTTGCTCTGGCCAGCCATCAAGTTTTTCAGTTCCTTCTAATAACTCTTCAGCATAATCTGTTATTTTTAGGAACCACTGCTTCAGTCTTCTTTTTTCGACTTCGGCTCCTGACCTCCAACCCTTGCCATCTATGACTTGTTCATTTGCTAATACCGTTTCATCTATAGGGTCCCAATTAACTTCTGCTTCTTCTTGATAAACCAAACCCTTTTCAAGCAATTGTAAAAAGAACCACTGTTCCCATTTGTAGTAATCAGGGCTGCAAGTGGCAAATTCTCTTTTCCAGTCATATGCAAAGCCCATTCTCTGGAGTTGCAGTTTCATGGAAGAGATATTCTGTTCTGTCCAATCGGATGGTGATACCTTGTTCTTTATTGCAGCATTTTCAGCCGGTAGGCCAAACGCATCCCAACCCATCGGTTGCATAACATTTTTCCCTAGCATTCTTTGAAATCTGCTTATGGTGTCACCAATTGTATAATTCCTTACATGACCCATGTGTATAGAACCGCTTGGATAAGGGAACATGCTTAAACAAAAGAATTTTTCTTTTTCTGGATCTTCGGTCACTGAGAACATTTCATTCTCATTCCAGAATTGTTGGATTTGTCTTTCTAGCTTTTCTGGCTCGTAAGTCTTGTCTTTATTAGACATGCTTTTCTTCTTTAAATTTATTTTCGAGGTAGTTAATATCAACTCCGCCTTCTATGAAATTAGGATCTTTAATGAGTTTTCGATGCATGTCTAAATTTGTATCTATACCAGAGACATACATTTCTTCGAGTGCTCTTTCAAGCCTTGCTCTGGCATCCTCTCTATCATTTGCTCTGCAAATTACTTTAGCAATAAGAGAATCATAATGAGGAGGTACAACGTAATCATTATAAAGGTGTGAATCTATCCTGACTCCAATTCCTCCGGGAGCATGATAATCGATTACTTTTCCAGGCGAAGGCATAAAAGTATCAGAATTTTCAGCATTAATTCTGCATTCAATAGCATGACCTTGTATAACGACATCATCTTGTTTTATTTTTAATTCTTCTCCCCTTGCAATCCTTAGTTGCAGTTTTACAAGATCTAGGCCCGTTACACTTTCAGTGACAGGATGTTCAACTTGAATTCTTGTGTTCATTTCAATGAAATAGAAGTTGCCATCTTCATATAAGAACTCAAATGTCCCTGCACTTACATAATTAAGCTCCTTGCACGCCGATATACATTTATCAAATATATCTTTTCTTTCATCTTCAGGAATACCAAAGGCGGGAGCCTCTTCTATAACCTTTTGATGTCTTCTTTGCATAGAGCAGTCTCTGTCTCCTAGGTGCAATACGTTATTATGTTTATCCGCAAGAACTTGAACTTCAATATGTCTAGGTGTTAATAGAAATTTTTCCATGTACACAGTTGAATCACCAAAGGCTGCACCCGCTTCTTGTTGAGTTAGCTCTATTGAGTGTTCCAAATCTTCTTTTGCGTGAACTACTCTCATTCCTCTTCCGCCGCCTCCAGAAGCAGCTTTGATTATTATGGGGTAACCCAACTTATCTGCTTGCTCATGAGGGTTATTACTAACAGCACCATCTGAACCAGGCACTATTGGGAGCCCTGAGTCGAGAGCAAATTTCTTAGCAGAGACTTTGTTACCCATCATCCTAATAACAGACGCCTTAGGTCCAACGAATTCAAACCCACTCTTTTCTACTTTTTCTGCAAAATCTGGATTCTCAGATAAAAAGCCGTAACCTGGATGAACTCCATCAGCGCCTGATAGCTCCATAGCACTTATGATTGCAGGTATATTCATGTAACTTAAAGCAGAATTAGATGGACCTATGCATATTGATTCATCAGCCATTTTTACATGCATGAGATCTTTATCTGCTTCTGAGTAAACAGCTACTGTTGGGATTTTTAGTTCTTTCGCAGCTCTTAAGATACGTAAAGCTATTTCACCTCTGTTGGCGATTAAAAGTTTGTTCAACATTTATTTACTTATCTCAAAAAGTGTTTGCCCATATTCTACGGGCTGAGAATTTTCTACGTTAATGGACAGTACTTCTCCAGAAAATTCAGATTTAATTTCATTCATCATTTTCATAGCCTCAACTATGCAAACAACATCGCCTTCATTCACATGATCACCAACCGAAACAAATGGTTTTGAACCAGGGGATGCAGAAGCATAGAAGGTACCTACCATAGGAGAATTTATTAGATCTCCGGAGTCTTCGTCTTCGGCAGGTTCTTCTGACTCTTCTTTACTTCTTTCAGTAGGTCTATCTTCAATAGTTTGAATTGATTCTGTGTAAACAGGTTGGCTTGATAATAAATTGTTAGGTTTATTTTTAACAAGCCTTACCGATTCTTCTCCTTCTTGAATTTCAATCTCTTCAAGATTTGATTCCTCTAACATCTCTATTAATTTCTTTACTTTTCGTATATCCATTTTTGTTCCTAATTAACTAAATCTTTTTAATGCAACCGTAAGAGCCAATTCATAACCTTCTATCCCTAGGCCAGAAATGACCCCTTCTGCTATATCTGACAAATATGACTTTTGTCTGAAATCTTCTCGACTATAGATATTTGAAATATGCACTTCTATGAAGGGAATGTCTATTCCAGATAAAGCATCTCTTAAGGCTATGCTGCTATGAGTAAAGGCTCCAGGATTAAAAATAATACATTTTACATTTGCATCTTTTGCTTCGTGAATCTTATTCACGAGATCATGCTCAGCATTGCTTTGAAAAGAATCTAAAGAATGATTAGCTTCAAGACATATTCTTAACAATTGACTTTCAATATCAGCAAGAGAAGTGCTTCCATATATTTCCGGTTCTCTTGAGCCCAGCAGATTGAGGTTGGGTCCATTTAGTAATAAATAGTTTGACATAATTGTAGATATTCAGATTTTACACGTAATTTAAAGAATTTGAGAGAATTTACAAACAAAAGTGGAACTGCATCTTATTTATTAAGAGAAATATATTTTTTAGATTTATTAAGTATTATCTGTTTTTTTATTGGTGGATAGCAGAAGCCCTGGGCATTACAACCTTGGTAAATTAAATCAATTACTGTTTCTTTATTGAAATCACCAATTAAAAGATATTTTAATTCTTTATAGTAAACCTCAACATTTCCAAAGTATTCATCATCTTGGCGAACGGCAAGATTATCAGTCTCAATAGAATAAATTTGCTCGGGAGAGACATAAAACTCTAACTTCTCTTTGTAAAGAAAACATTGTTCGTCTATCAACCAATTTAGTTCTATCTGATTCAGGTCGTTAAAAATAGCTTCCAATTTAAAAGCTTGGTCTGGCCCTTTGATTTCATCAGAGGCTTTTATAAGTTTATTTAGTGATGGATTAAGTGTATCTTCAGCATCGCCCAAGATTGGATAACTAAGAAAAAAACCTATAAACGACAATACATGAAACAAATCCCTGAAGAGTTTTTTAAGGCTCATTATTGTACTTATTTATTATTTTTAATTATTTCTCTTGCTTCCTGCTCTTCCGAGACCAATGGAAATACAGATGTAATTATAGATGACCCGTACATTAATTTACCACTTAAAGGTCAAAGAGTAGCTGTTGGTTATTTTAAATTATCTAATTATTTAAATAATGCTATTGTTTTAAGTGATGTATTTTGTAAAGATCTGGAAGTTTCACTCCACACGAGCCTCCTCAATGAGAGCAATATTATGATAATGAAGCCTCTTCAAAAAATTCAAATAGAAAGTGGTTCTTCTGTTGCTTTCGAGCCAGGTTCTCACCATTTAATGATTGTTGGTTTAGATACTCTTATGAATGCCGATAAAATAGAATGCACCATGGTTATAGATGAGACTTGGAATTTACCAGTAACTTTTAAATTAAAGTGATTACAAGGCCATGAATAATATCTTAGAAGTAGTTAATTTATCAGTTCAGTTTAAATCTAAAAAAGATACTTTTGATGCTGTAAAAGATATTTCCTTTAACATAGAAAAAGGTAAAACTTTGGCGTTGGTAGGGGAGTCAGGTTCTGGCAAATCTGTTACAGCGCTTTCAGTTCTCCAACTGCTTCCTTACCCAATAGCGTCGCACAGTAAACAATCTTCTATAAAGCTCAATAAAAAAGAGTTATTAGGAGCAAAGAAATCATTTCTAACTTCCATCCGTGGAAGTTCTGTTTCAATGATTTTTCAAGAACCAATGACTTCTTTGAATCCGTATCAACCCATTGGTGTTCAAATTGACGAAACTTTAATCGTTCACAAGAAGCTTGATAAAAGAGAAGCCAGAAAGAAAACTATTTCTCTTTTAGAGCAAGTAAAAATTATCGAACCTGAGATCAAAGTTCATTCTTATCCTCATGAGCTATCTGGAGGTCAGAGGCAAAGAGTTATGATTGCAATGGCTTTAGCTAACGAACCAGACTTACTGATAGCCGATGAACCAACCACGGCTCTTGATGTTACGGTAGAAAAGACCCTTTTAGATTTATTATCTGAACTCCAAGAAAATCTTGGTATGTCTATTCTTTTCATCACTCATGACCTTAACATTGTGAAAAGATTTTCTGATGATGTATGCGTAATGAAAGAAGGAGAGATTGTAGAAAGAGGAACAGTAGAAGAGGTATTTTCTGACCCTAAGCACGCTTACACAAAACAGCTATTAGACTCCATTCCCTCTGCGAAAGAAGTCCTTAAGTCAGAGGATGTTAATATTCTTGAAGCAACCAACCTAGAGATTGATTACTTGGTTGGGAAATCTTTCCTAACCAGAAAAAAGAAATATTTTAAAGCAGTTAAAGGCGTTGATATAAATATTTATCCGGGATCAACAACCGGCCTGGTCGGAGAGTCGGGCTCTGGAAAATCTTCTTTAGCAAAAGGGTTGCTCGGTTTAGAAAGGTCTCAAGGATCTATAATCTTTGACGGCAAAGACATCAATCAACTAACAAAGAAAGAAAAAAGAGCACTAAAAAAAGATTTTCAGATCGTTTTTCAAGACCCATTTGGATCGCTATCACCAAGAATGACCGTTGGAGATATTATTGGAGAAGGAATTCTTGTTCATGAACCAGATTTATCTTTCACCGATAGGAAATCAAAAATTCTTGAATCACTGATGCAAGTAGAGATGGAAGAGGATGCATTTAGTAAGTTTCCTCATGAGTTTTCAGGAGGCCAGAGACAAAGAATTGCTATAGCAAGAGCAATCATATTAAGACCTAAGTTAATTTTACTTGATGAGCCAACTTCGGCACTTGATGTCTCTATTCAGATGCAAATAATCAAGTTGCTGACTCAATTGCAAGATGATCTGGGTTTGGCTTATTTGTGTATAAGTCACGATTTAAGAGTGATACGAGCACTTTCTGATTTGGTCTATGTTATGAAGGATGGTGAAGTTGTGGAATCAGGCAGTGCTGATAAGATATTTGATTCACCCAGTCATCCTTATACACAAGAGTTATTACAAGCAGCTATGGCTTAGAATACTACTGGAGCTAATTCTCGCTTATAATTAGTGCATGTCGAACGATAAGAGAAAGCATTCTTCAATTATAGTTGATGGAGTTGAACAAGCTCCTTCAAGAGCTATGTTACGTGCTGTTGGATTTGAAGACGAAGATTTTTCTAAACCGCAGATCGGTATTGCTTCGACTTGGAGCATGGTTACACCATGCAATATGCACATCAATACATTGGCAGATGCCGCTGCTGAAGGAGCTGATAAAACAGGATCAAAATCTGTGATTTTTAATACCATCACTGTTTCAGATGGAATTTCGATGGGTACTCAAGGAATGAGGTATTCCTTAGTTTCGAGAGAGGTAATTGCAGACTCAATCGAAACAGTAGTTGGAGGCCAAGGCTTTGATGGTCTAGTCGCTTTAGGCGGCTGTGATAAAAACATGCCTGGGTGTTTGATGGCGATTGCCAGATTAAATAGGCCCGCTGTCTTCGTTTATGGTGGGAGTATTAGACCTGGTAAAAATAGAACGGATGTAGTTTCAGTTTTTGAAGCGGTGGGAAAACATTCAGAAGGAAAAATTTCTGATATTGAATTAACTCAAATTGAATCCGAGGCAATACCCGGACCAGGATCTTGCGGGGGGATGTACACTGCGAACACTATGGCTTCAGCCATTGAAGCTATGGGCCTGAGTCTGCCTAACAGCTCAGCCCAAGAAGCTGTCTCAAAGATTAAACTGGAGGATTCGAGAGCCGCCGGGGAGGCTGTTAGTAATTTAATAAACTTAGGTATTAAGCCCAGAGATATTCTTACGAAACAAGCTTTTGAAAATGCGATTACAGTAGTCATAGCTTTGGGTGGCTCTACCAATGCCGTTTTACATTTATTGGCAATTGCTCATGAGGCAGAAGTTAATTTGACCATGGATGATTTTGAAAGAATTGGAAAAAGAACTCCTGTACTAGCGGACGTGAGGCCTAGCGGCAATTACTTAATGTCAGAACTGATAGAGATTGGAGGAATCTTGCCTTTGATGCGTACTTTATTAGAAAAGCAACTCTTGGATGGAAGGCAGATGACGGTTACCGGAAAGACTTTGGAAGAAAATTTAACTTCAGTACAAGATTATCCCGAAGATCAATCCATAATACATACTTTTGATAAACCCATTAAGAGCGATAGTCACTTAAGGATGTTATATGGAAATCTCGCTCCCGAAGGAGCTGTTGCTAAAATTTCTGGTAAGGAAGGAACAACCTTTACCGGCAAAGCTCGAGTTTTTGATTCAGAAGAAGATGCTATGAAAGGGATTATGAACGGACAAATAGTAGAGAACGATGTCCTCATAATAAGGTATGAAGGTCCGAAAGGAGGCCCTGGCATGAGAGAGATGTTAAGTCCGACAGCAGCAATAATGGGTAAAGGGCTTGGAGATAAGGTTGCCTTTCTAACTGACGGAAGATTCTCGGGTGGAACCCATGGTTTTGTAGTAGGTCATATCACGCCTGAGGCTTATGACGGCGGACCTTTGGCAATAGTTCAAGACGGTGACGAGATAACAATAGACGCTGATTCAAACCAAGTAAATTTAAATGTTTCTGACCAAGAAATAGCTTCTAGGTCTGAAAAGTGGGTGTGCCCTAAGAAAACAAAAGAGACGGGTGTTTTAGGTAAATACAGAACTTTGGTTTCTTCCGCTTCTAAAGGGGCAGTAACAACTTAAATTTATTAAGCTAGATGGACTTGAAAAAGTTTAAGATAGCCTCAATAATGAAATAAAAGGTAAATAAAACTTTACCATTAATTTATCCAAGGAGGATTTATGAACGTTGTCACACTCACTGATGACAATTTTGAAAATGAAGTTGACGCTTCAGAAAAACCAGTACTAGTAGACTATTGGGCTACTTGGTGTGGGCCTTGTAAAATGGTTGGGCCTATAGTTGAAGAAATAGCAATTGAATATTCTGATAGATTGAAAGTAGGAAAGTTGGATGTTGATTCAAATCAAGCTTCTGCTGCAAAACAAAACGTAATGAGCATTCCCACTTTAGCAATTTTTAAAGGCGGTGAATTGATAGCGCAACAAGTAGGCGCTTTAAGTAAAACTCAACTAACACAATTTATAGAATCTAATCTCTAAAGAAAAATAAGTAGACGCCCCAGAACAAGGGTGTTAGATTATTTTCAGTTCCAAATCGTTTTTTTCAAAAAAAACCCCTTTTTTCGCAAAATCTAATCGAATTTTATGCAGTTATCAGAATTAAAAACTATGCCAGTAGAAGAGCTTATTAAGCTCGGAGAGTCTTGCGGTGTAGAAAATGCTTCCCGAGCAAAAAGACAAGACGTAATCTTTGGAATCTTAAAGAGTAAGGCAAAGAGCGGTGAGGACATAGAAGGAGAGGGCGTACTTGAAATCTTGCAAGACGGTTTTGGGTTTCTGAGATCTCCCGATTCCTCTTATTTATCAGGTCCGGATGATATTTACGTTTCGCCAAGCCAAGTTAGACGCTTCGGCTTGCGAACAGGTGATACTATCCAAGGGAAAATACGCTCTCCCAAAGATGGCGAAAGATACTTCGCAATATTGAAGATAGAACAGATTAATTTTGAAGATCCAGACAAGACTAAAAATAAAGTTTCTTTTGAGAATTTAACCCCTTTATTCCCAGATCAAAGAATGTTTTTTGAGTTGGGAAGCGGAAGCACCGAAGATCTTTCAGCAAGGGTGATTGACCTGACCGCACCAACAGGGAAAGGACAAAGATCATTAATTGTCTCGCCTCCTAAAGCCGGTAAAACACTATTATTGCAGAGCATTGCTCACTCAATTGAAAGAAATAATCCTGAATGTAAAATTATGGTTCTTTTAGTGGATGAGCGACCAGAAGAAGTTACTGAAATGAAGAGATCGGTTAAAGGCGAAGTAATTGCCAGTACTTTTGATGAGGCCCCAACAAGGCACGTTCAAGTTGCTGAAATGGTAATTAATAAAGCCAGAAGGTTAGTAGAGCACAAGCATGATGTTGTTATATTGCTGGATTCTATAACGAGATTAGCCAGAGCTTATAATTCAACTCAAGCAGCTTCAGGGAAAATTTTAACCGGTGGTGTGGATGCTAATGCCCTCCAAAAACCAAAGCGATTCTTTGGTGCTGCCAGAAATATTGAAGGCGGAGGCAGTTTATCTATCATAGCTACCGCTTTAATTGATACGGGCTCTCGTATGGACGAAGTGATTTTTGAAGAATTTAAAGGAACAGGAAACTCAGAAATTAATTTGGACAGAAAAATTGCAGAAAAAAGAGTATTCCCGGCTATCAATATCCGTAAAACTGGAACAAGAAGAGAAGACTTGTTAACAGAAGATTTAGAGTTAAGAAATATAACAATACTTAGAAAATTACTTAATGAAATGGACGATACTGCTGCCATGGAGTGGGTTCTTGATAAGCTAAAAGACTATAAGACCAACGCTGAATTTTTTGAGTCAATGAAAAGAAAGTAGCCTTTCAGTTTTTTTTATTTACATCAATTTCTTTTTTCCCTTTAGATCCAAAGGATAAAATTATCCTATCAATAATTCCTAGGGTAAAAATTAAGCAAAGCGTTAAAGACACTATCAATAGGACTATCACTTGACCGGATAGACTGATATCTTTTCCATTAACAATAATTGCTAGCGGGTCCAATAAAAAATTACTTTCGCTGGTGAATAAAACCATTATGGCTGCAGACATAATCGCTAAAAGATAAAGTCTAGCTTTCATTTAAATAAAGGCCGTATCTTGTTTGACCACCTTTTGATTTTTTAATTTCTTTCCAAGACATAAAGTTTATCTCTAACTCTTCTTCGGATTCAACATAGATTAGAGAACCTTCACGAAGTAGCGTTGTTTTATCAAATTTATTGTACACATTATTCAAGAAGTCTTTTCGAAATGGCGGATCCAAGAAGACAATATCAAATATTAAGTTAAGTTTTTCCAGGGGATATTTCAAAGAATCAGTATGAATAACTTCAGCTTTTTGCGTTAAGAAGAGCTTTTCTAGTAAGTTATTTATAATCAAGCATAGGTCTTTGTTTTTTTCTAAGAAAATAACTTTTTCTGCACCTCTGGAGAGAGCTTCTATTCCAAGTGCTCCGGTCCCAGAAAACATATCCAAGCAGATGGCCCCTTCTATATCGTGCATTAACCAGTTAAAAAGGGTTTCTCTTGCCCTGTTTTCTGTAGGCCTTATAGTCTCGGAAGGTTTGTAAGGAATCTTAGTTCCTTTATGCATCCCTCCAATAATTTTTGTGTGTGGTTTTCTCTTAGGCATAATTTAGATTAATTTATTGTACTATTAACTGGCAACCAAAAATAAGACATGCTAGCGTGCGCACTCAATGAATGATTCAGAGTTAAAAAAAGAGTTCCTTAATTCCATGAGAGGAGTTGCTTCCACGGTAAATGTTATTTCTTCTCAGTACGAGGATACAAAACATGCAATGACAGCCTCATCTGTTGTTTCGTTGTCTTTGGACCCACCATCTATGCTAGTTTGTGTTAATAAAGAGGCATCCATTCATCAGATCTTAGATAAAGAAAGATTTTTTTGTATTAATATTCTCGCTAAAGATCAAATAGATTTAGCTAACCTTTGCAGTTCTGCTGATAATGAAGATTCTAGATTTAATTCAGAAGAGTGGTCTTTGTTCGAAGGGATACCTTATAATACTGAATCAAGTGCAAATATTTTTTGCCGTTGTTTTGACTCTTTTTCTCACACAAGCCACACGGTCTTTTTTGGAGAGGTGGTAAAGGTTAAAAATAACAATAAGGAAGGTCCGTTAATGTATGGTGGAGGAGAATATTTAGTTTAATTCATGAAGAAGCTGTTTACTTTTTGTTTTTTTATTCTTTCTGCATCTGTTTTTAGCAATGAATCTTATGTGTATATCATCGAGCCAAAAGACGGCTCTCAGGTCGTAAATCCAGTAAGAGTAGTATTCGGTCTTTCTGGGATGGGCGTAGCTCCAGCTGGCGTTGATAAACCCGGAACTGGTCACCATCATTTGCTTATAGATTTAAAGCAGTTACCAGATCTCACTAAGCCTATTCCAACTGATAAGAATCATTTACATTTTGGTGGAGGTCAGACTGAAACCACTTTAAATTTAGAACCTGGAAATCACGATCTGCAATTAATTCTCGGCAATTGGTTCCACGTGCCTCACTCTAACCCGTTAATATCAAAGAAAATAACCATAGAAGTAAAGAAATAAGGATTTTATGAATACTTTGAAATTGCGATTTAGCGCATGGCTTTTAATATTCAGTATGCCTATTTTTTCTGAAATAAAGGTTGATGGTATTTTAGATGATCCGGAATGGAAGGATGCCAGTCAGATAACAAAATTTTATGAGGTTTTTCCATACTCCTTAAATGAAGTAACCGATTTTAAAACGGTAATACTTATTCAAGAGTCAGAAAAGGGGATTTACTTAGGTTATAAAAACTATCAGTCCAATGAAAGCATGAGGTCTCAAAATCATGAAAGAGACAACGAGAGATCCATTGCCGATAAAAATGGAGTGACGATCGACTTCGATGCCGATGGCTTAACTGGATATCAGTTTTTTGTTTCTTCAGGAGGTTCTATAGGTGACGCTACTTATAGAAATGAAAACGACAAGAATACCGATTGGGATGCAGACTGGTTATCAGCAACAACTATCGGAGATGGTGTTTGGTATTCAGAAGTTTTTATACCTTGGTCTGTTGCACCAATGAAAGCTCAATCAGGTCCTAATAGGAAAGTGAAATTAGGCTTTTATAGGATGATGGCTGGTTACAGCAGAGTCTTCGCTACAATTCAGGGCAGTCCTTATCAAAATATCTATCTATCTGCTTTTAATGACTTTACTTTTACTAACTATAAATCTTCTAAAATAGACTATTTCCCTTATCTCACATTGAATGAAGATAGGCTAGAAGGTGAGGTAGATAACAAAGCAGGGGCAGAAATTTTTTGGAAGATTGATTCCAGCAGACAATTAAATGCTGCTTTTAATCCAGACTTTGGACAAGTTGAAAGTGACGCAGTGGTAGTAAATTTTTCTGCTTCTGAAACTTTTTATTCAGATAAAAGGCCTTTTTTCTCTGAAAATCATAATCTTTTTAATGTTCAAGGGTATAGATTTTTCTACGTTATAAATACAAGAAGGATCGGTGCATCACCAGACTATAATTGTTCTGAAGACTTTTCTCTTCAACAAGACCTATGTGAAGATGCTCAAAAGGGATCAAACGATATAGATGCTGCTTTTAGGTACACTCAACAGGGAGAAAACTTTGATGTTGGGTTCCTCGGGGCCTTCGAAGCAAATGAAAAATTTAGTGAAGGAAAAGATTTTTACGCAGCAAGATTAAGAACGAAAAGAGATAATCTCTCTCTAGGATATTTAGGGACTTACGTTAATAGGCCTATCATCGATAGAACTGCAAAGGTAAATGCTGTGGATTTTGAATACAGACCTTCTAGCATTAGGAGGCTATCGGGAGCGGTTCTTGCATCTGATGTAAACGGCGAGACAGGCTATGGACTAACCATAGGGTACGGTCACGACCCAAGCAAGAACAGACACAACGGAGTGGGTGTTTATTATTTTGATGAAAATCTTGATATAAATGACATGGGCTATTTAGTGAGAAATGATTGGTTGATGATAGGTGGAAGAGCATCGATTAAACAGACTAATTTTTCTCAAGATTCTATTACCAGAGCTAGAAAATATGAAATTGGATACAGCCTCAAATCAACTTCTGATTTTGAGAAAGAACCTTCTGGGCTTTCTTTTTCAGCAGAAAATTCTTTCACGAATACTTCCGAAATTAAAGCAGAGATTTTTTACAGGACCACTGGAAAGGATAATCTAATCACAAGAAAATCTACACTTTCCCCTTATATCAATATGCCAAAGGGATACGGCGTGGAACTTGAGTACAGAGGCCCAAGTGATGATTTTTTGCAGTACGGTTTTGAAGTAGATCGTCGTCAGGGCAGTCGATATTCAGCTGCTTTAGGATGGCAAACTTCTTATCAAGGAAAAGTAAGTATCTCCCCTGCGGATACACTTTCACTGAGTTTGTTTTACAAACATGGCCAAGAAGAGGACTGGCTTAATTGGTTGCAAGACAATGTTTTAGGCACTTACGAAAAGAAACAAAGGACTACGATTGCGGGTTTACAATGGTTTAAAGGCAACAAACATGAACTAAGAATCAAAGCTCAAATGGTGGCTTTTACTGCCAGAGATCCTAAGGCTTATTTAGGGGATCTTTATGGAAACCTTAACCCATCCGATATTAATCTTTCTCCTATAACACTCAGTGAGTTAGCTTTTCAGGTCAGATACAGATATGAATTTATGCCATTGGCATACTTGTACGTTGTTTACACTAAGGGAGGACGCATCGTTGCTGATGACACCGAAGATGATCTAAGTGAATTATATAAGAGGCCTTGGAATGATCCACAAAGTGATAACTTCACTGTAAAACTTAGGTACAGATTTTAAAATAATTCTTTAACTCTGTTCTGTTATAGCATATTAGTAATTACCTATTTCCTGCTTGTATTTATCTTCTCTGACTATAAAATGTCGGCTTATTTTTAGGAGTACACGCCTTGCATAGGAAGCTAAGTTTCTTTTCTGCCCTCGTCTTAACGTTTTCATTTCTTATCTCAATACCCGCTTACACGCTGGACATAAACATTGATGGGGTGTTGGATGAGGAGGATTGGTCTTCAGCAAGGGAGTGGACTAAGTATTACGAATCAATGCCATTTTCTTTGGCTGAACCCAAACATTACCAAAAAGTCTTAATTCAAGAAGATGAGAAAGGAATGTATTTTGCCTTCATCAATGAGCAACCAAGAGAGTCAATTCGTTCAAATAAACACGAAAGAGACGATGAAATGGGGAACGCTGACAAGGCGGGCTTAGCAATCGATTTTGATGGTAATGGCCTTGCTGCTTATTCCTTTACTGTTTCTGCTGGAGGTTCAATAAGCGACGGTATTTACAGAAATGAAAATGAAGTCAATTATGACTGGGATGCTGATTGGGATTCTGCTACTCATATCGAAGGGGATACTTGGTTTATTGAAATGTTTATTCCGTGGAGTATTGCCCCGATGAAATCTCAAGAAGGAGACGTGAGAAAGGTTAAATTATCTTTTTGGAGAATGGTCAGGGAAGAATTCAGAGTGAACACCTCGATAAAAGGCAATCCTAGGCAAGAGAAATTTATGTCTCTTTTTCATGATTATGAATTTAAAAATTACAGTGTTTCAAAGTTAGATTTTTTCCCATTCGTTAACATGACGGAAGACAGGATTCTTGAAGATCTGGATACCAAAGCAGGCGCAGAGATATTCTGGAAAATTGATTCGGGCAAGCAACTTAACGTAGCTCTAAACCCTGATTTTGGACAAGTTGAAAGTGATGAACTTGTGGTTAATTTTTCTTCCAGTGAAACCTTTTATTCAGATAAGAGGCCATTCTTCTCAGAGAATCATTCGTTGTTCGATGTTAAAGGCTATATGTTCTTTTACTTAATAAACACTAGAAGAATTGGAGCTGCACCTGATTATAATTGCTCTAAGTACTCTGAAGCTAGACAGGATGCTTGCGAGTCAAGCAAAGTAGGAATTTCTGACATAGACTACGCCGTAAGGTACACACAACAAGACGAATCCTTAGACTTTGGCTTTTTGGGAGCTTCAGAGGCCGATACAGAGTTCAGCAGCGGAAGAGATTTTTATGCCGTAAGAACCAGAAAGAATTCAGAGAATTATTCCATAGGTTATTTGACTACTTACACAAAACGACCGGTTCTTGATAGAGAGGCAAATGTGCATTCTGTGGATTTAATCTACAGACCTACGGATAAAATGAGAATAGATACAGTTTTCATAACCTCGGACGTTGATCAAGGACTGGATGGAACCAAGCAGTCAGGAGATGCATTTAGGTTTAGATTAACGGCCTCACCCAGGAAAGGAAGATGGCATGATTTTGGAGTTTTCTTTTTTGATGAAGGAACGGACATATCGGATATGGGTTATCAGGTTACAGATAATTGGTTGTTTGCAGGCAGCCAAAATGGTTTGAAATTCTCAGATTACGATGAATCTTCCGTCTTTCTTTCAAATGATTTTCAGCTTGGAGTGTCTTATGAGGGCAATGCGGATTTAAATAAAGCTAGTCTTTCTACGTTTCTAAGTTATAACGGCAGCTTTAAGAATACCACCAATGTTGAATTCACAAATTTTTACAGAACCGCGAGTAAAGATTACTGGATAACCAGAGGTGATGTCACTGCACCATACATTAAGAAACCAGAGAATTATGGAACCATGCTGCAATTCATGGGACCTTCACAAAATTTCTTTAATTACGTGCTGCAAGTTAACAGAGAAAAAGGAACTCAATGGATGTCCTCGGCTTTGGGTTTTAGTACCACTTATATGATCATGGGTAAATTCGCTCTAAAGGATAACCTCAGTTTAGACTTGATGTATCAACACAATAAAGAAGACGATTGGCTAAATTGGGTTGAAGGAAATTTATTAGGAACTTACGAGAAAAAACAAAGAGTCACCGTGGCTGGATTGAATTGGTTTGGAGGAGACAAGCATGAGTTAAGGGTGAAAGCTCAGATGGTGGCCTTTACTGCCAGAGAACCAAAAGCCTATCTTGGAGATTCATCTGGCTTCGTTGAATCCTGCTGATTTGGCGCTTGCCTCCTTTTAGTCTGAGTGATTTAGCTTTTCAAATACGATACCGTTATGAGATCTTGCCATTGGCTTACCTGTATGTGGTTTACTCCAAAGGGGGGAGAATTGTTGAATTTGATAGGGAAGACAGCTTGGGCGAATTGTATAAACGTCCTTGGAATGACCCTCAAGCAGACAACTTCACTGTGAAGGTTAGATACAGATTCTAATTTTTGTGCTCTTCAGAGCAGTACCAAACTTTATCGCCTTCTAGTGCAACTGACTTTGGCAAGTTCAAGCCACAAGTTGAGCACTTGACCATTTCACTGCTATCAGACGTTATGTTTTTATTTTTAGATCTAGATACTCGGGTAATAAAATAGACCAGACTAATAATTGCAATGAGTAAAAGAACTTGATACACGTTTACTAAGCGTCTGGGGCTGGTATCCCTTTATCTCCAAAAAGTCCTAAAGAGATCACATTAACCCAGGATCGTTTTCCAGAGACAGTGTCTTCTTTGATAGAGAATCCTGGAAAGTTAGATTTAAGAACTGCAAGATTACTTTCCTTTAATTCTTGATAATCAAGCATGCCATAAGCCTCCACTAGAACAGACAGGGCATACGGGGTTTGAGGTGTATTGGGTATGTGTTCGATCACATATTTAGCTCGCCCGATGGCTGCTAGGTAAGCTCTTCTTTCCATGTAATAGTCTGCTACGTGCATTTCGTGTTTTGCTAGCAGGTTTCTTAAATATATCATCCTTTGTTTTGCATGAGATGCGTACTTACTTTCCGGATATCTGGATAAGAATTCAGATAAATCATCAAATGAACTTTGAGCTGGATCCATGTCTCTTTTCGATAAATCACTTCCAAGAAATCTTGTAAACAATCCTGAATCATCAGTAAAAGAAGAAAGTCCCTTTATGTAGTAAGCGTAAGAAGTGTGGGGATGCCTGGGGTGAAGGTTAATGAATCTATCAGCAGCTGAACGAGATGCTTCGTATTCAAAATTCTTATAATAAGCATATATAAGTTCAGCTTGAGCTTGTTCAGCGTACCTTCCAAAAGGAAATCTGGATTCTAAAGTTTCCAGGCTTATTATGGCCGTAGAATAGTTTTCGCTCTTCAGTCTGTTTTGCGCTTGATCATAAAGATCTTTTTCTATTAAACGTTCATCTGGCATCTCTTCATTGGAAGAGCAAGAATAAATAACACTTAAGCAAATTAGGACAATAAGAGCCCTGATACTGGGAGTGTTTGCTTTATTAATTTTGTGGACCGTTGTCATTAGAATTGCAGATTCTACAGATGAGAGTCCGCATTGGACAGAAAAAGCTTTAGAAGGTTCCTTTATTAATCCAATCAAGACAGAATAGAATAGAGTCATGTCCAGAAAAATTTCATTATCCAAAAAAGTTTCTTCTGAAGATTCGCTGCAAAGGCTGGATGCTTTAGCTGCCAAATACTTCCCAGAGTTTTCTCGTGCCCATATTCAAAGGTGGATTAAAGAAGGCAGTCTTCTTTTGAATAATAAAAAGATTAAGCCTCGACAAATAGTGGCTGCAGATGATCTGATCACAGTAGAAGCTTGTGAGGAGGTAAATTTAAAGGATTTACCAGAAAATATTGCTCTAGATATTATCTGGGAAGATAAAGAAGTTTTGGTTTTGAATAAGCCCGCTGGATTGGTGGTTCATCCTGGTGCTGGGAATGCAGACGGTACTCTCGTTAACGGACTCTTAAATTATTCTTCAGATCAGGGTTTTTTACCCAGAGCAGGGATAGTTCATCGATTAGATAAGGACACTTCTGGCATCATGGTGGTTGCCAAAACAGAAGTTTCCTATTTAAACCTTGTGGGTCAGCTAAAAGAAAGAACAGTAAAAAGACAGTACTTAGCATTGGTGGTTGGACAGCCATTATCAGGGGGGGTGATTAATATGCCTATAGGAAGACATCCAAAACACAGAACTAAGCAGGCCGCAGTAGAGACAGGCAAAGAAGCCATTACTGAATACAAGATTAAAGAAAAGCTTCATGGGTATTCTTTGCTTCTTGCTTCTTTGAAGACCGGAAGGACTCATCAGATCAGGGTTCATTTTTCTTCTAAGGACTTTCCTATAGTGGGCGATCCTCTGTATGGAGGAAAACGGAAGTTTGCACCCGGAACATCTGAAAACTTAAAAAAAGAGATGTCAGAATTAAATCGACAAGCTCTGCATGCCTACTCTTTAAGTTTTATTCATCCTGTTGATCAAAATATAATAACCAATACGGCTCCCATGCCCAACGACATGAAGAAGTTAATAGAAAACCTAAGACAGCATGCTTCAAACTCATGATTACGTAGAGCCTGATTTTAATCTAGGCAAGAATGTGCGTTGTTTGATGCTCACTAGAGAGTTTTTAGAAGAAAAAACAAGAGGCCCTTCGAATTTCCTCGGTAAAGTTACAGGGAAACCGGTTCAGCTAATGGAGCAAGTGCACGGAGTAAAAATAAAGACTGTGAGCAATTATCTTGATGAACCACTTGAAGGAACCGATGGGATATACACTAAATCAAGGGACTTCGCCTTGGGCGTTAAAACAGCGGACTGTATTCCTCTGGCTCTTAGTGCGGAAGACGGGTCTGAGATTGCTCTTTTGCACGTTGGCTGGAAGGGGTTGTGCGGCGGCATAATAGAGAACTTCTTAACCAAATATTCTACTGAAAGGAAAAGGTACAACGCATGGATAGGGCCCTGCATTTCTGCAGATAATTACGAGGTTGGCAAAGAAGTTTTTGATAGTTTCTATCAATCAGATCCAATAGCTGAGATTAATTTCAAGGCACTAGGAAAAAAGAAATGGAAATTTGACTTGAGATCAGAAGCGGCTCGTAGATTGAGTGATGGCAATGTAAATATTTGTACTTCTGAACATTGTACGTTTAAAGAGGAAGAGCTTTATTATTCTTACAGGAACAATCAATCAGACAGAAGGATGATAACTTTAATTTGGAGAAATAATGAAGAATAAGGGTTTTGTAGGTTTAGGAGTGATGGGTTTTCCGATGGCAAACCATCTTCATAACGGAGGACATAAAGTTAGGGTTTGTAATCGTAGTGAAGACAAATCCAAGAGGTGGGCAAATCTTACAGGAGAGAATTATTTTCTGACTCCAAAAGAAGTCGCCGAAGGCTGTGATGTGGTTTTTCTTTGCGTAGGAAATGATGAAGATGTCAGATCAGTTGTTACCGGAGAAGATGGAATATTGAAGAGTTTAAAACCTGGATCCATTGTAGTTGACCACACCACCACTTCAGCAATATTAGCTCAAGAAATGAGTTCCACGTGTCTTAATCAAGAAATTTTTTTCATTGATGCGCCTTTATCAGGCGGGCAAATAGGGGCGGAGTCTGGAAAATTAACCGTCATGGCCGGTGGAGATAAAAATGCCTTTAACAAAATTAAAGAACTATTAAGTCTTTATTCAAAATTTGTTAGACGCATGGGAGATAGCGGTACAGGCCAACTCACAAAAATGGTTAATCAAATATGCATTGCGAGTTTAATACAAGGATTGGCGGAAGGTATAAACTTCTCTGAAAAGGCAGGTTTAGATACTAGAGGGGTTGTTGAGGTAATTTCAAAAGGGGCGGCACAATCTTGGCAGATGGACAACCGCTGGGAGACGATGCTTACTGGTGAGTATGACCATGGTTTTGCCGTAGATTGGATGAGAAAAGATCTAGGGATTGCCATAAAGGAAGCCGAAAATAACACAGCAAACATCGACATAACCAAAACAATTGACCAGTATTACAAAGAAGTACAAGCCATGGGTGGCGGTAGATGGGACACTTCAAGTTTATTAAAAAGATTAAAAGATGATTAATTTCCCTGAATCTGACGACAAGCTTTGCCTTCAACTGCTAGAAGCATCTCAGCCACACTTGGAATCTTTGTCGGATGAAATGAAGATCAATTATGTACAACCCGATTATTTTCAAAAGATTGTCGTGCCTCTTTCTGTTTATCTATTGAACCTCCCAGAGAGGAAAAAGCCATACTTTATTGGCCTAAATGGAGGGCAGGGATCAGGAAAAACAACTTTATCTGATTTTGTTCAAGTGGTTCTTTCGAAAGTTTCAAATAAGGCAGTAACTGGTTTTTCTATTGATGATATTTATAAGACGACGGAAGAAAGAGAAGAACAATCAAAAGAAATTCACCCTCTTTGTAAAGTGAGAGGTGTCCCGGGGACTCATGACATTCAAATGGGTTTGGAAGTTTTGGACAGCCTTTCTAATGCTACCAAAGACACTCTAACTCCAATACCTGCTTTTTCTAAACCATTAGACCGTCATAAACCCAAGGAAGATTGGAAAGTTTTTAAAGGAAAACCAGACTTTATCTTTTTTGATGCTTGGTGTGCTGGCGTAAGACCGATAAGCGAAGAGAATTGGAAACCACCCATGAATGCACTCGAAAAAGAAGAGGATCCAGATGGAATTTGGTCAAAGTGGAGTAATAAAGAATTAGCAGGTGATTATCAAGATCTGTTCGGACGGTTTGATCTTCTCCTAATGATAAAAGTCCCTGGGATTGAATACGTTTATGAAAGCAGATGGCTTCAGGAGCAGACATTAGCGAAAACCATTAAAGACCCTAAATTAAAAGACAAGATAATGACTAAAGAGCAAGTTTATAGATTCGTGATGCATTATGAGCGTTTAACGCATTACATTTTAGAAGAAATGCCCGCTTTATCTGATATTGTCTTACAAAGAGATGAAGAATTTAACTTTTCTATAATTAAAACGCCTTAAAGCCAAGTAAGACAAGGATTTCTTGACTTAGGGTCAACTAATGTCAAAATGCTCATCCTCTTAATAATAAGCCCCCTAAGGAGCTGTTTTTACTTAATAATATGAGCAAAGATCAAATATCAGGAGCCGATGCTCTAATGCGCTCTCTTCATGAAGAAGGCGTTGATATTATATTTGGCTACCCCGGTGGTGCCGCACTGCATATTTACGATGCAATTTTTAACCAACAGCACATTGAGCATATTTTAGTTAGGCATGAGCAAGGAGCAGTCCATGCTGCTGACGGTTATGCTAGATCATCCGGAAAACCTGGTGTTGCAATAGTGACCTCGGGTCCTGGAGCAACCAACGCCATAACCGGATTAGCTACGGCTTTTATGGACTCTACGCCTGTAGTGGTTATATCGGGACAAGTTAAGTCAAATTTAATAGGGACAGATTCTTTTCAAGAAACGGACATGATTGGTGTATCCAGACCTATAGTAAAGCATAGTTTTTTGGTTCAAAGAGCTGAAGATATACCTTCCATTATTAAAAAAGCTTTCCACATTGCCACAACGGGAAGGCCGGGCCCTGTGGTTATAGACGTACCAAAAGATTTTACTGATCCTGAATATAAATTTGATTTTGATTATCCAAAAGATGTTGATATCCGTTCTTATAAACCAGTAAAAGAAGGACACTCTGGACAAATTAAGCGGGCAGTGAAACTGCTTTTAGAAGCAAAGAAACCAGTGATATATTCAGGCGGAGGGGTTATTCAAGACAATGCCTCTTCTCAACTCACAAATTTGGCAAAGCTACTGGATTTTCCAGTTACAAATACTTTAATGGGTTTGGGTGCTTATCCTGGAACGGATCAAAAATTCTTAGGCATGCTAGGCATGCACGGTACTTACGAAGCCAATATGGCAATGCACAATTGCGATTTAATTTTGGCAGTTGGTGCTAGGTTTGATGATCGAATAACCAATAACCCTGATAAATTTTCATTAAGTGCTAAAAAAATTCATATTGATGTTGACCCTGCATCATTATCAAAGATTATTGATATCGATGTGCCGGTTGTTGGTTCTGCTAAGGAGTGCCTTGATCAGATCATTGAAGAGCTTGGCGTTCAGAGCCACAAGATAGATCACGATAAGCTTAAACCTTGGCATGAAGAGATCGGTGCCTGGAAAAAAAATCATGGCCTTAATCACAATCTGCTCGGCCAAAAACCAACGGGCGGAAAAATTTTACCTCAACAAGTTATTCAATCTTTGTACAAAGAAACTAAGGGAGAGGCATTTATCACTTCTGATGTGGGACAACACCAAATGTTTGCAGCCCAATATTACTTCTTTGATAAACCCAGGCGATGGATTAATTCCGGTGGTTTAGGAACGATGGGATTTGGATTGCCTTCTGCCATGGGAGTGCAGTTTGCTTTTCCTGAATCGGATGTAGCATGCGTAACAGGAGAAGGCAGCATTCAAATGTGCATTCAAGAGCTTTCTACTTGTTTGCAATACGGTTTGCCCATAAAAATTATCAATTTGAACAATGCAGCCCTAGGTATGGTGAAACAGTGGCAGGACATGAATTATGGCGGCCGCCATTCTTCCAGCACCTACGAAGACTCCTTACCGGATTTTGTGGCTTTAACTGAATCTTATGGACATGTTGGAATTAAAGTGAAAAAACATGAAGACCTAGAGTCTGCCATGAAAGAATGCTTTGCATTGAAAGATAAACTTGTCTTTCTTGACGTAGACGTTGATCCTAACGAACATGTGTACCCCATGCTAGAAGCTGGTATGTCGATGGAAGACATGCATCTATCAAAAGATATCAAAACCTGGTGATGAAAAGAACAGTAGCATTATTAATGGAAAACCAACCAGGAGCTCTTTCAAGGGTTGTGGGTCTGTTCTCACAACGAGGTTATAACATTGAGTCTTTGATAGTTGCTGCAACAGAAGATCCCACCCTGTCGCGTTTAACCATGACAACTAGCGGCGATCAAAAGGTCATTGAACAAATTACTAAGCAATTAAATAAGTTGATCGATGTCGTAAAAGTTTTAGATTTAGGTGAATCAGATTACGTTGAACGAGAGCTTTTATTAGTTAAATTTTCACATGGATCCATAAATACAGAAGTTATCAAAGAATTAAACGGTGAGATAATCTTCGAAAATAATGAACTTCTTAACATCCAGTTTGTTGGCACTTCTAAAGAACTGGACCAAGTCCTAAAGGATTTAGAATCCAGTAACCCTTTAGAGATAGTCAGAACAGGAGCTTCCGGTATATCCTCAAACCTTAAGACTCTTACAATATAATTAAACAAGGAGAACATAATGCAAGTCTATTACGATAAAGATGCTGATCTAGAAATAATAAAGAACAAGAAAGTTGTGATTGTCGGTTATGGTTCTCAAGGTCATGCACACGCCAATAATTTAAAAGACTCCGGTGGAAATGTAACCGTAGCACTAAGAAAAGAATCAACTTCTTGGGCCAAGGCAGAAGCTGCTGGATTAGAAGTTGCTGAAGTAGCAGAGGCGGTTAAAGATGCTGATATGGTAATGATATTAATGCCAGATGAACTGCAATCAGCCACTTACAACTCAGAAATACATAACAATATCAAAGAAGGAGCCGTTTTAGCATTTGCTCATGGATTTAATATCCACTTCGACATGATCAACCCAAGAGAAGATTTGGATGTCATCATGATAGCCCCAAAAGGACCGGGCCATACCGTTAGGTCTCAATATGAGATCGGTGCAGGAGTGCCATGTTTGATAGCTATCCACAAAGATGCTTCTGGCAATGCGAAGGATATCGGTCTTTCGTACGCTTCAGCTATTGGATCCGGTCGTGCTGGAATCATTGAAACTAATTTTAAAGATGAAACTGAAACTGATCTTTTTGGAGAGCAGGCAGTTCTGTGCGGTGGCTTAACTCAGTTAATTCAAAACGGTTATGAAGTTCTTGTGGAAGATGGTTACCCACCTGAAATGGCTTATTTTGAATGCCTGCACGAAGTTAAATTGATTGTGGATCTAATCTACGAAGGTGGATTGGAGAACATGCGTTACAGTATTTCTAATACGGCAGAGTTTGGTGACTACGTAAGCGGCCCAAAAGTTGTCAATGCAGACGCTAAAGAAGAAATGAGAGCAATATTAAAACGGATCCAATCAGGAGAGTTTGCTAATGAGTTTATCGCAGATTGCAGAGAGAGCAATGATGGCAAAGGCGGACCGAGAATGAAAGAATACAGACAGCAAACATCAGAACATTCCATTGAGAAAGTGGGCGCTGAGTTACGTGCCATGATGCCTTGGATAGCTCAAAATAAAATAGTGGATAAGGCTAAAAATTAAGGTCATATTGTGCAAGAAGACCCCAAAGAAAATTTAGATCTCTTTGATGAACATGAAGAGGTTGTTTCCGAGGATGGAAAAGAAGTTAAACGCAGAGGCATATTTTTATTACCTAACCTTCTAACCACAGCTGCGCTATTTTCAGGATTTTTCTCTATTATTTCAGCCATAGATGGAAACTTTGTTTCTGCAGGCATGGCTATTTTTGCTGCCCAGATGCTGGATGGTTTGGATGGAAGAGTTGCCAGGCTAACCAACTCTCAAAGTGCTTTTGGTGCTCAATATGACAGTTTAAGTGATGTAATATCTTTTGGATTGGCGCCTGCCATTATAATTTTTTTATGGGGTTTAAATTCAATTGGTCAGGCCGGTTGGATATTTTCTTTTTTGTACGTAGCAGCGGCAGCACTGCGTTTAGCTAGGTTCAACACTTATTTAGGGTCAGAAGACAATTTCTTTAAAGGCCTCCCCAGTCCGATAGCAGGTGCGATGATTGTTTATTTTGTCTGGGCAATGAGCTCTTACGGAATCCAAGGAGAAGAAGTTGGAAGGACGCTGGCTGTTTCTTCTGCTGTCATGACGGGAATAGTTTCTCTTTTAATGGTTGTCAATATTCCTTTTTACAGCTTTAAAGAAATTGACATGAAGAAGAGGGTGCCATTCTTTAGCATGCTATTTGTGGTCTTTATTTTTGCTTTAATCTCAATTGATCCCCCCATTGTCCTAGTGACTTGTGCATTTGCTTATATACTTTCGGGACCTATTCTTTGGACAATTAAATTTCTAAGAAAGTAACAAATCTATAACTTCTATCTTTATGAGATAAAAGTTAAAATGCTTTTCCGTTTTAATACGGGTCTGTAGCTCAGCTTGGTTAGAGCGCACCCCTGATAAGGGTGAGGTCGGTGATTCGAGTTCACCCAGACCCACC
>CALJVP010000012.1 GCA_937773605.1 uncultured SAR86 cluster bacterium | reverse complement strand
TTGTCTCTATTTAGCACCGATTATTGCAATCTTTGCTGCACCGCTCTTTACGGATAGGTTTGGCAAGAAGAAAACAGTAATGTCAATTTGGGCATTCCAAATAGTATTTGCTGCTATGCCATTCACTCTTAGATATTTAGATTTAACATATGGAACTTCGCTTTTCCCAGAAAATGGCAGTCCTTATTTACTAACAGTTCTTTGTATCCATGTTGTTATAAACGTCGCAGCAGCAATAATTGTGTTCGCTACATTGGCTTCAATGTTAATGGATTTAGTAGAAGACATTCAGCTTAAAACAGGAAGAAGAGAGGAAGGTGTCTTATTTTCAGCCAGAAGTTTTGCGGATAAGGCAGTCAGCGGATTTGGAATATTCTTTGCATCAATTATATTATCCTTAATATCTTTTCCTGAAAGCTCGGTTATAAGAGAAGAACTAAACGGAGTGGTCCCCTCTGAAGTCCTTGCTTCTTTGGCCCTTTGGTATGTTCCCATATGCATCATCTCTTTTGGGAGTGCTCTTTTGCTGGTCTCGGGATATTCTTTAACTAGAGATGAGCATGAAGAGAATGCGGCCAATCCAGACACTAAAGTTTGGAAGTCACAATCTTAAATGCTATGGCGTAGTAAATTTATCAGCCCTATCGGTGAAATCGCTTTACTGGGAGACAGGATACATCTACTGGAAATATCTTTAAAAGGGCCGAAAGGGCTTTCACGTAAGGCAAAAGAATCTTCTTCTAGGTTCAAAAAAGAAATATCTCAATTAAAAGAGTACTTTTATGAAGGAAGGAAAGATTTTGATTTCGATTTTAGACTAGAAGCCTCTCCCTTTGCACTAAAAGTGTATGGCTCCATGCAAGAAATTAGTTATGGAAAGACAGCCAGTTATTCAGATTTAGCAAAAGCAGCCGGTTCTAAAAAAGCTTTCCGAGCTGTAGGAACTATTTGTGGAAATAATCTTTTGCCTATAGTTATTCCTTGCCATCGAGTTCTTGCTAAGAATGGATTAGGGGGTTTTTCAAGCGGAATAAAATTAAAAAAATTTCTCCTGGAACTAGAAACACACTAAAATTAACATTACAGATAATTAGGGACCCAATATGACCGCTTGCTCTGACAT
Source organism: uncultured SAR86 cluster bacterium (assembly GCA_937773605.1). GTDB lineage: Bacteria > Pseudomonadota > Gammaproteobacteria > Magnimaribacterales > Magnimaribacteraceae > CAJJAM01. Next base: position 15,007 of record CALJVP010000012.1, on the reverse strand, counting down.
AGAATCAAAACTCACTAAGGAACTTGACCCAAGTCACTTGGAGGTGATCGACGAGAGTTATTTACACAACGTCGAACCTGGTAAAGAGTCACACGTTAGAATTGTTGTAGTCTCTGAACAATTTGAAGGTCTTAATTTGGTAAAACGACACCAATTAATTTATCAACAAATAAATGAAGAATTAGAGGGTCCAATACATGCGATCTCTCTCCATACGTTCACGGATTCTGAATGGAAAGACAAGAATGAAACTGCACAAGACTCACCTGATTGCCTTGGCGGTATGAAGAAAGAAGATTCTTAAGTGTCTTTATGACTTTTCATGTTGTCACGTTCTATCAGATAGCTTATGTGAAAGACCCCATGAAACTCTCGAGAGAGGTGGAAAGGATTTCAACTAAAGAAGGGCTGTCAGGAACTTTTTTTTCAACACCTCAAGGAGTTAACGCAACCTTGTCTGGATCACTTGAAGGATTAAATCAGATAGTGCACTTATTGCAAAATTCATATGCCCTTAATGTAACTCCTGCCTGGTCTGTGGCTAAAAAAAATCCCTTTAAAAGATTTAAAGTAAAGCTAAAAGATAAGCTTCTACCTCTAGAGGGAGATTTTGACCCTGTAATAAGTCGAGGTAAGCACGTTAGACCTGATAATTGGAATGAGTTGATTAGTGATCCGGATACTACGGTAGTTGATGTTCGCAATAACTATGAATCCAACATAGGTAGTTTTAAAAACTCTTTAATTCCTGGAACAGACAATTTTATTGATTTTCCTGATTATGTTGAGAGAAATTTAGATTCAGTAAAGAATAAGAAAATAGCCATGTTTTGTACCGGAGGTATTCGTTGTGAGATTGCTTCTTCTTATCTCATGAGTAAAGGTTTTGATGAGGTGTATCAATTAGAGGGTGGCGTTTTAAAGTATTTAGAGTCAGTAAAGGTTGAAGACCAACTGTGGGAAGGTGAATGCTTCGTTTTTGATGAAAGGGTTTCAGTGAATAAAGCTTTAGAAGAGGGAAATTTTATCCAATGCTTTGGTTGCAGAAGACCCCTTACACAGGATGAAGTGAACTCGAAATACTACAAGAAGGGCGTCTCTTGTAGGTTCTGCTACAAGGAATCCAGTGAATCTGATAAGGAAAGGTTTGCACAACGACAGAAACAGATAGAATTAGCAGATCAAAGAGGTCACAAGCACATGGGAGTAACTGCAAAACAGACTAAATGAACAAAACCAATTTTTTCTCGAAGTATTACGCAAAACTGGTTTCTTCATATCCCGTTGGAGTGCTTGTAATAATCTTTTGTTTTTTAATCTTTTCAGCGTTCAACCTTTCTAATTTTAAATTAGATGCTTCTTCTGACTCTTTAGTTCTGGAAAATGATGATGATCTGAGGTACTACAGAGAAGTAAACTCAGATTATGCATCTTCAGATTTTCTTATTGTTTTATTCAATCCGGATCAAGAATTGTTTTCAAAAGAAACAATTTCTGTAGTCAGATCTTTGTCAGACAGCCTTGAAGCAATCGAAGGCGTTTCTTCAGTGTTGAGTTATTTAGATGCACCTCTTGCTTTTTAGCCCAAAAATGTCCATGACGGAGTTGGCTGATGATCTTAAAACCATAGAAGACGATTCGATTGACTTGTTGTTGGCAAAAGAAGAATTTAAATCAAGTGCTCTCTACTCTGAATTACTTTCTAGTAAGGATGCAAAGATAACAGCACTGCAAGTAAGTTTAGATCCTACTCCTTTGTACGATGAGGCAGTAATTACTCGATATGAAATTATTAGATTGATAAAGGAATCTCCAACTACTGATTTGGTGCTAAACGAGTCTCTTGAAGCTATAAATATAAAAATACAAAACTTAAGTGATCAAGAGACTGTTCGTAGGGATGAACTAATAGATTCAGTTAGATATTTACTTCAAGACTATAAGGGCTACGGCTCTGTCTACCTTGGCGGTACTGCAATGATTGCTTCTGACATGATTAGTTTTATTGAAAGTGATTTATTGTATTTTGGCATGGGCGTTTTGATTATGTTTGTATTGACGCTTGGGGTGGTTTTTAAAAAAATTAGATGGGTTGCCTTGCCTCTTGGATGCAGCTTCCTTGTTGCTTTTTTTGTAGTGGGTTTTTTTGGATGGATGGATTGGCGAGTAACGGTAGTCTCTTCAAATTTCATATCACTTTTATTAATAATTACCATTTCACTTACTATTCACTTGATTGTCAGATATCAAGAACTAGCAACTAAGAATAGCTCGGCTACTCAAGATGAATTAATTAAAAATACCGTTGAGCAAATGCTAAAACCTTGTTTCTATACAGCCTTAACAACCATGATTGCATTTGCTTCTCTGGCTGTAAGTGACATTAAGCCTGTGATTGATTTTGGACAGATGATGGTTGCGGGTATTTTATTTGCTTTTGTATTTACCTTTGCAATTTTACCTTCTGTAATGACTTTCTTAGAAAGAACTCCTTCTAATGAAAAAGACTTTAGCAAGGGCCTTACACTTTATTTTTCTAATTTTACAGAAAATAATGGCAAGACCATTTTAACTTTAACTGCTCTTTTGATTGTGTTGTCTTTAACCGGGATGTCTAAATTAACTGTAGAAAATAGGTTCATAGATTATTTCAAGACTTCAACTGAAATATACAAAGGAATGGAAATATTGGATACGCAGCTTGGAGGGACCGCACCTTTGGATATAATTTTAGAAGCACCAGACGACTTTTCTGGAGACGAAGAAGAGACTTTTGATGATGATTTTGGTTTTGAAGATGCATCTTCTAATGGCTATTGGTGGAACACCATCTCCATCAAAAGACTAGAAGGAGTGCACGATTATTTGAATAGCCTTCCTGAGATAGGCAAAGTTTTATCTGTGGCAAGCGGTATCAAAGTTGCAGAAGAACTTAATGACGGAAAGGCTCTGTCCGAATTAGATCTAGCTTTAGTAAAAAATATGCTTCCAGACGACATCAAAGAAACTCTTTTAAGCTCCTATATCAGTGAAGATGAGAATCAAGTTAGGATCTCTGCTAGAGTTTTAGAGTCCACAGAAGGTCTTAATAGAAACGAGTTACTCGAAAATATTAGCAACACGTTAGAGAATAAATTTAATTTTGAAGAAGATGAATATCGCTTAACCGGACTAGCGGTTTTGTACAATAACATGCTTCAAAGTCTATTTAGTTCTTTGATAGGTACTTTAGGAATTGTTTTTGGCGTAATATCTCTAATGTTTTTGGTTCTATTTCGGTCTTTTAAACTAACTGCAATAGGAATGGTACCTAACTTATTGGCAGCAGGTGTGGTGCTTGGCTCCATGGGTTGGTTATCGATTCCTTTGGATATTATGACCATCACTGTTGCGGCTATTAGTGTTGGAATGGCAGTTGATAATACAATTCATTATATCTTTAGATTCAAATTGGAATTTGAAAAAACAGGAGATTACAATGAATCCATGCAAAGCAGCCATCAGACAATTGGAAGAGCCATGTTTTATACCTCAATGACAATTATCTTAGGTTTTATGGTCTTCATGACTTCTAACTTTATTCCAAGTGTTTATTTTGGGTTCTTTGTATCAATAGCAATGATAATGGCATTGTTAGGTGCTCTTACACTTCTTCCTCAATTACTGTTAACCTTTAAGCCTTTTGGGAAAGAGGCAAATTACTAGGAGATTCATATGGGACCTTTAAAGGGATTAAAAATAATAGAAATGGCAGGAATAGGACCAGGACCATTTTGTGGAATGGTTTTAGCTGATTTAGGAGCAGAAGTTATCCGCGTTGATAGAGCATCTGCTGCCGGTTCTGGGTCACGACAAGAGCCAGCTAACAGAGGAAAGAGATCAATAGCGGTTGACTTAAAATCTACAGAAGGCGTGGAAGTTGTCTTGAAGCTTGTTGAAGGTGCAGACGCTATATTTGAAGGCTTTAGGCCGGGTGTTATGGAGAGATTGGGACTTGGACCGGATATCTGCTTAGAAAGGAATAAAAAAATAGTTTTTGGTCGCATGACAGGCTGGGGGCAAGACGGACCTTTGGCTGATGCAGCAGGTCATGACATTAATTACATATCTTTATCTGGAGCCTTAGCTGCGATAGGCCGACCAGATTCTCCACCTGTGCCACCTCTAAATTTAATAGGAGACTTTGGTGGGGGAGGCATGCTTCTTGCTTTAGGATTGGTTTCAGCTCTCTTTGAGGCCAGAGGATCTGGAGAAGGACAAGTTGTTGATGCTGCCATGACAGACGGTTCAGCTTTACTAATGACCATGCTTTATTCAATGAAAGGTTCAGGATTTTGGCAAGAATCTAAAGGCTCCAATCTTTTGGACGGGGGCGCTCACTTCTACGATACTTATGAATGCAAAGATGGGAAGTATATTTCTATAGGCTCAATAGAACCGCAGTTTTATAAACTATTGAGAGAGCTAGCAGATCTAGATGATCCAATTTATGACAATCAAATGACCAGGGATAACTGGCCTGACCTCAAAGCAGATATTACCAAAGTCTTTTTAAATAAAACTCGTGATGAATGGTGTGATCTGATGGAAGGAACGGATGTTTGTTTTGCCCCGGTCTTATCAATGTGGGAAGCACCTAAACACCCGCACAACCTAGCAAGAAAAACTTTTATTGAATTAGAGGGCCTGGATCAACCCGCACCTGCTCCAAGGTTTTCTAAAACTATTGCTGAGGTGAAATCATCTCCTGCTTTAGCTGGAGAGCATACCGATGAAATTTTAAGTGAGATGGGTATTGATTCAGACCAAATTCAAAGGCTAAGAGATCAAGGTGGGGTCGCTTGAGGCATCTAGTCCTTGTTAAGAGTAACGACTGTCCTCTTTGTGAGACAGCAAAGAGCATGTTAAAAAATTTAGGAAATGAGCTTGTCGAATTTGAAGAAAAAGATATTTATTCGACAAGAGAATTGCATACAAAATATTGGGACAAAATACCCGTATTGCTAAAAAACAACCATGAACTTCTCTGGCCTTTTGACACCAATGACATTCAAAAATTTAATTCTATATATTAAAAAAATTGAGACTATTCATATAGATAGAAGATATTAGTAATTCAAATTCTTCTTTCCGATGATTAGAAATTTTCTTTGCAATATGGGGTAAAAATTTGGGTTCATTATTTGTAGAACTTTTGACGCCCATGTCTCTCGGTAACAAGTAAGGTGCATCAGTTTCAATCATCAGCCTGTTCAATGGTATGAGGTCGACTAAATCTTCAAGATGCTTTCCTCTTCGCTCATCACAGATCCATCCCGTTATGCCAATATAGAAATCTAACTCTATGTACTCTAAAAGTTCTTCTTTTGTTCCTGTAAAGCAATGAACTACGGTTTTAGGTAAATTTCCTGAAAGAGGTTTTAAGATTTCCAAAAATCTTTTATGAGCCTCTCTTTCATGCAAAAACAGCGGCATTTGCATATCAATTGCTATTTCCAGATGTGCCTCAAAACTTTTTTCTTGTTCTGAAGGAGTGGAGTAATCTCTGTAAAAATCCAATCCTGTCTCACCAATTGACTTTACTTGATCCTCTTTAAGCAGATCTATTATTTCTGAGAAATAACTTTTTGTATAATTTTTAGCTTGATGAGGATGTATGCCTGCAGTGGATATGATGGATTCAGGGTATTTCTTTGCGATAGCAAGAGCTTGCTGACTTTCCAGAAGATCCGATCCTGTTACAGATAAAAGTTGTACACCATTTTTTTGGGACACTTCGATTACTTCATCAAGAACGGACTTGAATGCTGAGTGAGTCAGGTTAGCTCCAATATCAAAATAGTATTCCTCTGAACTAATATTCATTTTTATGCTAAGTATTATATGGTAGATTTATAAAAAGTTTTACAAGAGGAATCGATATGCCGGGTCCATTAGAGGGTTATAAAGTATTAGAGTTAACTTCAACAGTTTCAGGTCCATTCGCAAGCATGATGTTAGCTGATCAGGGAGCTGATGTTATAAAAGTAGAACCTCCAGGAATAGGAGATTTGGCTAGATTTATGGGGGCTACAAAATCAGGAATAGGAGCGATGTTCACCGTATTAAACAGAAATAAAAAATGCATTTGCTTGGACCTAAAAAATACTGATGATTTTGAAGTACTTCAGGCGCTCATCAAAGAAACAGATGTCCTTATCGAGAATTATCGACCAGGAATAGTCAAAAAATTAGGTATTGATTATGATTCCGCCGTTAAGATAAATCCTGAAATTATTTACTGTTCAATCTCTGGATACGGCCAGTCTGGACCCTACAAGGAAAAAAAGGTTTATGATCCCTTGATTCAGGCAACAGCCGGAACAGCAGCAGCTCAAAGTTCGAGTAATCCAGAATTCTTTAAAACAATTGTTTTTGATAAAGTTACTGCCTTAACCGCGGCGCAATCCATAACCAGTGCTCTTTTACAGAAGGAAAGGATAGGTAAAGGCCAATACTTACCAATATCCATGATGGATTCTGCTTTGTACTATTCTTGGCCTGATATGATGGTGAATCAAACCTTCCTGGAGGGAGGAGAATCGATCGGTGAGCTGGCTGATTATTTTTCAGTTTACAAAACTAATGATGGATTTATTACCATTATATTGGCTGCGAATGATGAGATTTTTAATCTATTTTGCGAGCACTTTAAAGTTAACCTTCATAAAGATGAACGGTTTGGTAACGCAGCAGCAAGAGTTAAAAACAAAGATGATCTCACTGCAGAAGTAAATAAGATTACACAGAAATACAATACCAAAGAGATGATGGACCTTATGGACCTGCATGAAATTCCAGCTTCTGTCGTTAATCAACTGGATGATATACATAAAGACCCCCAAGTAGTTGAACAAGGCTCTCTTGTCGAAGTTGAACATCCGATAACAGGAACGATGAGAATGCCAAGGCCTCCTTTTAAATTTCTTAATCAAGATAAATTTCCAAAAAAACAAGCAACAATTTTAGGAGCAGACACTAGAGAAGTTTTGGAGAGTTTGGGAGTAGAGAATGAACATATACTTAAAATAGAAGACAGAGAGGAGCAAAATAGAAAACTTCTTGCTAGTTTCAACTTAGACCAAGTTAAATAACAATAGTTAACGTGACATAATGTAATTATTAAGAAGGTTAAAAAGGACTTAAGAGGATATGATTAAAAAAATATTATTTTTCTTGCTATCAATTTTACTAACTAGTTTTTTGGTCGGTGCTCAAACAACTATTGTTAATCTTATGTGGCTTTCTAGTGTTGAAATGCCCGTGACTTTAATGGTTTTGATTTCTAGTCTTTTTCAAGATTTTTATATGCTAAGTCTTTCCCCAGTGGTTGGCATGTTGCCTGTTTCAATTCCCCCTCTACTACCAACCCTAATTTTATTAGGTTTCTTAATAAGTTTCTCTTTTACTTGGCTAGCCCTTAAGTGGGTAAAAATAGAAAAAAAGTACGCGTATGGCATTGCAGGGGCTATAGCATTATTCTTTATAGTATATTTGATGCCCGTTGTATTCTTCGGTGTAGATATGTTAGCCGGAGCCAGGACGCCATTAGGAAAAGTTAGTTTGATCATTTGCGGGTACCTAGGGGGTCATTTTATGGGATCTAAATTAAATAAAACTGAATTATGAAAACACTAAAAAAAATAAGCTTAATATCAATTACCTATTTCCTGTGTCTCAGTATCTTTGCTAATCACCACGAAGAACCTTACAAATTGGAAGTTATTGCTGAAGATCTCAGCTTCCCATGGGGAATAGCATTTATTTCTAACGAGGAAATTTTAATAACAGAAAAGACTGGCGAATTAAGATTAATCAGTCAAGGAGTTCTTCTTCCAGATCCTATAAGCGGTGTTCCTGAAAGCTTATTTAAGGGCCAAGGCGGTTTGGAGGGTATCGTTCTTCACCCCAACTTTGAAAATAATCAATATATTTATCTTTCTTTCTCAGAGGCAGATAAGAGTAACAAAAAATTGAACACCCTTAGAGTGATAAGAGGAAAGCTAGAGGGAACTTCTTTAACTGGAGTCGAAACAATTTTTAGAGCAAGCCCTTCAAGAAAGACAGCCAATCATTACGGTGCAAAGATGGTTTTTTTAAAAGATGGCACTCTTCTAATTACTTCTGGAGATGGGTTTAATTACAGAGAAGAAGCACAAAAATTAGATAATCATTTTGGAAAAATAATAAGAGTAAATGATGATGGCACAATTCCTCAAGACAACCCGTTTACTGAAACTCCCGGAGCAAAGCCTGAAATCTGGTCCTACGGGCATAGAAATTTACAAGGAATTGTTACTAATTCAGATGGCTCGGTGGTTTATGAACATGAGCACGGCCCTAGAGGCGGAGATGAATTAAATATTATTGAGAAAGGCAAAAACTATGGATGGCCAGCTATTACATATGGAATTGATTACAGCGGCGCTCTTATTTCGCCTTTTAAAGAAAAAGAAGGCATGGAGCAGCCTGCTAAATATTGGGTGCCTTCAATAGCCCCATCAGGAATGACTCATTATGATGGTGATTTATTCCCTGACTGGAAAGGCAGCTTATTTATCTCGGCTCTAGTGCCTGGAGATGTTAGAAGGTTAGATATAAAAGACGGTATGATTGTTTCTGAAGAAATTCTTTTTAATAAGATAGGAAGAATAAGAAATATTGTAACTGCCCCAGATGGAAGTTTATTTATGGTTACTGATTCAAACAAAGGAAAACTCTATCGAGTTACGCCTAATAATTAAGGAGAAAAATATGGTTGCAAGAGTAATTTCAGGATTGATAGGTTTGTTTATGTTGTATTCAGCTTTAGGTTGGATTTTAGATCCAACTGTTGCTGCTGCAGGTTTGGCTATGGTTTTAGTGGAAGGACCTGGAGATACTACTTTAGGCATGAATACCCAAATAGGAGACTTCACTTCATTCTTTTTCACTGCAGGCTTGATGGCTTGTATAGGTGCCTATAGGAATGAACACGTATGGCTATATGCAACTATAAGCTTGTTAGGATCTGCTGCTCTTTTCAGAACCTATGCAGGTTTAGTGCATGGTGCAGATTTTTTAACAATGGCAATTTATGCAGAGATAATTATGTCCGCACTTCTTGTTTTGAGCGTTTACTTAATGAAGAAGGCAGATTCTTGATTTTAAAGTATGGATTTATTAAATGGATATCCTAGATTTATCAATGATACTGCTGTAACTAGACAAGAGGAATTTAGTTATACAGGCGAAGTAACGGATGCATGGAGCATTGGTGGCGTAGCTAACGGTGGGTATTCAATGTCTATAGCTGCTAGGGCATTATCAGATTGTCTTAACCATAAAGACCCATTATCGATTACGGGTCATTACCTTTCTCGAGCAGAGCCCGGACCAGTAACTTTAAAAATAGAAAAGCTGAGCGAAGGTAGAAGCATCACAAATGCAGTGGTTAGATTTATTCAAAGCGAAGAAGAACGAATACGCTTCACAGCCAGCTTCACTGATTTTTCAAAATCATCAGGCGATACTTTATATGAAAGAAAACCTTTAAAATTTCCTCCAATCACTGAGTGCATAAAAATGCCCTATATAGAAGGTTTTACACCCATTCTCGAAAAACAGATTGACAGGAAGTTCACTCCTGAATCGAATTGGTGGGAGGAAGAAAGGGAAAGAGATAGGGCATCTTTAGAGGCTTATTACGCTTGGCCCGGAGGAGAACAAATAGACTTATTTAGTTTGGTCTTCTTTTTAGACACAATGTCCCCGCCTGTATTTAATAGACTTGGATCCAGGGGCTGGGTTCCTTCGATTGAACTGACTGTTCATTTGAGGGCTAGGCCTGCTCCAGGTCCTGTATTAATGAGAGGCAGAACGGATTTTGTAACTTCAGGATTTTTAGGAGAAGATGATGAAATATGGGACTCTCAAGGTAATATAGTTGCCGAAGCCAGACAGATGGCTAAATTAAGAATACCTAAAAAGTAGAATACGATATCGATTAACTTGGTGACTATGATAAAGTCACGCACTGATTTTTAATAACAGGATTATTTATGAAATTTAAAGGGACTAAGGACTACATCTCAACTGATGATTTAAGCATGGCAGTTAATGCCGCCATAGAACTAGAGAAACCACTACTGATTAAAGGTGAGCCAGGAACAGGAAAGACTATGCTTGCTGAAGAGGTGGCTTCTTCATTGGATATGGAGCTTATAACATGGAATATAAAATCAACAACTAAAGCCAAACAAGGTCTTTATGAATACGATGCTGTAACAAGGTTAAGAGATTCTCAGCTAGGTGATGAAAGAGTTAAAGATATTGCTAATTACATTCAAAAAGGAAAAATGTGGGAAGCCTTCGCTTCTGAAAAAAGAGTGGTTCTTCTCATCGACGAAATAGACAAGGCAGACATAGAGTTCCCTAATGATTTATTGCAAGAGATCGATCGCATGGAGTTTTATGTTTACGAAACTAAGGAAACGGTAAAGGCACTGCAAAGGCCGGTTGTTATTATTACCAGTAATAATGAAAAAGAGCTGCCTGATGCTTTTTTAAGAAGATGCTTCTTTCACTACATTAATTTTCCAGACAGATCGACTATGGAACAAATCATTAAGGTTCATCATCCGAAAGTTAAAAAAACCTTAGTTAAAGAAGCCCTTGAAATCTTCTTTGATATTAGAAAAGTGCCTGGCATGAAGAAAAAGCCATCTACTTCAGAAGTTATAGACTGGTTAAAGCTACTCATGGCAGATGATATACCTGATGAAATTTTTAAGAACAGAGATCCTTCAAAAGCCATACCTCCTCTTTATGGAGCTCTTATCAAGAATGAGCAAGATGTTCAGCTATTAGAAAGATTGGCTTTTATGGCTAGAAGAGAAGGAAATTCTAACTAGAAAAGAATGTTTATATCTCTTTTTAACACTTTAAGATCAACGGGAGTGCCTTGTTCTCTAAGAGAACTGCTGGACTTGATATCTGCCATGGAAAAACAATTAGTTTTTGCAAATATGGAGCAATTCTACTTTTTAAGTAGAGCTATCTTGGTAAAAGATGAAAAGCACTATGATAAGTTTGACCGTGCTTTTGATATTTACTTTAAGGGCATTGAAAGTCTGGACGATATTCTGGAAATGCTTATACCTGAAGAATGGTTAAAAGCTGAATTTGAAAAACACCTTACTGAAGAGGAACTGGCACAAATTAAAACTCTTGGAGGACTTGAAAAATTACTAGAGGAATTCAAGAAACGTCTCGAAGAGCAAGACGAAAGACATGAAGGCGGAAGTAAATGGGTTGGTACAGAGGGGACATCTCCTTTTGGAAACGCAGGTGAGAATCCAGAAGGTATAAGAGTTGGTGGAGAAGGAGGAAAAGGAAAGGCCGCGAAAGTTTGGGAAGCCAGAGATTTTAAGAACTTGGATGATAACGTTGAGCTTGGAACGAGAAACATGAAGGTTGCTTTAAGACGACTTAGAAAGCTCATTCGTGATAGCGCTCAAGAAGAATTTGATTTAGACGGAACAATATCAGAAACAGCAAGGAAAGCAGGAATGCTAGACGTTATGTTTAGGCCAGAAAAAAGAAATGCTGTAAAAGTACTGGCGCTCTTTGATGTTGGTGGCTCAATGGATCCTCACATTAAAGTTTGCGAAGAGTTATTTTCAGCATGTAAAACAGAGTTTAAGAATTTAGAGTATTTTTACTTTCATAATTTTGTTTATGAAACTGTCTGGAAAGACAACAGAAGAAGGCAGAATGAACGAATGTCCACTGAAGATATTATTCACAAGTACTCTTCCGACTATAAGATTATATTTGTTGGTGATGCAACTATGGCACCTTATGAGATCACTAATCCAGGAGGAAGCATAGAACACTGGAATGAAGAGTCAGGTGCTCTGTGGATGAAACGACTCGTCGATGTTTATGAAAAAGTTATATGGCTCAACCCTGTTCCAGAAGAACACTGGGAATACAGCTCCTCAGTTGAACTAACCAGATCTATCATTGAAGATAATATGTTTCCATTAACGATAAGAGGTCTAGAAGATAGCATGGCCTTTTTGAGTAAATAAGACAGATTATTCATGTCTGCTCTTTCGATTAAGAACTTAAAAAAAGTTTACCAAGGCGGTCTTGAGGCTTTAAGGGGAATTGATCTTGAAGTTGAGAAGGGTGACTTTTTTGCTTTGCTTGGACCAAACGGAGCGGGCAAATCCACTACTATCGGAATAATAAGTTCTTTAGTAACTAAATCCTCAGGAAAAGTTGAAATTTTAGGAATTGATATAGATGACAATCACTCATTAGCTAAGAAAAAATTAGGTGTTGTCGGTCAAGAAGTAAACTTCAATCAATTTGAGAAAGTGGGGGATATTATTAGGAATCAGGCAGGTTATTATGGCTTGAGCTTTAGAGAAGCAAGAGAAAACACCATGTATTACATGAAAAAATTAGATATATGGGATAAGCGAAACGAGCAAGCTAGAAAATTATCTGGAGGTATGAAGAGAAGGATCATGGTTGCTAAGGCTTTGGTGAATAAACCCGAACTCCTAATACTTGACGAACCGACAGCAGGAGTAGACATAGAATTGAGAAGGTCGTTGTGGGATTTCCTTACAGAAATTAATAATTCTGGTACCAGTATTATTTTAACAACCCATTATTTAGAAGAAGCTGAGAGACTGTGTAGAAATATAGCCATTATAGATAACGGAGAAATAGTCGAGAATACAAGCATGCAAGAACTTCTTACGAGATTAGAAGTTGAAACTTTTGTATTTGATCTCCAAGAAGATATAAGCAATCTTCCTAAAATAGAAAACTATGAATTGAGGATAGAAAATCCAAAAAAAATAAGCGTAACTATTCAAAAGGGACAAGGACTCAATGAAATTTTTTCTTTGCTTAGTAATTCAGGTATAAAAATAGCAAGCATGAGAAACGAGACAGGAAGACTTGAGGAATTATTTCTAGGATTGGTGGAATCAACAATAAAAGAAGAAAACCATGGACCCCATTGAACAGATAAGGGCTTTAGCTACTATTCTTAGAAAAGAAATTCATAGGTTCATGAGGATCTGGATGCAGACACTCATACCTCCAGCTATCATGATAATGCTTTATTTTGTGATATTCGGTGAAATTATTGGTTCTAGAATTGGCAAAATGGGTGAATTTGATTACATGCAATTCATGGTACCTGGTTTGATTATGATGTCAGTAATCAGCAACTCTTACTCCAACGTAGTTTCCTCCTTTTTTGGTCAAAAATTTGCAAGAAGTGTTGAAGAACTGCTTATTACTCCATTGCCTAATTACATAATATTAGTCGGCTGGGTGTTAGGGGGGGTGGCACGAGGTTTAATGGTTGGTGCCATAGTTACAGTAGTTTCATTGTTTTTTTCAGAATTGACAGTTGCAAATTGGCCTCTAGCTATATTTGTAGTCTTTCTTACCTCAGTTTTATTTTCTTTAGGTGGGTTTCTTAATGCCCTTTTTGCAGAATCTTTTGATGATATTTCCATTATCCCTACTTTTGTCCTTCAACCGCTTATTTACCTCGGAGGAGTATTTTATTCCATAACTCTTTTGGGAGAACCTTTCAGAACAATTTCTTTAGCGAATCCAATTCTTTACATGGTCAACTCATTTCGTCATGCCATTTTAGGAGCTTCTGACTTAGCTTCTCTTGGTATATCTTTGAACGTCGCCATAGGAATGATATTATTTTTTATAGCACTTTTTTCTTCAATCTCACTTTGGTTATTGAATACTGGTAAAGGTATTAGGTCTTAATGAAAGACCTTTCTTTAGGTAAACCAACAAATTACCCTGTTACCTATGATTCAGATCTTCTGGTGCCTCTAGATAGACTGGATAGCAGAAGAAATAGGGGCGTTGATAATCCTATCCAAAATATGTTTGGTTTAGACGCCTGGACTTCTTACGAACTTTCTTGGCTAGATTTAAATTCTATTCCTAAGAATGGAATCTTATATTTGACTTACAATGCTTCTTCTAAGAATTTCATAGAATCCAAATCTTTAAAACTGTATTTAAATTCATTAAATAATACTAAATTTTCCAGTCAGCTTAATTTAATAAGCACCCTCCAAAAAGATTTAGATAAGTGCACTCAAAGCACTGTCTCCTTAGAAATACTTCAAAGTCCAAAAACCATTGAAGAGCCTTTTTTCTCTATAGATAGTTTATCTATCAAGGATTATAGTTCTGAAGTTAACTCTCTAGTCCTTAAGACTAAAGATGAATTTGCAGAAGAAAAAGTTTCCACCAGTCTATTTAGAAGTTTATGTCCTGTAACTTCACAGCCGGACTGGGCAACAGTCAGTGTTGAGTATAAAGGCCAGCAAATAATCCATGAAACTCTCCTTAGTTATTTACTGTCTTATAGGAATCACCAAGGATTTCATGAAGAATGTGTCGAAAGAATATTCTTTGATGTTTTAAAGAGATGCAAACCAGAATCTTTAACAGTAAGAGCTAATTTCCTTAGAAGAGGCGGTATAGAGATAAATCCTATCAGATCTACTTTACAGGAATTTGAGGGGGAGATGTTTAGAGGAGAAAGACAATGACAGTCGGTATATTGTTTGGTTCATTCAATTCTGATCGGATTGCTTTTTATTATTTTTAGATATGGACGAATCTCAAGAAGAGTTGGAGCAAGTTGCTAAAGCCTATGAGCTGATCAGCGCAAACAACCCGCCTGATCTAAAAACACCCTTTCTTATTTGTGTTGATAGAGCTCAGGATTCAATTAAACCTTTAAAATCTAAATTATCTGAACAAGAAATTTCAGACAATCTCCTCTGGAAAAGAGCGATAGAGAGTAATAAAAAAGAGATAGCTGAGAATATTCTAATAACAGCTGAAAAGGCTAAAGCTTTAACTATCAAATCATCAACTGAAGGAGAGTTTTATAAATTTAAAGGGTCTAATGAAT
>CALJVP010000011.1 GCA_937773605.1 uncultured SAR86 cluster bacterium | reverse complement strand
TTCCATATCAATGAATGTCATGGTTCGCAAGATATTTCTTTGGTGGAGCCTGCGCTTGCACCAATAGCCAACCAACTGGTAGGCGGGATCCATTACCCTGAAGATGAAATTGGGGATGCCTATAAATTTTGTAAACTTTTAGAAGACTTAGTTAGATCTAAAGGGGGGAGAATATTAGTTAACACTGATATAAAGAAAATTCTTATTCATAAAGGAAAGGTTAATGGTGTAATAACTGACAGAGCTATTTTACAAACTAAAAGGGTAGTAGTCGCAGCTGGTAGTTGGTCTCATGCTCTTTTAAAGCAAGTAGGTCTGAGGTTGCCCGTAAGGCCTGTTAAAGGCTATTCTTTGACTTTAGACACGGCAGGTTTAGATGATAAGCCAAAGCTTGCTGTATTAGATGAGAACACACATACCGCTGTAACTCCTTTAGGGAATAGAATTAGAATCGCAGGTACTGCTGAGTTTGCTGGATTTGATGACAATATTCATCCCAAAAGAATTACCTATCTTAATAAAATGTTAGAATCAATTTATCCTAAATTGTACTCACAGCTAGACTTAGAAGAAGGGCGACTTTGGTACGGATTTAGGCCAATGAGTGCTGATGGCTTACCTTTTCTTGGAAAAACAAAGATTGATGGTTTGTTTGTAAATTCTGGACAAGGACAATCAGGTTGGACTTTAGCCATGGGTTCGGCATCATTAGTAGCAGATTTAATAGTAAACAAATCTACAGATATTGATCCAAGCCCTTTCTTGGCAAGCAGGTCTTTGTAGGATTAAAAAAATCTTATATCAAACTTTCCTTCCTATATAATCCTCAGCGTGTCTTCGTAGCTCAGCTGGATAGAGCAATGGTTTTCTAAACCATGGGTCGCAGGTTCGAGTCCTGCCGAGGACGCCATCTCTCAAAAACTAAACAAATAAAGATATTAATTTATCTTTAAAAGTTATTGATTTCCCTGGTCATAAATAATATATTTTCTAACGTAAACGAAGAATTATTTTAGAAACTCCTAGACGCACCTTTCAATTTCATGACCGCCACCCATATTTCCATTTACGGAGAAGTTCACAGAGTAGGCTTTAGAGCCTGGGCTAAAGAGCAAGCTCAAAAAGATAATTTAAGTGGATGGGTAAGGAAAGCAGCAGATGGTTCCATAGAGGTCTTTTTACAAGGAGAAGAAGAAGGGATTAATAATTTTCTTTCGCTTTGCTGGGACGGTCCAAAAATGGCTTACGTCGACGATGTCCTTGCTCAAGAAGCGAAAACTGATAATTCAGCCAATGGCTTTAGGATGCTTTAAGTCCATATTTCTGCAACGATTCTTTTCCAAACACATTCAATTAAAAATTTCTTTTAGTTTAAAGGCAAGTTTTTGTAAGTTTACAATTTTTTAAATGTTAAAATAAAATTTTTTGGTGGGTGTAGCTCAGTTGGTAGAGCCCTGGATTGTGATTCCAGTGGTCGCGAGTTCAAGCCTCGTCACCCACCCCAACTATAATAAATAATATGAAATTTTCATTCGGTAATAAATCAAACGTTGAACAAAGCCTGGATATAGTCATTCCTTCTAAAGAGATAGAAGAAAAAGTGTCTGCAAAGCTTCTCAGCGCACAAAAAGATGCAAAGATAAAAGGTTTTCGTAAGGGTAAGGCACCGCTAGATGTCGTTACAAAAATGTACGGGCCAGAAATTAGACAAGACGTTGTTTACGATTCAGTTAGTCATAAGTTCCAACATTTAGTTGAAGACAAAGGTCTAAAAATTGTAAGCAGACCAAATTTAATACCTGAATCAATGGAGCAGGACAAAGACGTAAAATTTAAGGCAACTTTTGAAGTCTACCCTGAAGTAAAAATGTCCAGTCTTGGTAGGTTAAATTACACCAAACCAAACTGCTCTATCGAAGAAGAGGACCTCGAAAAGACTATTGTTAATCTGCAAAAGAGAATGAGCAAATGGGAACCTGCAGAGGCAATGTCTGAATCTGGAGATCAGATAAAGATTGATTTCGTAGGAAAAATTGATGGAGAAGAATTTGAAGGTGGAACGGCTAATGATTTCCCTGTTGAGATTGGCTCCAAATCCATGATTGAAGGTTTTGAAGAAGGGCTGATTGGACTGAAAGCTTCTGAAGAAAAGGTGTTAAATCTCAAATTTCCAGAAGAGTATGGAAAAAAAGAATTAGCTTCAAAAGATGTTTCTTTTGATGTGACAGTTAAAGAGGTTTCTAAACCATCCTTACCAGAACTAAATGAAGAATTTTTTAAAAGCACAGGAATAGAAGTAACAAGTCTTGAAGATTATAAGAAGGAAGTCAGATCTAAACTTGAAGAAGATTTAAAAAATTTATTGAGAAACAAAACCAAGCAAAGTGCATTTGATGCGCTGTCAGACAATAATGATTTTGAGATTCCAAAAGCGATGATTGAGTCTGAAGTAGCGAACATGAGAAATGATACTGCAAGAAGAATGGGTATGGACCCCAAAGAAATAGATCAAGAACTGTTTCCTGCTAGTACATTTGAAGAGGAGGCTACCAAAAGAGTTAAAATAGGAATTCTTCTTAATAAAATCATAGAAGATAAAGATCTAAAGCCTGATCCCGAGAAGGTAAAAGAAATTATTGAAGAAAGAGCTGCTAGTTATAAGGAGCCTCAACAAGTAATTAATTACTTTTATTCCGATGAAGAACAATTAAAAAATATTGAATCAATTTCTCTTGAGGAGCAAGTTGTTGATATATTACTAAGAGAAGCTAAAGCAAAAGAAGAAACTATTTCTTACGAAGAATGCGTTAACGGTCAATAAAAAACTTGAAAAATAACAAAAAAGACTCAGATATAAAATAAGAGAGAAATATGAAATTAGAAAACGAATCAAAAATTATCAATCAACTGGTCCCTATGGTGGTAGAGCAAACTCCTCGAGGTGAGCGTGCTTATGATATTTATTCCAGGCTCTTAAAAGAAAGAGTAATCTTCATGACGGGTCCAGTGGAAGACATAGGGGCGAATCTGGTTGTAGCTCAGCTACTTTTCTTGGAAGCAGAAAATCCGGACAAAGACATACACTTATATATCAATTCTCCTGGCGGCTCTGTTACGGCAGGACTTTCAATATACGACACTATGCAATTCATAAAACCTGATGTGAGTACACTTTGCCTGGGTCAGGCTGCAAGTATGGGTGCGGTCTTATTGGCAGGAGGAGCCAAAGGAAAACGACATGCTTTGCCTAATTCCAGAATGATGATTCATCAAGTTCTGGGCGGTTTTCAAGGCCAAGCTAGTGATATAGAGATTCACACTCAAGAAATTTTAACCATCAAGAAAAAATTAAATGAAATTCTTGCTAGCCATACGGGTCAAAAAGTAGATAAAATCATTAAAGACAGCGACAGAGATAATTTCATGTCTCCAGACGAAGCAGTTAAATATGGATTGATTGATAGTTTGGTAGGCGCAAGAACAAAGGAGTAAAGATGTCAGACAAAGACAACGATATTGGCGAAGGAGAAAAATTACTTTTCTGTTCTTTCTGTGGAAAGAACCAGAATGAAGTTAGGAAACTAATTGCAGGCCCTTCTGTTTATATTTGTAATGAATGTATCGATTTGTGCAATGACATAATAAAAGAAGAAATTAATGAATCTGTTGATGGAAATGAAGAAGAAACTTCGCTGGTTCCTAAAGAAATTAAAGATATTCTTGATGAATACGTTATAGGACAAGATGAAGCAAAGAAAAGCTTATCAGTAGCAGTTTACAATCATTACAAACGCTTAAGAGGAACCAAGAAAGACACTAGTGAAGATGTTGAACTTACTAAAAGTAATATATTGCTTTTAGGGCCTACTGGCAGTGGTAAAACACTTTTAGCTCAAACACTTGCAAGGTTGTTAGATGTTCCTTTTACTATCGCTGACGCTACTACTCTTACTGAAGCTGGTTACGTAGGTGAAGATGTAGAAAACATCATTCAGAAATTACTCCAGAAGTGTGATTACGACATAGAAAAAGCTGAGTTGGGAATTGTTTACATCGATGAAATAGACAAAATAGCCAGAAAATCTGACAACCCTTCAATCACAAGAGATGTTTCAGGAGAGGGCGTGCAACAAGCTTTACTTAAACTGATAGAAGGAACGGTTGCTTCTGTTCCCCCGCAAGGAGGAAGAAAGCATCCTCAACAGGAATTCTTGCAAGTAGATACTTCCAATATTCTATTTATTTGTGGAGGAGCTTTTTCAGGATTGGAAAAAATTATTCGCCATAGATGTGAAGAAACAGGTATTGGTTTTGGAGCAAAAGTTGCTTCAATTAAACCCGCAGATGAATCTGATAAGCTAATAGAACAAGTAAGACCTGAGGATTTAATTCAATACGGATTAATTCCTGAGTTTGTGGGTCGTCTTCCTGTAACCACAACTTTAAAGCAGTTAGATGAAGAGGCACTTATCAAAATTCTTACGGAACCCAAAAATGCCTTAACCAAGCAATTCACCAGGTTGTTTGATATGGAAGAGGTTGAGCTTGATATTAGAGAAGACGCTCTTAGTGAGATTGCAAAAAAAGCGATTGAAAGAAAGACTGGGGCCAGAGGTCTTAGATCAATTCTCGAAGATTTGTTGCTGGATACTATGTATAAGGCTCCTTCTGAAGAATCTCTGCAAAAGGTTGTTTTGGATGCTGCTGTTGTCAAAGGCGACTCTGAGCCTCTAATGGTATATGAAAAAACAAAACAGAGAAAAAGCGGCTGATAGGTTGTAATTTTTAAAAAAATCCCAAGATAAGTATATAAGATAAACTTATACAATTATGTCAGGAAAAAACACAAAAAATATTCCACTCTTACCCTTAAGAGACGTGGTTATCTTCCCTTCGGTTGTTACTCCTCTTTTCGTAGGAAGAGAAAAATCCATAGTAGCTTTGCAAGCAGCCATGGCCGGTGATAAGCAGATCATGCTGATAGCTCAAAAGAATGCACAGGAAGACGATCCAAAAATTAAAGATTTATATACCGTTGGAACTCTTTCAACGATCCTGCAATTAATAAAATTACCTGACGGAACATTGAAAGTGCTTGTTGAAGGTAACCAAAGAGCAAGCGTAGTTAAGGCAGAATCCTCAACTGATTATCTGTCGGTTGATGTTGATCTAATTCCCGAAGAGGAAGAGTCAGAAGATTCTTCTAAATATCTATCAACTCTCAAAAAACAATTCCAAGAATACGTAAAATTCACTAAGAAGGCCACGCCTGAAGTACTGAATACACTGAATGCAATTGATTCTATTTCGAGGCTAACAGACACCTTGGTAGGGCATTTAGCTATTGATTTAAAGGAGAAGCAGAAGATCCTTGAAACGGTATCTCTGGCAAAGAGAGCCACTGCTATTCTTACCCATTTAGAATCCCAACTTGATTTAACTAAAGTTGAGAAAAAGATTCGTGGAAGAGTGAAGAATCAGATGGAGAAGAGTCAAAAGGAATACTACTTAAATGAGCAAATGAAAGCCCTTAAAAAAGAGCTGGGCGAATTAGATGAGTCTGAAGAAGCTGATGTATTGGAGTCGCAAATAAAAGAATCCGGTATGTCGAAAGAAGCAGAAGAGAAGGCGCTTAGTGAATTGCAAAAATACAAGATGATGTCTCCCATGTCTGCTGAAGCATCTGTCGTCAGAGGTTACATTGACTGGATGCTTAATATTCCATGGAAAAAGAAAAGTAAAATACGATCGGATCTTTCTAAGGCAAGTTCGGTACTTAATGAAGATCATTTTGGTTTGGAAGAAGTAAAAGAAAGAATCCTAGAATATCTGGCCGTTCAAAAAAGAGTTAAGAAGCTCAAAGGCCCAGTACTTTGCTTGGTTGGACCTCCAGGGGTAGGAAAGACTTCTTTGGGTGAATCTATAGCAAGAGCAACCAACAGGAAATTCGTTAGAATGTCGCTGGGTGGTGTCAGAGATGAAGCAGAAATTCGAGGTCACAGAAGAACTTACATTGGCTCGATGCCTGGAAGAATTCTTCAGAAGCTATCCAAATCAGGTGTTAAGAACCCCTTATTTTTACTTGATGAGATAGATAAAATGGGAATGGATTTTAGAGGCGATCCTGCATCAGCATTATTGGAAGTCTTGGACCCAGAACAAAATCATACATTCAACGATCATTATCTTGAGGTGGATTTTGATTTATCAGACATTATGTTTGTTTGCACAGCTAATACCATGAATATCCCGTCGGCACTTCTTGATAGGATGGAAATTATTCGACTTCCGGGTTATACGGAAGATGAAAAAGTGAACATCGCAGATAAATACCTTGTTTCAAAACAAATGAAAAATAACGGCTTAAAGGAAGACGAGCTATCAATCCCAAAAAATTCAATTAAAGATATTATTAGATATTTTACAAGAGAAGCAGGTGTCAGGTCTCTCGAAAGAGAAATTGCCAAGATATGCAGAAAGGTCGTTAAAAAGAACGCAGACAAGAAAAGTATCAAGAAATTATCTGTTAAGCCCGCTTTGCTTGAAGACTATTGCGGTGTAAGAAAATTTGATTTTGGTGAAGCCGTTGAGAAAGACAGGATTGGACAAGTAACGGGCTTAGCCTGGACTCAGGTAGGAGGCGAACTGTTGACCATAGAAGCTGCAAGTTTTGAAGGTAAAGGCAAGACTATCAAGACAGGTTCTTTGGGAGATGTTATGCAAGAATCTATACAAGCAGCACTTTCCGTTGTTAGATCAAGAGTCGGCAACTCTAGGCATTGATCCTAAGTTTTATGAAAATCAAGATATTCATATTCACGTGCCCGAAGGCGCAACCCCTAAAGATGGTCCAAGCGCAGGAGCTGCTATGTGCACTGCCGTTACCTCTGTATTATCAAAGATTCCTGTTAGGTCGGATGTGGCAATGACCGGAGAAATAACCCTTAGAGGAGAGGTATTAAAAATAGGAGGGCTCAAAGAAAAACTTTTAGCCGCTCGTCGCGGAGGGATAAAGATGGTTCTTATTCCTGAAGGGAATGTTAGAGATTTAAAAGAAATTCCAGACAACGTTAAGAACGATTTAGACATCAGGCCCGTAAAATGGATAGACGAAGTTTTAAACCTTGTGTTAACTCGACAACCCATTCCATGGGAAAATGAAGAAGAGTCTTCAGATAAGATTTCTAGTAAAAAAAATAGAACTCAAAAAAAGAGTATTGAGACTCACTAATTATCCTTGACAACCCTTATCTATAGGGTTTAAATCATATCAACAGCCTGTGAAACTGCAGGCAAAGCTTAACTAGACTCTAGGAGATAAATGTGAATAAAGCCCAATTAACAGAAGCAGTTGCCGCAGCAACTGATGTTTCAAAAGCAGAAGCCGGAAGAGCAGTAGAGGCAACTCTATCAGCTATCGCCGGAAGCCTATCAGGTGGTGATAGTGTTTCTTTGGTAGGTTTCGGTACTTTCAATGTAAGACACAGAGCAGCAAGAATGGGGCGCAATCCTCAGACTGGTGCAGCCATTCAAATATCAGCTTCAAAATCAGTAGGATTTAAAGCTGGGAAGGCGCTTAAAGAAAGTCTTTAAAAAGAATACCTAAAAATTTAAGCGCGCCAATGGGCGCGCTTTTTTTATTAATCATTTATTAAATCAACATGGCTGGCATACAAGACATTCGCAATAATTTGGATGGAACGGTTGTTAAATTCATAGTAGTTCTAATTGTAATTGCGTTTGTAGGCAGCATAGGTTGGTCCGCTTTCTTTTCTTCATCAGATGCAAACGAAGTGGCAAGTGTTGATGACATTAAAATAGACGTTACAGATCTAAATTTTGAGATGCGTGCTCAAGATTATTATTTTCAGGAAAGATTCGGCAATCAAGATTTTAATCTTGATGAAGAGACGCTTCAAAAGATCTCAATTGAATCTTTAATTCGTAAAGCTTCTATACTGAGTTTTTTAAAGGAGTCTTCACTAGAAGTAACGGATAACATCGCTTACAGGGAATTGTCAAAGGATGAATCTTTTGAAGAAGATGGTAAATTTAGTCTGACTAAATTTGAGGCTATTGCTCGAAGCCAGGGTTATGTTCCTAACGCTTACTTGAAAAGGGTTAGAGAAGACATTGCATTGGGATTCTGGAGAGAGGGTGTTGGGTCTAGCACTTTTGTAACTAATAGAGAGATTTTAGAAAATCTAAGACTTGCAGAGCAAACCAGAGACGTTGAATTTATAAGATTAAATCTGCAAGACATACTGAATAATGTCACAACAACGACCGAAGACGTTAAGAATTTTTATAATGATAACTCTCAGCTTTTCTTAACAAATAAATTAGCTAAAGTTAAATTTATTGAATTATCTTCGAAGAATCTTGAAGAGGAGATTTCGATAGGAGAGCCTGCCATAAGGGAAGAGTACAATTTGTATCTAGCAAACTTTGATACTTCAGTTAAAAAAACCATTTCTCACTTGATGCTCAATATTGACGAGGATAAGAATAAATCAGAAGTTATTGCTTTAGCTAAAGAGCTTAAGTCCAAAGTTATGGCGGGCAGTAATTTTATTGATCTCGTAAAAGAGTATTCGGATGATGAAGGAACAAAAGATAACGGTGGTGAATTAGGAGTCACTGACGGCTCTGTTTTTCCTCCCGAATTTGAAGAAGTTATAGCGTTGATGGAAGAGGGCTCTTTGAGTGATCCTGTAGAATTAGATGAAAGTATTCATTTACTTTTACTTAAAGATATACAAACCCCAGTACCTGATACGTTTGAAGAAAAGAAAGAGGCCATTCGGTTAAGTATATCTGAAGGTTTAGCAAGCGATCGTTTCGTGGAGATATTGGACCAAGCTTCAGATTTAAGCTTTTCTCTTAATGACATCGAAGCAATTGCAAAGGAATTAAATTTATCAACTCAATCGGCTGATTATTTTTCAAAAGAAGGTGCCTCGGAAGCTCTCAGCAATCCCAAAGTCCTCGAGCTTTTATTTGAGAATTCAGACTTTCAAAACGACCCAACCATAGAGGTTGTGGAGACCCAAGAAAATGCAGCACTGGTTATTTTACTGGAAGACTTCAAGCAACAAGAAATAACCCCTTTTAATTTAGTAGAGCTCCAGGCTACGGTTATGTATAAAAAAGAACTGGCAACAGAGGTGTTGGGTGAACTGGAAGCTAAGATCATCAATACTTTGGATACCGGCTCAAATCTATCGGCAATAGCCACAGAACAAAATGTGGAGTTAGAAAACTATCAAGATCTCAGCAGAAACAGCTCATTATTATCCGGGTCAGTTATGTTGGATATATTCAACCTGCCCAGAACTAATCTTGATAAAGCATTTGGTTCTTCTAAATTGGATAACGGAGATTCAATTGTTTATCGATTGAAGGCCATTAAAGATAAAGAAACGGCCATCACTCCTGAAGAAAAGCTAGCTTTCAGAGAATTTATTGATGAAGAAAGACAGGTCTCTGAGCTTTCGGAATTGCAGTTAGCGTCTCAACAGTCAGCTAATATAATAAGAAAATTCTAGGATTCAGCTTCTTCTATGCCGCCCATGGCAGTCACGTTAAAACCAGCGTCAACGTAAACTAATTCGCCTGTTATTCCACTGGCCATATCACTGGCTAGGAAAGACGCTGTGTTACCAACCTCTTTAGTTGTTACATTTCTGCCCAGAGGCGCTCTTCCTGCATTGTAAGAAAGCATTTTTCTAAAATTCTTCACACCAGAAGCAGCCAAGGTTTTGATCGGCCCCGCTGATATTGCATTGACTCTGTGCCCGTCTTTACCAGCAGCAACGGCGAGATATCTTACGCTGGCCTCTAAGCTGGCTTTAGCCAGACCCATGACGTTGTAATTAGGCAGTGTTCTTTGGGATCCAAGGTAGGAAAGAGTTAGCAGAGAACCATTCCTTCCTTTCATCATTTCTTGGCCTGCTTGAGCCAAGGCTATGAAGCTATAACTGCTTATATCATGGGCAATTTTAAAGCCTTCACGAGTGGTTACTTCCAAGAAGTTTCCATCCAGTTCTTCACGAGGTGCAAAACCGACCGCATGCACAATGCAGTCTAACCCATCCCAAACTTTAGAAAGCTCTACGAACGCTTCTGTAATTTCATTATCATCCGCTACGTCACAAGGAATACAAACATCCGAACCCCATTCTTTGGCTAACTTAACAACATTGTCCTTTAACCTTTCATTTTGATAAGTAAAAGCAAGGTTGGCTCCTTGCTCATGCATTGATTGTGCTATACCTGCAGCAATTGAGTGTTTATTGGCAACACCCACTATCAGAATGTTCTTATCTTTTAACATTTAAATATTACTTTGGTGAACCTATGTGTTCCATGAAAAATTCTTCAAGGTCATAGGCAAGTTCAATTACATTCTCAGTTTTATAGAAACCATGCGCTTCATCAAATTTTGTAAGTGATTTGTAAGGTTTGTTTAAGTCATCAAACTTCTCAGTCATAATTACGTAATTATCAAAATGAGCCTGTCTGTCTTTTTCTCCATGCACCAGAAATACTTCAGCTTTAATTTTTGATGCTTGCATTGACGGTGAGAAGGCATCTCTTTTAACTGGGTCTGCAGGGATAACATCTTTTAAATAGGCAGAACCTGCTCTGTAACCCGGGATATTACCTACCGTTGTAAAAGAATCTACATCATACACACCGACGTAACCCACAGCACATTTGTACAAATCAGGCTCTCTGGCAGAAGACATCATGGCAGCGTATCCACCGTAGCTAGCCCCATAGATACAAAGCCTGTCTTTATCAGCTATGCCTTGATCTACTAGCCAGTTAACGCCATCCGTTAGATCGTCTTGCATCGCATCTCCCCAATGATTAAAACCACTTTTAAGGAATTCTCTTCCGTAGCCTCCTGACCCTCTGTAATTTAATTGCACAATGGCAAAGCCTCTGCTTGCTAGGTGTTGCACTTCTCTATCAAATCCCCAGTAGTCCCTTACACCATGCGGCCCTCCATGAACAAGAACGATAAGCGGAAGGTTATTTTTTTGACCTTTTGGCCGGGTAAGGTAACCGTGTATTGTTAACCCATCTCTGGCTTGGTAAGAGATTGGTTCCATTGGTGACATATCAGATGGGTTAATCCATCCTCTTGGGCTTAATCCTAAATCTTTTAATTCGTTTGTTTTTGTTTTGAAAGAATAATAACCCCCTGGATCAGTGTCGCTCGACACATAGATGATTAATTCATCTCTATTTTCAGTAGAATCAACAAGACTAACTGAATGATTAGGAAATACTTTTTCTAAGGCCCTCATTTTTTTGACCATGGGTGCTGACTTTGTCATCCAAATTTCTTCACCCTTACCGTCGTAAACGTTTATTGATAACAGCTCATTAGTATCACGATCTATCCAAGCATCTGCATCAACGTTTTCATTTCTATAAATCAGTTCCGTTGTTTTAGTTTTAGGGTAATATTTACAGATCCCATCTGTCGAAGCTTCTATGTTGCAATAGGCATAAAGAAATGAGTTATCCGGGCTAAAGTCGAATGGAATAACTTCACCTTGACCCATGGAATAAACTCCATGCAATTCCCATTCTGAGTCTAGACTGTCTCTGTAATAGACCGTTCTTTGATTCTTGATATTTTCTCCAATGGAGAGCCTAAACTCATTGTTTGTATCAAGGGTGATACCTCCACGCATAGCCGGGCTGGTCGCAATCTTAGATTTTTTACCCGTGTGAATATTAACTTTATAAAGAGAAGGGTAATCTTTTTCATACATACCAACCAAAATATGATCCTTGTCTTCCTTGTACCTACTTATTACAGAGAAGGCCGTTCTGCCTACGTCGTTTCTAACGACTCTTGAGGCTCTTCTAACGTTTGCACTTCCTATAATCATTTTCTTTTGTGATCCATCAGCATTAACAGCTTCCATTTGGCCCATATAGAATGGCTGTGCGTAAGCTGCACCTTTCTTTCTAAGGGAGAAACCTATTCTTTCATCACTTAACCAGTAGTAACCACCTACAAAACTATCTTCTCCAAAATGCTGAATATGGGTTGTTTTATTAGTAGCTCTTTCGGTGATGACAACAGCCGAAGTTTTATCCAATGTTATCTTTGTTGATAAATACTTTCCCGAAGGAGAAATTCTGACACTGCCTAGATCGGATTTCTTATAAAAATCCTCAACAGGGACAATATCGCTCATCAAGTTAAGATTAAGAGTTAAAAGTGATAAAAGAAGGAAAGATTTTAAGATATCCATATTATTTAATTTTTTTTAAGTGATACGAGACTGCTTTTACAGTACTTTAAACTTGAATACAAAATATTGCTAGTAGCTCTTTTTTAATGAAATAATGATTTTTTTTTAAAATGTAGCTTATTTCTAGTTTTTTTATTAAAATCAAAAAGTAAATTTTAATTTTGGGGGACTCATATGAGTTTATTTAGATCATTTTCTATAAGATCTCTTTTGGCTTTATCTCTGGTTTTATCATTTTCAACCACTATCTTTAGTGCTGATGATGACGAAGCTGATGATGAAATTGAAGAGGTTATTGTAACTGGTTCACGTATTGCTAGAGCAGAAACAGATGGGGCTAGTCCTATCATAGCTATAACTGCTGAAGATATCAGAGCTACTGGTGAAATGTCACTAGCTGAAGTATTAAGGCAATCAAGCGTTAACAGTTTTGGTTCATTCCAACCTAGTTCTGGTTCTACTGCGCAAAGTCAGGCCACAATTAGTTTGAGGGGAGCTGGAGCTGGAAGAACTTTAGTTTTATTAGACGGTAAAAGAATGGCAGGATCACCTAGTTATGGTGGTGTTGCTTCTAATATCAACAGTATTCCTTTTTCTGCTGTAGAAAGAGTAGAAATACTAACGGACGGTGGATCGGCTCTATACGGGTCTGATGCTCTTGCTGGTGTTGTTAACGTCATTATGAAAAAAGACTTCGAAGGAGCTGAAGCTTATATCTATTCAGGAAACCCTGAAAGAGGCGGCGGCGAACAAGAAGCTTTTGGTTTCACAGCTGGCTTAACTTCTGATTTAGGTAATGTTGTTATTTCTTTTGAGCACGACTCAAGAGAAATCGTATACATGGCTGACAGATGGTGGTCTCAACGTAACTTCATTGATGGCAAAGATGCTTCTAATGCAACAAGTTACTTCGATACTCTTAACGCAAGTTTTTATTCTTGTAACATGTACTCTTCAGCTAGCCCAGGTTTTGGTTATGAAGCTATTCCTGCTTGTGTAGGTCAAAGTGACTTCTTAGGCAACGGTAATACTTATGATTACGGCGGCGGCGGAGTGGTTCTTTATCCATACAACCAAATTATGGCTGAAGATGCTTCTACAGGTAGAGACACAATGTTTGTTAACTACAACTATGACATTAACGATAATCACTCTATAAATGCTCGTGGTATCGTAACTAAAGTAAACGGTTTTGGACGATATGCTCCAGTAGCTGGTTTCTTTGGTGTTGAATGTTCTAAATGGGGCGGATGTCCTTACACAGAAGCTGAATTAAAAGCCGGTGGCGGATGGACCGCAGCTGAAATAGCTTCTGGTACTACTGCTAATGGAATTTCAGATTGGGATGACGTTTCAATCTACTACCGTATGAGAAGTGTAGGACCACGTATAGGTAAAAATACAGATTACTTTACTGACTACCTCCTTGATTTCACTGGTGACTTAGGATTCGCTGACTATAGCGTTTTCTTACACCACTCGAGAGCGGATTATGGACATATGGGTTACAACTACACGCTGAAATCCGTAGCTTCGAAATTAGCTGAAGATGGTGACTTTGAATTTGCTAACATGAGTGCCGAACAAGCTGGAAAGCTTCGTTACACCGAAGTTAGTGAAGACGATATGGCTCTTCAACACGCTGGTTTCACACTAATAGGTGATGTTGATACAGGTTTACCAGTATCTGGTCCTTTGGACTGGGTTGTTGGTTTTGAGTACATGTCTACTGATTACTCAGTAAAAGTAGATGCTCAAAGAGAATCAGGAAACGTAATGGGTAGTGCTGGTAGCTCTTCAAGTGGATATCGTGATATCCGTGCTTGGTTTGCTGAATTCAGACTTCCAGTCACTGATGATATCGAACTAAACTTTGCTCACCGTGCAGATGACTATAGTGATTTTGGCTCAGCCAATAACTCTAAAGTATCAGCAAGATGGCAAGCCATGGATAATTTAGTTGTTAGAGCATCTTTCTCTGAAAGTTTTATTGCTCCAACTCTAGACTCTCTTGGAATGTCTACTTCTTTCTCAGCAGACTCTGCTATTGATAGAGTGCAAGCAGCTAACGCTGGTGTAGCGGCAAGATCTCAACAAAAACAAGTTTATAGATTGGCTAACCCTGATCTAGGACCTGAAACGGGTGAGTACGTCAACTTTGGTATTGTCTGGAACATAACAGACGACTTAGCCTTAGCTATAGATGCTTATGAGTTAACTCTTGAAAATCAAGAAACGCTAGTTTCTGCTAACGACATGCTATTAGCAGAGTGGGCTGGTGTGCTTGACAACATCACTTCTGCCAACCCTACTGCAAGATTAGTTAGAAATAACTACGTTGCGGGAAGCAGTGCTGTAGATGATGGAACAGGACAGTGCCAATATGGACAAGCTCAAAAAGTTGCTTGCTTAGGATCGCTTAAAGAAATTTATGCACCTATGGCAAACGCTGGTGGTTTTGAAGTATCAGGTTTTGATATTGCTCTTGATTACTCTTACGACACTGAAAACTGGGGTACGTTTAGACCAATGTTAGATGTAACAATGGTTAATGAGTATCTAGGAGAGGATTACTTAGGTGGTCCTTTAGTTGAACTGCAAGGTCGTAATGGACTTCCAGAAATGAGAGGAACCTTTACCCTTGCTTGGGGCAAAGGCGATTGGAATGCTTACTACCAATATGAATATGTTGATAGCATGTATGAGAGTTCTGGTTTTGACGTTGCTACTTTGTCAAGCACTCCTTCAGGAAGCTTAGAGTCTCACGCTACTCAGAATATCCAAATTTCTTACACTGCTGCAACAGATACTACGGTAACTTTTGGTATAAGGAATCTGGAAGATGAGGATCCTGTGATCGATAGTAATTATTCGTGGAATTCGTATTTGTATGACATTTACGGAAGAACGTTTACTCTAAAACTTGAACAACAATTCTAAATTTAGTTCAAAAGAAAAGGGCCTTCGGGCCCTTTTTTTTACTTCTCTCTTTTAACTTTGTACTTCTTATTTTGACTTCCAATATTAAGATTATAGGAACCAAAAAGACCTTTTGTGATGGAGACAGACTGTTGTTCTTTAAAGAGACCTTTTCTAGTCGGTTCTAAAACTTTCCATTTCTGGCCATTACCAAGCGTTAAAATATACTTCTCAGTAGCGTATCTAGTTACTTTTTTTATTAACGAACTCATTTCATTAGGAATGATAACTTTCTGAGTTCTAGCTATACTCTCCTGGAGTTCTTCTCCTCGTTTTCCAAAGTAATCTTCTTTAACAACTTTTTCAGCAACAGCTGCTGTCCCTTTTTGAGTGCTTATAAGCACCTTGGATTGTTGGTCTGTATCTTTATTCCTGCTTAAGGATTTATCGTAACAGTCTAATCTGGCTTGAGAGTCACTCAAATCCAGACATGAAGACAAGTCATTTACCGCAACCTTAGGTTCTTCGGTTTTACTTGTTTTATCTAAACTTTTAACCTTAGGAATGAAACCGTAATACCTTTTACTAACAATTGAGTTTCTCGTTTCAATCATAATATTAAAATCGTAGTGCTCGTCTTGCACTGGCTCGGAGGTTGTTAAGAGGATGCTTTGGCCGCCGTTGGTGTTCTTAGAGATGCTGACTTCAAGTTCACTAACATCCAGCATTTTTGTACTCTTGATAAATTCTTTTTGCGATTTCTCAATGCGTATGTCAGAAACCTGAAGCCCACTATCAAGATTAACAATAATATTGGCTTGTAGAGTTTCATTGACTGAAGAGCTGACCGACATGCTTCCAAGAGAAGCGGTCATCAAGTTCAGGGAAAGAGAATACAGGGCTACTATTACTAAGTGTTTTTTCATTAGATCCTTTTTAATATATTGATTAGTTAAGCATGATAAAATAAATGATTAATTAAGCTTAATTAAAAAATTCCTAATATGAAACTAAGATTTTTATTATTTCTTGCTCTGCCATTATTATTTTTAAGTTGTGGGCCGTCTGAATCTCCTGTATCACGAGCACATTTAGACTCAATACTCTATATGGGAAATGGTACAGAACCTCAAGACTTAGATCCTCATGTGGTTACCGGTGTACCTGAAAGTCATATTCTGATGGCTCTTTTGGAGGGCTTAGTAGTTAGACACCCTGAAGGATTGGATCCCTTACCGGGTGTGGCAGAAACCTGGGATATCTCAAGTGACGGTCAGACTTATACTTTTAATCTAAGAAGCACAGCTCTTTGGTCAAACGGAGACTCGGTAACGGCACATGACTTTGTTTACGCGTGGAGGAGGATGTTAACTCCCAGCTTGGGCTCTAAATATCCTGACATGCTTTATGACGTAGTTAACGCTGAAAAGTTCAATAAAGGAATAATTAAAGATTTTGATCTTGTCGGTGTAAAGGCAAAGGATGATAAAACGTTAGTCGTGACATTAGAAAATCCTGCTACTTATTTTTTAGGTTTGCTAGCTCACTACACCACCAGACCAGTTCACAAGCCAACCATAGAGAAGTTTGGACAAATAGATACCATAGGCAGTCAATGGACTAGGCCGGGTAACTTTATTGGTAACGGACCTTTTACTCTTGATCAATGGAAGCTCAATAAAGTTCTTATCGTTAAAAAGAGCGAAAATTATTGGGATGCCAAAAGCGTCAAATTAAAAGAGATTCACTTCTTTCCCATAGATAACACTTCCAGAGAAGATTTAATGTTTAGGGCAGGGCAATTGCATGTTACTTCCACCATTCCACCTGAAAAAGTTGAGGTTTATAGAGAAGAATACCCTGATAATATTCATATAGATCCTTATTACGGCACTTATTACTACAGATTCAATACAGAAAAAAAACCTTTTGATAACAAGCTTGTGAGACAAGCCTTATCACTTGCTTTGGACAGAAGACAAATAGTGGATAAAGTTTCTAAAGGAGGCCAAAGTCCCGCTTTTTCTTTTACTCCTCCTGATCCAAATAGTTACTATCCACCTACCTCTTTAGACTTTAATCCTCAAAAAGCTAAAGAACTGCTTAGAGAGGCCGGCTATGAAGACGGAACTTTTCCTTCCTTTGAGTTGTTATACAACACCAGTGAAGGTCATCAAAAGTTAGCACAAGCCGTTCAACAGATGTGGAGGGTGAATCTTGGGATAAACGTAACACTTGCAAACACCGACTGGAAGGTTTATTTATCAAGGCAGTCCGTGGGTGATTTCTCAGTGTCCAGGGCGGGTTGGATAGGTGATTATCATGACCCAAAATCATTCTTGGATATGATGGTTACAGGAAGAGGCAATAATCAAACAGGCTGGTCTAATTCTGAATACGATAATCTGTTAATAGAGGCAGCTAAATCAACTTCTAGAACGGAGAGATACGGGTTGTTGTACGAAGCAGAAAAGATATTGATGGAAGAACTGCCCATTCTTCCTGTTTACACTTACACAAGAATTTATATGCTGCATGAAAGTGTTAAGGGCTGGAATCCTAATTTACTAGACTCTCATCCCTATCAGTTTGTTTCAATAGAAAAATAGATGTTAGAACTGATTCTAAAGAGATTAGGAACAGCTATACCAGTCTTGTTAGCTGTAATAACGCTTACATTTCTTATGGTACATTCGGCCCCTGGCGGCCCTTTTGATGCTGAAAAAGCAGTTACTCCAGAAGTTTTAGCTAAACTTAATGCTAAATACAACCTTGATGCGCCTTTATGGAAGCAATATTCAGATTACTTACTTGGAGTGATGCAAGGGGATTTTGGCCCATCGTTTAGATACCCCAGCAGGTCAGTGACAGAATTGATAATGACAGGATTGCCAATCACATTTGAATTAGCAGTTTATGCAATTTTGTTTGCTCTAATGTTGGGTGTTAGTGCTGGAATCTTAGGGGCTCTAAAGCCTAATACTGCTTATGACTATCTGCCAATGACAACAGCAATGCTAGGAATTTGCATTCCTTCTATCATTCTAGGTCCATCCTTAATTTTAACCTTTGGTATTTGGCTGGAGTTGTTGCCGGTTGGTGGATGGGGAGATATGCCGGGCGATAAGATTTTACCTACGATAACTTTAGGAACGGCTTATGCCGCTTATTGTGCAAGATTAACCAGAGGAGGGATGTTAGAAGTTTTAAATCAAGACTTTATACGAACCGCAAGAGCGAAGGGTTTAAGTGAATTTAGAGTTGTTATAGTACATGCATTGAGAGGAGGCTTAACTCCAGTAATAGCCTTTTTAGGACCGGCAATGGCTGGTCTATTGGCGGGTTCTTTTGTCGTAGAAACCATTTTTGGAATTCCAGGATTGGGAAGGTTCTATGTTGAGGCAGCCTTCAATCGTGATTACACAATGATTTTAGGTTCTTCCATATTCTTTTCATGTTTAATTATTTCTTTTAATCTACTGTCGGATGTTATTGCAGCAAGCATTAATCCGAAATTAAGGTAGTTTATGGAATCCAATCAACCAAGCCTTTTTAGAGAAGCCGTTGGAAGGCTTACTTCCAATAGGCTCTCTTTATTTAGTTGTATCTATATTTCTATTATTTTAGTCGTTGCTATCATCACACCTTTTATAGCGCCATACGATTATGCATTTCAGGATTTAGATCTTGGTCCTGCTCCGCCTTCATCTGAGCATTTATTGGGCACAGACACTTTAGGAAGAGATTTACTAACCAGGATGATGTACGGAAGTAGGATTTCTCTGATGGTTGGTTTTTTGGCAACAACCGTGGCTTTGGTAATAGGCGTTATGTGGGGAACCATTGCAGGCTTTGTTGGAGGAAAGACGGATGCAATTATGATGCGAATAGTTGATGTTCTGTATGGAATACCTTTTATTATTTTAATTATTCTATTAATGGTAATTTTTGGCAGAAACCTGATCCTTCTCTTTATGGCTATAGGAGCTGTGGAGTGGCTTACCATGGCCAGAATAGTAAGAAGCCAAGTGATGGGTCTTAGTAAACAAGAATTTATATTGGCTGCTGAAGCAATGGGCGTGAGAAAGATTAATATTATTTTTAGACATTTAATACCCAATGCCATTGGACCAGTGATTGTCTATGCCACTCTTACCGTTCCTCAGATTATGTTGTTAGAAGCTTTTTTAAGTTTTCTAGGTCTGGGTGTTCAAGCCCCTTTAAGCTCTTGGGGAATTTTAATCAGAGACGGAGCGGTTTCAATGGAAGAGTATTGGTGGCTATTGGTTTTTCCTTCTTTAACCTTTTCTTTGACGCTCTTCTCTTTAAATTTTATTGGCGATGGTCTTCGGGATGCTCTTGATCCTCGTTCTGGCCCTTAAACTAAGTTTCAATTCCGGCTATCAATATGATTTTTAATACTTGTCCCGGATAAATTCTCTCGGGTGAGTTTAACTCATTCCAGTTTTGTATTTCTTTTATAGAGACGTCAAATCTATTTGCTATCCTGTAAAGGGTATCGCCAGACTTTACAGGGTATAAAAGAGTACGAGTCTTCTTGTTAGGCGTTTTTCCTCTAGCTCTCTCATACTTCGAAAAGATTTTTATTTCTTGACCAATCTGAAGAGGGTCGGTTAGTTGCAGATCATTCCACATGACAATATCTTGGATGGTCACACCGAATTGTTTAGAAATTCCCCAAAAACTATCGCCTTTAGTTACTTCGTAAGTTCTTGCTTTAGGAGTAAAGGTTGTTTCCCAGGCCGGTCCTCGAGGAACCATGATTTCTTGACCTGCATAAATGACATCGTTATCTATTTGATTGATCTCTTTTAGGATGGGAACTTCTATGCTGTATTTGGCAGCGATCTTAGTCAGATTATCTCCTCTTCTTATTTTGTATCTATCCCATTGCACTAGTTCAATTTCTTCCAACGAAGAGAGTTGTAAAGTGAATCTATCAGCCACACCTGTTGGCAGAAGTAAGTAGTGAGGACCGCTTGGATCAGTTGCCCATTGACTGAACCCAGGGTTGAGTTCGTAGATTGCTTCGGGTGTCATTCCAGCAAGATCTGCTGCTTGCATGAGGTCTATTTGCCCCGGCGTGTTTACTTTAACAAAATAAGGTCGATTGGCTATAGAAGGAAGAGTGACGAAATAATCTTCAGGATTCTTTATGAGTTCACAAAGCGCAAGCAATCTAGGAACATAGGCTGAGGTTTCTTTTGGTAAATCAAGGGACCAGAAATCAGTAGGCTTTCCGGCTCTTTCATTCTTTCTTATTGCTCGTTTTACTCTCGTTAAGCCAGTATTGTAAGCTGCCATCGCAAGCAACCAATCTCCGTCAAATCTTTTATTCAAATACATCAGAAAACCAAAAGCAGCCTCAGTTGAAGCGATTACATCTCTTTTTCCCTCATACCACCAATTAGATTTCAATCCCCATTCTTTTCCAGTCGCCGGCATAAACTGCCATATGCCAGTAGCCCCAGAAAAAGATTGAGCGTAGGGATCAAACTCGCTCTCTACAAAAGGGAGGAGGGCTAGTTCCATCGGGACACCTAGTTCTTTGGCTCTTTTGACCGTGTGATAGAGGTAGCGTTGCCCTGATTTACTTATCCTGTTAACCGCATGTTGATTGTTTTTAAATCTATTTCTGTAAACATCAGCTTCTAGATAATCTTGAGGTATCGTTAAGGTCAGTTCACTGCGAATACTGTCCCAAAGATCAAATGGAGTTTCATCGATTATTAGTTCTATAATTTTAGGAGGCTCTGAAGTGATTTCTGCATCAGACACTAGGTCTATCTTATTGGCTTCAATCGAAGCGCATCCAACAAAAAGAAAAAAGATCCAGAAAACAGATATTTTCATTATCTTTTTAAAAGTTGTCTTTCCAGTCTCTTATGGTTCCTAGAACTTCATCAGGCGATTCGCCTGAACCATTTGAGTAAGCTTTAGCAGCTTGAATGACGTTTTCTTGATCGCATCGCATAAAAGGATTTGTTTTAAGTTCAAGCTCTATGGTGGATGGCAAAGTGACTTGATCACTTTCTCTTAGATTCTTTACTTCATCCAACCTATTAATAATATCTTGATTATTCGGTTCCACTTCAACCGCAAATTTAAGATTTGATTCAGTGTATTCATGACCGCAATAAACGGAAGTGTTAAGAGGAAGAGCAGCAAATCTTGATAGAGACTCAT
Source organism: uncultured SAR86 cluster bacterium (assembly GCA_937773605.1). GTDB lineage: Bacteria > Pseudomonadota > Gammaproteobacteria > Magnimaribacterales > Magnimaribacteraceae > CAJJAM01. The sequence continues at coordinate 36,563 of CALJVP010000011.1, read as the reverse complement.
GCATTTGTTTTGGTGTACCTTCAAACAATCTTCCGCACCCAGCAGCAAAAAGCGTATCACCGCAAAAAAGAACAGGGTTTGGCACTGAATCGCAAAAATAAGCCAGTTGATCGTTGGTATGTCCAGGCGTAGCCATGGCCATAAAATATTGGTCGAAAACATCAAAATGTTCGTTGTCATCTAAAGGGTGCGTAATTCCTTTAATGTGTCCTCCTGCAGGTCCGTAAGCCGGGCAATCAAAAGTCTTTTGCAGTTCTTCTATACCGCCGCTATGGTCAAAGTGATGATGAGTAATCATAATTTGCCTGAGAGAAAGATTTAGTTCCTTTAATTTATCAGCAACCGGCTTTGGATCGCCTGGATCAACGACAATAGCCTCATCGCCTTTGATAATTGTCCAAACGTAGTTATCGGAAAATGCCTTTATGGGAATTATTTTATTCATAATAAAAAAGTAGATTTTACACTTAGTAAGTCAGATTAGTTAGCTTATCTGTAATACAATTATCTAATATTTAGTATGAGTAACATAGAAATTTTTACAGACGGAGCCTGTAAGGGTAACCCGGGTGATGGCGGATGGGGCGCTATTATTCGCATAAATGATCATGAAGAGTTAATTTGGGGGGGAGAAAAAGAGACAACAAATAACAGAATGGAGATGATGGCAGCTATAAAGGCCTTAGAATATCTAAAAGAGTCTTCGGCTCTCACTCTCACAACCGACTCCGGTTATGTTAAAGATGGAATAACAAAATGGTTACAGAATTGGAAAAAGAATGATTGGAAAACCGCTGCAAAAAAACCGGTAAAAAATAAAGATTTATGGCAAGAGCTGGATGTTCAATCTTCTCGACATACTATATCTTGGAAATGGGTCAAAGGTCACAGTGGACACAGAGAAAATGAAATAGCCGATATGCTGGCTAATAGAGGAGTAGAAGAGCTTTAGTATGAACAGGCAAATTATCCTAGATACAGAGACAACTGGGTTGGATCATAAATCTGGTCACAGAGTGATAGAAATAGGATGTGTAGAAATTGTAAACAGACGCTTTACCGGAGAAGAGTTTCACGTTTATCTAAATCCAGGCAGAGACAGTGATGAAGGTGCCTTAAGAGTGCACGGACTAACAACGGAGTTTTTAAAAGACAAGCCTCATTTCCAAGAAGTTTATGAAGACTTTGTTGCTTTTATTAAAGACAGTGAACTACTTATTCATAATGCTGAGTTTGATGTAGGCTTTCTAAATAATGAGATTAAGTTAATTGCCAAAAAAAATCCCCCTATAGCTTCAGTAGTTGAAAAAATTACTGACACATTGCAGATTGCTAGAGAAAAGCATCCAGGACAGAGAAACAGTTTGGATGCCCTTGTAGGTAGATACGAAGTGGGAGGATACGATAGAGAGCTGCATGGAGCTTTATTGGATTCTAAAATTCTTGGGGATGTTTATCTGGCAATGACAGGCGGTCAAAGCGCCCTAGACTTTGAATCTGACACTAAAAGCAATGCAGAAGACATTGGAGATGAAAAAAAAGAGCTCTTGCAAGATGGCATCAGGCCACTTGTTATAGATCTAACGAGTAAAGAAAAAGAAGCCAATCAGGTTTATTTAAAAAAAATGGAAGATGAAACAGGAGTTAAACCGCACTGGTTGAGCACAACAGATGGAGAATAAAGTTAAGTCAAGATTTGCTCCTAGCCCTACAGGCGTTTTGCACATAGGAGGTGCAAGGACCGCTTTATTTGCTTGGCTCTTTGCTAAGAGTCATCAAGGAGAGTGTTTTTTAAGGATTGAAGATACAGACCTTGAAAGATCAAAACCGGAACACACTCAGGCAATAATTGATGGTTTTTCATGGATGGATATTCAATTTGACGATGAAGTATTTTATCAATCAGATAATAAAGAGAAGCATCTTACGGCTGTGCAACAATTGATTGATTCTAATCAAGCCTATTTTTGTAATTGTTCTTCAGAGAGACTCGACAAACTCAGAACAGAACAGCAAAAAGAAGGATTGAAACCCAAATACGATGGTAAATGCAGAGAGCTAGGCCTTATTGAAGGGTCTGATACAGTAGTTAGATTCAGCAACCCTCAGGAAGGCTCCGTTCAATTCGATGACCTGGTTAAGGGAGTGATTGAAATTTCCAATAATGAATTGGATGATCTGATTTTAATTCGAAGCAATGGCTCCCCCACTTATAATCTTTGTGTGGTGGTTGATGACATGGAAATGAGCATTACTCACGTCATCAGGGGAGATGATCATATTAATAACACACCAAGACAGATCAATATTTTTAGAGCTCTTCAAGCAAAAGAACCGGTTTACGGACATGTTCCTATGATTTTAGGAGAAGACGGAAAGCGTTTATCTAAAAGACACGGTGCAGTGGGCGTTTCAGAATATCAGCAACTCGGAGTTCTTCCTGAAGCTTTAAAGAACTATTTAGTAAGACTTGGATGGTCATATGGCGATCAAGAATTATTTGATCATGAAGAGTTAATCAGTAAGTTTAAAGAAGGCAATATCAATAATTCACCTTCAGCCTTTTCTATAGAAAAATTATCGTGGTTTAACAAAGAATACATTTCTAAAGTTGACTCTGAACTCTTACTTTCACAATTAAGCAATATGAATTCAGGATTTTCAGAAGATGAATATTCACTTAGCGTATTGGAACTAATAAGGGATCGATGTTCATTGATGAATGATTTTTCTAAAGAATCAGAATATTTCTTTAACGAAGTAGAAGATTACGATTCGAAGGCGGTGAATAAATTTATTAATGAGCAGGCCGTTAATTTGTTGACTGAATTATTAGAAGAGCTCAAAAATATTGCTTCATGGAAATCCCATGATATTCAGCTAAGTATCGAACAGATTTTATCTAAGCACGAGGTTGGTTTTGGTAAGATTGGGTTGCCTTTGCGCATAGCACTGACCGGCTCAACGAATTCACCTTCCATAGATAAAACCGCAGAAGTTTTAGGTCGTAAGGTTGTTATTGAGAGGATTGATAAAGCTATTAAAGTATTTTCATAGAGTTTTTTTAAGGAATTCATCTATAGCATTCCAGGCTTGTTCTCTTATCAAATCAGTTTCCATTAAGATTTCATGCTCACCGTCTATGTCTTCTATGGTCACCGTGTTGGATTGACTGCATATCTTTTTATTCTCTTTTGGGTTCACCAACTTATCTTTGGTTGCGTTCAGTAATAATAGAGGCTGTTCGATCTTTTTTATCCAACCAGGGGAAATCATTTCTCTTGTCCGCTTTAGAGCACCGTAAACCCAACCCACAGTCAAACCTCCTATCGCATGTTCTTGGTGTTCTCTTATGAGCATCATTGTCCTTTCATACCTTATTGGATCGGAAGTTACTTGATTCTCTGTAAAAGGATTTTCGCGCCATCCTTCATCTTCATGCCACTCCGGTCTAGCAAGGGCTTTCTCTTTTAAACCAATTTTTGTCATGAAACCTAAGACATGAATAAGTTTTTTTATTAAATTAGGCATCTGCAAAGTTAACATCGGAGCGCAGAGGATTATCGCATCAAATAAATCTGTATTTTTTGCAGCACTTGACGCCACAAGACAGCCTCCCATTGAATGGCCCATAACAATCCAAGGCTTCGGACAACTGTCTTGATATATCTTTCTAATGACTTCTTCAAAATCAGAATCGTAATCACTAAAATTATCAACATGACCTATACGAATATCTTTTGCCACGCGATCCGATAAACCCTGGCCTCTCCAGTCCATCAAGGCCACGCAGAAACCTCTGTTAACGAATTCTTGAATCACTTCGTAATACTTCTCTATGAACTCAGTTCTACCTGATTGGAGGAGTATGGTTCCTTTACTAGAAGTTTCATTCCATATCGCTATTCTTAAGTTAACTCCATCTGAGGTTTTATAGAAAAAACTATCACCACCAGACGGGCAATTAAAACTATCTATATCAATTAATGGCGCTTTAGGTCTAGATTGGGAATCATGATGAATCATATTTTTCTTTGAGTTTATGGTTTAAAATTACTTTATGAATATTTTAAAAGGAACTTTATTCTTTATCGGTTTATTTGTATTAAGTCGGTTGGTTCCTCACCCACCAAATTTTACACCATTAATAGCAGCTGTAATTTTTCTTCCTTTTATATCAAAAGATAAGCTTGGTATGCTGCTGCCAATTTCCGTTATGTTTATCTCGGATTTAATCATAGGTTTTCATGGGCAAATGCTCTGGGTTTATGGAGGCTTTACTCTTATCACTTTATTCAGTTATATTCTTCACCTTCCGGTCTTTTCCAGGGTTTTAACATTATCCGTACTGAATCCAACCCTTTTTTTTCTTGTAACAAATTTTGGAGTTTGGCTGGGGTCCCCAATGTATGATCAAACTGCTGTTGGCCTCTTTAGCTCTTTTACAATGGGTTTGCCGTTCTTTGCTAATAGTTTAATGGCCAGTGTTCTTTTTTCTTCGAGTTTCTTTTTAATATATAAGGTTTACATCAGTCAAAAAGAAGTTCTTAATTAATTACCAACCAAACTTTTTATATATTCAGCAATATATTCCTTTTTGTCCTCACCAAAAGTGGCAATCATTTTTTCATTTTCTTCAATTAATGTAGTGTGTGTTTCAGCAAGATCATTAGGCGTAAAGGGATTAATTCCCAATCTTTGACACCCCTTATCATTTAAAGCTCGGTCTAGAGTTCCTGGGCTTAAATTAATCACTTTATTATTGCTTGCGATGATTGCTTGCTTAAGAGCAGTATTGCTGTATGCCGTATGGTGTTCAAAATCTTGTATTTCTAATAAGAGTTCAACAGAAAGTGAATTAAGAAAAATTTCTTTTTTAGAATGTAAAGCCCAAGATCTTTTCTTAATATTGATGTCATCCCATGTTGCCAATAAAAGATCTTCTTTTTTAATCCCTGTTAAGAGTATAAGTTTTAACGCCAGTTTTGTTATGGCGCTCAATCGATTGATGCTGTCAATTTTTTTCCAAAATAAGAGAATCTCACTTTCAGACAATATTCGAGTCACTTCCTCTGCTTCTTTGGGTTTATTTTCTTCAAGTGCCTCAACGTTGTCGTAAAGCCATATGTCTTTGCCATCTAAAACTTTTTTTGAAGACTCAAGCCATTTACTTCTTGCCTTTTCTAGCGATACAGAAGGGTGAGTCCCTAGGGGTATTTGTCTAATGTTCTTATTGAACTTGTATTCATAAGAAAAAATTATTCTTCCTTGAGAGTTTATTTCCACGAGAAAACCTTTTCTTGAGGGATCAGAATATACGGTTGCATCATTGTCTAAGACTTCAAGATTCTTTAGACTAGTATCTTTGATGTTCCTCGGTATTTTTGGCATTACTTTTTAGTTTAAGTTTAACGTCTCATGGTAATTTTAAACCATGAGAATAGGTAATTTTAATACAAGAAAAGATAAAAAAATTAATACCTTGATTGTTTGGGGCTATAGCTCAGCTGGGAGAGCGCCTGCGTGGCACGCAGGAGGTCGGCGGTTCGATCCCGCCTAGCTCCACCATCTTAGATACCTTGTTCCAACAACATTCTGCACTTTAACTCTATTGACTGGGTACAAACCTAGGCTGATTTAACCATGATATAGTTAACAAATGAATATTTGGAAGGGCCTGCATTACATGTGTTTCATTTTTGTAAGCTTTGCTATCTATGAAGTACAAGCAATTCTTGGTCTTCAATTTCTTGAAGATTTGTCTCTTTATGTTTTTGTTGCACCTTTGGTTATTTTTGGGATCCTAGATAGCATAATAAATAGAGAATTTGCTTTCTTTCCGTGGAATAGAAAAGATGCTGACGAAGAAGTAGTAAATGATGAAAGAGATAACTTTTAAATGAAAAAACTAACCCTACTAATAACAATGGAATGTCTGTTAACTAGGCTAGGGGAGATAAGGGGATAAGATGAGCGATAAAGATGAAGAAATAAAAGAATTAAAAGAAAGGTTAGAGAAGCTAGAAGAGTCAAATCCCAAAGAGCAGAAAAAAGAAAAGGCTGAGCCAGGCTGCTTAAGTCAAATATTTGCATTACTTTTTATAGTCATTGTAGTCAGTTATTTTTTATATGATGATTCAGAGACTTCTTTATCCACTGAAGACTTTACGGCAGAACAACAAAAAACAACACCCTTAGAAGATCCTAACGATAAACATAGAGCTCAATTAATAGATATACTAAATGAGCAGGGTTTTCAGGCTTATTGGGGGCAGGACAACTCCTTATGGATAGAAAATCCAGGAGTATCAGAATCAGAATTAGAAAGATATGGTTATAAATTTTGTGACGTAACTAAATCCTCTGGATGGAAACAGTCCTATATTATTACCTTCTGGCAGAGCTTAAGAAATGGACCCAGTGGTCAGATTTTAAAAGTTAACTGTTTCTAATGAAAAAACTCTCAATTATTATGTGAAATCTAAATTTAAGTTGTTCTCTGAGTAGTTATGAAGGAAAAGGAACTTAGGATATAGGTTGTTCCAATTCTTAACCATAAGGTCCACCAAGTTTGTATGCTTCTTTAATCATATTTTTTAGTTAAAGATGTATAGTTAGTTTATGAAAAAAATAGTTCTTTGTATCTCCCTGATGTTATCACTCGCTATATTCAGCGAGATTACTGTAGAAGATAAAATAGGATCAATTATTGACTCAGAAATGAACTCTGAATTTGAGATATTGCTATAGAAATGTCCAAACAGGCCTTGTTATTTTCTGGCATCGAAGCTTCTAACTTAGATAAATTGATGGCGATTACGGAACCATATATGAATAACTATTTAATGCAGCTTAAAGAAGAATTGAAAGATATATATGGAGAATCTTTTACAGAAGAAGAGATAGATGCATATTATGCCTTTATCAAGAGCAATTCAGGTCAGTCTTTCATGAAGAAGCAACCCCTTATTGCAAATGAAATCATGGAAGTTTCGATTCTTCTGATGCAAGAGATGATACAAGATATGAGCAAAGATATGATTAGTAACCCAGAGCTTTTTGAAGGACTTGAAGGTGTAGATCAGCTAATGGAAGATAAAACCAACCCTCTCCTTCAAGATAATTTATTGGAATTAGAGAATAATAACTCTTGCTTGTATTGCGACTTCTCTTTCCATAGCTTTAAAGATAAAAATCTAGATGGCGCTAATTTAAGTGGTTCAAATTTACAAGGAGCAGATTTTAGTAATAGTTCTTTGTTGGGAGTAAATTTTACAAGTTCAAAACTGACTGATGCATTATTTAAGGGTTCTGATTTAAAAGGTGCAAGCTTCATAGATACAATTCTAGACTCTGCTGACTTTACGGATGCTACTATTGATGGTGTTATTTTTGAAGATGCATACTTATGTAATACTATATTTTCTTATGGTGTGAAAGTAGGGATTGTGAATTTTTGGGTCGTTAGCCAGGTTATTATCTAGTTTAAATTTTTACTAAAAGCTTCAACATGAATAATTTCTCATTTACCAAGAAAACTGTTCTAATTTGCTAATGTCCAAAGAAAATAACAAGTTGACTAGATCAGACGAACTCTTTTTGAAAGCAAAGGCTGTAATTCCAGGAGGAATTTTTGGACATTACAAGTATTCAGTTGGCGAGTCTGCTCCTAAATTTTTTTCCAAAGCTAAAGATTCTTATTTTTGGGATGTTGATGGAAATAAATTTATTGACCTGATGTGCGCCTATGGCCCCATGATCTTGGGCTATAACAATCCTGTTGTGGATAAAGCTGCTCAGCAACAATACGATCTTGGCAATACTGTTAGTCTGGCTTCTCCAGTGATGATTGAGTTGGCAGAAACTCTAGTTGATATGGTTGCAGTTGCCGATTGGGCTCTTTTTGGTAAAAATGGCGGAGACAGTACTTCTTTGGCAATAATGGTAGCTAGAGCTGAAACTGGTAGAGAAAAAATAATCAAGATTAATGATGGTTACCATGGAGTAGCATCTTGGATGCAAAGAAATAACAGTCCTGGCACCATCCCTTCGGATACCGATGAAATAATAGATATTGAATGGAATGCTATAGATGAATTAGAAAGAGCGATATCTGAGAATCCTAATCAAATTGCTTGTTTTATATCGTCTCCTTATCACCATCCCGTTCTTAAAGATAACGTATTACCGGAAGACCAATACTGGCAGAAAGTGGAGTCACTTTGCAGGCAGAATGGCATTGTCCTTATAGTTGATGATGTAAGAGCAGGATTCAGGATCAATCTAGCAGGATCTAATGAAGCCTATGGGTTCAAGCCTGACCTTGTGTGCTTAGGAAAGGCCATGGGTAATGGGTATCCTATCTCAGCCTTGGTTGGAGCTGACCACTTAAAGAAATCAGCTGAAGCAGTTTACTTTACAGGGACACAGTTCTTTAATGCCGCTCCTATGGCCGCTGCCAAAGCAACCTTGCTGGAATTGCAAAAAATAGATGCCGTAAACAAAATGGAAGAATTTGGAAATAATCTTAAAAGTGGATTAGTAAAAGTTGCTCAGGAGAATCAATTTGAACTAGTGGTTTCTGGAGTCCCTACTATGCCTTATTTTCGCTTGAACAATGTGGATATTAAAGTTCATAATTCTTGGATAGATGAATGTTTAAAACGCGGTTTATACATGGTGAATTATCATAATCATTTCATCTCTGCTACTCATGACAAAGAAGATTTGGAGAACATTCTTGAAATAGCTTCAGATTCTTTCTCTGCTCTAAGTAAAGGCTTATAGAGAAATTCATTTAATTCATAGAAATAATTAGTATGTTAAAAAGAAGATATCCTTTTCTCCCTAGCTTTGTTCTCTCATTGGTTTTCTCTTTCTCCATGAATATTTCTTCTGAAGAAATGGAGATGAGTCATTCTCATATGAAAGGCCATGAAATGCATAAAGCTTCGCATCACGCTCCTTCAGGAATTATGGGTGGTGAATACCACAAGAAAGGGCAGCTCATGTTTTCTATTAAGAGAATGAGGATGAACATGAAGCAAAACAGCGATCTTGGTAAAAGACTTTCAGATCAGCAAATTATTTCTTTACCCAATCCATACACCGATGGCTCTATGCTTCCAAAATTAAGTGCAGTTCCACAAAAGATGAACATGGACATGACAATGTTGGAAGGAATGTACGGCTTAAGCGACCAACACACGCTGATGTTTATGGCCACTTACCTAAGTAAGAGCATGAACCTAAATAGTTATAAGGCTATGGGAGATAGGGCTTTGGTGGGTTCTTTTAGTACTCAAACAGCTGATCTTTCTAGTTTTAGTTTATCTTCTTTAATTAGGATAAAGGAAACGAAAGCTTATAAATTACATCTAGAGGTTGGATTGGAAAAATCAATTGGATCTAATGATACTGAAGGTGAAATTCTTAATCCTATGAGCATGAAAATGAATGCTCGTTTTCCTTATGCAATGCAAACGGGTGATAAATCCACTTCCCTTATTTCTGCCATGACTTTTACAAAAATAGATAAGGATTGGTCTTACGGCAGTCAGATAAAAAATAAACAAGCCATTGATAAAGGAGAATGGAATTTTGGAGATAGTACGTCCTTAAATTTCTGGATCAGCAAAGATGTGTCTGATCAATTGTCTTTATCTTTAAGGGGCAGTTTTTTTCATCAAGACTCTTTAGAGGGAAGAGACGTTAAAATTATGGCGCCGGTGCAAACTTCTAACCCTGAGAATTATGGTGGAAAGACATATGAGGTTGCTTTTGGCGTTAATCGTTTACTTCAAGTGGGTTCTGGAAATAGCCTTGGTTTAGAATTTGTTGTGCCAGTAAAACAAAAACTTAATGGCCCACAAATGGAACTCAAGAATACGCTGAACCTAGTCTTTAGAAAATCTTTTTAATTCAAAAGTCAGCTAGATTTAATTATTAATCAGAAGTTTCATTAACTATAGATCTTTTTTCTTATCCTAAATTACTTTTAAAAGCGTATAGTTCGGTTGTGACTGACACTAAGAATACCAAAGATACCGAACCAACAAAGGCTTACAACAACCTAGACTTCCTTAACAGCAAAGACGCCAGAACCCTTAGAATTTTATCTGAGTATGTATATCCCAAAAAACAATTTGAAGAAGAAAAGATTAAAAATACGATAGTAATCTTCGGATCGGCAAGGGCACCTTCGCCTGAAGAATCCAATACACATCAGCAGTCCGACAAAGTAAGTGGTGTTAATCTTAAATTAGCCAAGTACTACGAAGCCACAAGAGAACTTTCAAGACAACTCTCGGAGTGGTCTATGAATTTAAATGAAGAAGATCAAAAGTACGTGGTTTGTTCAGGCGGAGGACCTGGAATAATGAAAGCGGCTAATCGAGGAGCGAACGAAGTGGGAGCTAAGTCTGTTGCTCTGGGAATCTCCTTGCCTTTTGAAAATGAACCAAACCCTTACGTTTCTTCCGAATTAAACTTTGAGTTTCACTATTTTTTCACCAGAAAATTTTGGTTCTCCTATTTATCAGAAGCGTTTGTAATTATGCCGGGTGGTTTTGGAACTCTGGATGAATTTTTTGAGATCCTTACTCTTATACAAACTGGAAAAATTAAGAAAGACCTGCCAATAGTCCTTTTTGGAGAAGACTATTGGACTAGTTTAATTAATTTTGAAATTTTAGTGGATTACGGAGTGATAGATAAAAAGGATTTAGATCTATTTTTTATTACCAGCAGTGTAGAAGATGCTTATAAATACCTTACTTCAAAATTAAGTCAGAAGTAGAAATAACATTTTTAACTAGAAAATCCAGAATCAGATTTTATATACTGAAAGCTTGCCTTATACCTTGTATAACAAACTCGACAGAAAGAGCCCCCAACAATAACCCAAAAGTTCTTTGCAATATACCTATAGCAGAGAGCGGTAAAAGATTAACAAGCTTTGAAGAAAGCCACAAAGATAGAGCGGTAAGAGCTATGACGACGACAACGGGACTAAAACCTATCACTTGTTCTTGAAGAGTACTGTTTCCTTTTTCTGAAAGAAGCATGACTATTGTTATTGCTCCTGGGCCAGCAATAAAGGGGATGGCGAGAGGAAATGTTGCAAGAGAAGTAAGAGCTTCATCGCTCATGGCTTTTTCAACCGTATCTTGTCTTTTTTCTTGCCGTTGTTCAAAGACCATCTGATAGGCAATGATCAACAAAAAGAGGCCTCCAATAATTCTAAAAGAGTGAATATTGATGCCCATAAAATCCAGAATAGCGGATCCCAATACCCAAAATAACAGTAATACAATAAATGCTGTTGTGCTGCTGCGCAGAGTTAATTTAAAGATATCACTTTTACTGAGTCCTTGGGTAAAGGTTGCGAATATTGGAAGCAGACCGATTGGATCAATTGCAACGAATACAATTACAAAATTTTCTACGAATAGATTAAGCATGTTCGTAGTTTACTATCAGTTGCAAGTGATAAGATGAATTAAAAGGAAAGAAACATGCCATACGCTCACAGAGAAGATATTTACGATGCTGACACTCACATGATGGAGAGACCGGATTGGATATATGAGTTCGCTGATAAAGATATAAGAGATAGGCTTGAGCCTATAGTTGAAGGAGACGAAGATACATTAAAAGAATTGACGACTCCATTAAGAAATTTAATGAAAGACAATCGTCACCCGAAGTATTAATTAAAGCCAAAGACGAATTTATGGACTGGAGTCATAAAGGCTGGGATGGGTTAGGGGCTTTTGATTCTAATGAAAGAATTTTAGCAAATGACCTTCTGGGTTTTAAAGGGCACATAGTCTTTCCTACAAGTGCCTTTGATCAAGTTTTGGCTTCAAAAGATGATCAAGTTGTTATAGGAGGTGTTAAGGCATTAAATCGAGGCATGGCTAGTTTCTGTCAAGATGATTCTAGAATGCACGGCGTTGCATACATTCCCTTTCATTTTGGAGAAGAGGTAGCACTTAACTTTTTGAATGATGCAATTAATAAAAATTTTTCTGTTGTTGCTATAGACACCATAGCCCCTGTAGGTAGTAAATCTTCTACCCATCCAGATTTTGATCCAATTTGGAAAGGCATACAGGAAGCCGACATGGCCATAACTCTTCATGTGGGAATAGATAATAGCTGGGATCCTGTCCCTTTGTCTTTTTATAACAATGCTGGTTCGGTTCCTCAACACAAAGAAGGCGACGCGCCTAGAGATGCTTTGGCCTATATGGGAATTAGTTATTGTGCAGAACTCTTTCTTGCTGCAATGATATTTGATGGAGTGTTTAATCGTTTTCCAAAACTAAGGGTAGGGGTGGTTGAGTTAGGAGCTTCCTGGGTGATCTCTTGGATGAAACACCTTGATCAATCTTTCAGAGCTTTCAGAAGACTTCAAGATTTATCTCACGTTAAAATGCTGCCTTCTGAGTATGTACAGAATCATATAAAACTTACCCCTTTTCCTGGAGAAGACATCGGATGGATTTTAGAAAGTGGAGCTGCTGACTTATTAATGTTTGCAACAGACTACCCTCACCACGAAGGAACGGACGATCCTATAAGCAGATATGAAAGAACAATGAATAACATCAGCGAAGAAGTTAAAAGTAAATTCTATACTCAAAATTTTAAACAGCTTCTAGGTAGTCATCTTTAGAAAAAAAGGGGCTAAATAGCCCCTTTTCTAGGATTAAGAGTTATCTGTTATGTAATCAACGGCTAGCTTAACCGTTTGAATTTTTTCTGCTTCTTCATCAGAAATTTCAATTTTAAACTCTTCTTCAAAAGCCATAACCAATTCAACCGTATCAAGTGAGTCGGCACCAAGATCTTCAATAAAAGTAGTTTCAAGTTTAACTTCTTCCACAGACACACCAAGTTGTTCGCAAACAATTTTTTGAACTCTTTCTGTAGTATTCATTAGTCTAAAACTCCCAAGCTAAACTCAACCCTATTGTTAAAGGGTCAATAGGAACTTCAAAAGACAATGTGGAAGGCAACACCCCCTCAAGTGATGAATTGTCTATGTTGGTAACGGTTGCGGTTGACTCAATATTAAATTTCCTCAAATCCAAATTAAGAATAAGATTTTCATTAAATTTCCAATCTATTCCAAGTTGAAAAGCTAAATCTGTTGAAGATCCAATGTCCAATGAGGCTCCAGATAAAGGACCGGTTGTTTCTTCTTTAAAAAAGAAAGTGTGGTTAAGTCCAATACCCAGGTACGGTCGAACATTAGAATTATTATTAAAATAATATTGTAGGGTAACCGTAGGCGGTAGGTGTTTTCCAGAACCAATCTTTAAGCCTGTACCAAGGGCCTTGTCAAAGATTTCGTGCTCAAAGGGAAGGCCTGCCAAAACTTCCACTCCTACATTGTCTGTAACTAGATAAGCAAAAGTTGCAGTAAGATTGGATTTATCCCTAAGATTTACAACTTCACCGTTGTTTGAGGCAGGGTTTATATTTGTATAGCCTCCTCTCACAATCCAGTCTCCTTTTTCAATTGCTTGAGAAAATCCTGAAAAGACGGATATTGTCAGTAACAGACTGACCGCTGATAATTTAGCAAAATTCATGCTATCTCCTTATTTTATCAAGAAGAGCTTCCTTTAGTGTTACCCATTTTTTTGCGGTAAGCCACATTCTAATCCACCTTGCCTGGGTAGGCAGGTTGGCGAGAGTTAAACTCTACTCTTGATGTTAATTATAAAAACCACCAGCTATTGCTAAATAAGTCTTTAAAAAAGATATTCCTATTTAGCTGAATTTATAAAGCACCCGCAAGCTGGATCCAAATCGGTGCGTAAGGAATTATAGTTTTGAAAAGTAATAAATCAACTTATTTTTTTATACCCTTGCTCCAGGAAAAATTCTTAGGAAGTTTTCAGAATAAAACAGGTCTTTTTTACTTTCGTCATGATTTAAAAGTGTTTTTTCAAACTTTCCTATGGGGTCTCTCGTGCCTTCTACGTGCGGGTAGTCACTAGAGAAAAGGTAAAGTTCTGGACTCGAAGCATCCATCAACAATCCTACATCCTCATGGGCATAGGGAGTAAAAGCCATTTGTTCTTTTAACTGCTCAGAAGGTTTTCGTTTTATGTCTTCTAAGTTCTTATCGACTCTGTTCCAAGTTTTAACAACGTAATCAAGTCTTTGTAACATTTCAGGAACCCAGCCAGCTCCTAACTCAACACTGGCTCCTCTCAGATTAGGGTGCCTTTCGAAAACGCCATCTAAAACCATCATCGAGATAAAAGTTTCGGGTCCTTGATGCATAACGACCATGTCTTTTGCTCTAACATTTTCTCCACCGCCCATCCAATCCTTGCTGGGTGGCTTACCATTATCGTTCCAGCTTTTATCCAATTGAAGAGGTGCTCCGCCTACGTGCATTAAAAAAGGAATGCCTTCATCTGAAAGTTTTTGCCAAAAAGGGTCTAATGCTAAATGCCCAGGTGATCTATCTCCGCATGCATAATGAGGAATCCATATTGCTTCTAGCCCAGACTTGATAGCAAAGTCCAATTCAATCATTGCTAATTCTGGTTCGTGCAAAGGAATGACCCCTACACCCATAAGCCTTGAATCTTCAGAGCAGAAATCCGACATGGCTCTGTTGTGTGCCCGTGTAGCTCCATAACGCAATTCAGGTGAGATTCCCTTTTGGTTGTCAACGTATTTGGCTTTACCTCTGACGTCTCTGAAAGGAGTGACGACACTGTGAGTTGCAAAAACGAGTTGTTTTTTAAAGCCAAGCAAGTCCATGGCCACACTTCTGTCATCTCGATCAAAGGCACCCAAAGCTTGAATTTCTTTTGATTCAGCAATCAAGCCATCTCCTAATGCAATCTGTGCTTCTACGTGCTCTTTGGAGTGCTTTCCGCCGTTATTAATTATCTCTTCAACTTCTTCATCCGTCACGAGACTGGCTTTGTAGTTAACAGGCGGTATTAGATCTTTAAATTCTTTATCAGCATAGTCAATGATGAAATTGGGTAATTCCATAACGTGACTGTCTGCATCGTAATAATTTCTTTCTTTAGGGGCGTAGGCCATAAATTTTCTCCAAGTTTCATTTATCTTAGCATTAATAATGAATCCTTTAATTACTTCCAATTTTTTTTCTACACTAACAACTTATAAAATCTATAATCACAGCACAATGGCAAATCAAGAAACAAAAAATTTTAATCCTTTATGGGCGTTAGTTCTTTCCCTTCTTGTTTTTAATCTGTTCCCAGTTCCGTTTGATGTATTGCTTTATTTTGCAGGTGACTGGGTTTTCTTTAATCCGACTGAAGTAGAAATGGGCATTTTTGGAAACGTTATTCTCTACCCCGTTAAAACCAACCTGACGATGATTCTTTCAGCTCCTTTAATTATTTATTTCTTTGTATGGAGAATGCAAAAAAGAGGGTTAGATCTAACCAACGAGTTGGGGTTGTTCTTTTTTAAGAAATCTGTTTTTCTTAAATCTACTCTACTTTTAGCTTTTTTCCTTGTTTTAGAAGAAATTTACATGCGAGCATTAGAAATAGATGTTCCCGTGACTTTTTTAAAGTTCATGCTGTCCGAACCTCTCATTTTAGGGGTGTTGACTACCATTATTATCGCTCCAATCATTGAAGAGTTTATTTTTCGAGGTTTTTTGTTATCTCAACTAAAAAATACCATGGGTAATTGGGGAGCTATAAGCTTATCCAGCTTAGCTTGGACGCTTTTGCATTTTCAATACGAAGTAAAAATTCTTTTTATTCTCTTTATATTAGGTCTTGTTTTGGGTTTCTTGCGCTGGAAATATAATTCCTTGTTCTTAGTCATGGTTTTGCATGCAATTAATAATTTAATCGCTTTTTCTGTTGCATATTTTACTTTTGCTTAGTTGCTATTAAATTTTTTCTTGAAAATTCTTAAAATTAGGCGTACTTTAAGCTTTATATCTAATTTAAAAGGATTTTAAATAGTTAGAAAATAAAGAAATTAGGCTTCTAAGGATAGTAAGTTTTAATTTTTTAAAAGACTCTGGGGAGGGTTTTCATGAATAAGATAACTTACTTACTTGTTATTAGTTTTCTGTCATTTCCTATTTTTTCAGCAGATGATGATGAAGATAGGGGTGGAATTGAAGAAGTAATTGTAACTGCAGAAAAAAGAGCAGCTTCAATTCAAGACACGGCACTTTCGATAACGGCGTTTGATTCTTCGTTGATTGAAGGGCTTAATTTAAGAAACCAAGAAGATTTGCAGAACTATATTCCTGCAACAACAATCCAGCCGTACGATATATCGATACGTGGAGTGGGTAGGGTATTCAGAGCATTAGGAGGAGACCCAGGTGTGGGCACTTACAATGACGGTGCTTATTCTGAAGATTTTGGAATAGCTTCAACGGACAATGGTCTTTATGACATAGACCGAATTGAAATTTTAAGAGGACCTCAGGGCACTCTATACGGAAGAAACAGTATAGGTGGAGCGGTAAACTTTATTACAAAAAAACCTGGTGATGAATTCGCAGCAGAAATAAGAACCCTTGTTGGTTCTTATGGTGTGGCTGAAGTCTATGGTTATGTAAACCAACCTCTAACAGACCGATTAGCTGCTAGGTTGATAGTTGTTAATAGGAGCAGAGGTGGAACGGTAGAGAATTTAGGTTTAGGCGAAGATCTGGACAGTTACGAAGATGAAAATTACACGTTGGCTCTTCGTTGGATGAATGATGATGTAACCGTCGATTTCAGAGGAAATAACAGGAGTTACGGCAGAGTTATAAGTTCAGCACAAGGTGCTGGATTAATCGTTACCAGCGAATACGGTGGACCTACTCGTAGAAACGACTTAATGGTTCATGGTTACAGGCCGGTTACTCCGGGCACAGCGTGTTCAAGTTTAACGGATCGAACTTCGGCTGATTGTGTGGTTCCTGGAATGGAAACTTATACCTTCAACCATAACGGCATCACGAAATACGGTCAGAACTTAGTTCCTGGAGTTGACCCGGGTAACAGTGGTTTTGCAAGACCTAATTTCGCCTACGGCTACGATCAGTCTATTTTGAATGCTACAACAATTGGTGATGGAGCTTCGGTTCCTTCTTTAAGAGGTACCGATTTAAAAGCTGCTACAAATGGTTTAAATGATGAGTATTTTGGCCACTCGGCCGGTACCATTAATGTTGCTTGGGACGTAAGAGATGATCTTACCATCAAATACATTGGTTCTTACACTGACTACCTGTATACAAGAGTCACGGATGATGACAGAACGGGCAACCCTGTTTTTGATGAGCAATTTCACGCGATGCAAGAAAATGAAAACTGGCAAAACGAAGTGCAAGTATTTTGGGACATCAGTGACGATTGGAATTTAGTAGCCGGTCTTTTTGAGTATCACAATGAGATTGATCAAGATTTAGATTTCTGGACGGGAGAAGGAAGTAATAGCGCACGATATGGCGGGCCTGCTAATTACGGCGTTGATGGCATAGCGGCTGCTGATGCTTCTGCTTTCACACAATGGTATACAGCTCAAGCAGTTTATGGACCTCTTACGGCTAGTGCACCTGTTGTAGGTGCTTCTCAGGCCATGGTAGGACCTTATTCAGCAAGGGACGTTGGTTGTGGAATCGTTAACCTTTTTGGTGCAGTACCAACTCCAGATTTTAGTGATCCTTACTTAACGCACACTTGCTTTATAGAAGGACCTTGGACAGGAGAGAACGCAACCATTAAAAATGGACCTGACCCTTCAGTTGGTTCTACATTCTTATGGCAGACTGAAAATAAAACAGATGCTTACGCTGTGTATTTCCAAACGGAATATCAGATTAATGAAACTTGGGGTGTTACAGCAGGTGCTTCTTGGCACGAAGATCAAAAAGTAGCTCAAGAAAATCTATTTCTTTACACTGAAAGTCAATTGACTTCAGCAGGCTTACTTGCGTACAACGTTGCTACGGGAGCATTAAATGCTGACGGTACACCAACGGGAAATGAAGTTATCAGATTCAGAGGAATACCGATGAGTCGATCCATTCACAGGCGTATGGGCAGAGATTTCGAAGATGTTACTTACAGAGTTAACATTGATTACACACCTAATGATGACATGCTTTGGTATTTGTCTAAAACAACGGGTTACCGTGCTGGTGGATTTAACTTAGGTTATTTCTCAGCATTTCCAAGTTATGACAAAGAAACAGTGGAATCTACTGAGTTAGGTTATAAAGGAACTCACTTAGATAATACGTTGCAAATAAATGCTTCAATTTATCAATACCTTTATGAAAATATTCATGGGCAGTTTCAGACGGAAAGTTTCTTAGGTGGCACGAGCACATCGGTTAGAGGTTTCCCAGAGGCTGATACTCAAGGTTTTGAGTTTGATATTATCTATATGCCTTCTCCTGAATTGTTGATAGGTGGTAACTTTAGTTTCACTGATGCTGCTTATTCAAAAGAAATGGTTGATGCACTGGGCAACGTAGGCGTGATTGATGACAACAACCCTTATGCTCCAAGCTCTATCTACACCATTGCAGAAAGAAACGTCCCGGTTAAGGGAATGCAAATGCAAAGGATTCCTGAGTACAAAGCGTCAGCTTACGTAAACTATACTCAAGACGTTACCGATGGAAGGGTAGACTACTTAATTGGGATGTCTTGGACGGATGATATTCTTTGGGATGACAGTGGTTTAGGTCTTGATACTTCACCTGCTTTTAGTCGTATAGACATTAAGGCTTCGTGGGTTAACTCTGAAGAAAATTTAGAGATCATGGCATTTGTTAACAACATCACTGATAAGATTGGAGTCAGGAACATGACTTCAGATGGAGAACAACTGGGTTACCAAAGATCCATAACTCCAACTTTACCAAGAATGGGTGGAATTTCTTTCACTTATAAGTTTGGTGCTTATTAAGAGTTAAGACGGTAAAAAAACCTGCTTAATGCAGGTTTTTTTATGTCTGCAGTCTTAAAAGATCTTTTGGAGATTGTTTCATTAAGCCATTAACTAGATAAAGGCTTAATCCCGATACGATCAGTATTCCAATAATTGGACCCATCAACCATATCTCAGGGTAAAAACCCGGTATTGTTTCGAATACTCTGGCTTCTATAAAGTAAACTCCAGTATAAGCGATCGCCGAACCGAGCAGCCCAGATACTAAACCCAGTATTGAGAATTCTATTAATGATGAAGTTTTAACCAGTTTCCCAGTTGCACCTAATGTTCTAAGTATTGCTGACTGATGTCTTCTTTGATCAAAACCATCTTGCAAGGCAGCGAAAGCCAAAAACAAAGCACTAAGGCAGGTTAATAATAGTATTGAGTTCAGTGCTTTCGTTACCTGATTCACAATATCTCTAACTTGTTTGATTAACTCTTCAATTGAAAAAACAGAAACGGTCCTAAATTCCCGCATCAATTCTGCAGCCACCATCTGCTTAGACTTAGGAATAAAGAAAGACGTTATGTGGGTTGTAGACTTTTCTTCAAACAATGAAGGATGTCCAATTACAAAGAAATTAGGGGAGAAGCTCTCCCAATCTACCGCTCTAATGCTTTGAATGTAAGTCTCTATCGAGCCATCTTCCATTTGAATAATAACTTCGTCATTCTTTTGTAGGTCGTATCGTTCAGAAATTTGATCTGAAATAGAAATTCCATTTTTTACTCCTTCTTGAAACCACTCTCCATCTATTATTTCGTTTTGTTCTGGAAGATCTTTTATCCAGGTGATATTAAAATTTCTATCTATAATATTATCCTTATCTTGCTTTCTTACAATCTGAGCATTAGCGACAGGATAAAAAAGATTAACTTTTATATCATTCTCAGATAAGAAACGCTTCATGGACGCTTTATCTTCTTCGTTTATATTGATAGCAAAGTTGTTAGGAGAATTTTCAGGAATGGAATCTTGCCAACTTCCTAATAAGTTTTTACTAGCCGAGAATGTAATTAAGCTTAATCCAATTGCTACAGTAAACGCAAAAATCTGGAAAGAATTGCTTAATTTTCTTCTTCGTAATTCAGAAAATGCGAGGCTAACAGGGTCTTGAGCTCCCAAACCTAATTTACTTTTACCTAATAATAAATATATGAAACCTATACCTACAAATGAAAAAATTATTACTCCACTAAAGATGATTAAAGATAGAGTAATTTGATTCGTATAAATGAAAAGTAGTAATAAAAAAGCCAATAATCCCATAAAGAAAATAGGTAAGATATTTTGATTAAAACTTATGTCGTTTTTAAGAACACGCATTGGAGATATATTTAGTAGCTTAGATATATGCGGATAAATAAATCCAAATTGGCAAATGAGAACAGTGACACATGTTACATAAAGAGGGTAGAGGCTAGGTGCGGGTAGTTCTGTGGGAAAATAAGAATCCATCAAGCTAATGAAATTAGATTGCAAGAACCATCCAAGAGTTAATCCTAAAACCAACGTTAGCAAGGTTATGTAGAAAAAAAGTAATAAATACAGCCCTCTAATTTGAAAAAGATTCATGCCCAATGTTTTAAGAATAGCAACATAACTAACATGCCTACGAGCAAATCTCTGTGAAGAAATTCCTATAGTACAGGCCGAAAGTAGAACTGCTATTAGACCACCTAATAAAAAGAAGTTTTCTGAACGATCAACAGTTTTACCTAAAGAGCTATCATCTTCATTTAAAGATTCTATATCGTCTCCTGGGTTTTTATTTTTTTCTAAAGTACTTCTTATTTGGCTTATTTCTTCTTCAGGTCCTGTAAATAGATAGTTGTATTCAACTCTGCTACCCGGTTGGATGAGGTTAGTTTTATCCAAGTCCTTTATGTTCATTATTGTTTTAGGCGCAAAAGCAAAATTAGTTGAACCTCTATCAGGTTCATAAATTATGGTTGCTTCGAATACAAATGTCGCATCACCCACATATATTTCATCTCCATATTTCAGAGAGAGAAGGTTTTTTAATCTCTCATCTATCCACAAAGTCCCTGGAGTAGGGTTTTCTTTTGTTTTGTAAGTTCCAGAACTGTTTTGAAGCTCAAGCTCTCCTATAAGCGGATAAGAATTATCAACTGCTTTTATAGAACTTAATTGCATTTCTTCTTCCGAAAATATTACCGAAGCAAATATAGCCATTTCAGAAGATTTAGAATCTTTTAAATTTAGCGTCTTAAGTACATCTTTTATTGAGTCTTCATTGGATTCAAATTTTAAATCACCGCCTAGGAATTCTTTAGTTTCTGAGTTGAGAACCTTTTCAAGTCTATCGGTAAAAAGAGAGATTCCTGAAACAATGGTCACTGCAAGCACTAATGAAAGCAGCATAGAAGTGAGATAACCTGAACGGATTTCTCTTATAAAGAGCTTTAAAGAAAGACTTGCAAGCATCAGCCTACGATTTTACCAAGTTTTAGTTCTATTTTTTTGTCACACTGCGAAGCTAAATCTTGATCGTGGGTTACTATCACCAATGCATTATCTGCTTCTGAATTAACTTCAAACAGTAGGTCAGAAATTAACTTACCGTTTTTTGGATCTAAATTTCCCGTTGGCTCATCTGCAAATAATATCTTTGCAGAACAAGCAAAAGCTCTTGCGATTGCTACTCTTTGCTGTTCACCCCCAGAAAGTTGGTTAGGATAATGATGTTGCCTATCAGAAAGACCAACTCTTTCCAAAAAATATTCACCCTTTTCTTTGGGGTTCTCTTCAGATTTGAGCTCAGAAGGCAACATAACGTTCTCGAGAGCAGTTAAACCGGGTAATAATTCAAAAGATTGAAAAACAAATCCTACTTTGTCTTTTCTTAAGATAGCTCTTTCTTCTTCATCCAATAGATTTAATTTAATTCCATCCAATACAATATCCCCGCTCGTGGAGGTATCAAGACCAGCCAGAAGCGCTAGTAAGGTCGACTTTCCAGAACCTGAGGGCCCAGTAATTGCTAAAGATTTTCCTTCTTCAAGACTAAAAGTAATATCATCAAGTATGACTAGATTGCTCTCGCCAGAAGGCACTTCTTTCCTCAAATTTTTTGTAGTTAGAATCATAGTAAGTAAGAAACTGCTTTGGTTAATGAATTTTTAAAATATAAAAGAAAAGTTTACGATTTAGGTGTATTACC
Organism: uncultured SAR86 cluster bacterium; assembly: GCA_937773605.1. Taxonomy (GTDB): domain Bacteria; phylum Pseudomonadota; class Gammaproteobacteria; order Magnimaribacterales; family Magnimaribacteraceae; genus CAJJAM01. The sequence continues at coordinate 14,400 of CALJVP010000011.1, read as the reverse complement.
TTACTATAACACCCTTATTCTTTAAACAAAATATATTCTTAATCTATAATAATTTCCTAACCCTATTAATCTACAGTGCTTTATAGACTATTTTATATATTCTCTTTTCTAACAATCAGCAGTATTTTGCTTGCTGATAAAGATCATACTAATTTATTAATCTATGGAGATAGCATCAGCGCTGGCTATGGTATGGACACAGATAAACAGTGGTCTGAAGAACTCCAAAAAATTCTAATCAAAGAAAAGATTAGTCTAACGATTATTAACAAGAGTTTATCAGGTGAGACCACCGGAGGAGGGCTTTCTAGATTAGAGAATATTATAGCTAATTCGAAGCCGTCTTATATTCTCATAGAACTTGGCGGAAACGATGCACTCAGAGGTTATCCTCCAGCAAAAATTAAAAATAATATTCAGGAAATGATCAATCTTTCAATAAAACAAGGAGTGAAAGTACTTCTTATGCAAATAAGGATACTTCCTAACTACGGAAAGCGTTATCAAACTTCTTTTGAGTCTCTTTATGTAGAGGTCTCAGAAGAAAACAATATTCCCTTAATTCCTTTCATGCTCAATGACATAGCTCTCAATAAAGAACTGATGTTAAATGATGGAATTCACCCTAATGCAACAGCACAACCGCTGATTGCGGAATTTTTGTACACAAACCTTCTGCCTTTAATGAGTGAAGTAGATTAAAATACTTACATGTTGAATAAACTAGAAATAGCGAAAGATTGGTTGCCAAGATACACAGGGATGCCTTTAGAGAACTTTGGTCAAAACATCTTGTTAACAAATTTTTCTGATTATGTAGAAAACTTTGCTGATAAATTTGGTGTTGATATTTACGGTGAAAAAAAACCCATGCAGGCAGCCACAAATAACGAGGGTTTAACAATTATAAATTTTGGCATAGGCTCACCGAATGCTGCAACCATCATGGATCTTTTGATAGCGTGTAATCCAAACGGTGTGCTGTTCCTGGGTAAATGCGGTGGTTTAAAGGGCTCCAGTGAGATAGGTCACTTTATCCTGCCTATTGCTGCCATAAGAGGAGAGGGCACCAGTGATAATTACTACCCTTCAGAGGTACCTGCACTGCCTTCATTTAAACTCCATAAATTTGTATCAGAAAAGGTTATTGAAAAAGGTTACGAGTATCGAACAGGGGTCATCCATACCACTAACAGAAGAGTATGGGAGCATGACAAGCCTTTTTTAGAGCATTTAAAAGCCACCACTTGCATTGGTATTGATATGGAGACGGCAACTATATTTATAGTTGGCCATTACAATGAAATATCAAGAGGGGCGCTCCTTTTAGTTTCAGATGTACCCGTTGCTCCTGATGGAGTAAAAACAGAAGAATCAGATAAAGCAGTAACCAAAGAATGGACTGACCAGCATTTAGAATTAGGAATAAACTCCATGACAGAAATAAGTAAATCTGGAGAACAAATTCAACATTTTAGGTACTAGCAATAAATTATTTATTCTTGCTATATGAGTTTCTGAGTAGCAAAATTCATTTTTTAAAATAACTTCACTACAAAATACTTTTGAAATTACTACTAAAAATATCAGAAAACCCTCTGTTGCTGATAGCAGTTGGAGTTGCTGTGTGGTTCTCAACAAAGGATTTCTTGATGTTAACCGCTGCTTTTATGATCGTTGTAACTTTTCAAGTAATAATTGAAAAATTAGCAAAAGACAGTGTAGGAAAACCCCTGTTGATGTCTTGGTATTTATTAATACCTTTAGGAGCAATGACCTTAATATTGCAAGACCCTGTTTACTTGCAGTGGAAGTTTTCTATTATTTATTGGCTTTTTGGCTCTGTATTATTAGGATCACAACTAATCAAAGGTCCTTTCATGTTAAAAACAGCTTTTATTGCAATCGCCCCACAATTGGATGAAGTTCCATTAAATGCATGGAAAAATGTAACTTACTTCATCTCTTTAGCTTTTATTACAATAGGGACGATTAACTTATACTTTATATATTTTGCAGATATTGATATGTGGGTAAATTTTAAATTCTTTGGCGTCACTTTTTTAATTCTTATTACAGTCTCTTCAACTTTATTTTATTTATTTTCCAAGACGACTTCGTCTTCAGAAACCTAACTCGCAAAGAGCTTTTTTCTCTGTTTTTAAAAGATTTGCCTATTTTTAGGAAATTCGGCATAGTATTCGAAAGAAAAATGATTTTCTTTAATTAATTAAGCTGTAAGAAAGGAATTTATGCAGTTTTTGGGGAGTTAACATGAAATTAAAATCTATTCATTACCTTGTTCTATCAACCTTTGTGGCATTTTCTCCGTTAGGCTTTAGTGCCGACGAAGATGAAGATGAAACTGCAAGATCAAGCGGCATCGAAGAAATAACCGTAACGGCAGAAAAACGTACTTCTACCGTTTCAGATACTTCTATGTCAATCACAGCATTTGACTCGTCTTTACTTGAAGACTTAGGAATGCAAGGACCTGATGATCTAATGGATCAACTACCAGCAACCACCAGAGATGCTTATGATGTAAGAATCCGTGGAGTTGGAAGAAACTTTAGAGCACTTGGTGGTGACCCAGGAGTTGCAACATACTACAACGGAATTTATTCTCCAGATTTTGGTATTGCTGCTTCTGAGAATTATTACTACGACGTTGAAAGAGTAGAAGTACTTCGTGGCCCTCAAGGAACTCTTTACGGTCGTAATTCTATCGGTGGTGCAATTAACTACATTACAAAGGCCCCTCAATTTGATTCAGCTGGAGAAGTAAGAACAGTCGTTGGTGACGATGGAATGCAACAATACTATTTCATGGCTACTGGTGCGATAACGGATTCTTTTGCTTACAGAGTGAGTGGTGCTGATATTGAAAGAGATGGCGATCAAATAGGTGTTGGTTCTAGTATTGATGCTAACTCATTAAATGATGAGAATTACGTTCTCACTTTGCTTTGGAACATTAATGATGACATGTCTTTCCAAATAAGAGGAAACGACAGACTTTCAGATAGAGTCATTCCTCAGGCAAATTTAATTACAGAAGGATACGGTGCTAATAGAGGAACCCGAAACAGAACGGATGCTGTTTATGGTCTACGATCAGCTACAGCCACAACCCCAGGTGCAATAGCTTTCACTCACCCAATTACAGGCGAAGTAGCATACGGAGCAGCCAGAAGAGCAGGTGTTGACAATACAGGCTTTCCTTGGAGATTTAATCCAGGCTATGGTCAGACTGGACCTGATGTTATAGGAACACGTAACGTTAATGTTCAAAACGATGCAAATTGTGATTATCCTTACGATAACTGTAATTCTCAGCACACAATGTTTGAGCAAAACGGCCAACAAGCTAGATACGTTTGGGATGTTAATGACAGAACCACAGTAACTTATCTTTACGGCTACGTTGATTACACGTATGACTTTAATATTGATCTTGATCAGTCTCAAAGCACACTATCTCAGTACAGAACCACTGTCCGAGAAGACGTTCACATGAGAACTCATGAAATCAACGTCAACTGGATGATAGGGGATGATATTGAGGTTACATCGGGTGTGTTTGTAATGGATGAAAACAGGAAACAAAACTATTCATTAAGCAATAATGTGCCTAGCATTCTTAATGCAGCAAATTATGGAGTAATGGATGTTGGTTTTGAAAACTTATACCCTTTCGGAATAGTTTTGGGTGCTCCTGGAACGACCGTGATGGGAATTCTTGGTTGGCCTAGTGATGCCTTAACGCCTCATGTTAGATTAGGAGATGCTCCAAATGGAAGTACTGTCTCAGGCAGATGGTCTGGAGATTCTTCGGGAGCTATATATCGTCATACGAATGATGTTCAAAATGATGCCATGGCTTATTTTACCCAAGGCACATGGACAATTAATGACAACTTTGCACTTACTTTGGGAGCTCGTTACGCTGAAGATGAAAAATCAGGTAAAGAAATTAGAGGCGGTTATGCCGAACTTTTTGCTGGACCTGTTGGCGGATACTTACCTGCCATGAACCTTTTAGCCGGACAAGCTTATATACCAATAGGCGGCGATGTAACGACTATGGCCGCTACTAACGTTGCGATGGGAAATGCTGTTTATAATTATGATCCAGCAACGGTAGCGTATTTAACTGGATTGGCTGCGGCTGGTGTTGTTGATGCTAATGTTATCTATCCTGGTTCTATTGATCCTGCTGCACCTATTACACCTACTTGTGAATTAGGAGCAACTGATTGCGCAACACCTTTGAGGTTAGGTCAAGGTATACCTTACAGTTACACCAGTACGATTGGTGGAGAGGACTCGTGGGATGACACTAACGTAAGAGTTAATTTAGACTATACGCCTAATGACACTCAGTTGTGGTATTTGTCTTATACCACTGGTTTTAGAGCGGGTGGTTACGCACTAGGTGTTTCTGGTCAAAGAGATGATGCAAGAGATGCAAATGGTGTACCCAATGGAACCGGTTCAGTATTGGTTTCTTACGACGAAGAAACGGTTGATGCTGTAGAGCTAGGTTATAAAGGCCTTCATTTGGATGATACTTTACAAATCTTTGCTTCTATTTATCAATACGACTACGACGGTTATCAGGATGAATTGCAACAGTTTGATCCAATTAGAGGCGCTGGAGCAAACTTTGTTTCCAATGCTGATGGAATCACTAACCAAGGTTTTGAGATTGAAATGCAATATCAAGCCAATGACAGATTAAACATTGCTGGTAATTACAGTCACACTGAAACCGAATACGGTGAAGATTATTTTGTTTTAACTATCGATGATCCTGAAATTCCAGTACCTGTTTTTGGACAATGTACTCAAGGTTACGTTAGTTGTGAAACTGACGACATTTCATTTGTGCAAGATTACACCGTGAATCTTAAAGGCGGACCTCTAAAAGGTATACCTGAAACTAAATTCACGATCAGAGCCACTTATGAAATGGATACCATGATGGGACCGGTTTGGTTGTTGCTAAGCCATTCTTACACGGGTGACTTCTCTGCCTCTGGAGTTCAAAGAGAGCTGGATAGAGTTCCTTCAAGAGAAATCTCTAATCTAAGTGCTTCTTGGTGGAATGATGAAGGTGATCTATCCGTTAGAATGTACATAAATAACATGATGAATAATGCTTCTATCTACTCTTTAGGAGTAAGCAGTGATGAACAGAACTACAGAAAAACAGGTTCTGCTCTTTCACCTAGACATTATGGAATAGATCTAAGATACAAGTTCTAAGAAGAGCAAATAAAAGAAAACAGGCCCTAGTGGCCTGTTTTTTTATGTAAGACAAAATCTTTTTGACTTTAGTTTCAACTTAACAACACTTCTTTTGTTCATTTGAAGTAGAATCCAAAAAACATAAGATGAGTTCTGTAAGAAAATGAGATTTAAACGCACCAAAGTGATTTGTACCATCGGACCTGCAACTGAGAGTTTCAGTATGCTTAAGCAAATGCAAAAGGCCGGTATGAATGTTGCAAGAATCAACATGTCTCACTCTGATCACAAGTCAGCAAAAAAAATAATAGATAGGATTAAAAAATTAAATAACCAAGTCCAAACTCCCGTAGGTGTTCTTTTAGACACCCAAGGACCGGAAATTAGAACAGGAGACACCAGTAACATAGTTGATATAAAAACCGGTGAGATCGTTACTTTCACTATAAGAGATAACTCAGATGTTGAAACAACATCGATTAGAGTTCATTACGATGAGTTGATCGACAGTGTCAGTGTCGGAACTTTAATCTCGTTAGACAATGGTTTGATGAATTTTAAAGTTCTCAATAAAGACGAAAATCAGCTGGAATGTAAAGTCCTTGATGGGGGTAAATTAGGAAGTAAGCGACATGTAAATCTTCCGGGCATTAGAATTAATCTGCCTTCTGTAACTGAGAAAGATAAGAAAGACATAGCTTTCGGACTGAAGCAAGACGTTGATTTCATAGCACTGTCCTTTGTTAGGAATGCATCCGATATAGAAGACCTCAAGAAAATTTTAAAGAGCAATTCGAAGAAAATAAAAATAATAGCCAAAATAGAGGACCAAGAAGGTTTGTCGAATATTAATGAAATAGCTGAATGTTCGGACGGAGTGATGGTTGCAAGAGGAGATTTAGGAATCGAAACGGATTTATCTGACTTACCTAATATCCAGCGTAAAATCATGTCCACTTGTGCTAGGCACGGAAAAAGGTCGATAGTGGCTACCCATTTACTAGAATCCATGATCGACAATCCAACCCCAACAAGAGCAGAAGTAACCGATGTAGCAAATGCTATATACGAAGGAGCAGATGCAGTGATGCTTTCAGGAGAAACCACTGTAGGAAAATACCCACTTGAATGCGTAAAATTTATTAAAAGAATAGCCCATCAAACAGAAAAATATAAAACGTTGGGTTACGAAGAGAAGCTAATTGCTGACACGGATTGGCAGCATTTAGGCATAGCCGCAAAATCCATTGCTCAAGCTATTGATGCGGATGGCATTATAGCCATTACTAGAAGCGGCAGTACTGCTGAAATTGTTTCTAACGCCAAGCCCTTCAAAACGCCTGTTTTTGCATTTAGTAATAACAGAAAAACTTTAAAACAACTTTCATTGGCAGGTTCAATAAACTCATACTATTCTCCCATGAAGAAGGATCATGAAAAGAATATTTCTGGAATCTTAAATTTTTTGAAGAAACTGCTTAATCCCAGAAAGACATTAAAATTTGTAGTCATATCGGGAATTCTTTCTGAAAGTTCAGCTGACGCAATAGAAATTCGTAATCTAGAAGTAATATAGTTAAAGTACCTTTAACTTTCTTGATTTGGAGTTGTTATGTTTAAGTTCGTTAATTTTAATAAAAGAGTCTTTCTTCTTGTTAGCGCTCTCTTTCTTTCTTCAACAATTTCTTCTTTCAATCCGCTTGAAACCCTTTTATGGCCTGATCCAGACTTTAAAACAAAGTTAAGTTTTACTAAATTTTTAAGCTTTAAAAAACCGAAGGGTGCTCAAGAGTTTCAAGGCACCTTAGAAGGTTCCTTGGAGAGTTCGATGGTTCCTGTTGAGTATAAGTTCAAGATTGTTGAGGACGTTTTTGCAATCAATAAAAACTTTAAACCGTTATCAAAACTTCCCGCATTGAGCCTTAGCTTCTCCATAAAAGATTCTAAGTTCATTCCAGATTCAAGTGCTTTAAGAGCCACTCAAAACTTTTTATGGGACATTCAATATGGCGTAGGCGAGGTTTGGTATGATGACTTTGGAAACATTCGAACTTCATTCCCTTTTTCCCTTATTCAAAAAAATCAGAATTGCGTGCATAACGGCATAATTTTATTTGACATGACTGAAGGTGGAGAGATCTCAAATATGGTCTATCAAATAGCAAGCGAGACGTGTGGTTGGTTTAGGTTTGATTTGATAGGATCAACTGAAGTTTCTTTAACTAGTTCTTCAAATTTAAACACGAAAAATATCCAAGATTATAAAGACTGGAAAGAATCATCCATTCCTCTTAAGGCGCTATCAGTTTTAGGAGAGTCCTATAAAGACTTAGGTTCTGTTAAAGAGGTTCTTCCTGAAAACATGACACTATTTGGTTTTTATGACGGAGAGTCTCATTACAGAGGGGGCTGCATGACACGCAAGGGAAGATACCCTTATTGCAGCGAGTTATTAATCCCTTCTTTTTCTCTTGCCAAATCAATCTTTGCTTCAAATGCAATGAGTATGCTTGAAATAGATTTTCCAGATATTAAGAATTTATTCATTAGCGATTATGTTCCCGAATGTTCATCCAAGAAGTGGCGTGGTGTAACTTTTGAAAATGCTCTTGATATGGCCACGGGCCAATACAAGTATAAAAGCTATTATTCTGAAGATTGGTATTTAGAGCAAGAAGGATATTTTAGAAATCTTACACACAAAGATAGAATTAAATCGGCTTGTAACTTCTTTAAGAAACAAACAAATCCTGGAGTTAAACTTTCTTATCATTCTTCTGATACTTATATTTTAGGGACGGCGCTGAATAAGTTTTATAAAGATAATGTGAGTAGCGAAGGGGATGTTTATTATGATCTTTTATTGCCTCTTTGGGATTCATTAGAATTAAGTGATGCTTTAAATGAAATAAGACGCAGTTTGGATAACGTTCGACAACCTTATGCAGAGATGGGCATGTTCATGCTTTCAGATGATGTAGTTAAGATAGGGCGACACTTCTTAGATATCAGAAAGACAGTGGATAAAGGAATCATGTTTGATGCGCTTCAAAAGAATGAAAATGATCGAGGTCTGGTTGCCATCGAAAACCTTATGTATTACAACAAAGGTTTTTGGGTAAAAAGATTCTCCGGTATGAAGTTTGGGTGTTCTTCCGATCTTTGGATACCTTTTATGTCAGGTACCGGTGGAATAACATTGGTTTTATTGCCTAATGATACTCTTTATTACTACTTTAGTGATGGTGATGAATACGCGTGGGATAAGGCCGTGGAATTTGCAAACAATCTAAGGCCTTTTTGTTCTTAACTCTGTGATAAAGTCATAAATTATGAAACCTTTCTCAATTGCTGCCGTCCAAATAAGTCTGGATAACACGGATAACTTTAATCTTGTTGAAAGAAAAACAAGAGAGGTGGTTGCTCGATTCCCTTGGGTTGAAATGGTTGTTTTGAGTGAACTTGCAGTGGGTGGCGCAAATAAGAGTAAACAGTATTCTCTCGATGAATATTTACCAAGATTAAAGGAAATTTCAAAAGAACTCGATATTTGGTTTATTCCAGGTTCTTTTTATGACCACAATGAAGGAAAAATTACAAATTCTTCACCCGTGCTTTCTCCTTCAGGAGAATTAGTTACAACCTGTGTTAAAACTTTTCCGTTTCTCCCCTACGAAGTAGGCGTTTCGGCTGGTGATGAGGCATGTGTTTTTGACGTACCAGGAGTTGGTCGATTTGGAATTCATATTTGTTACGATTTATGGTTCCCTGAATCCAGCAGGGAATTGGCCATGAAAGGAGCTGAAGTCATTCTTCATCCGAGTTTAACTGACACTTGCGATCGTGATGTTGAAAAAGCAATGGCAATAGCGACTGCAGCACAACAACAGTGCTATTACATTGATATTAACGCAGCGGGAAATCAGGGCTGTGGGCTATCAATTGCGGTAGGGCCGGATGGAGAAATTCTTCATGAAGCTAACATCGGAGATGAAATAATACTTGTAGAAGTAGATTTAGAGAAAGTTACTAGATGCAGACAAAGGGGCCTGAAGGGCTTGGGCCAGCCTTTAAAAAGCTTCAGAGATAATTCAAAACCTTTTAAGCCAAAGAATCAAAACAAAGAATATTTAGATTCGTTGGGTGAGTTGGTTGTTCCTCCTAAAAACACAACCAACTAGTCCAGTTACTGCCTATCAGACACGAATAATTTCTGAGTTATTTTTATCGTTCTTAGGTAGTGTGATTTCTTTTAACTTCAGTTAGTATCTAGTCAGGAGAATCACCATGTCTTTAATATATCGTAGAATCTTTATTATTTTGTCTATTCTAGGAGTACTCAGTATTTCTGCTTCGGATCTGCCAAAAGGTCCAAATGACAAACCAAACTTGAATGGAGTATGGCAAGTGCTGAACACTGCTAATTATAATTTAGAAGCCCATTCAGCAAGTGCGGCAATGGACTTAGTTGTAGGTCCTATTGTTCCAATTCCCCACCCAAGTATTTTAGCTTTGGGAGCGGTGGGAGCTGTTCCAGCAGGATTGAGTGTTGTAGAAGGAGGAACGATACCTTATAAAAAGAAGGCCTTAAAGAAAAGAAATGAGAACAAAGAAAATTGGTTGCAATTGGATCCTGAGATCAAGTGTTACTTGCCCGGTGTTCCAAGAGCGACTTATATGCCTTATCCATTTCAAATTTTTCACAGCGAAAAAGCTATTTTCTTTGCGTATGAATACGCTGGTGCAGTTAGAAATATTTATTTAGAAGATCCGGGTGAAGCTCCAGTGGACTCATGGATGGGTCAATCGTGGGGTTACTGGGAAAACAATACTTTTGTTGTAGAGGCTTCGGGTTTTAATGATCAAACTTGGTTTGATAGATCAGGTAACTTTCATAGTGATAAGTTAAGAGTAACAGAGAGATTTACCCTCTTAAATGAACACACAATGGATTATGAAGCAATCATCGAAGATGAAGAGGTTTTTACCAAGCCTTGGACAATTAAAATGACTCTTTATAAGAGAATCGGAAAAGATGCACAACTGCAACAATTTAAATGTGTAGAGTTTGTTGAAGAGCTTTTATATGGAAAGTGGCGTGCAAAATAACACTAAAATAGCAACTTTAGGATTGATCTTTTTATCAGTAGCAGGATCAATTTTTTCAGATTCATACCAGACCCAGAAGACTTGGTTTGGTGATCCAGATCTTCAAGGGACTTGGACCAACTCAACTTTAACGACACTTGAAAGATCATCAAGTTTTAAAGAATTAGTTGTAAGTGAAGAGCAAGCTGAAATAGCTGCTTTAATAGCTTCTCAAGGCAACGATGCCTATGATAATTATCTAAAAGAGGGGGAGACCCCAAAAAAAGGACAAGATGTAGGCGGTTATAACACTGCTTGGATGGACCCAGGAACTAAGCTTCTGAAAGTAGGTGATGAATACAGATCATCGATAATTATTTCTCCAAAAAATGGTAAGTTGCCCTGGGATGCAAAGAAAAGAAGAGAATATTTCTCTAAAGATTTAAGAAGAAAATTTAAAAGAACCGACCATCCAGAATTAAGAGGCGTTGGTGAAAGATGTGTGGTGGGTTTTGGGTCCTCAGGAGGACCCCCAATGATGAACGTGTTGTACAACAATAATTACCAAATTGTGCAATCACCCGGCTACGTAATGATAATGGCAGAAATGATACACGATACTAGAATTGTGCGAATTGAAGGAGCTCATTTGCCTGAATCCATGGATCCTTGGATGGGAGATTCAATTGGTAGATGGGAAGGCGACACTTTGGTTGTTGAAACCACTAATTTTAATTGGCAGCATATTCACAGAGCAGGCTTACGTCATTATTTTGCTATTTCTAAAGATGCAAAAATAACGGAAATTTTTAGAAGAACTTCGGATACAGAAATTCTTTACCGTTTTAGAGTTGATGACCCCAACTTGTATAAGAGTGCTTGGGTAGGAGAAATGCCTCTGCGAGCACAAAGTGATAAAATTTATGAATACGCATGCCATGAAGGTAATTACGCAATGGCTAATATTCTTGCAGGAGCTAGAGAAGTAGAAAAATGAAGAAATTTCTGTTTACAGCATTGATCATTTCACCTCTGGTGAGTATTTTGAATGCAGAAGAATGGAGCAACTCCAAGACTTGGTTCGGCGATCCTGATCTGCAAGGCACTTGGACCAATGCTAGTCTTACTAATTTAGAAAGACCAGATTACTACGACACGCTAATAGTTAGTGAAGAAGAGGCGAGAGCAACTTTACGAATGTCTGAAGAATTTTCAGAGCAGGTAGATAATCCTTATAAAGACGGGGAGTCTCCACAAGCCGGCGACAATGTAGGAGGTTACAATGTTGCGTGGATGGATCCTGGAACTGATTTATTTAAGCTCGATGGAAAGTACAGAAGTTCAATACTTACCTATCCTGAAGATGGAAAACTCCCAAGAAGATACATTCGCTGGGGTCTAGAAGCTTATGGAATGTATAGGATGTTTGCTGTAGCCGATCATCCTGAAGAAAGGTCTTTAGGTGAAAGGTGTTTGGTTGGTTTTGGTTCCAGTGGAGGACCGCCCATGCTAAATGTCCTCTACAACAACAACTATCAGATTGTTCAATCTCCAGGTTACGTTATGATTCTGGTGGAAATGAATCATGATGCTCGTATTATCCGCTTAGAATCAAATCATAACCCTGACAATATGCAGCCGTGGTTGGGCGATTCAGTAGGTACTTGGGAAGGAAACACTTTAGTTGTAAAAACTAAAAATCATCACCCTCAACAGAAATTCAGAGCGGGTATAAGACACCAGATTTTAATAATGGAAGGTGCAGAAATAACGGAAAGATTCACAAGAACTGATGAAAATGAAATTCTTTATCAATTTGAAGTTGATGACGATAAGGCATATAAGGACTTATGGAGGGGTGAAATGCCCCTGAGGTCTGCCAATGGAGAGATTTATGAATACGCATGCCATGAAGGGAATTACGCTATGGCAAATATTCTTGCAGGTGCAAGAGCAGAAGAAAGGAAATAACTATGAAAAAGACACTTAAAATTATTGCAATAAGCTTTACTCTTTTGCTTGGTATGAACACTTTTATAAGTGCTCACCATGCTTTTACTGCTGAATTTGATCCTAATGCTCCGATCAACATAACTGGAAAGGTTGTAAAGGTAGAGTGGATTAATCCCCATGCTTGGGTTCATGTTGAAGTTAAAGAAGCGGGAAAAACTACAGTTTGGATGGTTGAAGGAGGAACGCCAAATACGTTAATAAGGAATGGAATTAATAAAAAAACAATTACGCCGGGAACGGTTATCGTTGTTAGGGGCTATCAAAGCAAAGGTAAATTGTGTCTACCTAGATGCATAGCCAATGGTAGAGATATAACTTTTCCTGATGGTAGAAAAGTATTTATGGGTTCTTCAGGCACAGGAGCACCTAGGGATGGGTCAGATCCAAGAGAGAGAAGATAATGATTCTTCTGTCACGATTGACTGGAAAAATCAGTCTACTGGCTATTTTGTTGTTTACAAACATGCCCTTTGTCTTTGCTGAAGATGATCATTCTGAAATACACGACCTGATGGCTCATTTACTTGATCCAGCTGCTGAAGCTATATGGGATTCGGCAGGATTTGTTATCACAGAAGAGGGCGAGTTTAGTTTGGAACCTAAGAATCAAGAAGAATGGGATAAAGTTCTTTATGGAGCCAAAGTAATTTCTGAGAGTGCCTTTCTTCTGTCAAGACCTCAGATATCAAAAAACCGAGAAGATTGGATTGCTGTTTCCGGCTTACTAAAGGTGGTCGGTGATAAGGCTTTTGAAGCTGCCGAGCAACAAGATGTGGAAGAGCTGTTTAGAGTGGGAGCAGAACTGTATCAAGTTTGTGTTGCTTGCCACCAAACATACATGACGGATTGAGATAACTCCCTGACTGGAAGATGCTAGATATTGCGAAATGGCTTGCAACCACAGAGTGGAGCATTGCTCTCCATGAATCGCTCTATTTATATCCTTGGATAGAATCGTCACATGTTTTGTTTATATGTTTCTTCTTTGGAACCTTACTGTTTGTTGACCTCAGACTGACCGGCAAAGTGTTTACCAATCTCTCCATTTCAGAGATGAATAAAGGAATTTTACCCCTTACTATTATAGGCTTTTGCTTAATGACTCTAACGGGGTTACTCTTATTTTATGCAATACCGGTTAGAAATTATCAAAATATCTTTTTTAGAATAAAAATTTTATTAATTATAATTGCTGGTCTTAATGCTCTTTTCTTCCATAGGAGGATGTCTAAAGAGGCAAAAAAATGGGACAAAGATTCTTCCATTCCAAAATCAATGAAAGTAAGCGCAATCGCCTCATTATTTACCTGGTCCCTAGTCATTATCTCAGGAAGGTTGATTGCCTATAATTGGTTTGATTGTGACAGACAGCCACAATCTGAATGGATTAACTTTCTAACCAGTTGCGTCGTTGATTATCAGTTGTATGAAGGAATAGATGGAATCTAATCAAATAATTGAGCTTTTCTACTTTTTTGAGGATTCCTTTATAGGTGAATATATTAGGGGTTCAACTTGGCTCTTTCCAGTTATTGAATCTTTTCATCTAATAGGCTTAGCTGTTTTAGGTGGGTCTGTAGTTATAGGTGACTTTAGGCTAATGGGCTTTATTTTAAAAAAAGAAAAGATTGGTTACGTGATAAAACAGACCCGAGTATGGTTTAAATTCGGTTTTTTCATATTGGTATCAACTGGTATTCCTTTGTTCTTAAGTGAAGCAGTTAAGTGTTTTTACAGCAGAGCCTTCTGGATTAAGATGATTTGTCTTGTGATTGGAATAGCATTTACCTTTCTAGTAAGAAATCCATTAGTGTTAAAAGGTTATGACGGAAAGCTAATTCCTTTATTGGGATTTTCTTCATTTTTCATATGGACGGTAGTTGCAGCCTCTGGAAGATGGATTGGATTCTCATAGATTTAGAAGAAAAAAATCATCTATAATTAAGAAATGAGACTGAAACATGTATGACGTTGTTATTGTAGGAAGTGGTCCAGCTGGCTATGTTGCAGCGATTAGAGCGTCGCAACTTGGGTTAAGAACTGCTT
>CALJVP010000010.1 GCA_937773605.1 uncultured SAR86 cluster bacterium | reverse complement strand
TTGAATCAACTGGATATGCAAAAGGCACTCAAATTCTCAAAGTCGTTCTTAAGAATAATTCTTCAGCCCTTATTCAGCTTAAAAACTTATCTGCTTATACCTTTTTTGATAGCACAAACTTGGTTAACCTTCCTGGAAACAGTGAGATAGTTATTAGAGTTAAGACAATAGAAAACCTAGATAAACTAGAACTGGATTTTCAGGTGTTAAACGCACTCATTGCTCCAAATAAGAACCCAACAGTCAAGTTAGTTACAAAAATATAATAGTCTTACTAAAGGATTCTGTTAAACAAACAAGCAATGAATATTATTCAAGTTAGTCAGCTTATTAAGACCTATCCGAAACCGGAAAATAAGAAAGAAACCTTCAATGCCGTTGATGGCATTAGTTTTAATATAGAAGAGGGTGAAATCTATGGAATATTGGGTCCTAATGGAGCAGGGAAAACTTCAACGTTGGAAATGCTTGAAGGTCTTAATGACATTGATGGTGGCAATGCATCCATAGGAGGACTGGACGTCGCTTCCGATCCGTTTAAAGTTAAAAAAATAATAGGTGTTCAACTGCAGGCAAACGAATATTTTGACAGGATTAATTTAAGTGAACTCCTGATTCTCTTTGGAAAGCTATACTCTCATGAAGTTGATCCTTTGGAGCTTTTAAAGAAAGTAGACCTTGTGGACAAATCAAATGCCAAACCAGATGAGTTGTCTGGTGGACAAAAGCAACGTTTCTCAATTGCCTGTGCTCTTGTAAATGATCCCAAGGTGTTATTTCTAGACGAACCAACAACTGGCTTGGACCCACAAGCCAAGAGAAACTTGTGGAATTTAATTAGAGAGCTGAATACTGCTGGTATGACAATAGTACTGACCACTCATAATATGGAAGAAGCTGAGAACCTATGCGACCGCATTGCCATAATGGATAAAGGCAAAGTAATTGCAGAAGACACTCCCGAATCACTCATCATGAAATATGCTTCACAACCACCAACTGCACCTCTACATGGAAATATTGAAGACGTTTTTCTTGTATTAACTGGGCACGAACTAAGAGACTAAAATGATAACCAGTTCTCAGCTACATCTAGCAAAAGTTTTTCTTTTAATTTTTTTCAGGGATCGGCAGTCTATTTTATTCAGCTTATTTTTTCCTCTTATATTTATGGGCGCATTTTCATTCTCAGGCGGGGAGCCAGATCCTGTTAATTTAGGACTAGTCAACAATGCTGATAGTTCTGCGTCTAAGAATTTCTCTGAGTTAGTTATCGCTGACCCGCTATTTAATGTGACTTTAGGAAAAGAAGATGCACTAAAAGAGCAATTAATATTGGGCGATCAAACAGCCATTCTCGTTATACCAAAAAACTTTAACTCTAATGAAGGTTCAAGTGAGTTAAAGCTACTTCTGGATGCTTCCCAAGTTAGACAACAAGGAGTTATCAAAGAAGTACTTAATAGCAGCCTCCAGTCGATAGAGAATGAACTTAGAGGCATTAAGCCCATGTTCACTCTTAAAATTGAAGACGTAAAAGCGAGGCCACAACGTTACATAGACTTCTTGTTACCTGGATTACTGGCTTTTATGCTCATGAATTTGTGCCTTGCTGGGAGTGGATTTAATGTAGTGGAGTACAGACGCAGAGGCATTCTAAAGAGACTTTTTGTGACGCCCATTCTGCCCAAAGACTTTATCATTTCTATTGTTCTGGCCCGCATGGTAATTGTTTTAATGCAAATTTCAGTGGTCCTTGGTTTGGCCACCGTCCTATTGGACATCAATATAGTTGGCAGTTTTTTGTCTCTCTACACGATGATAATCCTTGGCGCTTTTATATTCCTTTGCATAGGTTTTTGCTTGGGAAGTGTTGCAAAAACTCAAGAAGCCATAAGACCCATAGTTGGATTAATTACTTTTCCACAACTTATATTATCTGGGGTTTTCTTTCCCATCAGCTCCATGCCAGATCTTCTTCAACCTTTTGCCAGCGCACTGCCTTTAAGTGTAATTGTTACTGGCCTGCGCGACGTAGCGAATGATGGGGTTTCTTTATTCGCCTTTAATTCAACGGCCCTAGGAATTGGTTGTTGGATGATCTTAAGTTTTATCCTAGCAACAAGGTATTTTGTTTGGAAAGACGTAGCCAATTAGTGCGGAAACAGATCCGCTAAATCGAACCTTTTTCTTTTAAGTGCTTCCTTAATTGCAAGTCATGTCTTGTCATGGCAGAAAACTCATCTTTTACATGAGGATTCCATTTTGGCTCTTTTGCTGCTTCAACTTTATCACCCATTACGGTTACTCTTTGTATTAAGCGTTCGCCTTCAAAGTCGTTGACTACGTAATGTTGTGTGCTTCGATTGTCCCACATGGCAATCGTGCCTTCGGTCCAATTGTATCTGACTGTAAATTGAGGGTTTGAAACCCACTTTGTTAAGTACCTAAGTAGCATTTCGCTTTCGGTTGAATTCATCTCAACAACCCGTCTGGTGAAATGTTCATTAACGTAAAGCGTTTTCTTTCCAGAGACGGGATGGACTCTAACGACTGGGTGTATGGATGTTTTTTCAGGCCTTCCATGAGGAAGTGCATCGTGCAAAGCCGTCAGGCCTTCACACAGTTCCTTCATCGGCTCTGAAAGTCCTTCGTATGCAGCACAAAGATTGCTCCACATTGTGTCCCCTCCAATCTCAGGACACTTAATCATGTGCAACACCGATAAAAGTGCAGGACTTTCTTGGAAAGTTATATCCGTATGCCATTCATCAGCAATTCCACCGCTCGAAGCCGCTAGTTCAAATATCTTTGGGTGATTGATGGTAGGGTTTTTAAGGTTTGGATGCCCTTCTAATTCACCAAACTTTTCTCCGAATGCTACGTGTTCATCTATCGAAGGCGATTGTCCTGGGAAAAAAAGCACCATGTTTTCAACCAAAAGATTTTCAATGTCTTTGATTTCTTGATCATTAAGTTCCGACAGCTTTAAGCCAGTAACCTCCGCTCCTATTGCAGCGCTGAGCTTCTTTACCTTCCAATTGCTGTTAAGGCTCATTACCTAAATCTTAAGACTCTACGTGGAAAAGTTTGTTATAGATTACCCATTCGTCGTCCACTTTTAAAAATGAAAGAGTGTCCAAGAAAGTTAAACCAATATAACCATCCCTAACTCTGACGGAGGCAGTGGATCCGGATATATCGCAAGAAACTATTTCCAGAAGAATTTCTTCTCCTTTGTCTTTAGGCGAAGGTTGTTGTGATTCCACAAAAGAAGCAAAATCTTCAACAGACATTTCAGAGAGTCTGCCTTGAAGATATCCTGTTATTTTTGCGTCAGCGTGAAATGCTTTTCTGACTTTATCCGGACTGGACTCATACATGCTATCGAAATACAGCTGCACTCCAGATTCTATTTTTTGTTTGTCTTCCATATTTAACTCCTAGACCCATCTTACTATAGAGAATTGCAATTGAATATTGAGCTTTCTATTTGCCTCTTAAGGTATTGAGGTTCTCTTCCAATAAATCACGTATTAATTCTAAGTTATCCCTTCCTATGTTCTTTGAAAGTTTTCCTTCAATCTCCCTTATGATCTTAGCACCCCGCTCTCTAACTTTTAGCCCTTTTCTTGTTATGGACACCAAGCGATCTCGTTTATTATCTGGTGAAATTGTTAACTCAATGTATCCGAACTCCATTAATCTGTGTGTGGTTTTATGAACGGCTTGCCTGGAAATGCCCATGACTCTGGAAAGATCTGATATAGATTTTTTGCTACCCCTTAGAGTGTTGAATAACTTAATCTCTGCTGGGGTTAAATGACGAATATCTTTCTTAGAAGAACTGATCATCTCTCCTTCCATCCATTCAACGTTTTCCATCATTAAACGCATAATATTTTTTTCAAGAAATAAATTAGTCTTCTTATCAAGCATAGGTAAACATATTGTCAATATAAGTTGACAATATATCATAATTGTCTATTCTGTTCACAGAAATTAATGAAGGAAAAGTAATGGTCAGCAGAAGAGATTTTTTGAAAATAACCGGGGGTGGTTTTATCTTATCTGCAGCTGCGCTTGGCGGTTTTATAGGAACCAGAACTCCTTACAAAGCATTGAGCCCTTGGCTAAATGCAGGTCAGTATGAAGACCTCAGGTTAAAAGCTCTCTCTTATGCAATCTTGTCCCCCAATCCCCACAACAGACAACCCTGGGAAATAGAACTTATTGGCGAAAACAAAATTAAGATATACAGAAACAAAGAAAAGAATTTACCTGAGACTGACCCTTTTGATCGTCAACTCACAATAGGCATGGGGTGTTTTATAGAAACTCTTTCTATCTCTTCAAAAGAATTTGGTCTCTCAAGTCAGGTCTCTTATTTTCCTAATGGGGACAATGGTCCAGTTGCCGAGGTTTTATTTGTCAAAGAGCCACAGGACAAAGATCCGCTTTTCAATTCAATTTTAGACAGAAGATCATGCAAAGAGCCTTTTTCTGACCAATCTTTATCAGATAAACAAATTAAGGATTTAGGTTCCTTCGGAGAAGTTTATTACAAAGAAAAAGACGTAGAAGACCTCAAACGCATAACTTGGGAATCTTGGCTGGTTGAATACAAAACTTCAAGAACGCTTCAAGAGAGTATTGATCTGATGCGTTTTGGAAAAAATGAAATCAATCAATCTCCAGATGGCATAGATATTGGAGGTGCTTTCCTTGAGACTTTAGGATTAACGGGATTAATAAATGAACATACCATGGCTGAACCAGGAACTATGGCATATCAAACGGGAATAGACATGTACGACGAAATGCTAAATTCAACTCCAAACTACATCCTGTTAAGAACAAATAGTAACGATAGATACAATCAAATAGATGTTGGGAGATTGTGGACAAGATTAAATTTAAAAACTACTGCAATGGGCCTTTCGATTCACCCTTGCAGCCAAGCACTTCAAGAATATCCCGAGATGAAAGATTTATATGACAACATCCATCAATCTTATGCATCGAAAGGACAAACTATACAGATGCTCGGCAGATTAGGTTACGGCCCCTCCCTTCCACCATCACCCAGATGGTCCATAGAAGATAAGCTCAGAAGGGCTTAATGTTTATGCTGATAAAGTAGGGTTAAACCTTAATCTTTCTGGTATTTTTTCAGCACCAGGGATGCCCCTTGCTACCATGAAGGGCTTTAAAGCTTCAATTGCTTTTGGTTCATCAAAATGGCAAATACGAGGGTACATGTGATGCATCACATGAATCTGCATAGAATGATTAATGAATCTTGGAAGGCCATTGGTCCAAAATTTTGTGTCTTTGTATCTGCCAACAGGTAAATTGTTATGGGGCTCAAATGAAAAAACAATGCCTAGATAAGACACAGTAAGCTTCCGTGGCAACCACCAAAGCAATAAGGTTTCCAAAGGGTATAAAACCGCCATAATCATTTGAGCAAAAAAGAATACAAAACTTGCGGTTGCTCCTTGACTGATTGTCTCCTCTAACTTTGGATCTTCTTCAAGCAGCCTGTCCACTACCTTCAAAACTTTTTCACCGGTTTGATTATGAACTTTCAAGGCTGCTTGGAACCAATTTTTTGCCTGACCGTGAGGTTGATCCGGATCTCTATCAGGGTCATTGGTGTGTGCGTGATGCTTCAAATGCAAAGCTTTAAGCACATGATGAGATTGGGCCAATGGAATTAAAGATATCTGACCCACAAAAGTATTTAACCATTCCAGATTCTTATTTTTGCCGGACAAATGACCGTGTTGTCCTGCATGCGAAGGTAAATAAGACCAGGAAGTTGACAGTATGGAAAGGACACATCCAAGCCATAAAGCCATAACGCCTTGAACCACCATAAACCATAACCCGAACCAAATGAGACATTGTCCTATGCCAATTACAATCATTTCCCACTCAATCCTTCCCATGAATGTTTTTGCTATTTTCCTTTCTTCTTCAATAGAATATTCTGTCATCACTTCGCTCATTAATTAATCCAAGACCATCCTTTGTATTTACTCACCAGTCCCAACAAAAAGCCCAGTAAATAAGGTAATACCTTTAAGACCGGACTATTAACTTCACCAAAAAAATATATCAGAACAGCATTCAATATACTTCCCCAGAAGATAACACCAAACCAAACCAGACCCCAATTAGTCAAATGTTCAGAAAATAACTCAAATATTTTATTAAGCACGTATCTATATTAGCCTCAAATAAATCCTAAGTGCAATTATCTAAAGACTAACAACAGCCGCAAGAAGAAGAAAATGCTGGAGAAATAAGCAATTTTGATACGGCTCCACTTCTTTTCTTCCCAGAGTGATTTGAGGGAGAGGTAGCCGTTGATGAAATTCCCTGTTGTGATTTTAATTTTCGTTCTTTAGATAAGTAATAATCCGTTTTAACTTGAAATAAATGTGTGTCTACGTCTGTATTGATTAAGAGGGTTCCGTCATCTTCAACTGAAAAGTTTTTGAAGATCAATCCGTCACAAGTTACCTCAACTTTTTCAGGATTTGGAATATTAGAAACGCAAACTTTTGTGGGTTGATTGGACTTAGTTCTGTTGCCATCAAGAATCTTAAAAGTAAGAACTCCTTTATCGTCATCATGCCATGCCTGCTTGACTCCTACTGAAGGAAAATCTACTCCACTGATTGAAGGTGAATCGTATTTTGTTAAATTTGGTTCATTAAATAGTTTTTCCCAAGCTCCTTTGTCGCAAACTTCTGCACACATAGCTAAGGCAGAAAGCTGTCCTCTTGGCCATGCTTCTCCCAGATTAAACCAAAAGCCAAATTGGCTTTCATTCATTCCAAAAAACCTTGGTTCAAAGTTTTCTTCTGCGTGTTTCTTAAGGCGTTCATACGTTACTTCATCCCCAAATTCTCTTGAGACAGATAAACCGAGTGCCATCATTCTGGGATCCGGGAGAGACATTATAGGAATAGAAGGATCGTCCCATTTCATAAAATTAACCGCTCCCCTGTAGAGGAGTTCTGCAAATTCCGGGGCTTGAGGCTTTGCGTAAAAAGCAATCGCAAGTCCGTGAGGAGGAAGAGTAGAGTGATGATGATCTTTTAAAGCATCGTAATACATAGTAACCCGCTGCAAAGAACCACTTTTGTCGAATCCATAATACTTGTCTTTGGTATGATCAAGCCACATTTGATAGGCGGCATTGGACTCTTTATTAAAAACATTGTCATACATTTTTAAGCCTAGTCCTGCAGCTGATAAACAAAAAGGCCATGCTTTTGTATTTTCACAATGCGGACCCATTGGAGTTTTTGTCCACTGTTCAAAAAGATGATCCACTAATTGGTGTTGGGTCCATTCAAATCTGGTTCTATCAACTCCAGCTGCCATGAAAGGCGAGGCCCATTTGTCCACTCCACTTACGTAAGTATGAAGTGCTTGCGTTAAATTAAGCCAACCTTTAAAAAAAAGATTTCCATCAGCTCCTATAGGGTCTTTTTGTAAACCGTAAGGAGATATGCCATTTGCAGTCCAGCCAGGCGCATCATAGTCCCCCCAAAATTCTTCTGGAATTAAAGTGCCCTTCCATTCTTCGGGATAGTTTTTTCTATTAGGGTCATTACCAAACTGGGATAACCAATCCACTGCAGCCCAATAAGTGATGGATCTCTCTGCTATCTCATCCAATATCTCTGTATAAACCTCTCGCCAAGCAGGCGTTCTGTCTGCCATCAGCCCGATTGAATAGGTGGATTCTTGTAAATCAAAACGTGGAAATGAGCACATGGGTGGTGTTGAGGTTTTATCCCACCATTCGTTAGGTTCTCCATCCTCCGTCCAATCATCTGAGGTAGTGGCTTTCTCGTAAAGGAAGTTTAACCAACCCACGGCTCTTTCGTTAAGCTCGGGATAATTGTTTAATGTTTCTTTCATTAGCTTATTCTTGTAAACATTATTTCTTATCTTTTTTGATAGGTCCATCAGATTGACTAATAAGGTACCCGGGTCTTAGTCTTAAATTATCGGGAAAAGTTGTGGACCTGAGAGTCTTCTCTCCTTCCCAAAATACATCCTTAAATGGCATTTTTGGAAATCCTTCTGCTCCGTGTTTTGCGGATTCAACCCCTTGAGGTTTTTTCAATACACATGAATCCAGTATTGCTTTATCGGAAGGCATTTTTATTAAGTCATCACCGTGCCCTTTCCCTAATCTCTCCGGTTCTGGTAGCCCCAAACGTACATACTGCTCGGAGGGACATTCGTTTCTTGCCATCTCTTTAATCATTAATTTAATCATGCGCATTTCAATCGCTTGATCGTCTAAAGGATTTAATTGACCGGGGTCAGCGTTCACATCGAACAATAAAGTTGCGGTTCTTCCTCTTCCCAAAGGGTTATCTTTTGAATAGAAAATAGGAAAAGTTCTTGTTGGAATTTGCATGACTTTACAACCTTTCATAAAACCAAACCCTTCTACCTTTTCCCATTCCTGAAGTTCTCTGGGTTTGAATCTATTTTTCATGTGCGTTGGCATCAGTGTGTAGTCGAAGAGAGGCTTATTGTCTTCAGTGGTGTTGGCTCTCATGTAAACATATTCACCATCCGTCACATTAACCTGCCCGCCCATCACTCCATAAAGAGAAGCTTGTCTTATTTCTTTTTCAGCACTTGTGTAATCAAAAATTGGCTTTCCTTGCATGTCTTCAGTAAGAGGAATATTAAAGAAATCTAAGATGGTGGGGCCCAAGTCAATGGTTTGAGCAAGTGCATCACTTTTCTTATCGACTTTATCAGGAGTTCGTGGATCGTAAGCCCAAAAAGGTATGTGAGCTATCTCTTGGAAAAAAGGGGTCACTACCTTTGCCCACCAATCATGCTCACCCATTAAAAGGCCGTGATCAGTATTTACTATCAACATCGTGTCTTCCCATAAGTTGTGCTCATCAAAAGCATCCAAAACCCTACCGAGTTGTTGATCGCAAAAAGTTATGAGCGAGGCATACATATACCTTATGTGTTCTACGGTCTGTTCATCTTCTCTGACTTCCCTGTAAGGAGGCCAATCGAAAGGAGGGCCGTCGTACTCGTGAGGGTAAAGATCTTGAAATTCTTGTTGAGTAAAAAAAGGTTCATGGGGATCAAAAGTTTCTATTTGAAGAAACCAGTTATCTGCGTCTTTATTTCGATCAATAAACTCTAAACCCAAATCAAAAGTTTTATATTGTGGTTGGAGTTCGGCCCTACCCATGTGCTCTCGATTTATATTGTCTTGTTTCTGATTGTTTAACCTTTGCAATTCAGACCACCTCTCAGACCCAAAATTAGGATCTCTAAGTTTTTCAACATCCCCTATCCATTTATCCCCTTCTTGTCCTCTAACCAAATCAAAAGTGGAATACCTTTGATGGTAGGTGGCACCGCCATCTTCCCAATAATGAAGATGATCCGTCACTTTATGCGAGTGAACACCATTTTCATGGAGTATTGCTGGCATTGAATCATCAAAAGGCTCTAAAGGACCCCACGAACGATGCAAAAAATTGTATCTGCCCGTATGCATTTCCCTTCTCGCAGGCATGCAAGGCATCGAACCCACATAGAAATTTTGAAATTGAACTGTTTTCTTAGCTAACCTTTCAAAATTGGGTGCCTTGACCCATTCATTTCCGTAAGTCGGCAAGAAATGCCTGCAAAGTGTGTCGTACATAACAACAACGCATCTTTTTTTCTCACTCATAATCTTTCTTTTAATCTACACCGCTAACAATAATGATATTCGATTCACTTGCTGAGAATCTGTGTTTTGCAAGAAGTTGATATTCATCAGAGTTGTACCAACTCAAAGCATCTTCTTTGGAGGGGAATTCAAAAAGAACCGTCCTGGTAAATGGCCAATCACCTTCCAGAACTCCAATATTTTCGTCTACGCTTAATATTTTGCCTTTGTATCTTTGGAAGATCTCCATAAAGCCAGCTTCGTATTTTGCGTACGTATCTCGGTCTGTAATTTCTATTTGAGCAATAAGGTAGTGCACTCTATGTCTCCTTAGATTACGTCCAACAACTCAATATCAAATATTAATAGTGAATTTGAAGGTATTCCAGGCCTGCCCTCTTCCCCGTATGCCAATGCTGGATGTATAAAAACGCGCCATTTATCTCCAACTTGCATTAGAGGAATAACTTTCTGACATCCTTTGATTAATTGTGAAGGTTTAATTACCAAAGGTTCATTTAAATCAACCGAACTCCAAAACACATCGCCATTAATTAACGTTCCATGAAAATGAGCGGTTACAGTGTTCTCTAAAGAAGGATTAACTCCTCCAGTTCCATTTTCTATAATTGAATATTGAAGACCTTCTTCTATTACATTGACTGCAGTTTCGGTTGCATTGCTAGCAAGAAATTCTTGTGCCTCTTCTAAGTTAACCACTGAAGCCTGGTCTTCACTGCACGATGAAACTAAAAGGAAGGCAAAGAAACATAAAATTATTTTTTTCATGTTTGTACTCTATCAGAAGGTTCAACTTCCAATTTTAATTTGTATCTAGTTATTTTTTCTTCTCTCTTTTGGCGGCTCTTTTTTCTTTAAGAGTTTTGCCTTTCTTCTTCACGTCTTTTTTTTTGTCTTGACCTTTTGCCATAATATTTTCTCCCTTTGATAGTATAAGCTAACAATAACAATGATAATCTACAAACTCTCTTTACCACCATCATCTTGTGTTATCAAAGAAATGAGCAGTAGCTAATAATGAGTTTTGAAGAAGCCAGAGTAATATTCGTTGTGTATCTGAGTGCAATTATTCCACTGATGCTTTTTTTGAGATACAGACACAAGCTGCCCAGTTGGGTTCCTTCAATTTACCTGGGTTCCTTTTTAGTGTGCGCTCTAGGTTGGGAGATCTGGTTTACGTACGGATTGGTTGATGGCGATTCAGTAATGATGAGAAGATCTCCTGCGCTTAATAGTTGGATCCCAATGCATATAAACTGGATTGTTAATTCTTTAGCAGACGCTGGAACAGTTTGCCTAGGGGGTCTCTGGTTAATGTGGCGTTTTGGCGGAAAAACCATGCAAGTATTTCATCAGTGGCATTGGAGAAGTTTTTTGGTGCTGCTTATTTGGTGCATAGGACAAAATCTAGGCGTCGAACTTTTTTTATATCACGACCAATTAGCAGAAGGGAAAGATCTTTCTTGGGCCCCACTTATCCCTACAGGAAATATTTTTAACCCTCTTTTATTTCAATTCAATGGGAGAACAGTAATGTTTCAAA
>CALJVP010000009.1 GCA_937773605.1 uncultured SAR86 cluster bacterium | reverse complement strand
CGTTAGATCAAATAACCGCAGAAGAAATAAATAAAGCAGCTGATTTATGCAAATCCCGCGAAGGCTTTGATGAAAATACTATTTTTATTAATATCAGTTTGGTCGAACCTGAGAAGGCATTTATTAGAACTTACAATTCAGGTGAAGAGTTTCCAAGGCAGTTAAAAATTCGCGGTGTAGATTCTAATTCTGATGGGGGTTTTGTTGCTATTTTAGATATGAATACTAATGAAGTCAGTAGTTTCGAACGTGTGCCTCAGGAGGCTCAAGTTCCTTATAGTTTTCCAGAAATATATCTGGCACAAGAGTTAACTAAAGCCAATAAAGATTATCAGGATGCTTTAAGTAAGCGAGGTATTTCTGATATGAAGCTTATTCAAATCGATCCTTGGCCTGCGGGAGGAGTTGTCCATGAGAGTATTAAGAAAGGTCATAGAGCTCTTAAATTAATATCCTTTGTAAAAGAAAATGAATCAGACAATGGCTACGCTAAACCTATAAATGGAGTAATTTCCCATGTGGATTTAACCTTAAAGAAGGTAACTCAGGTTGAAGACTTCGGAGTTGTACCTGTACCGAAAGCTCATGCTAGGTATGACGCGGATTCTCAATCTGAATTAAGAGAGCATCCAAAAAAGATTGATATTACGCAACCTGACGGCCCAGGTTTTAATATAGATGGCAATCGGATTAATTGGGAAGGTTGGCAGGCTAGAATCTCTGTTCACCCCGATGAAGGGCCTGTCCTTCATCAATTATCTTTAAATGGAAGGCCAATATTGCACAGGGCCGCTCTATCTGACATGGTAGTGCCGTATGGAACAGCAGATCCGATGCATAGTTGGAAGGCTGTGCATGACGGTACTGAGTATGGTTTTGGAACCATGCTAAATTCTTTGACTCTAGGTTGCGACTGTTTAGGAGAGATTCACTATCTAGACGCAAATCTATTTAGTTATGATGGATCAGCCCACACTGTTAAGAATGCCATCTGCATTCATGAAGAAGATTTTGGGATTCAATGGAAGCACACAGACATGGGCGGGGGAGCTAATGAGGTCAGAAGATCAAGAAGATTAGTTATAAGTTCTTTAGCCACTATAGGTAATTATGATTACGGTTTATTTTGGTACCTTTATCTTGATGGAAATATTGAATGCGAAGTTAAATTGACCGGTATTGTTGGCATCAGTGCTTATGATGAAAAGACGCACCGAAACGATCAAGATTTTAGAATCACTGATGAATTAGTATCTCCTCTTCATCAACATTTATTTTGCGTCAGGTTGGATTGGGATCTTGAAGGAGGAAACAATCAATTACTAGAGTCCAATATAGAGGCTTTGCCAGTTACTGACGAAAATCCTCACGGTATGCAATTTAAAGCTGTATCAACTCATTTAAAGAAGGAAAGTGAAGCCAAAAGGGACATCTCGCCTTCTTCAAGTAGGGTTTGGAAAATAATTAACCCTAATAAGACCAATTCTCTGGGAATGCCCGTAGGTTATAAACTCCTTCCAGGCAATACACCTACTTTATTAGCTCACCCTGATTCACCTCCAGGTAAAAGAGCTTCTTTTTCAAAACATAACCTTTGGGCTACTCCTTTCCACAAAGAGGAAATGGCTGCTGGCGGGTCTCATTCAGTCATGCATTCTGGTCAAGGAGGTTTAGATGACATTACTTCATCCGATAGAGACATCAGAGAGTGCGACTTAGTGACTTGGCACACCTTTGGAGTTACGCATACTCCTAGGCCTGAAGATTGGCCGGTAATGCCTGCGGAGTATTGCGGGTTCCATTTAATTCCGGTTGGTTTCTTTGATCAAAACCCAACAATAAATCTTCCCCCAACGTGCAAGGGAGAAAGTAAATCCAATAAGGACTAAGAAAGACTCAGATTTTATTTATAAGTCTTTATGGGTGCCATCACACATTGCACCATTGTTACTCATTTTGCATCCGCAGAAATAAACGTCTTTGTCGGTTTCGAAAGTTACTTTTTCAGGTAAAAAATCAGTCCCTTCGTGCGAACCATCGCAAAAGGGTTGTTTAGAACTCAGACCGCATTTACACCAGTAGTATTTCTTATTGGCTTCGACAGAAGTTTTGAAAGGGAATTTTTGCACAACGTTAGGTTTATTCATTAGGTAAAAATAACACAAAGATTTCTTACAACTCCCAATGAGACTTAATCTCAAAAGTAGAATGAGATTTATTACCATCTAAGTTATATTTCAATGTATGGAGACTCGATAATGACCGCACAAAGAATTTTAAAAATGGGCAATCCTGTCTTAAGGCAGGTCGCTTCTAAATTTGAGGAAGATGAAATTTTATCTGAGGACACAAAAACTCTGTTAGAAGATATGTGGGATACTCTGGAGTTAGCTGGAGGTATAGGTTTAGCAGCACCTCAAATCGGCGTATCAAAGCAACTCGCAATTATTGAGCTTTCTTCTGAATCCGAGCGATATCCTGAAGCCGAAGCTTCTGACTCTTTCATCATATTTAATCCTCAAATCTCTGTTATAGATAATGACCTTCAAGGTTTCTGGGAGGGGTGTCTCAGTGTTCCCGGACTCAGGGGTTACGTTGAAAGGCCAAAAAAAATAAAAATTGACTACTTGGATGAATTTGCAAATCAGCAAAGTATTGTTCTTGAAGAATTTCTGGCGACTGTCTTTCAACACGAGTTGGATCACTTAATTGGAATGCTTTACGTGGACAGGATGGAAGATGTTGGTACATTGATGTTTGAAGATGAAATGGATTTATTGGATGAGGTTGGAGAAGATGAGATTTTGGATTAAATAACTTAATAGTTGAGATTGGAGAGAGAGTATGTCGGTAGAGCAAACCATTAAAGCAGCATGGGAAGGAAGAATATCAGGTTGTTTGTTAGGAAAACCAGTGGAAATGATTTCCATGAGAGAAGGCAGAGTAGGTTTAAATAATTATTTATCTGAATCTGGTTCACTACCTTTGCGTAATTACGTACGCCCCATGGACCATGAAATGATAAGAGGGGCTAATAAAAGGTGTTGTTTAGGCATGATGGACAAAGCAGAAGCTGATGATGATATTACTTATAGTGTTTTAGGTTTAATGATGCTTGAGCAACACGGAACTGAACTGAACACTGATGATGTTGCTAGATCTTGGATTAATTTATTGCCAGTGGGAGCAACTTTTACCGCAGAGCGAGAATCTTATTTAAAATTAATTGAGAAATCCGATATGGCTTATCAATTTGGAGGAAAGCGTAATTTTGATTTGGAAGAAATAAACAATAGTGAATATAACGATTGGATAGGTGCTCAAATAAGAATAGATATGTACGGTTGGGTTTTGCCAGGTAAACCAAAGCTAGCAGCAGAGCTGGCAAGACAAGATGCCCGTTTGTCCCACAGAGATTGTGCCGTGGAAGCTTCTGCTTTTATCGCTGCTCTTTGTGCGTTAGTTCCGGTTTCATCTTCAAGGGAAGAGGCAGTTGATGCTGCTTTGTCATTGATTGATCAAGAGTCTGAGGCTGTTGCCGCAGTCAAGATAGGGATTGAGAATCAAGGAAAGGATCCTTCAAAAATCCATGATTTTTACGGAGACATGTCACCCGTTCACAGCCTAAATAATCTGGCAGTTGTGGTTTGGGCTTTTTTGTCTTTTCAAGACTCTTTTGATGAGGCCATAGGAGAAACCATTTGCTGCGGTTGGGACACGGATTGCACGGGTGCAACGGTTGGTGGATTAATAGGGCTTGATAAACAATCCATACCTTCCTTATGGACAGACCCATGGCAAGGCAGAGTCAACACTTCCATTGCCGGAGTGGGTGAGTTGCAACTTGATGATTTGGTTAAGAGAACTTGTGCCTTGGTCGAAAGTTTTTCTTCTATAAAAGATTTAGATTAAATCTTCATGTCTTCTGAAATCACTGTATTCGGAAGTATCAACATGGATTTGGTTGTTTACTCGGCCAAAGAACCTCAAAAAGGTGAAACGGTAATAGGTAGCAGTTTTGAAACTTTTCAAGGAGGCAAGGGTGCTAATCAAGCGGTGGCTATTTCAAGATTAGGCGTCCCTGTTTCTTTCGTGGGGAAAGTAGGCAACGATGTTTTCGGAAATGAACTGCTGGATGCACTCAAAAAAGAAGCTGTTGATATTTCAGCAGTACAAAGGTCTTCAGAAGATTCCGGAACAGCCTTCATAAATGTTTTCGAGGAGACCTCGCAAAATCAAATTATAGTAATTTTAGGGGCCAATGCTCTTGTTAATTCAGATCAGGTTACAGAAGAAACTCTCATTTCTTCCAAGATCTTAATAGCCCAACTTGAAACGCCTTCTGGAGAAACGGAGAAACTCTTCAAAAGATCTAAAAAGTTTGATTGTTATCGTATTTTAAACACAGCCCCTGTTCACAACCTAAGTAACTCTCTAATGGATGAATCTGATCTTTTGATAATGAATGAGACAGAATTGGCTACTTTAAGTGGAGAGAGTCCATCAGGACAATTGACGTCAACAGTGCTTATTAAGTCATTAGAGAAAATAGCTTTAACGAGCAGTCAGTCAGTCATTGTCACTTTAGGATCTCAAGGGGTTTTCGTTTACGAGAATAAAATAGGAACTTTGATTCCTGGTCTGGATGTGTTGCCAGTAGATACAACCGGTTCTGGGGATTGTTTTGTCGGGGCTTTGGCAGCTCAGTATCTAGCCCACGGTAATTTAGTTGATGCAGCTTATTTCGCTAACAAAGCTGCGGCACTGTCTGTAACAAAGAAAGGTGCTTCTGCTTCAATGCCCTTCTTAGAAGAAGTTGTAAATTTTATTTAAATTAATTAATCTAATTTCTTACCAAGGGGAGAATATGGAAGGCAATTGGAATGTTGAAATAGAATATAAGCACGTAGAGAGATTTGAACCTGGCTCATCTGAAAGTGTTGCTTACTTAGATCAGCACGGATACGTTATTCTCAAAGAAACCCTAACAAAAAAAGAAGCTGAAAAAACACTCAGCCTCTTATGGGATTATTTGGAGAATCTTGGGACAGGAATTGATCGGAAGGATCCGAAGACTTGGGAAGATGATCGATGGCCAACCTCTGCCCATGGAGGAATACTGCCAAGCTACGGTATAGGGCATTCTGAATCTCAATGGTTTTTAAGAAGTATTCCTAATGTAAAAAAAGCCTTCGCCAAGATTTGGGGCACAGACGAGTTATTAACTAGCTTTGATGGAGTTTCTCTTTGGAGACCTTGGAACATTAATCCGAACTGGAAAACTGAGAGCGGACAATCTTGGTTTCATATTGATCAACATCCAATAACAAGACCCGGAAAGCAGTGCATACAAGGACTTGTAAATCTTTTACCAACTTCTAAAGACATAGGGGGTAATGTTGTAGTGCCAGGTTCGCATCGTTTCTTTAAAAATATCCCTTCTGAATACAAAGAAAGGCTGTCTAAATTGCCTCTGGGAATAGACCATTTTCGTTTCCCTAATGATGACCCAAAACTCTCGTCCGAAAGGCCTCTTATGTGTCACATGGAACCTGGGGATATGTTGCTTTGGGATTCTAGAACAATTCACTGCAGTAATTCCGGTGATAAGTTACCAGAAGGTGCCAAAAGCCTTATAAGAGCAGCATCTTTAATTTGCATGATGCCAAAAGATCGATCCAATGAAGAAGTCATTAATCAAAGAAGGAAAGCCGTCGAAAAGGTAATTTCCACTACTAATTGGTCTGACACTTTTAGAAATGCTGATGAATTTCCTCTGATTCTAGAAGCCAACGACAAAGATAAGTATAAATGGCCATCCAAGCCAGAGCTTACTGATTATCAAAGGGATCTGGTTGGATAAGATGGAGACACTTCAAGAACACAACGCTGTAGGAATGGGTATCGCATACCATGCTCAGAATCACCCAGAAAAAAAGGCGATTATTAGCGAGCACGGAGAAAGAACTTTTAAAGAGTTAAATGAGAATAGCAATAAGTTTGCAAATTTTCTTCGTCAAGAAGGCCTTGAGGCGGGCGATGCCGTAGCCATTCTTTCAAAGAATCGACCGGAATTCTTAGAAGCACTTTTTGGGCCTTTAAGAATTGGATTGAGGATAACGCCTATCAACTGGCATTTAACGCCCGAGGAAGTTGTTTACATAGTAAATAATTGCGAAGCAAAAGTTTTAGTTTGTGATGCAATCTTTGGTGAGAGTATAGAGGCTATCAGTAAAGAACTTCCGAACGTAATGATTTTGGCTGTTGATGGAGTTCATGGCTTAGCTAAGTCTTACCAAGAAACTTTAAACAATCATGACTCAGGTAATATTGAGAATCCGGAGGCTGGAAAATCCATGCTTTATACTTCAGGGACAACCGGCAGACCAAAAGGAGTTTTCAGAAAAGAAACTCCTCCTCCGTCAAAATTAGAAGAATTGGTCTTGCAAACAGCCAACTTTAATCCCGAAACTGATTTTTCCATTTGCCCTGGACCGGCTTATCACGCCGCCCCTCTAGGCTTGAATATTAATATTTCTTTGATGTCAGGTGTTGGTGTTTACCTTATGGACAAGTGGGATCCTGAAAAAATGTTAAGACTCATTGATGAATACCAATGCACTCATACTCACATGGTAGCAACTATGTTTCATCGAGTTTTAAGATTGCCAGAAGAGGTAAGAAATAAATACAATCTTAGTTCTCTAAAATGGATCATTCATGGTGCTGCTCCCTGTCCAGTTGAAGTAAAAAAAGCCATGCTCGACTTAATGGGCCCCGTGTTGTACGAATATTATGCTGCCACTGAAGGAGGAGGTTGTTACATAGGCCCCGAAGAGTGGCTTAAAAAACCAGGGAGCGTGGGAAAAGCCAATGAAGGCGTAGAAGTTCTTATTTTAGATGAAGATCACAAACAAGTAGAAGAAGGAAAAGAGGGAACAATTTATTTTAAAGCACCGTCAAAAGGTAGGTTTGAATACTACAAAGCAAAAGAAAAAACCTCAGGTGCCTATTGGGGAGATTTTTTTACTATGGGCGACATTGGCTTCAGAGATGAAGATGGTTTCTTCTTTCTAACAGGCAGAAGCGCCGACACAATAATTTCCGGAGGAACCAATATATACCCTCAAGAAATTGATAATATTTTATTGATGCATGATCAAGTTGCTGAAGTATGCTGTATCGGTGTGCCGAATGAGGATTGGGGAGAAGAGATAAAAGCAGTCATTAATCTTGAACCCGGCTCAAACGATGAACTTGTATTAGAGGAGTTATTGGCCTTGGCAGAAGAAAAATTATCAGGATTTAAAAGACCAAAATCTTATGAATTCTGGGAGGAAGAACTGCCCAGACTGCCAACGGGAAAAATTCAAAGAAACTTAGTGAAAAAGAGATTTTGGGATTAGCTTTTCAGTGATCTTAAGTACCCGGTCACTCTTTCTTGGAATAATTGATTAAATCTCACAACGTCTAGCTCCAGTGCTACTTCAGCATTAAACTTTTGCTTTAGTATTTTACCCATGATGGATTCATTGAATTCACATACGGTTTCTCCTGCTGTCAGAAGCCCCGCAGTTTCAGTTCTGACGTAAGCGCTTTTGTAAGTTAGAAGATTCGGAGAAATGACACTCGCCATTGCTAAGGAGTCATATAAATGAAGACCTTCATCACTTATCAAGTCCGTTCGAATATTTATCCAAGGGTCAACTGCTTCTTTTATGAATTGACAGAAGGGGTGAGGGTTGTCGCCGATAGAAATTAATTCTTCACGACTCATTCTAGTCTGATGACAGACATCTAAAGGTATCATCACTATCGGAATGCCGGATGTAAAAACCACATCTGCCGCCTCAGGATCAGCCCAAACATTAAATTCTGCAGAAGGGGTTATGTTGCCAGGAGTCTTTGCCGCTCCTGCCATCATGGTTATTTTAGGAATGTGGTCCTTTAAATCAGGATAATTTGATAGTGCTATTGCTATATTTGTTAGTGGACCTATGGTCACTAATTCAATCTCACCAGAGTTTTGTTTGCACTTTTCGTAAATAAATGAGGCTGCATCATCCTTTGCTTTCTCTGGTTTTAGAAGAGGTGTTAGTTGCTCCATGTCCTCGCGCTGACTTAGCCAGATCCTTTCTTTGTTTCTTTCTTCATCAAAAGTATGACTAGGACCTGCCTTCAAAGGTATCTCTCTGTTAAATTCATTTAGAAGATAAGCTGCATTACTGTAACCTCTTTCAACAGGGACATTGCCTTGAACGGTTGTTATCCCTACAACTTCCAACTCTGGGGAGTTCAGAGCCATCATAATTGCAAAGCAATCTTCTGGATCTCCGCCTTTTGTTCCCATGGCAGGGTCGGTATCTATAATAATCTTCTTCTGCATATCCATCTTCCTTCTTTGGCTCAATGCCTTTGAGTTGATATATTTAATGTTAACTCCTAATGGAGTTTAGAGTTAGAATTATTCGTCACACGATACAGGGGAGATAGGCATGTCCACAATAATTGAAGTGCATTCAGGAAAAGTGCAAGGCTACAAAGAGAGTTTCAATGGAACAGAAGGTTTTAGCTTTAGAGGTATTCCTTATGCCGCCGACACTTCAGGGCAGAACAGATGGAAAGCGCCCCAAGACCCCATACCTTGGACAGACACTTTTGATGCAAAATTCTTTGGTCCACAATGTCCGCAATTCAGAATGGGAGAGGGCGGTTTCAGAGGAGCTATAGCCGATGCGTATGGAGTAGAAATGCCCATTGAAGAACCTCCTGTTGAATCCGAAGATTGTTTGCGACTTAACATTTTCTCACCCAATGTAAATTCAGATGAAAAAAGACCCGTTATGGTTTGGATACATGGTGGTGCTTTAAGATATGGTTCCGGCGATCCTTATTTACCAGACGGAATCTTAAAAAAAGGTCATGTATTAGTAACCATTAATTATCGCTTGGGAGAATTAGGATTTTTAGCTCATCCCACATTGAATGACAGCGATGAGAAATTAAAAACTAACTTTGGACTTTTAGACCAAATTAAAGCCTTGGAGTGGGTTCAACAAAATATAGAAAAATTTGGTGGGGATTCCTCTAATGTAACCATCTTCGGTGAATCAGCAGGGGGTTTATCAGTAGCAGCTCTTTTGGTTTCACCTTTATCAAAAGGATTATTTCAGAAAGCTATCGTACAAAGCGGAGGTTTTGCTCGCATGAGATTTCATTCTGAAACGGTTTCTGAAGAAGGAATATCTGGAGCCACTCTAGGAGTTTCTTTCGGTAATCAATGTGGCGTTTCAGAAGGACCAGATCAATTAGAGAAGATGAGAACCTTACCCGTTGATGAAGTCATAAAGAATGGCATAGGCTTCCCTTCCTCCATTCTTGTCGATGACGTTTCTATGCTATCCAATATTATTGAAGGGTTTGAGGAG
Source organism: uncultured SAR86 cluster bacterium (assembly GCA_937773605.1). Lineage (GTDB taxonomy): Bacteria > Pseudomonadota > Gammaproteobacteria > Magnimaribacterales > Magnimaribacteraceae > CAJJAM01. The sequence goes on along the minus strand of CALJVP010000009.1, from coordinate 86,222 downwards.
GGTATTAACCATAAAGTACCAACCATCATTGGTACTAATTCAGATGAAGGCACTGCATTGTATTGGGGCAGTCCTTTAGTGGATGTTCCTCCGCCAGTTAATTCAAAGGAGGTTTTTAAAAAAATTATTGAAGAAAAATTTGAAGAAGACGCAGAAACTGCATTAGCAATTTACCCGGCCAAAGATGAAGAACAAATGTTGGATTCGAGTAAAAGACTATTAGGAGATTCTTTGTTTGGTGCTCCTTCGTATTACGCAGCTAGGGCCATGGCTGACAGAGGAGAAGATATTTACTTCTATCATTTTAACCAAAAACCTTCAGGAAAAGCCGGAGAGATTTTAGGGGCCTTTCATGCTTCTGAGATTGCGTATGTATTTGGCGTGGGGGGATTAGGACCGATTGAAGATCCTGAATTATCAAGAATCATGCTTGCTTATTGGACAAACTTTTCTAAAATAGGAAATCCAAACGGGGACGATATTCCAGACTGGGAAACCATGAAATTAAACAAAGACACTTGGCACCTACTTGGACCCAAGATAGGACAAGAAAATATATCCAGAATGAATATCTACAATTTACTAAGGAGAATCTCTTAGAACTCATGAAAAAATTTAAACTTATAATCACATCACTCATAGTTTTGTTTTCTGTCGGAATACATTCTATTGAAGCCAATCAAAAAGTTGAAAATTTTAGATTAAACGATCAGTTGGGTAACTCCCATGAGCTTTTCTATTATTCAGACCATGAGGCTCTGGTCTTTCTGGTACAAGGCAACGGATGTCCTATTGCTAGGAATGCTTCTGTGCGTTTTCATGAATTAGAGGAAATGTATTCCGGAAAAAAAGTTAAGTTTTTTATGCTGAATTCTAACTTGCAAGATTCTAAGGCCAGTATTCTAGAAGAAGCTGCATCGTATGATTACAAGCTGCCTATCCTCATGGATGACACTCAGCTTATCGGTGAAGCGTTAGAAATCACTCGCACCGGAGAAGTCTTTATTGTTGATCCTAAAACATGGAAGGTGGCATATACCGGAGCTCTTGATGATCGCCTTAGTTATGAGAATCAAAAAAAAGAAGCTTCTCAACATTTTTTAAAGGATGCACTTGATCAAGTTATAGAAGGAAGAGCGGTCGCTCTTTCTTCCACAGACTCTTTGGGCTGTTTGATTAATTTTCCAGAACAAAGAAACAAAGCAGAGCATAAGCTCATCTCGTACTCACAAGATATAGCTCCAATACTCATCGATAATTGCACTGCGTGCCATAGAAAAGGAGGCCTGGGTCCGTGGGCAATGACTGATTACAACATGGTCAAAGGTTTTTCATTGATGATGAGAGAGGTCATAAGAACGAAAAGAATGCCACCATGGCATGCAGACCCAAGCATAGGTCATTTCAGTAACGACAGATCTTTGAGTTCTGATGAAATGAAAAAGCTTGTGCACTGGATAGAAAGTGGTTCTCCCAGAGGGGAAGGCAACGACCCATTACTGGAAGCAGAAATCAGTGAATCCGTTTGGTCAAATGAATCAGAACTTGGACCACCAGACTACGTCATTGAGATTCCCACCACAGACATTCCGGCAACGGGCGTGGTTGACTATAAGTATCATTTTGTTAAGAACAACATAAAAGAAGATATATGGGTTAAGGCAACTGAAATAGTTCCAGGGGATAAAGCAGTCTTGCATCATGTCATTACTTCTTTTGGTGAAGTTAACTTAAAGGGCCCTAGGAAAGGCAGATTAAATTTTAGGACCATGAAAGGTCTTCGCGGTTACGCTCCTGGAATCACGACCAATCCTTTTCCGGATAATTCCGGTACCTTCTTGCCCTCAGATGTTACTTTTGAGTTTCAAGTGCACTACACGCCAGTCGGCAGAAAGACAGTTGATTCCTCCAAGATGGGTATTTGGGTTTTAGATGAGGCCCCTGAACACGAAATTTTTACTAACAGTATGATTAATTCAAGGATTAAGATCCCTGCAGGAGCAAAGAATCATCAGGAGTTCGACACAATGACTGTTAAGAAAGATTCTCTACTTTACAGTGTATTACCTCACGCTCACTACAGAGGCAAGGCCATGGAAGTAAGTGTCATTTATCCTGATGGTGAAGAGGAAATTCTATTATCCGTACCTAATTACGATTTCAATTGGCAAACTTCTTATGATTTTAAAGAACCGGTCTTTATCCCAAAAGGATCTAAGCTTAAGCAAATCAATTGGTGGGATAACTCAAAACAAAATCTAGCCAACCCTGATCCCTCTGTTGATGTTTACTGGGGCGACCAATCTTTTGAAGAAATGCTATTTGGTGCTTTTATGATGAGGCACGTGAAAGAAGATGAAGTGGTTTCTTCTCAAACTTCAGAAAACTACAGGGCAAGCAGGGAGGATTAAATTATTCTTGAGAGGCTTCTCTTATTGCCTTAAATTCATTGCCTTCATACCACTTAGGCCATTCACCTGAATTGGCTAATCTAAGAACCATGTTGGTGGTGATGGTTAGTTGATCATTAAAACCACTTAAGTCCCAGTCTTTGCTGTATTCATCCGAAGGCTGATGGTAGTCATTCGCGGTATAAGCATTTGCAATCTTAGATCCCGCTTCAACCCCTCCAATTATTTTATCAACTCCACCATCAGCGTAGAGAACAGGCACGCCTTTTTTGGCTAGGCTGATATGGTCTGAACGATAAAAATAACCTTTTTCCGGTTGTGGATCAGGCGTGATGTATTTATCTAATTTATCTAATTCAGTTTTTAATATATCTTCAAGTTCAGAAGCTCCGTAACCTACAACGATAACATCTTTAGTTTTTCCAACCGGCAAGACAGCATCAAAGTTATAACCAGCAACCACTTTTGAGAGATCTATGGGAGGGTATTCAGCAAAATATTGAGAACCCAGAAGTCCCGATTCTTCAGCAGTAACAGCTAAAAATAACAGGGATCTTTCAGTTTCTATTGATTTAAAAAAGTTCGCGAGTTCGAGTATTCCTGCCACGCCAGTTGCATTATCGACAGCTCCATTGTAGATGTGGTCATTAGTAACGGAATGTTCATCTTTTGTTCCAAGGTGATCCCAATGCGCCATCATCAGAACGTATTCATCTGGGTGTTTACTTCCTATTTTAATTCCCGCAACGTTATGAGAGTTGGCAAAACTAATTTCATTAAACAGCGTGGCATTGGCTTTTAGATTTCCCATCGGCACAGCGGTAAAATTTTTATCAAGAGCTTTCTTCTTTAGAGCTTCCAAGTCCAATCCGGATTCACTAAAAAGTTCCTTTGCCACTTCTGAAGTTATCCAACCTTCTATTTTTACTCTACTGGCTCCCATGTCTTCTCGTTTAAGATCTATCTGCTTACCGGTCCAACTTGTTTCAACAACCTGCCAAGGATAAGCAGCAGGAGCTGTTTCATGAATAATTAAAACGGCTTCTGCGCCTTGTCTTGCTGCCTCTTCAAATTTATAAACCCAACGACCGTAGTAAGTCATGGCTTTGCCTTTGAATAAATCAGGATCTTCTAAGTAAAAACCTGGATCATTAATCAACATGACAAGAGTCTTGCCTCTAACGTCTATGTCTTTGTAGTCATTCCATCCGTATTCAGGAGCTACGACTCCGTAACCAACAAAAACTAATTCACTGGATTCTATAGAGATTTCTTCTTTTACTTGTTTACTCCAGAACACAGATTCACTTCCTGCTGATAGTTTCCTTACTCCCTTTTTTGTTTCAATGCTAAAAGAAGACTTGTTAACGTCCACGACCATTTTGCTCAACGGGACATCAAGATAGAAATCTTCTTTTATGGGAACCAGTCCTGATTTTAAAAATTCTTTTTTTATGTAATCTTTAGTTTTTTCTCCGCCATCAGAGCCTGGAGCTCTTCCACCAAAATCATCCGAAGCTAGAATTTCAATGTGTTTATGCAGATTCTCTTCGTTTATGGCGTTATCGTATGAGCAGGCTCCAAGAATAGAGAGGGTCAGGGTTATTAAGATTATTCGTTTCATATTTTTTCCTTAAGCTCTTCTTATTGAAAGTCCGCCATCCACCGGTAAAGCGACTCCGTTAATAAAAGACGACGCTGGTAGACACAAGCTAAGAGTGGCGTGGGCTACTTCTTCAGGTTCACCATACCGTTTAAGGCCAACACGCCGTCTGGCAAAAGTGGCTTTATCTTTTGTGTCGATTGACGCTGTCATGTTTGTGTTGATAGGACCGGGACAAATGCAATTGACGTTGATACCTTGAGGCCCCAGTTCTAAAGCCAATGACCGCGTTAATCCTATTACTCCATGTTTTGCTGCGGTATAAGGACTCACAAAAGGGGTAGCGCCAAATCCTTCTGTTGAGGAAATATTAACTATTCTTGCAGCGTCTGATCTCAAAAGGTAAGGCAATGATGCTCTAATAAGGTTTACTTGACCTGTAAGAACCACATCCAAAGTTGTTTTCCAATGATCATCGTAGTCATCATCTTCAATTGTTGTAGGCAAAGATATACCTGCATTGTTTATCAGGTGATCTAAATGCCCAAATTCTTTGATACCCATCTCCAAAGCTTCGTTGATATTAGCTTTGTCGGTCACATCAAGTGCTATGCCAACACATTCTCCGCCTGAAGATTTAATTTCCTCAGCAACTTTTTTGACGTTCTCTTCGTTTATATCTGTGGCAATGACTTTGGCTCCTTCAGAAGCAAAAACTAATGCCGTGGCTTTACCCATTCCACTGCCTGCACCAGTGATTAAGGTAACTCTGTCTTTAACCGATCTAGATAAATTCTTAAATCCTTCCATAAAAAATATTAGTTTGAGTTATTCTTATAGATATTAGAATATAGGGCTCTAAAACACTAATATTAAGGAAGAAAAATGACGGATCAAATAGCAACTTTAACGACAGAGGGAGATGTTTCTATAATCACTCTTAACGATGGAAAGGCCAATGTCTTTTCTCCTGAGATGAGCAGCACCGTAAGTAACCTGTTAGATCAGGTGCCAGGCGATAAAGGCTCACTGGTAATTACAGGAAGGCCCGGTATCTTCTCTGCAGGATTTGATTTAAAAATTATTTCTTCAGGGGATGCTGATGCTGTTGCTGCAATGGTCAAAGCAGGGTTTACTTTACTCGCAAGGATTTATAATTTTCCAAGACCCGTAATTGCAGCATGCAGTGGGCACGGCGTGGCGTTGGGAGCTTTTTTACTGTGTTGTGCTGACTATCGTCTGGGAGCTAAAGGGCAGTTCATAGTTCAAGCGAATGAGACAAGGAACAACATGTCCATTCCAACCCCTATTTTAGAGATATCTAAATCCAGGATCTCGAAAACACATTGGTATAGGGCTATTCTTAATGCTGAAGCTTATCCTGTTGAGAAAGCTATTGAACCGGGTTATTTGGATGAAGTTACAGAGCCAGACAACTTGATGATTAGAGCCATGGAAGTGGCTAATGATTTAGCAACTTTAGGTCATCCACATTACAAGTTGACTAAAGATCTGGACCAGAAAGAAACTCTTAAGAGAATTCATGACGCCATAGGGAAGGTTGCTTCTCTTTAGAAAAAGGTAAAATATTACTTTCTTAGTTTTTTCTTTTTGTTAATCTACGCACCCCTAAGTGGGGCCATAGCTCAGCTGGGAGAGCGCATCCCTTGCACGGATGAGGTCGTCGGTTCGATCCCGACTGGCTCCACCATTTCTTCTTTTTTAATTACTTAAAGAGAAAAAACAAATATAGTTATTTAAAGGAAAAAATAACAAGATTTGATTTTTAATTATGATTAAGATTCAAGATGATTCAGTAATATTATCAACAGGTTCAAACAAGCAATACGATTTACCATTCTTATGGTTAAGAGATAATTGTCAATGTGATGAATGCAGAATTATAGAGACTGAAGAGAAACAATTTCTCTTGCATACAGTCCCAGTAGATATTTCCCCGAAGAGCGTTGAAATGAAAGATCAAAGCCTATTTATTTTATGGCCTGATAACCACCAATCGTTGATCCCGTTGGATAAAATAGAAGAAAGTGGCAAACCTAGATATCCAGAACATAAGTCATGGTCAAGTAAGTTTATTCCCAGAAGAGTTGATTGGTCAGAATTTTTGGACGATAAAGAGATTGCCTCTGAGGCACTTAAAACTTTTGTTAGTTTTGGGGTAATTATTTTGAATAATGCGCCAAAGGAACCAAATACATTGGAGCTTTTATCTAAAAGATTCGGACCAATTCATGAGACATTATTTGAAAGGATTCATAATGTTTCTGTAACCGGAAATGTTTACAATGTTGCTCATACCTCAAGGGGGCTTCCTCCTCATAATGATTTTGCAAGCTATAAGTCTCAGCCGAGTGTCCAGGCTCTTCACATGTTAGAAAATGAATGTGAAGGAGGAGAATTAATAATTGTCGATGGTTGGGAAATTATTGAAGATTTGAGAAAAGATAATCCTGAATATTTTAATACTTTAAAAAAATTTAATGTTCCTTTTAGACAGTTCGATAAAAATAATGAAACATACGCTGAGGCTCCCATTATTGAATGTTCGTCTGATGGGTCTGTAGAAAGTTTTAGATTTTCAAATCAATTAATGCAGATGGTAGATCCCGCCATGAAGGGCATAAAAAGTTTTTACAAAGCTTATCACGAGATTTCAGCTAGGGTTCATGACAGCAAATATCGTTCAACTTTTAGATTGAATGAAGGAGAGGTATTAGTTATTGCGAGTTTAAGAGTTTTACACGCCAGAGAACCATTTATTCCTAATGGAAAAAGACATTTGCAGGACGCTTATTTTGTATATGATAATGCCCTAAACAATTCCATTATATGAAAAATAATTTTATTTCTGCTTTCGGAGCATTCTTATGTATTTCTGTATTGGCTTATCTTAATTCTTTCGATGAAAGTAATCTCTGGTTGATACCGCCATTTGGAGCAAGCATGGTTTTAGTGATGGCAGTTCATGAAAGTCCTTTGGCCCATCCAAAAAATATTTTATTTGGTCATATAATATCTGCTTTTTCTGGGGTTTTTGTTTTCTCCGTATTAGGCTCTTCTTTTATCAGTTTGGGTTTGGCTGTTGGATTAGCAATATTCTTAATGATGGCAACTAAGACTGTCCATCCACCAGCTGGAGCCAACCCTATTATTGCTATCCTTGGCGCAAAAGGGATGGGCTTTATTCTAATGCCGGTTGCAGTGGGAGCATCTTTTATAGTTCTATTTGCAATTATTTATAACAAATCCTTAAAGAGGAATTATTTTACCTTCAAGGACTTGAAGAAGGCTGCAAAGTAAATAGAGCACTATTTACTTTTGAAATAAGAAACGTAGTTAATTTCTATGGGAACAATGATTAATACATATTTAAAAGATTTTATTTCAGGATATTCTATTGAAGTAATTCCAAAGACTGTTGCCAAAACTGAGTCTTTTGGAGATATTTTGCCTAAAAGTACGAGAGTTTATTTAGCCCACCTACAAGACGCAGATATTACAGAAATGGTTCCTGCAGCTAAAAAGCTTAATGATGAAGGATTCACCGTAATGCCTCATATCCCTGCTAGAGTAATTAAAAATAAGGCTATGTTAGGTGATTGGCTTTCTATGTATCAGAATGAGGCTGGAGTAGATGAAGCACTTTTGATAGCCGGAGGTTCGCCTAAGCCAATAGGGGACTATGATTCCTCTATCAAGTTAATCGAATCAGGCCTATTTGATTTAGCTGGTTTTAAAAGACTGCATATAGCAGGACATCCTGAAGGTAATAAAGATATAGATCCTGATGGCGAAATCAAAAATGTATCTGAAGCCCTATCGTGGAAGCAAGAATTTTCTAAAAGAACAGATGCTGAAATGGCAATTGCTACTCAATTTTGTTTTGATGCCAATGTCGTAAAAAAATGGATGGATGATATAAAGGATGATGGAATTGATATTCCTATTCATATTGGTATAGCCGGACCGGCAAAACTACAAACGATACTCAAATTTTCGATCGAATGTGGAATAGGTTCTTCGATGAAAATTCTCACTAAAAGAGCAAAAGATATAACAAAACTATTATTGCCTTATGAACCAACACAAGTCTTAAGGGATCTAGCCGAATACAAAGCCAAAGACCCCAAGTTTAATATTGAGCAAGTCCATTTTTTCCCATTTGGTGGCATCAAACAAACCTCTGATTGGGTGAGAGAAGTTTTAAATGACTGATGATTATTCTGAAAAATATATAAGAGAAATACTGCAAGAAGTTAAAACTATCGCAGTGGTTGGAGCCAGTGGGAATCATACTAGAGATAGCTATAAGGTTATGGAAGTTCTTATTCAACACGGTTATCAAATATTCCCAATTAATCCTAATGAAGAAGGAAATCTTATTTTAGGGCAGTTATGCTTCGCGGATCTAAGTTCTGTTTCAGAAAAGATCGATATGGTTGATGTTTTCAGGGCTGAAGATGCTGTTATAGGAGTAACTAAAGAAGCAATCCAAATAGGAGCAAAAGTCCTTTGGACGCAATTAGGTATTTTCAATGAAGAGGCTTCGGAGTTAGCAAAAAAAGCTGGTCTAAAAGTTGTCATGAATAGATGCCCAAAAATAGAATTAGCAAAACAATATTAGATTAGTAGAAAAAAATAGCTTTTAATAGATTTGGCATGAATGAGAATTTAAATATATTAACTAAAGAAAAGTCTGATAAGGGAGTATTACGTCTTATCATGAATAACCCAGATCAAAAGAATCCTTTATCCGAAAGCATGATGAGCGTATTAATGGATGAGATTAAAGGAGCGTCTTCAGATCAATCCATAAGAGTTATAGTTCTATCAGCAATAGGAAATGTATTTTCTTCAGGGCATGATTTGAAAGAAATAACAGCCGCTAGAGAGAAAGACGATAGGGGTGAAGTTTATTTTAAAAACCTTTTTGATTCTTGTTCTGAATTGATGCAATCAATAGTTAATGCACCACAACCGGTTATTGCTCAAGTTGATGGAGTCGCTACAGCTGCTGGTTGTCAATTAGTTGCAAGTTGTGATCTTGCAATTGCTTCTCATGAATCTAAGTTTGCTACACCTGGGGTAAACCTCGGTTTATTTTGTTCAACTCCTATGGTTGCTCTTTCTAGAAATGTTAACAAGAAAAACGCCATGGAAATGCTCCTTACTGGTGATTTTATCAATGCCGACAAAGCTAAAGAAATAGGGTTGATCAATAATACGGTTTTAAAAGAAGAACTGACCTTAGAAGTAGACAAGTTAGCTGAAAAGATTGCTAGCAAATCAATGATGACAGTATCAACCGGCAAGAAAGCTTTTTATGCTCAAGTTGAAATGGATTTATCTGAAGCCTATAAATACACGTCCAAAACCATGACAGATAATTTGTTAAAACATGATGCAAAAGAGGGCATCAATGCATTTTTAGAAAAAAGATCACCTGATTGGAAGGATAAGTAATTTAAATTTTAAGCTCTCTCAAGCCACGGAAGGTCAACTGTTGTAGCTATTAGTTCTTTCTCTGGAGAAGAGATAATTATTTCTTGTCCGCTCTTGGCATGCTCAATATTTAGAATCGTATAACATATATTCTTATCAAGTCTTGGTGAGTAAACCAAGGCATTCATAGACCCAACCGTCTTGCCATTAATCGAAACTGGCCAATGTTCTTCATTAAAGACTTTTATGGGGTCGCCTTGTATCTCAGCTCCCATTAATTTCTTTGCAGGGCCTTTAAGACTTATTTCACGCAAAGCCTCTTTACCAATAAAATCGTCTTCTTGATCAAGATCAATCATCCGTTCTAAACCAACCTCATAGGGGTTGTTAGTTCTATCTATGTCGGCTAAGTAACTCAGTATTCCGCCTTCAAGTCTTAGAATTATATTTGGTGAGCCCGCACTGATATTTAGATCTAGACCTGCTTGCCAGAGAATTTCCCACAACTCATCCCCCTTGGAGTGATCTTGAAGAAAAATTTCATAACAAAGCTCTCTGCTATAACCCATTCTTGCAATAACCATGGGAATACCCTCATGATTTACTTCTTTAAACTTATAAAAACCCAGATCATTCACCCAATCTCCAAAAACCTTGACCATTAATTTTGTTGAATTTGGTCCTTGGACTTGGAGCGGAGATACATCAGGCTCATGGACATCTGCATTAAATTTATGTCCCGCTGCTATAGCCTGTACCCATAAGAGAGCATCTCCATCAGCCAGAGAAAACCAATAGCAATCTTCGTCAATCTTTAGCATAACTGGATCGTTAATGAATCCTCCCTTAAAATCTAGCAAAGGTGCATACATTGCCTGTCCTTTTGAGCATTTTTTTATATTTCTAGGAGTTAAAAACTGTGACAATGCTTCAGCATCAGGGCCTTTAATTTGAACTTGACGCTCGACTCCCACATCCCACAACTGAACGCCATTCAGCAGGTTTTTGTAATCTTCAGTAGCTCCTTGATAACTGGCGGGCATATACATGTGGTTATAAACTGAAAAAGCTTGTGCCCCATATTTCAGGGTTGAGTTAAAGTAAGGTGACTTTCTCACACGGGGGCTGAAAACTACTTGAGATGTTTTGTACATGATAAAAAATTTTGAGAATTATACTTATTAAAGAAAATTTCTGAACTAATAAATCACTACTGAACGAATACTTTCCCCTGCATGCATTAGATCAAAAGCTTTATTAATATCTTCTAGTTGCATGGTGTGAGTAATCAAATCATCAATATTTATTTTCTGATCCATATACCAATCCACAATCTTTGGTACATCAGTTCTGCCTCTAGCTCCTCCAAAGGCAGTGCCTTTCCAAGAACGACCTGTGACCAATTGAAAAGGGCGAGTTGAAATTTCTTGACCAGCTCCTGCTACACCGATTATGTAAGATTCACCCCAGCCTTTATGACAACACTCAAGAGCCTGACGCATCACATCAACATTGCCAATACATTCGAAGCTGTAATCCACACCACCTGTGATTTGGATAATTTGATCTACAACATTATCAACTTTCTTAGGATTAATGAAATCTGTCATGCCAAATTTTTTACCCAACGACTCTCGGTTAGGGTTAATGTCTACACCAATAATTCTGCTGGCACCAGCGAGTTTAGAACCCTGAACAACATTCAGACCAATGCCTCCAAGACCAAATATTGCTACGGTAGAACCCTTTTCTACTTTGGCCTGAAAAATAACAGCGCCTATGCCTGTTGTAACTCCGCATCCGATGTAACAGATCTTATCGAAAGGAGCGTCTTCACGGACTTTTGCTAAAGAGATTTCAGGTATAACGGTGTATTTCGAAAAAGTAGAGCAGCCCATGTAGTGCATTAAAGGTTTTCCATTTAGAGAAAAGCGGCTCGTTCCATCGGGCATCACGCCCTGACCTTGGGTTTCTCTTACGGCCTGACAAAGATTAGTTTTAGGATTTAGGCAATATTCACACTTCCGACACTCCGCTGTATACAGAGGGATTACATGGTCGCCTACTTTGAGAGTTGAAACACCTGGACCTACTTCAACTACTATTCCCGCTCCTTCATGACCAAGAATAGAAGGAAATAGTCCTTCTGGATCTTGACCACTTAGAGTAAAAGCATCTGTATGGCAAACACCGGTAGCTTTTAACTCTACTAGCACCTCGCCTTCTTTTGGGCCCTCTAGATCAACATCGCATATCTCTAAAGGTTTGCCAGCTTCAAAAGCCACAGCAGCTTGTGTTTTCATTAATCTAAACTCCCAGTGGTTTTAAAAACTTTTCATTTCTTATCTACTTTTTAAACTTAGCTGCTTCTTCTGAACCGCCCGTTGCTGTCCCTTTGGTGTAAGAATGAGCCCCCATGCCTGCAAGGTCTCCGTCTTGAACAATTAAATATTGGTTTCTTATTTCTTCACCATCAAATAAGCACTCCAATATCTCTCTAACTCCATCAGCATATCTTGCCTGTGCCGATAAAGAAGTTCCAGATGTGTGCGGAGTCATTCCATGATGTGGCATTGTTCTCCAAACGTGATCATTCGGTGCCGGTTGAGGGAACCAAACATCTCCTGCGTATCCGCTTAACTGGCCTGATTCTAATGCTCTTACAATAGCGTCCTTATCGCAAATCTTTCCCCTTGCAGTATTAATAATATATGCACCGGGTTTGCATTTACTAATTAACTCATCGTTAAATAAATGCTCTGTTTCAGGATGAAGAGGGCAACTTATATTAATAACATCACAAGCTGCAACCAGAGATTCAACTGAATCATGATAGCTCAGGTTCAGCGCTTGTTCTTGATCCGGAGTTAACCTGTGTTTATCAAAATAATGTAAATGCACATCAAACGGATGCATTTTTCTTAACATGTCATAACCAATACGACCGGCAGCAATTGTACCCACATGCATACCTTCTACATCATAAGATCTTTTAACAGCGTCAGCGATATGCCAACCTCCTTCATTCACTATCCTATGTTGATTATGATAATCTCTAACTAAGGACAAAATCATCATAACAATATGTTCTGCAACTGATCTTGAATTGCAGTAGGTCACTTCAACGACATCAATTTTATGATCCATTGCGGCCTGTAAATCAACATGATCAGAACCAATACCAGCAGTAATTGCCATTTTTAGATTAGGTGCACTTTCTATTCTTTCTCTTGTTAGATAATACGGCCAAAATGGTTGTGAAATTACAATATCAGCATCAACTAATTCTTTATCTGCAGCACAACCTTCTGCGTCTTTATCAGACGTAACCACCAGTGTGTGACCTCTTTCTTCTAAAAACTTTCTTAAACCCAATTCACCTGATACACAACCGAGCAGTTCGCCTGGTGTGAAATCTCTTCCTTTAGGACTTGGTAATGTCATACCATCAGGATATTTTTCAAGCTTAGGAAGCTCCTTTAACGGATAGCTTGAAGGCATTCCATCCTTTGGGTCATCATATAAGATACATAGTATTTTCATTTATTTACTCCTATTCAATTTCAATCATAATCTAAAACAATCCTTGTATTAAACCTTTATCATCCACATTTATATTTTCTGAAGCCGGTATTTTTGGCAACCCTGGCATCGTCATAACTTCACCGCAAACAACCACAACAAATTCTGCGCCTGCCGATAACCTTACTTCCCTGATTGGAACATCATGTCCTGATGGAGCACCCATTAATAATGGGTCTGTTGAAAAGCTATATTGAGTCTTCGCCATACATATTGGGTATTCACCAAATCCATCATCTTCTAATTTCTTAAATTGATTTCTTACCTTTTTATCAGCAATTATGTCTGCAGCACCATAAATATTTTGTGCTATGTATTGGGTCTTATCCCAAAGAGACATTTTATTGTCATATAAAGTTTTAAATTCAGCAGAATTTGAATCAGCAATTTTTGCAACCTCTTCTGCAAGATCCGCTGCGCCTAAACCACCTTTTTCCCAATGAGAAGAGATTTTGCACTTAACACCAATATTTTTACAATAATTAATGATTGCAGCATGTTCTTTCTCTGTGTCAGTTACGTAGTCATTGATCGCAACAATAACAGGGACCCCAAATTTTCTAATATTTTCAATATGTCTTTCAAGGTTCTTACAGCCCATCGTAACGGCATCTACATTCTCTAATGCAAGGTCATCTTTTTTAATGCCGCCATGCATTTTTAAAGCTTTAGTGGTAGCAACTAAAACAACAGCGTCTGGTTTTAAGCCTGATTTTCTGCATTTAATATCAAAAAACTTCTCTGCGCCTAGATCGGCTCCAAATCCAGCTTCCGTAACAACGTAATCAGCAAGTTTTAATGCTGCCTTAGTTGAAACAACAGAATTACAACCATGTGCTATATTCGCAAAAGGTCCACCGTGTACAAATGCAGGATTATTTTCAAGAGTTTGTACTAAGTTTGGTTGAAAAGCATCTTTCAATAATGCGGTTATTGCTCCATCTGCTTTTAGCTGCTTTGCTCTTACAGGCTCATTAGATCTTGTATAGCCTATAACGATATTGCCTATCCTTTTTTGTAGATCATCAATATCTGGTGCTAGACAAAACACTGCCATAATTTCTGAAGCTACTGTTATATCAAAACCACTTTGTCGGGGTATGCCATTACCGGTCCCACCAAGCCCACATGTAATATCTCTTAAAGACCTATCATTCATATCAACCACTCTCTTCCAAGTAATTCTTCTAGGGTCAATATTAAGCTGATTATCCCAATGAATATGATTATCAATTAGTGCAGAGAGAAGATTATGAGCTGCTCCAATGGCGTGAAAGTCACCGGTAAAATGTAAATTGATATCCGTCATAGGTATTACTTGAGCATATCCACCTCCCGCAGCACCACCTTTCATGCCAAAACATGGCCCCAAGCTTGGCTCTCTGAGACAAATCATTGCTTTTTTACCAATATGACAAAGGCCATCTACCAGGCCAACACTTGTAGTAGTTTTGCCTTCTCCTGCAGGAGTAGGAGAAATGGCAGTCACTAAGATTAATTTACCGTCACTAAGGTCATTGAGCTTTTCTCGATTAATTGAAAGATTAACCTTACACTTGAACTTACCGTAATGTTCAAGATATTCATCACCAATACCTAGCTGAGAAGCAACTGAATTAATTGGTTTTGCTTCTGCTTCTCTAGCAATCTCTATATCTGTTTTCAAAATAAACTCTCACATTGTATTTAGGACAAGCAAGACTATATATTATCTTAAAAGATTACAATCAATTCTGAGCCTATAGAAATCAATGTTTAGAGCGTCCTTAAACATTTTCCATAACATTCTAGCCACCATCTAATTAACGTTAATATTGACAATGGTAATTAGTTGGTCTAGCGAATATTGACAACAGTAATTAGTTTGCGTAATGTCTATTCACAAACTTATTACTAGGGGGTCTGAATAAATGTTTGAAAAGATTAAAAAACACTTTACCTTTTGCCTTTCAACACTTGCTCTATTGAATGCATCTGCATTTAGCGGGTATTTAATGTCAAAAGCAGAATTGGATGAAATTGTTGTCACTGCTCGAAAGAAAGCAGAAAGTTTACAAGATGTCCCGTTATCTGTATCCGCGCTTCGTGAAAGCGCTTTAGAAGAGCGAGGGATAAATACATTTGAAGATTACTTATTACAGCTTCCTAGCGTTACTGCAGGCGGCGCAGGACCAGGAACAAGTACAATTTATATTAGAGGTCTGGCCTCAACAACCCCCAATCTAACCACAGCTGGTGTTGCTGGTTTAGCTCCAAACGTATCATTTTATTTAGATGAGCAACCATTAGCTCAACCTGGAAGAAACTTGGACGTGTATGCTGCAGATATGTCACGTATCGAAGTTCTAACCGGTCCTCAAGGAACGCTTTTTGGTGCTAGTTCTCAAGCTGGTGTTGTTAGAATGATCACTAACAAACCCGTGATTGGTGAATCATCAACGAGTGTAGAAATGGAATCAAATATGATGCCAGATGGAGATTCTGGAGGAAAATTAGAATTAGTATCAAACCTTCCTCTTGGCGATTCTACTGCTGCTAGATTTGTTGCCTACAGAGATAAAAAAGGCGGTTATATTGATCAAGTTGCAGGCACTCTTAATGCCAGTCAATCTGCACGTTTCAGATCAGCAGGTACAGTAAGACAAAATGGTCTCCCTGTTGCTTCATCAAGAGGAGGCTTTCAAGCGGGAGCTGATCTTTCGGGAGCCACTTTAAATGATGCAGTCGCAATTGTTAAAGAAAATGCCAACTCATTAACTTATGAAGGATTCAGAGCAAGTCTTGCTCATGAAATTAATGAAAATTGGGATGCCCTAGCAACTGTAGCACAACAAACTATTGAAGCTGATGGTGTGTTTTTTGTAGACCCTAATTTAGATGATTTAGAGATCCAAAGATACACTGATGACACTATTGAAGATGAATTTGATAACATGAGTTTGACTATTGAAGGTTCAATAGGAGATCTTGAAGTAGTTTATGCCGGAGCGTATACAGACAGAACAACAAATCAAATGGTTGATTACACTGACTACTTATTTGTTGGTCAGTATCTTCCTTACTACATTTGTGATTACTACGTAACCTACACAAGTAATGCGCCTGGTAATGTTCCCACAGGAACTTGTGGTGCTCCTAACTTATTAGTTGATTCAACAACAAAAACTGAAGTTACAACTCATGAATTCCGCATAAATGCACCGCTTAGCGACACTTCGAGCTTAACAGCAGGTGCTTTTTTCAGTGATCTTGAGTTACAAGAGTTAAATTTATTTAATTATCCAGGTTCAGTAGGCAATGACATTACGTACGCTGCTAACTATGCTTTGACTGACACATCAGTTTCCGGAGTAATTAATAACGCAAGTCCTGGATGGTATTCAGCAGGGCCTTTCTCAGAACCAGTTATCTTCTTTAATGATATTCGGAGAACTGACAAGCAAAAAGGCGTATTCGGTGAGCTGAGTATGGATCTGTCTGAAACTGTGGAACTCACAGTGGGTGCTCGTTGGTACGATATTGAGGTTGACTTTGAAGGTAGTGCTAACTCTTCATTCTATAATGGCTTTGGTGCTCCTGATACCCAGCAGTTTGGATCTAATTTATCAGCACAATATGCACCAGGAAATGCAAACGGTTATCCTGACAAAGCAGCATCAGATGGCGTTATTGGTAAAGCCACTTTAGCTTGGAATAAAAGTGAAGACGTCATGATGTACGTCACGTGGTCAGAAGGTTTTAGACCGGGTTTATTAAATCGTCCAGTAGGCTCAACAAATGCAGATGGTTCGTATACGGTTAAACCTGAAGTTGAATCTGATGAAGTTACAAACTACGAGTTTGGTTGGAAAGCCGTTCTCAGTGACGGTGCACTTAGATTTAATGGTAGTGTTTTCATGGTTGACGTAAGTGGCTTACAAAGTACTATTTTTGATCCAAGTATCGTCAATTTGTTCTTCTCCGATAACGCAGCTGATGCTGAAATATTAGGAGCCGAGGGTGACTTTACGTACCTCACAGAAAACGGTTTGATAGTATCAGGTGCTTTTTCTCTTTTAGATACTGAAATCACTAAGAGCCTAGTTCCTACTGATGACGTGGTTGTTGGTTCTAAATTAGCATTTGCTCCTGGATTCCAGGCTAACTTAGGTCTAAGAAAAGAATGGGGAATGTCATCGGGTAATCTGGGACATTGGCAGGCTCAATTCGTGCACTCACGTAAAAGCTTTTCTGACATCATGGCACCTAACAAAGCCACTCAAGCTCCTTATAGTTATGGAAACTTCAGAGCTGGTATGAGTAATGATTCTTGGATGGCAGAAATATATATCAATAACGTCACAGATGAAAGGGCTGAAATAAGTAACACTTTCGTCTTTGATAGGCCGCGTGTAGCAGTCATAAGACCAACTACATATGGTGTTAGGTATAAGCTGAAATTTTAAGTCAGATATATAATCTTTAAAGGGAGCTTAGGCTCCCTTTTTAATTTTTTTTAGAAATTAGATTTTATTATATTTGTTAGAATGAGATTGGAATGAAAGAAGATCAACCAAATACAGATGAAACCACGCTATCGATAGACTTAATCGATGCCACAGAAGCCGTTAAAGAAAGTAGGTTTGCAGATGCATTAAATTTGTTAACTATTATTCTGAAAGAACATCCTGACCACATAGACAGTTTGTACTTGGCTGCTGTTTCTTCAAGATATTTAAAAAAATTTGATGATTCAAAAAAATATATTGAAAACCTGATGTCCATTGCACCTGATATGGGTCGTGCTTACCAGGAGTTGGGACATCTTAATAGAGACATGGGAAATGAAGAGAAGGCAGTCGTACACTACAGACAAGCCTGTGAACTTAACCCGGCACTTTTGGCAGCTTGGAATTCTTTATACAAGTACTTTGTAAAAAATCAAAATAAACCAGCAGCTGATCATGCCCTTGAGCAAATCAATAAATTACAATCACTTCCTGGTGTACTTCTGTACATAGATCAGATTCTCAATGAAGGAAGGCTCGGCTTAGCGGAAGATAAGTGCAGGCATTTTCTTAAAAAACACCCCACTCACAGCTACGCAATGTCATTGCTTGCTGAAATTGCTAATCGATTGGGCTATTTTGATGATGCAGAACTTTTACTTGAAAAGGCTGTCGAGTTCAAACCAGACGATGGCGACTTAAGAATGAAATATGCTTCGATTCTCAGAAAAAAACAAAAGTTTACTAAGACCATGGAACAAGTAAATATATTGTGTGATAAATACCCTGACAATCTTACTTATCAAGCTCAAAAAGCTAGTGAAATTATGCAAAACGGAGGCCATGAAGAAGCAATTGTCTTATTGGACGATATTCTGAGTAAAAACCCATATAATTTCAGCACACTTACATCAAGGGGCCATGCTCAAAAAACTCTTGGCAGAACAGACCAAGCCATTGAGAGTTATCAATCTGCTTATCAAATAAAGCCGGATCATGGAGAGGCTTTCTTTTCTTTAGCAAATTTAAAGACTTATTCTTTTACCAGTAACGAATTAGACAGCATGAGAGAACAGGCTGGGAGAGTAGACTTATCATTAAGAGATAAAGCGTATTTTCATTTTGCTCTTACTCAGGGATGTGAAGTGAATGGGGAGTACGATGAGGCATTTTCCCACTTAGAAAAAGGGAACAAAATCAAAAATGATCTCAGTCAATATTCTATTGAAAGGATGGAAAAAGAACTGCAAGCCCAAATAGACGTTTGTGATGAGACTTTTTTCAGAGATTTAGGTACTGGAGGCCATGACACAAAAGATCCTATATTCATTCTGGGTTTACCGAGGGCGGGCTCTACACTTATAGAACAGATCTTAGCGTCGCATTCTATGATTGATGGAACACTTGAGCTTCCAAATATTCTTTCAATCGCTCAAAGCCTAAGAGGAGATGATATTTATGGAAAATTAGGCAATTACCCTAAAAGCATGAAGTCATTAACACTTGAACAAAGAGAAACTCTGGGCAGAGGGTTCATTGAAGACACTAGAATGCACAGAAAAGAGGCTCCTATGTTTACAGATAAAATGCCTAATAACTTCAGACACATTGGCCTAATCCATCTAATAATGCCAAACGCTAAGATTATTGATGCTAGAAGATATCCCTTGGATTGTTGTTTTAGCATGTTCAAACAACTCTTTGCTCAAGGACAAGAGTTTTCATATGGACTAGCTGAGGCAGGAAGCTATTACAATAACTATGTTAAGTTGATGAATCACTGGAATGGAGTCTTGCCCAATAAGATATTAAGAGTAAATAACGAAGATATCATTGAAGACCTTGAGGGACAGGTTAAGAGAATGCTCGAATTTCTGGAGTTGCCTTATGAAGAAGAATGCATTTCATTTTATGAAACAGATAGATTAGTTAGGACCGCTAGTTCTGAACAGGTAAGAAGACCAATCAACAAAGACGGCATGGAGCGCTGGAAGCCTTATTCAAAACACTTAAAGCCATTACTTAATAGCTTGGATGAAGACTTATTAAAACCTGAAGATATAGCTCTGTTAAATCAATAAGTAATAAAATGAAAGAAAACGCGCATAGTACTTCAATGTCAGAAGGAAAGAGGAGGGCCAACACCCAATTCCTTGGGCTGGATATAAATCTACCTGTATTTTCTATCAGTTCAGGCTTGGTCGTTATCTTTTCTGCGCTCGTGTTGATCTTTCCAGAAATATCTAATGAGCTACTTTCTAATACTAGAAACTTTGTAGTGGTTTGGTTCGGTACCCTTTTTTCGCTTTCTATGTCTGCCTTTACATTGATCATCTTCTTTCTAATTATTTCCCCTTTTGGAAAAATAAGACTCGGTGGAAAGAATTCAGTCCCGGAATTTGGATTTATGTCTTGGGTCTGTATGTTGTTTGCAGCAGGGGTTGGTATAGGCATGACTTTCTATGGAGCAGCTGAACCTCTATCCTATTACACAGGGGTGTTTGGAACACCTCTAAACGTCGCACCTGAATCTGAAGAGGCTTATCGACTGGCTTTCAGTGCAACCATTTTTCATTGGGGTATTAACGCTTGGTCAGTGTATGCAATCATAGGACTATCTCTTGCCTTTTTTTGCTACAACTGGAAATTACCTTTAACAATTCGATCAATCTTTTATCCTCTTTTAGGTAATAAAATTTGGGGATGGCAGGGTGATATCATTGATATTATTGCAGTATTGGCTACACTTTTTGGTTTGGCAACTTCTTTGGGATTGGGAGCACAGCAAGCTGCTTCAGGTCTGTTTTATCTATTCGATCTACCCAACAATCTTTTAAGTCAAACTTTAGTAATAGTTTTTATTACTGCTGTGGCTATTTTTTCTGTTTACAGGGGTTTGGATAAGGGTGTAAGAATTCTTAGTAACATCAATATAGGACTTGCTCTTGTTTTGTTAGCTTTTGTAGTACTTGCTGGACCAACATTCAAGATCATTATGGCTTACGGGGAGAACTTAATTTCTTATTTTCAAGATATCGTTCGTTTAAGTAATTGGAACAGAACTGAAGATCTCCAGTGGTATCATGACTGGACAATTTTCTATTGGGCCTGGTGGATTTCATGGTCCCCTTTTGTAGGGATGTTCATTGCAAGAATATCAAAAGGGAGAACGATCAGAGAATTTCTTTCTGTGGTAATGTTCGTCCCTCTTTTATTTTGCACAATATGGTTTACTTCGTTTGGAGAAACTGCAATTTCTCAATTTCAGGATGGATTAGGTAGTTTAAGTGAACCAGTTGGAGACATTTCTCTTGTGCTTTTTTACATGCTAGACAACCTTTTATTTCCTGTCTTCTCAAGCATATTTTCTTTATTCATGTTGGTGCTATTCTTTGTGACATCATCAGACTCAGGTTCATTAGTTATAGATAGGATTACTTCCGGCGGTAAAGATAACACCCCTAGAATACAAAGAGTGATATGGGCAATTATTCAAGGAATGATTGCCATTGTTTTACTGGTAGGTGGGGGTTCATATGCCTTATCAGCGATACAATCAGGGACAATATCGATGGCGTTGCCTTTTGTTTTTATTTTAATAGTAGCCACAATAAGTTTATTGCGTGGCGTGTACATTGAACTATATGACCCGCAAAAAATGATTAATCATATCGAAAATAATCACTTATAATATTGCAATGAAATCCTCTAAATTTCCCAAAGATGCGGAAGTAGTCATAGTGGGCGTAGGTGGCATCGTCGGATCAATGCTCGCGTACTGGCTCACAGAACTCGGTCAAAAAAACATCGTAGGATTAGAAAAATCTAGCATAATTCCTTCAGATATAGCATCCACTGCGCATGCTTCGGACTTTGTCTACAACACAACTCATGACAAGTTAGGCTGTTGGGCGACTGATTTTAGTAGAAAGTTTTATGAAGATAATGGTTTCTTTTTAAAAAAAGGAGGTTTAGAGATTTGTCGTAAAGACGACGACGCGCGCTGGGAGGAACTCAAACGAAAAGTTGAATCAGGTAAAGCTTTTGGAACCAACGTCAGGTTAATTTCTGCATCCGAAGCCAAAGAAAAATTTCCATTGCTAGATGAAGAATCAATTCGGGGAGCAATGTGGGATCCTGATGCTGGTCTTGTAACACCGCGCTCCCAAGATGTAGTGAACTTTGCTGTAGAAAGCGCTAAAGAGAAAGGAGCCTTAACTACTTTTACCGATACACCGGCGGTAGGTTTTGAAATTGAAAATGGACGTATTACTGGAGTAAAAACGGACAAAGGAACAATCAAAACCGACAAAGTTGTAATCGCATCAGGAATCTGGGGACCCTTAATCGGAGAAATGGCTGGTGTTCCAGTGCCGCTTATGCCAGTTGAACATCCTTTGTTATTTTTTGGCCCACTTCCAGAAATACAAGGAACGGATGAATTTCTTGTCTATCCATTGCTTCGTGATCAAGGGAATTCAGCTTATGTTAGAGATACGGGTAGGCTCCATGGGGGAATGCTTGAATGGGGATACTACGAGGATAAGAACCCTCGACTAGTAGACCCTGAGGATATAGGTAATCCTGATAAGACAATGACTTCTGACTCAATGAGACATCTCAGCCTTGATGAAATAGCTGAGCCTTTGGAAAAAGCATTTGAAACAACACCCATACTTGCTGAGTTAGGATGGGATGAAAGAAGTTCATTTAATGGCCTGCTTTCTGTAACTCCTGACGCGGCTTCTTTGATCGGTGAAAGCCCAGAAGTCAGAGGTTTTTGGTTATGCGAAGCGGTATGGGTTAAAGACGGTCCAGCATGCGCAAGGCTTTGCGCAGAATCCATAGTTAATGGCAAGACACAAGTGGACATACATTCTTTTAATATTGATAGATTCTATCCTGCGCAAAAAGAAAAAAACTTTGTAAAAACACGATCTTTTGAAAAT
This sequence comes from uncultured SAR86 cluster bacterium, assembly GCA_937773605.1. GTDB lineage: Bacteria > Pseudomonadota > Gammaproteobacteria > Magnimaribacterales > Magnimaribacteraceae > CAJJAM01. Next base: position 63,727 of record CALJVP010000009.1, on the reverse strand, counting down.
GCTCAAACTATCTACACTCCTGCTGTTCATCCCAGAGAGCCATATATTAGTAGTAGAGAGCTCTTTGTAAGTCCCTTTTATGCAAGAGAAAAAGAGCTTGGAGGTTATTTTAATAACGAAGTTGCTGGCTGGGAACGTGCCTTAGCTTATGAAAGTAATCGACAAAAACTAGATAATTATCTTCAAGCGGTCCCAGTTCGAGAAAATGAATGGGATCAACGCCACGTACCTTACGAAATTGCGAACTCAGAACATTTAGCCATGAGTGATTCAAGTGGGATGATCAATCTATCGCATTTCGCGATCATGGACATCAATGGCAAAGACGCAGAACGCATGTTGGAGTACCTTTCAGTGGCAAAAGTAGGTGGCGATACTCCCGAAGGTCGAATGATCTATACCAATTTCTTAGACGAGGATGGTGGGGTTCATGCAGACCTTACAATTTCTCGCTTAGGTGCAGATAGTTACAGGATAGTTACCGGGGGAGCCGATGGTAACCGGGATTGGGTGACTATGCGTAATTATCGCGATGATACAGGCTTAGACGCAGACATTAATATTCGAACACACGATATATCAACTTTAGGATTATGGGGACCTGAGGCAAAAAATGCCCTTGGCCATTTTATTGATCCCAGTGAAATCAGCATCGATAATTTTCCTTTTGTCACAGCAAAATATCTGACCCTCAATTTATCAGGTGGGAAGAAAATTGATGTATGGGCAGCACGTATTTCCTATGTCGGTGAGAGTGGTTGGGAGCTCTACTTGAATAATGACAGTGAAGACGGTCTAGCACTTTATGATTCTTTACTTGAAGTTGGTGTTGTACCAGTCGGTATTGAAACTTACGCCAACAGTCGACGTCTTGAAAAAAGCTTTAGACTTCAAGGTGCAGATCTAGAGACCAACTATAATGCTTGTGAATCAGCTATTGAAAGGCGTTTGGTCAAGGCGGCAGATTTTCACGGTAAAGCAGCACACCTTGCTCATCGAGAAGAGCAGCCTAGTGCAATTCTATGCACCATGACGCTGGATGATCTAAATATGTCAGGTAAAGGTTCACGTTATCCTGTAGGCATATCACCAATCATTGATCCTGCTACGGGTGAAGTGCCAATAGATAGCAAAGGTCGTAGGTCTTATAGCACAAGCATGTCTTACTGCCCTTCAATTAAAAAACATGTAGTCATGGGTTACTTACCTAAAGAAATTGCTACGCCCGGGAAGTCGCTATCACTGCATTATTTTAATGAAAATGGTGATGGTATTTATCCGATGACTGTCCAAATCGTTGGTAAGGGATCTCTCTATGATCCGAATAACGAAAAGGTTCGTTCTTAACTAATTAGAAACTAAATTTAACTAATTACAAACCGAATTTTACTAATTACAATATAAAAAAATAGGGGAGAAAATGAAAAATCCAAATCATCCAAGCGTTGATCAGAGTGATCGAGTGGTGCCGTATAATCTTAGACAGAGTGGTCGAACCCCTACTGAGCTATTGATCTCAACTAGAGTGAGGAAGTCGCCTTTTTGGCATTTATCTCATGAAGCAGGTTGCTGGAGGGCAACGGTTTACAATCGTATCTACCATCCAAGGGGATACGTTAGGCCTGAGGACGGCGGAGCCATGGTTGAATACGAAGCCTTGGTTAATCGAGTAACAATGTGGAATGTTGCCGTTGAAAGACAAATAAGAGTTAAAGGCCCAGATGCAGAGGCTTTTACAGATTATGTGATAACTCGAGATGCTACCAAAATAGAACCTGGTAATGGAAAATACGCAATTTTATGCAACGATAAAGGAGGAATCCTTAATGATCCTGTTCTGTTGAGATTAGCTGAAGACGAATTTTGGTTTTCTCTTTCTGATAGTGATCTTATGCTCTGGCTTCAAGGCGTTAATATTAGTAAGAAGTACGATGTCACAATTGATGAGATTGATGTTTGTCCTTTACAAATTCAAGGCCCTCTTTCTGAAGACCTTATGGCCAAACTTGCTGGTGAAGAGCTTAGAGATGTTCCTTATTACGGTCTTATGGAGACCAATATAGGAGGTGCAGATGTAGTCATAAGTCAGACTGGTTTTACTGGAGAAAAGGGTTATGAAATTTATGTTCGCGATTCGCATGAAAATGCTGAGATTGTCTGGAATGCGGTTGTTGATGCTGGCGAAGAATATGGTCTTATGGTCATTGCGCCTGCTCATCACAGACGAATAGCAGCCGGTATATTGTCTTGGGGTCAAGACTTAGATCACGAAACTTCTCCTTTTCAGGTAAATCTTAGTTATCAGGTACCAAGAAATAAAGAGGCTGATTACATTGGAAAAGCAGAACTTGAACGACAACGCGATGTAATTGATAAAGGAGATTTTCCATTCAAAATGCGTATGGTTGGTCTGACTTTTGGTGGAAAAGAAATCACTGACTATGCCCCTGATTTCTGGTTGATTGCCGATACAGACGGTAACGATATGGGTTACATCACCTCTCCTTGGTGGTCTCCTGAACTAAACACAAACATTGCACTTGGTTGGGTTCCATCGACTTCATCAGAGATCGGAACAAAATTACAGGTCAGGTTGCCCGATGAATACTCTGAATCACCCGGTGTCGCAGTAGAAGGTGAAATTTCAGGCGTACCGTTTAGAGAATCTGTTACTCCTAACAAACGAGAAGTCCAAAAGGCTAAAGGATTAGATTACGCGGATTAACAAAGATTTGTGAGGTCGGTCTAATCGAGATTGACCTTACTTTTTTCTAAAGCCCTAGTCCAAGATTTCAAATAAATCATAAGCTTTATGCTCTCCCTTTTCGGGATTAGCATGAATATTGCGAAACTTACTCAGACCTTTAATGATGCTAAAATCTTATTTATAGAAATTTTCGCAGGTAAAGACAAAAGTAGAAGTGAGTAATTCAATATCATTAATAGGCATGGCAGGGGCTGGCAAATCATCTGTAGGAAAAAAACTAGCCAAACACTTAAGATTTAATTTTGTAGATAGTGATTTACTTATTGAAAAAAAATACGGTAAATCTTTACAGGATATTCTGAGTCAAAATGGCAATGAAAAATTCAAAGAAATTGAAGAAGGCGCTCTACTCTTGGTGGATTTTAACCAGATTGTCTTAGCCACTGGAGGTAGTGCCGTATTTTGTGATACTGCTATGGAGTACATTAAAAGAAATTCTATGGTGATATATCTAGAAGTGCCTTATGAAGATATTTCTGCTCGCATTTCAAATTTTTCTGAAAGAGGCCTGCTAAAAAGATCAGATCAAACTATTCAAGAGTCTTACAAAGAGCGAGAAGGACTGTATCAACGCTTTGCTGATTATACTGTTCAAAACAATGGAACAATTGACTCCTGTCTAAATAATATACTCAGTTTAATTAAGCCTTCTTGATTAATTGTTTGGGTCTAAGAATCTATATCTAAATATTTTTTTAAAAGAACAGGAGTTCAGCAATGCGTAAGCTCTACTATTCAATTGATACTTCTATGAAAAGTGCAGGATGATCACTTAGAGGACCTTCTTCATTAATAAATGATTTGTCTTCTCCTACTGAGATAATTTTAAACTCCACCTCGTTGCTTTGCCTGTATAAGATGTAATCCAAGATAGTCCACTTTTCACTGATCTTATTTCCTATAAAAGCATCTGTTAATTTGAGTTCTTTCTTGAACTTTTTTAAAAGCTTTACGTCATCTGGGTTTTTAGAATGGAGATTAAGATCTCCAGCCACAATAAGAGCTTCTGTAGAGGTCTTTTGACTTATAGTTGACACAATATGCTCTAATTGTTTCTTTCTTGAAGATCTATCTGAATCTCTTCTACCTGCATCCATATGAGTATTGACTATAAAAAACTCTTTATTACTGGGTAGCGCAATTTTTATTATTTGAAAGCCTTTATAGGCAAAACAATCATTTGCGCCCCTCAACCAACCAGAGCAAGTTTGATATGTTTCATTCTCAACTTCTACCGTCCAGTTTTCAGGTAGATTGAATACAGAAGTTAATCCTGACCCAGTACAGAAAGGGCATAATAAACGGCTACCCATCCCACCACGAATAGCTATGCTTTTTTTAGCTAAACCAGATGATAATTCTTCATGATGTGAATAGTCTTCTTGCAGCAAAGAGATATTATAGTCTTGAGTCTTTTTACCTATTATAGGAAAACGCTTTTTTGGATTATCACTTATAAATATCTCTGGAAGTCCATGAGTGTTATAAACAAGAATTTTTAATTTATCGCTTTGTTTTTCGAGCGAGGAAAGATTCATAGAAAGAATGAATGAGCTAAGTAATAGAGTTATAAGTTTCATAAGTTATAGAATTCAATTCTAGATTTATTGTACTGCATTGAACATGCTGTGGAGGTAGAAAAACTTAGTCAGTGGGTGGTTATAATCCTTAACCAGAAGGACCGCCATTTTTGAGTTTTAGTTATATTTGACTTGGATGTGATTAAGAACTTTTACCAGAGTGTCTACTATTAGATCAATTTCTTCTTCCCCAATTATATAAGGAGGTCCTAGACAAACTATGTCTCTGTATTCGCCAGTTCCACCTGGGTACAACAGAACACCTTCTTCTAAACCTTTGCTGATTATTTGATCAGTTATTCTTTCTTGTTCATCAAAACTTATTAGTTTTTCTTTATCTTTTACTATTTCAATGCCTATTAGCAAGCCTTTTCCTCTGATTTCAGCGACTAAAGGGTGCTCATCTAATGCATCAGTCAGTTTTTGTTTTAATCTTGCACCAAGAGGCGTAACTTTTTCGCACAGTTTTTCTCTTCGTAGTATTTGTAAAACAGAATTTGCGGCTGCACAAGATAATGGCAGTGCAGCGAAAGTATGAAACATCACTAAGTACCCGGCATCCATTATGGAGTTGGCTATCTTATCTGTGCTGTAGGTACCTGAGATTGCTGCGTAACCTGAACTCATACCTTTGCCGGCAATCATGATATCGGGTTTGATTTCGTAATCCTCGCAAGAGAATTTGAAACCTGTTCTACCAAATCCAGTCATAACTTCATCGGCTATTAAGAGTATGTCATTTTCAATAAGTATTTTTTGAGCTTCAACCCAATAACCTTCCGGGGGGTAGATCGCACCTCCACTGGATCCATTAACAGGTTCCATTAATAACGCTGCAATATTTTCTGCTCCGTAATGTTGTATAACTTTTTTTAAATTATCCAAATAGTAACCTTTTGCTCCTGGATGAAAGCTTCCTAAAGGGCACCTTAGCGGATAGGGAGTTTCGATGGTTTTAGCACCAGGAAGGTAGCTTTCCATGCCCCTTTTTCTTGCAGCGTGTCCTGAAATTCCCGACATATTTAGTGTGGTACCGTGATAAGAAAGAGACCGCGTCAAGATGATTTTCTTTTCAGGTTTCCCTCTGCTGGCTTGGTATTGAATTGCCATTTTTACAGCCGATTCGTTTGCTTCTGAACCTCCTGAAGAGAGGTGTATACGAGTCAGGTGAGGCGGCAACCAATGGTCCCTTAATTCATCTAATAATTCTTCTCTTTCCGGTGTTAAAAAAGGAGGGAGGACATAGGTGTTATTTATAGCACTTTCTTTAATCACTTCCGCAACCTCTTCTCTGCCATAGCCAATGTTATTAACTACAGCCCCTCCGGCTGCATCTAAAATTTTGAAACCTTCTTTAGTGTAAAGATAAGCGCCTTCAGACTTTGTAATTTCTAAGCCCAAGTCTTGCGGTAAATATGGCCATTTAATCATATCTAAATACCTTTAAAGTTATCAATTAGTAGCAAGAAGCCAATGAATACTTGAAAACAAAGAGTAGCCCACAATATCATCTTTGTAGCAGTCTTAGGTTGAAGTTCTTTTTCTAATTTACTGATAAGGAAAAGCGCTCCTATGTTAACTATGGGTAAACCCAATGCTGCCCAAATACCAGCAATAATAAATAAGGTTATTGGATTAGGAAGAATGAAATAGAAGACTCCAGAAAGGAAGGGTATAACAAAAGCTATAATTTTTATAAGCTTTAATCTGGTGTCTTCTTTTTCTAGGATTAATCCTGTCGATATAAAATAATCTGCAATGGTTCTGGTAAATGCTGCTGTGCCTGAAAGTAGGGTTGAAAAAAGAACAAAGAATGCAAGGGCCACAAACAGCCATTTAGCCCAACTTCCAAGCACAAGAGCAAACATATTTTGAAGTGCTCCTATGATGTCTATATCCCAAAATGAATTGTTGGAGAGTGCTTCTTGTAATTCAGGCACTTGATGAAGAACTCCAGCACCAAGAAAAAAGAAGGGCAAGGTTCCTATTGTTATGAATATGACAGTTACCCAGACGTCTGTCTGCATTACTTTTATCCAGCCTTTAGTTTTTTCTAAGTCCCCTTCGTTATCTGGAGCATAACCTTTCTCCAAGCACCAATAAGTGTAAGCCATAATTTCTCCATAACTTATTCCTGTAAATCCAAAGACGGCCAAGGCCAGAGGGAGGTGATCCATCGGGAAGTTAAAAGAGAGGCCTTCGTATACTTGCGTTGAATTAATTTCGTATGGCGTTGCTTGCATGGAGAACGCTATGACCATTGTTACTAAAGAGAAAAACAAGACCATCATAAGCAATATTCTTTCAAGAGTTTGATAAGACCCCCAATAAAGAATAAACCAAGTTAATAGACAGCTAATCACAACCCATGCTGCTACGTTAATTTGAGGAATCATCATGTGACCCGCTTCAGCCACTGCACCCGCAAGACCACCCATTCCTGCTATTGAAGGCACCACCCCGATAAACATAAACCAGACCAACCATGAAGTGGTTTTACCTTTTATGGTGGTTTTAAAACCCGGCATATCTGCAAAGGCCTCTAAAAAAGTTTTTCTAGTAACTACGATGTACCTGCTTATTTCAGCTTGAATAATTGGCTTGCTCCACATGCTCAATAGAAGCCACCAAAGTAAAGTAAATCCTGCTGCTGCACCTAGTAAAGGAGTCATGACAATTGAGCCGCTGCCAACGACACTGCCGGTAACAATCACGCTGGGTCCGATGTATTTGAGTCGGCCCCATAAGGATTTAGGAGGGTAGTTCATTTGATGTGTTTTTTATTTGATAGTTTTTATTTACGAGTATGGTGGATTTTGTATCATTTTATGGAACAATTCATTTCTTTTATTAATTTCCTAATATAAATCTTACTGATGAAATTTAAAGTTGCGTCTGGATTACAAATTGTTACTAGCACTTGGGGGTCTATGAATGATCCGGTTGTCATACTTTTACACGGAGGTGGGCAAACTCGTCATGCTTGGGGTTCAACAGGAGAGAAACTAAGCCAATCAGGATTTTATGTTGTCGCTCTGGATTTAAGAGGACATGGGGATAGCGATTGGGATACCAACGGAGACTATTCTATAGAAGCCTATAAAGATGATTTGGCTTCCATAATTCAACAATTAGATAAACCTGCAGCGTTGGTGGGTGCATCTTTAGGCGGCATGGCATCCCTGTCTTTAGCTGGAGACAGCACTACAAGAGATTTGTGTTCAGCATTGGTGATGGTTGATATTGGGTTATACCCTAATGAAGAGGGGTCTGATCAAGTTATTAAATTCATGAGTTCCGGTAAGGAAGGATTTAAAAGTTTGGAAGAAGCTGCATTGGCAATATCAAGCTATTTACCCCATAGAAAAAAACCCCGAGACACCAAAGGTCTTGAAAAAAATTTAAGGCTAAAGAAAGATGGAAGATATTACTGGCATTGGGATCCGAGATTCATTGAAGGAAGATCTAAAAGCAATGTCTCTAATTACAAAGAAAACCAAGTCAAATTGGCTAAAGGAGTCGGTGTACCCACTTTGCTTATCAAGGGAGCTTTAAGCAATGTCCTTACCCAGCATGAAGTCGATAACTTTTTTGAACTAATACCTCATGCTCAATTTGTTGAAATCAAAGAAGCCGCCCATATGATAGCTGGAGACAGGAACGATATTTTTGCCGAATCAGCGATAAGGTTCCTCAAAAAATCCGTACTATAAACAAAAGAAAATATTACTACCATCTGATAATATTAGGTCACTATGATAATTGGTTTGACCGGAGGTATTGGCAGTGGAAAGACAGCCGTTTCTGATACTTTTAAAAGCCTAGGCATAGACATTGTTGATGCTGATGTCTCCTCTCGTCGTGTAGTCGAAAAAGGGCAACCTGCTTTGGATGCTATTCAAGCTCACTTTGGGGATAACGTATTGGATTCAGGAAATAACTTAGACCGGGCAAAACTTAGAGAGATTATTTTTAACAATTCTGAAGAAAGAGTCTGGCTCGAGAAATTGCTCCACCCTAAAATAGCCGAACATATAAAAGATCAGTTAGAAAGCTCTGAGAGTCCCTATTGCATATTGGTTTCGCCTTTGCTTTTAGAGACTGAACAAAAAAGCTACTGCTCTTTTGTCCTTGTAGTAGACGTGCCTGAAGAGTCCCAAATTGCAAGGACTGCAAAAAGAGATGGCGTTTCTGAAGAACAAGTAAAAAATATAATATCTGCCCAAATAGATAGAAAGAAACGTCTTGAGCAAGCAGATGAAATTATAATCAACGATGGTTCCATGGAGGATTTAAAAGAGAAGGTCATGGTTTTACACACAAAGTATTTAAGTCAGTGTTAATTTTATGAATAAAGTTAATTGCCCCGAGTGTAAAAGTCCTTCTGAATGGTCCATGGAAAACAAGCATAGACCTTTTTGTTCTGCTAGGTGTCAGTTATTAGATCTTGGAGCTTGGGCTAGTGAAAGCCACAGGATTGCCGGTGATCCTGTAACAGATTCAGAAGAATATGAAGGATTTGAGCACTAGCTTTTAGCTGCGCAAGAGTTATTGGTTACTAGCTTCTGTAATCGCTATTAATTAATAAATAGTCTTCTGAGAAATCTGAAGTTATTACTGAGAAAGTACTTTTTCCCAAACCTAGTTTTATGGTCACTTCTAGATTCTTTTTCGTGATTGCCTTTGAAGCTTTTGATTCGGAGTGTTGAGGATGCAGGTTGCCATTTTTAGCCAATGGAACACCGTTCAAATGTATGGAAGTTTTAGAAACATCATTAACTTCAGGTGAGCGTCCAATAGCAGAAAGTATTCTTCCCCAGTTAGCATCATTTCCAAACATCGCCGTCTTTACAAGGGGTGATTCAGCTACTGTAAAAGCAACGGATTCGGCTTGCTTCTCAGTTTTTGCTTGGACGACTTTAATGGTAATTTTCTTTGTGGCGCCTTCGGCATCTTTTATTAATGCATCTGCTAATTCTTTGTAGATTTCTATTACGGCAGATCTAATCTTCCTTTCAATTGCTGTGCCTCTTTTTACAGGGCTTTTTGTTCTTCCAGATGCCACCAGAACCGATGAGTCGTTGGGAGAAGTATCTCCATCAACAGTTATTCTATTGAAGCTTTCTGAGAGAGCCTCGCTATGGATATTATCCAAAAGAGATCTATTTATTTTGGCATCAATAAAAACAAAGCTTAAGAGGGTCGCAAAATCAGGTCGAATCATTCCGGAGCCCTTAGCAAAACCAGTCACGGCAATTCCTTCTGAACCATTTTTAATCATCCTTGAAAGTAATTTAGGCTTCGTATCAGTTGTGAGTATTGACCTGGCAGCTTGTTTCCAATTATTAGACTTAAGTCTTTTAGATGCTTTAATAAACGCGCCAATGTACTCATCTGTCTTTAAGTATTCTCCTATGACCCCTGTTGAAAAAGGCAATACAGATTCAGGGTTAATACCCATTTCTTTACCAACAGATTTACAGCAAGACAGAACGTCCTTAGCTCCTTTTTTTCCTGTTCCTGCGTTTGCATTTCCAGCATTAATCATTAAGACGATTTCTTTTCCAGAGCATTTTTCTAAATGATCTTTCGCAGTAATTACGGGAGCAGATTTGAAACTATTATTGGTAAATTTACCACTGATGGTGCTTCCTTTTTCTATTGAAACCAGTAGCGAATCATCTCTTTTGCCATAACGAGTGTTACTAGACGCCGACGCCATATTTATGCCAGTAATATTATTTATTTTCATGGCTACTTTTTCTTCTTAGAGTTCTTTCTTGCCATTTTTGCTTCTGCTCTTCTGAGCCTTCTATTGCCTGAAGTCTGGCTGGAAGCTGTATCTTGGTTATTGGTAATGACAGGATTTTGTTGCGTATTATCAAAAGCTGAAGCAGTCTCATGATGCAATGTTTCCTTTCTTTCATCTCTAGAGAGAGTGACGTCTTCATGACTGGTTTTCTCTATCTCAACTCTAGATAGGAATCTCACCCCTTCGTGCCTTATTTTTTGTAGTAAAGATTCAAACAACTCAAAGGATTCTCTTCTAAATTCTAATTTAGGGTTCTTGTTTCCGTAGCTTCTAAGACCTATTCCTTGTCTTAAAGAATCAACCGCACCAAGGTGATCTTTCCAAGAATTGTCTATAATTTGGAGTAAAATTTGCTTCTCAAAGTCCCTCATTGCAGGACCAATACTATTTCCTTTTTCTTTGTAGAGGCTTGTGGATTGATTAAATATTCTGCTAATCAGAGCTTCTTCATCAAGATTTTTATCTTCCTTTAACCAGTCTCTTATTAAAAAATTATGGCCAAAAATATTGGCTAGAGAATTTTCAATTCCATCAAGATTCCAATTACTCAAAGGAGCATTTTCATCTTTAAAATTTAAGATTTCAGTTTCAATAACGTTCTCTCTCATCGAATCAAGCAAATCCGTAATGACATCTGCTTCTAAAATTGTATTTCTTTGAGAGTAGATGATCTGCCTTTGTTCATTAGCCATATCATCATATTCAAGAAGCATCTTTCTTATATCAAAATTTCTTCCTTCAACCCTTTTTTGAGCTCTCTCAATTGCACCAGTCAGCATACGATGCTCAATTGATTCTCCTTTATCCATTCCAACTCGTTCCATGATATTTTTAAATTGATCCGAAGCAAAAATTCTCATTAAACTGTCTTCTAATGATATGTAGAACCTTGAGGAACCTGGATCTCCTTGTCTTCCTGACCTACCTCTAAGCTGATTATCCATTCTTCTTGATTCATTGCGCTCAGTTCCAATAACGTGCAATCCACCGGCTTCAATTACCGTAGCATTAAGCTTCTTCCAGTCTTGCTGGAATTTTTTCTTAATTGACTCATCTTGATTTCCGTTATTTTCAAATTCAGCCTCCCAATTTCCACCAAGAACTATGTCAGTTCCTCTGCCGGCCATATTAGTGGCAATGGTAACTACGTTTGGTTTTCCAGCTTGTGAAATTATTTCAGCTTCTCTTGCATGGTTTTTAGCATTAAGAACTTGATGCTCTATCTTTTTATTTTGTAGCAGTTTAGAAACCATCTCTGAACTTTCAAGTGAGGCTGTTCCAACAAGAACAGGATTGCCTTTCTTTCTGTACTGATCGATTTCTTTCACCACAGCTTCGTATTTTTCGTCTTCAGTTAAATAAACCAAATCATTATTATCTTTTCTAACCATTGGTTTATTGGTTGGAACTTCAAGAACACTCAATCCATATATTTCTGCAAATTCCTGGGATTCGGTTGCTGCAGTCCCAGTCATTCCTGATAACTTCTCAAATTGTCTAAAGTAATTTTGGAAGGTACAAGAAGCTAACGTCTGACTTTCCATTTGTATAGGAACGCCTTCTTTTTGCTCAATTGCTTGATGCAGACCATCTGCAAGACGACGACCGGGCATTGCTCTGCCTGTATTTTCATCTATTAAAACAATCTGATTTTCTTGCAACATGTAATCTATATCCTTCTTAAAAAGAAAATGTGCTCTTAAGGACGATTGAATGTAATGGAGCAATTTAAGGTTATTCGAAGAATAAAGACTTTGATCTTTTTCTATCATACCCGCTTGTTTTAGTAAGCTCTCTACTCGGTCATGTCCTTTATCAGTTAATTCAACTTGCTTTGATTTCTCATCAATTAAAAAGTCACCCACTTGTTCTGGAGTAATTTCCTCTCCCTCTTCTAAAACAGCTTGTTGTTTAAGTTGAGGTATAAATTGACTAATTTGTTGATAGGTTCTAGAAGTATCTTCAGCCGGACCTGAAATAACAAGAGGAGTCCTTGCTTCGTCGATTAAGATTGAATCAACTTCATCTACGATTGCATAGAAGCAGTCTTCCATAACTCTTTCTGTTTTGGAAAGAACCATGTTATTTCTAAGGTAGTCAAAACCCAGTTCATTATTTGTTGCATAAATAACATTTGATGAATAGGACTTTTGCCTATCCTCAGGACTCTGTCCTGATACAACTGAGGAAACTGACATTCCTAAGTTTTTATAAAGTGGACCCATCCAGTTTGCATCTCTTTGTGCCAAGTAGTCATTCACGGTAACCAAAACCACAGTTCTGTTTGTTATTGAGTTAAGATAAATGGGTAATGTGGCCACAAGAGTTTTACCTTCTCCAGTAGCCATTTCAGCTATTTGACAGTTGTGAAGTGCCACGCCCCCAATCATCTGACAATCGTATGGCCTCAACCCTAACTGTCTTTTACTTACCTCTCGGACAGTGGCAAAAGCTTCTGGCAGAAGATCATCTAAGCTTTCTCCTTCTTTGAAACGTCCTATAAAAATTTCTCTATGATTTAGGAGTTCCGAATCACTTAAATTGCCATAGGCATCTTCAAGCGCATTAATTTTTTTAATTAATGGTTTAATCTTTTTTATTACTTTTTGACTACGAGAGCCAAATATTTTTTCTAATATCGCCATAAAATTTCTATTACGGAACAAATTCTATCAATTTGCGTGAGGAAGTATCTGAATATAGTTAAAAACTATCCAGAGCTTGGATCAATAATTGGATCTAAGTAATTGATAGGTGATGTATTGGGATCATCATAAGTTACAACTTCCCAGGTTTCAGGTCTTGCAATTAATTCTCTTAATAAGCCATTATTAACTGTATGACCTGATTTATATCCTTCAAATGAGCCTACAAGATTGTGTCCAAGAAGGTACAGGTCACCAATAGAATCTAGAATTTTATGTTTTATCATCTCATTCTCAAGCCTTAACCCGTCGTCATTAAGTATTTCTTCATCGCCAATCGCTATTGCATTCTTTTCACTCGCTCCGAGTGCTAAGTTATTTTCTTTGAGCGTTTCTAATTCACTCATAAAACCAAATGTCCTGGCTCTGCTTACTTCTTTAACAAAAGAAGTGCTGTTGAAGTTAATAGAGGCAGTCGTCGCATGTTGCTTATGTACTGGATGATCATAGATCATGGTGAAGGCAACTTTAAAACCATGAAAAGGAGATACTTGAGCCCAGGCATCACCGTATGGAACTCTTACGGTCTCCTTTATCCTGATAAATTTTTTGGGTGCGTCTTGTTCGTGAAGTCCAGCCGATTGAATAAGGAAGACAAAGGGACCTGCGCTGCCATCCATGATAGGTATTTCAGGGCCATTGACTTCAACATAAGCGTTGTCAATGCCCAATCCTGCCATGGCTGAAAGCAAGTGTTCCACTGTAGATACTTTTACATCCTCCCAAGTCAACGAGGTAGATAGGGTGGTATCGCCAACATTTTCTGCTCTGGCTTTGATTTCTACGACAGGGTCTAAATCAACTCTCCTGAAAATTATACCAGTATCAGGTTCCGCAGGTTTCAGAGTTAATGTTATTGGGTTGCCGCTATGGAGTCCTATGCCGAAGGCTTTAATTGAGTTGGATAATGTCCTTTGAGCAAGCATCGCCGTATTTTATATAAATAATTAAGTTTTTGGATGGTTATTTTGTCTGACGTATTCAAAGAGGATTATTCCTGCAGTTACTGAAGCATTCAGGCTTTCAATTCCTCCAGGCATATCGATTGCTGCCAAGGTATCACATTTTTCTGCAGTTAAGCGCTTTAAGCCTTTATCTTCGGAGCCTATAATAAATGCTGCACTTCCTTTCATGTCTATCTCAGTATGATTTTTTCCCTTATCAGCATCGGCACCTATAACCTTAACTCCTGAATCTGAGAGCCTTTCAATAGTTCTGTTTAAGTTAGTGACAACGATAAATGGCATTAGTTCCGAACCACCAGATGAGATTTTCCTTACTGTTGGGGTTAAGTGACAAGATCTATTTTTTGGAACTATTACTGCGTCTGCTCCGGCTGCAGCTGCACTCCTTAGGCAAGCCCCAACGTTATGAGGGTCGGTCAGATGATCTAAAATAAGGATGAGTAAATTTTCTTTTTCAAGTAGTTTTTCAAGGAAAGTTTCATTTTCTTCAAGTCGTTTATTGCAAAGAATAGCAACTCCTTGGTGGTTTTGTTCAATGAAATTGCGTTCGAAGAAGTTATCTTCTTCTAGAATTATTTCTATGTGATTCTTTTTAGCTAAGCTTGATAAGGACTCGATCCTAGAGTTCTGCTTTTCATTTTGCAATAAGAGTTTCAGAACACTTCTGGGTCTTATGGAAATGATTTCTTTTACAGCGTTTATTCCGCAGACAAGTTCTTGATCATTGCTTGGCTTCATTTCACAATCTCTATATCAATTCTTTGTGTGGTTAAGTCTGCGTCCTTAATTTTTACTAAAAGGCTGTCCCCGAGAGAATAGCAATGGTTCGAACTAGTGCTCTTTAGCATTTTAGAATTCTCGTCAAATTCATAATACTCTCTTCTTGGTAAATATTTAATATGACACAGACCCTCTATATGAATGGAATCTAAGTGAATAAACAGCCCAAAATTTGTGACTCCAGAGATAACACCATTGAATTCTTTTCCGATGTTGTCTTTAGCGTAGGCACATTTGAGGTAGTTGATGGCTTCTCTCTCTGCCTTTTCTGCTTCTCTTTCTTTGGTGGATGATAGAGACGCAATTTCTTCTACCAAGTCATTATTGTATGGGTAGAGGTCTTTATTAATGCGTTGAGGTCTGATCTTATCAAGAGAAATATTTCCATTTGGGCTTGTTTGTATGAGCGACTTTAATGCCCTATGGACCATCAAATCGGGGTACCTTCTTATAGGGGAAGTAAAATGGGTGTAAGCGGGATAGCCCAGAGCAAAGTGCTCCGAAACTTCTGTTTCATAAACAGCAAGACTTAAGGACTGAAGAATTTGCATATGTATGGTTTCCTTGTCTTTTCTGTCCTTTGTAATATCAACAAGATTTGATAGTTCCTTAACTTTTCCATCATCACCCAAAGTAACATTAATTTTTCTGCTTCTTGCAAAGCCTTCGAGGTTCTTTATCTTTAGTGGATCGGGTTTTGGATGGATTCTATAAATGGAAGGAATTTTTGCTTTCATCAGAATCTTTGCTGCACAGATATTGGCTAGGAGCATACATTCTTCTATTAATAAATGGGCTTCATTTCTAGAAGTGTTGATAAATTTTTCTATCTTATTTCCCTTCAATTGAGGAACATAGAAGGGAATATCTAATTCCAAAGCGCCTCTGTTTTTCTTTGCTTTCTTTAGAATCTTATATATATCCACTAAATTTTTTAAAGATTGCGCGTAAGGGTCAGAAAATTTATTTATCTTCATTTGCTCGGCAACTTTCTCGTAAGTTAAACGAGATTTTGAATTGATAATAGCTTGAAAAAATTCTACTTCTTTGGATTCTCCAGCTTGAGATAGACTGGTTTTGCAGACCAAGCAGTATCTGTCCTCTTTCGGTCTTAATGAACAAAGATCATTACTAATTATCTCGGGTAACATGGGTATAACTTTTTGAGTGAAATAAACTGATGTCCCTCTTTCCGCAGCTTCCTTATCCATTGCCGAACCAGGGGTAACAAATTTTCCCACGTCAGCAATAGCAACGTATAGAACAAGATCTCCAGATTTATTTTTTTCTGAAAAGACTGCATCATCGAAATCTTTTGCTGTCTTGCCATCTATTGTTATGAATGATTTATTTCTAAGATCCACGTAATTTACTTCAGTTGCAATAACAGTTTTGGCGAGTCTTTGTGATTCTTGAATAATCGACTTATTCCATTCTGTTCGTAGGTCGTGTTTAGAAACAGATAAAGCGGAAGCTATTTCAAGAATATTATCTTCTGAGATGGTTCGTTTAATAAAACCTTCACCCATTTGTCTTGCAGCTGGCTGTTTTGTTAATATTATTTCTACTAACGTTTCAGTACTTATTTTTTTTGGAATATCGCCTGTTATCTTTATTCTGACAATATCTTCAAGGCCAACTGGAGATGAGAATGTGATCTTTCCATTTCTAGTAATTTTGCCAATAAAGTTATCTGTATTGCTCTTTAAAACACTATCTATGGAAGCCCATCCTTTAGGAGTTAGGTGGTATCGGACTAAGTCTCCAGGAAAAGCTTTTCGAAGCTCTGATTTTCCAATTTTGAATTTTTCTTCTGAAGCCCGATCAACAACACAGTGCGCGTGACTCCCTTTTGGTTTTTGAAAATACCCAATAAGCTCGTTCTGATTTTTTTTACGAACTCTTTTACTTTTATGGCCTCGTCTTTGCTTCATTCAGCTCATGATATAGTTAGTTCCTACTTATAAGTATTAATGATTTATTCTTTATAGTATTTTCTTGCCCCTCCTAGAACTCTTGCTTGATTGCTTCTTACTAAAAAAGTAAAGTTAAGTTTGTATTTTTAACCTAAAAATTAAATGTCCAAATGATAGGCGTAATTGTTTCTTTATTCTTTATAAGCGCACTTTTTTTCTTGTGGCAGTTCTCGCGTGGCGAGCAAGTAGGTAAAAGAATTGGCTTTTTAATTAATATTTGGGGAGCGGTGATAGTATTTTATGTAGTAATGGTCGTCTTTTTCTAATACAAGAAAATTCAATATGCTAAGTTCAAAAAAATAACATTCTCTAAAAATAAAAAAATAAAAAAAGGAAAATTAAATGACAGTTAAACATTACGATTGGTCCGCTTATCATGCGAACGTAAGACCCAATAAAGTCGCAATTAGAGATTTAAGTTCCAACAAAGAATTAACCTATTCTGAATTAAACAATAGAGCAAATAAGCTTGCCGGATGGATGCAAAGTCAAGGTATTAAAAAAGGTGATAGGGTGGCTATACTTTCTCAAAATTGTGCAGAGTTTTTTGAGCTTGAATTCGCTTGTGCAAAAATTGGTGCCATTGAATTGCCCCTTAATTGGCGTCTAACAAAACCTGAACTGGAATACATATTAAAAGACAGCACTCCTAGCGCCTTGATTTATGACGCTATGTTTTTAGATATTTCAATAGAATTACAGAAAGATTGCTCTATTAGTTCGTCCTTGCAGATCGATAGTGACGATTTACATAGTGAGTATGAAGAAGCCCTTAATGGCTCTGATGGATCACATGAGGTTGTTGAATCCTTTCAGGAAGACTTGATCATGATTATGTATACTTCAGGAACGACAGGCCATCCCAAAGGAGCAATGATCAATCATCAAATGCAACTTTATAATTGCATTAATTTGGCTTCTCCAGTTTTTGTCACTTCAGAAAGCGTTCAGCTGGTTGTTCTTCCACTATTTCATACTGGAGGAATGAACTGTTATGCCAATCCTGTACTTCATGCCGGAGGTGAAATAATTCTCATTAAAGAGTTTGAACCGGGATTAGCTTTATCAATCATCGGAAACAGCGAGTACGGAGTAACCCACTTTTTTGCCGTTCCAGCGCCATATCAATTCATGATGAATCATCCGGACTTCGATAAAACTGATTTATCCGGATTAAAAGTTGCAGGTATTGGAGGGGCTCCATGTGCCGAAGCAATTTTGAGAGCATGGTCAGATCGAGGTGTCTCTATGACCCAAGGCTGGGGCATGACTGAAACCAGTCCCGGAGGTATAGGGCTTGATGCAGCAGATGCTGAAAGAAAATTAGGGGCAGCAGGTAAACCATTACTCCATACAGAAGTTAAAGTCGTTGATGATGATGGTAAAGAGTTGCCTTGGGGGGAGGTTGGAGAACTATATATTAGAGGTCCTAATATAACCCCGGGTTACTGGAACAAACCAGAAGCAACCAGAGATTCATTTGAAGGTGACTGGCTTAAAACTGGAGATGCTGCAAGATTTGATGACGAAGGCTTTGTTTATATAGTTGATCGCTGGAAGGATATGTATATTTCTGGAGGTGAGAATGTCTACCCTGCAGAAGTAGAGAACGTTCTGTACCAGCTTCCCCAAATAGCAGAGGCAGCCATTATTGGAGTACCCGATGAAAGATGGGGAGAGACAGGAAAAGCCATTCTAGTTTTAAAAGGAGGGCAAGCATTGGAAGAAAAAGATGTCATTTCACATTGTCTGGAGAACTTGGCGAAATTTAAGGTCCCTCAATCAGTTGAATTTATAGAAGCTTTACCAAGAAATGCAACAGGTAAAGTTTTAAAGAGAACTCTCAGGGACGAGTTTTTGGGAACAGACGCACCAGCGATTTCTTAAAAAATGAAATTATATGACTTTCCGAGTGCGCCTAACCCAAGGCGCGTAAAAATTTTCGCAGCAGAAAAAGGAATTGATCTTGAGCTAGTTAATTGCGATATGTCTAAAAGGGAGCACAAGTCAGAAGAGTTCCTTAAAAAGAATCCCAGCGGAAAGATCCCTGTCCTTGAATTAGATGATGGAAGATGCATATCTGAATCTGTGGCAATCTGTCGTTATTTGGAAAGTGTAGAACCAGAACCTAATCTTTTTGGAAAAGATCCCTTTGAACTTGCTTTTATAGAAAGTAGAAACAGACACATTGAATTAGAACTTTGGACACAGATAGGAACATCATGGGTCAATGGACCCATCGTTGGCAGTATGGGTATTTTTGAACAAATACCAGCCGCTAAATTAGCAAGTGATAAAAATGTAAATTCCTTTTATAAGCGATTAGATAGGGAGTTTTCTTCTTCAAGATTTGTGGCTGGAGATAGGTACACGATCGCTGATATAACTCTATTATCTGCTGTTGATTTTGCATCAAGAATGGTAGATTTAAAACCGGATGATGAATTAAAAAGCTTGCATAGGTGGCACCAAGAAGTTTCTTCAAGACCTAGCTCAGATAATTAAAAAAAGGAAAGAATATGTCAAATGCAATTGTCGAAATACGAGATTATACGATTGATCCGGAGTGGTTTGATGCTTACAAGGAGTGGGCAAAAAATTTAGCAGGCCCGTGGTTAAAAGAGAATTTAGATGTCATAGATTTTTGGCTCGACGAAGGACTGGAATCAGAAGTTGAAGGCTCTTCCCCTATCGTTTCTCCTAATGGCCAACCAAATGTATGTTGGATAATCAGGTGGCCAAGCAAAGAGGTTCGAGATGCAGAATTTGCAGCTTTTCTAGAAAATCCAGAATGGAAAGAAATATGGTCAAAACATCCTAATGAAAATTCCTACCTTCATCTTAATGCCAGGTTTATGAAAGCAGTCTAGTGAAATTTTTCTCTGTTTTTCTGTTCCTTTCTTTCGTAGCTTGTTCGAATATCCCAATTTCTTCAGAATTTTCTGTAGGTAAGAATCTTGATGATTACACTTTATGCTTTCCAGAAAGCGATCAACTTTTTAACAAATTAATCAGAGAAAATAAAATAAGAGTTTATAGGCTGATTCTGGAAGAAAGGAATAACAGAATGTTAGATTGTAGTACTAGATTCAGTGACATGTTAAGTGCCGAGCATCATTTAAATAATTTAAATAATGAGGAGCTCTTGAGGAAGTCATTTCCATGCGATAGGCCAGACTCTTCTGCTAGTACTTGCCAAGCGCCTCTGTAACTGTAACTGTTTAAAATTCATACAATATTTTGTTCTGATATACTAAATCTGTGTTAAATAATAATTAGGAGGGCATCAGGGAAGTTAGCACTAGAATTGATTAAGAAATTACTAAAAAAGATATTAGATTGGCTTAAAAAGCCAAGAGACCCAAATTATGAAGAAGAAATTTTTCATCCTACAGAGCGTGATGAATCTGATGAATTGGAAGAACTCAAAAGGCAAGAAGAAGACGAAGATTATCAAAGATTAGATAGGGAATAAAAAAAATTAGATAGTAAAATGAAGCTGGCCTTCTGACCTGCTGATTACAAATCAGTTGTTCTATACCTTAATGCACATTTCATCTTATTAAATTAATAACCCTTTAGTTTGCACTTGAGTTGCTTAAGTAGTAATTAAAGTAAAATTAAAAGAAAAAGCCTCAGACCAATGACCTTTAGAGTCAATTAGAATAAGGCTTTAAACATGGAGCTGGCGAACCGATTTGAACGGTCGACCTGCTGATTACAAATCAGCTGCTCTACCAACTGAGCTACGCCAGCGCGCGCGCATTATAATTCTCTTATTGAAACTTCGCCATAACGAAGATTAATAATTTCATTATTTCTTTTTACTAGAAGTTCACCTTTATCATTAATGCCAACAACTGAACCGTGGTAATCAACTATACCGTTAGCCAAAACCTCACAGTCTTTATTCATTAATACGTTCCTATTTTCAAAAGCTTGTTTGTAACCCCAAAACCTATAGTTTTAAATTTTGCTGTAAGTTGAACTAAGTTATTTAAAAGGTTAGCAGCTATTAGGTTTCTATCAAGAATTCTATTTTTGTAATTTTCTAAACTCGTCCAATCCTGATCTATCTCTATAGAATCTTTATTTTTCATAAAAACATTAATACCAATACCAATAACTATTTCTAAATTATCTTTTTTACCGCTGGAAGTTTCTATTAAAACACCCCCTAACTTTTTTTGATTTATTAATAAGTCATTTGGCCATTTAATCTCAATGACTTCATCCGTATTGTTTTTTAAGGATTCAGCTATTTCAACTCCTATTGCCAAACTTAGCCCTTCAATATCTGCAAAACTTAAATTTGATTGCCACGCTAAAGAAAGGTAGATGTTCTGCCCGAAAGGGCTTATCCACTTTCGACTGTTCCTGCCTCTGCCGGCACTTTGTTGTTCTGCAAAGTGAGCTGACAATAAATGAGATGAATTCTTAAGACTTTCCTTGGCGTCATCATTCGTAGAACTCGTTTGTTCTTTAATTTCGATTTTGCTTAAAAGCTCTAGGGCGTCTTTACTTAATCTATTTGTGATCTCTTTCTTGCAAAGCAAACCGTCTTGTATGGTCATAATAAGTATTAGGTTACCAAATTATTGAAATTAAGTTGACAAGCTTCACTCGCAACTACAAAATTGCGCGCTATTTCAAGGTTACGGAGGAGTGGCCGAGTGGTTAAAGGCGGCAGACTGTAAATCTGTTCTCTCTGAGTACGTTGGTTCGAATCCAGCCTCCTCCACCATCTTGAAAATTGTCCTTAGGCGTAATACTAAAAATAAGCTTAAAAGTCTTAAAAAGCTTGCAATCATGGGGTAAAAATACTTTAATTGCGCACCGAGCTTTGGGTAGTAGGCAGGTTTAGTCATATAAGTTAACAAAAGTTAATAGCTTGTGTTCCTTATGATAAAAATTTTTTTACCCCTAAGAGTTAGTAAAAACCTGGTTTTTTGCTCATATAGCTCAGGTGGTAGAGCACTTCCTTGGTAAGGAAGAGGTCACCGGTTCAACTCCGGTTATGAGCTCCAAAGTAATAATAATTTTTATATTTAGGAAAAAGAAATGGCTAAAGAAAAATTTGAGAGGATTAAACCTCATGTCAACGTAGGAACAATTGGTCACGTTGATCACGGTAAAACAACATTAACAGCAGCTATAACGAAAGTTCAAGCTGAAGCTTTAGGTGGAGATGCAGTTGCCTTTGATGGCATTGATAATGCTCCTGAAGAAAAGGAACGTGGAATTACTATATCTACTTCGCACGTAGAGTATGATTCCGAAGATCGTCATTACGCTCACGTAGATTGCCCAGGTCACGCTGATTATATTAAGAATATGATCACGGGAGCGGCTCAAATGGACGGAGCTATATTGGTTGTTAATGCCGCTGATGGCCCTATGCCTCAAACAAGAGAGCACATTCTACTGGCAAGACAGGTAGGTGTTCCTCATATTGTTGTTTTTCTTAATAAGGCAGACATGGTTGATGATGAAGAGCTAATAGAGTTAGTAGAAATGGAAGTAAGAGAACTTCTATCGGAATATGACTTCCCTGGGGATGACACTCCGGTAATTGTTGGATCTGCTCTTAAAGCGCTTGAAGGCGATGCTGAATACACTGCAAAAATCACTGAATTAGTAGCAGCTTTAGATTCTTTCATACCTATGCCTGAAAGAGACCTTGATAAGCCTTTCTTAATGCCAATTGAAGATATATTCACTATTCAAGGCAGAGGAACTGTAGTTACAGGAAGAATCGAAAGAGGTGAAATCAAAGTCAACGAAGAGATTGAGATCGTCGGTATAAGAGACACTCAGAAGACAGTTTGTACTGGTGTAGAAATGTTCAGAAAACTTCTTGATGAAGGAAAGGCTGGAGAAAATGTCGGTATCTTGCTTAGAGGAACTCAAAGAGATGAAGTAGAAAGAGGGCAAGTCTTAACTAAGCCTGGTGCTATTAACCCCCACACTAAATTTGAAGCAACCGTTTATGTGCTTTCAAAAGAGGAAGGTGGAAGACATACCCCATTCTTTAAAGGTTACAGACCACAATTCTATGTTAGAACAACTGACGTAACTGGCGCAGTAGAGTTACCTGAAGGAGTAGAAATGGTAATGCCTGGAGATAATATTGATATGACAGTTGAATTAATTTCTCCTGTTGCAATGGAAGACGGCATGAAATTTGCTATTAGAGAAGGTGGAAGAACTGTAGGTTCAGGAGTTGTAACGAAAATTATAGAATAGGCCAGTAGCTCAATTGGCAGAGCGATGGTCTCCAAAACCATAGGTTGGGGGTTCGATTCCCTCCTGGCCTGCCACTTGGACCGCTTTGAAGCTTTTTCGTTTTAATGGAAAGTAAGAATATAAATATGCAGAATTATATCCGTTGGTTTGTGGGTATTGCCCTTATAGGCATTGCTGTGTATGGAAATTCTGCTTTTGTTGAGGAGCCTCTACTCTATAGAGTCATAGGTGTAATAGTAGTCTCTGGTTTAGGACTTTTTGTAGCAACAACAACAACTGAAGGTAGGGAAACATTAAAAATAGTTTTAGAATCCCGAACAGAAATACGAAGAGTTGTATGGCCTACAAGAGTTGAGCTCATCCAGACCACTTTGATCGTGTTAGTTGCTATCACCATTGCAGCATTAGTTTTATGGGGTCTTGATTCTTTATTTGGTTGGGCCACAGCTCAAATTTTAGGTTAACAATGAATAAACAGTGGTACGTAGTTCATGCTTACTCAGGATATGAGAATAAAGTCCGCGAGGCGCTATTGGAAAGAATAGAAAGATTGGGCATGGAAGAGCTTTTTGGAGAAATAATGGTTCCCTCCGAAGAAGTTGTTGAAATGAAAGGCGGTCAAGAAAGAAAGACACAAAGAAAATTTTTCCCCGGTTACGTACTCGTTAGCATGGAATTAAATGATGATAGTTGGCACTTAGTAAAAGACACACCAAGAGTGATGGGCTTCATAGGTGGAACCAAAGACAAACCATCCCCTCTTTCTAACAAAGAGGCTGAAGGCATCATGCAACAATTAGAACAAGGCTCGGATATAACTAAACCTAAAATTTCTTTTGAACCGGGAGAAATGGTAAGAGTGGTTGATGGACCCTTTAATGATTTCAGTGGGGTAGTAGAAGAAGTGAACTACGAAAAAAGTAAAGTTCGCGTTGCTGTTTTAATTTTTGGTCGCTCCACGCCAGTAGAACTTCAATTTAATCAGATAGAGAAAGGATAATGGCAAAAGCAATTACTACTTATATAAAACTTCAAGTCCCTGCCGGTGCAGCTTCTCCAAGCCCACCTGTTGGGCCAGCTTTAGGTCAGCACGGATTGGCTTTGATGGATTTTTGTAATGCATTCAATGCAAGGACAAAAGAAATGGAACAAGGAATGCCTTGTCCAGTTGTAATCACCGTTTACGAAGATAAGAGTTTTGACTTTATCATCAAGACCACGCCAGCTGCTGTTCTTCTAAAGAAAGCTGCAGGCATACCTAAAGGCAGTGGAACCCCAAACAGCTTAAAGGTTGGAAAAGTAAAAAGAGCTCAGCTGGAAGAAATAGCAAAAATTAAAGATCCTGATCTAACAGCAGCTGATATGGATGCAGCCGTTAGAACGTTATCAGGCAGTGCTAGAAGTGCAGGAATAGAGGTAGAAGGATAATGAGCAAAAGACAAGAAAACATTGCTACGTTGGAGCAAAGAAAATACCAAATATCTGAGGCCATTGATTTCTTTCAATCCTCTCCTAAAGTAAAATTTAATGAAGCCATTGATACAGCTATTAATTTAGGTATAGACCCTTCAAAATCTGATCAAAATATGCGCGGGGCAACGCTGTTACCAGCAGGTTCAGGAAAACCGTGCAAAGTAGCGGTTTTTGTTGAAGGAGATATGGCAGCAGCAGCTAAAGAGGCAGGTGCTGATGTGGTAGGCATGGAA
This sequence comes from uncultured SAR86 cluster bacterium, assembly GCA_937773605.1. Classification (GTDB taxonomy): domain Bacteria; phylum Pseudomonadota; class Gammaproteobacteria; order Magnimaribacterales; family Magnimaribacteraceae; genus CAJJAM01. The sequence goes on along the minus strand of CALJVP010000009.1, from coordinate 39,190 downwards.
GATTTAGCAGAGGCCATGAAAGGAGGAGACGCAGACTACGACGTGGTGATAGCAACTCCAGATACAATGAAGATTGTAAGCCCACTTGGAAAGGTTTTAGGACCAAAAGGTACAATGCCGAACCCTAAAACAGGAACAGTTACCAAGGATGTTGCTACAGCAGTAAAGAATGCAAAATCAGGTCAGATTCGTTACAGGTCTGATAAAGGAGCAATAGTCCACGGAAGAATAGGCGATATAACTTATACCGCTGATCAAATTAAGCAGAATCTTGAAACTCTTGTAGAAGATTTAAAGAGAAATAAGCCACCATCTGCGAAAGGAGTTTTCATAAAAAAAATTACACTTTCTTCCACTATGGGAGCAGGTGTAGAGATAGATCTATCTTCTCTAAGTATCTAATTAGACATTGAGAAAGATAGGAAGGTTTCTTCAGTATGGTACGACTCTGTCGTATTCATCGAAGACCGTAGGTGTGAGAAATTTGTTCTCACTTAATAATATTAACCTGCGTAGATGGAGTGCAATCAATTTTTTTGATTTGCGTTCCAAAAATATACTGAACGTAAGTTTGGTATTAGGAGGATAAGAAGATGCCAATGCGCATTGATGATAAGAAGATTGCAGTTGAAGAACTTCAAGATGTAGCTAATAAAGCTGTATCTGCAGTTGCTGCTGACTATCATGGCACTTCAGTAGCTGAGTTGACTCAGCTAAGAGCAGAAGCCAGAGCGTCAGCTGTTCACTTAAAAGTTATTCGTAACACTCTTGCAAAAAGAGCTTTAAGTGAAACTAAATTTTCTTGTTTTGAAGACTTATTAGTAGGGCCCACTATGCTTGCTTTCTCTTTAGAGGATCCAACTAGTGCAGCAAAATTAGTTAACAACTTCACTAAAGTGAATAAGAACTTTCAGGTAAAGGGTTTGTCATTAGGCGATTCATTATTAGAACTTTCTAAGTTATCTGCTATCGCAAATATGCCTAGTAGAGATGAAGCTTTAGCTCAGTTAGCTGGGATGCTGAACGCACCTATGAATAAGTTTGTTTCTGTTCTTAATCAAGTTCCTTCAAAGTTAGTGAGAACTTTGCAGGCGGTTAAAGAACAAAAACAGCAGGCAGAATCTTAATTTTTAAACTAAATAATTTATTGGAGAATAAATCATGGCACTAAGTAAAGAAGAGATATTAGAAGCAATAGCCGAAATGAGCGTAATAGACGTAGTCGAGCTTATTGAAGCAATGGAAGAAAAATTTGGCGTATCTGCCGCTGCACCTGTAGCTGCAGCTGCTGCACCTGCTGCTGATGGCGGTGGTGATGCGGGCGCAGAAGAAGATGACGCACCAGTTGATGTTCATCTAGCTGAAGTTGGAGACAAGAAAGTAGATGTAATTAAAGCCGTTAGAGCTATCACTGGTTTAGGCTTGAAAGATGCTAAAGGATTAGTTGATACAGCACCTTCTGTAATCAAAGAAGGCGTGGTTAAAGCTGAAGCAGAAGAATATCTTAAGCAGCTTGAAGATGCTGGAGCTAAAGCAGAGCTTAAATAGTTTCAACATAATCCGGTCCGTTTGTTTTAAATTTTAGATAGGGGCATTTATGAGTTTTTCATACACTGAGAAGAAAAGAGTTAGAAGGAGTTTTGAAAAAATCTCCAGCGTTATGGAGTTACCAAATTTATTGGCAACTCAGGTTCAGTCGTATGATGCTTTTTTGCAACGCGATATTGACTCTGATAAAAGAGCTAATCAGGGCTTAGAACAAGTCTTAAACTCAATTTTTCCTATCGAAAGCCATAATGGATTTGCCAGAATGGAGTTTTCTGGCTACGACTTAGGTGAACCAGTCTTTAATGAACGAGAATGCAAGCTTAAAGGTATTACATATGACATTCCTTTGCATATTAATTGTGACCTTTTCTTTATAGACAAAGATTCAGGAAAATTAAAAGAAGGAAAATCTCAAAGTGTATATATGGGAACTGTTCCTCTTATGACTGAGCATGGGACCTTTATCATCAACGGCACAGAAAGAGTCGTGGTGTCTCAACTTCACAGATCTCCAGGTTTATTTTTTGATCATGATAAAGGCAAAAGTCATTCTTCAGGCAAAGTTTTATATGGTGCAAGAGTTATACCTTATAGAGGTTCGTGGTTAGATTTTGAGTTTGACGCTAAAGATCTAGTTTACGTAAGAATAGACAGAAGAAGAAAGCTACTAGCCACCATACTCCTTAAGGCTCTGAAATTAACCAACCAAGAGATACTAGAAAAGTTCTACGAAACAGAAAACTATAAAGTTAAGAAAGATGGAACCTTCCAGCTTCAAGTAATCCCAAGAAGATTAATGGGAAAAATAGCGCCCGTAGACATCGTTGCTAAAGGCGAACTGATACTTAAGAAAGGTGAGAGGATAAGCGCAAGACATATTAGAAAAATAGAAAGTGCTAAGTTAAAAACTTTAGATTTACCTAGCGAGGCAATGTTTGGCCAAGTTATGGCTAAAGATCTTTTAGATAAAGCCACTGGTGAGATCATATTAGAAGCAAATACTTTAATAGATGAAGAGTCTATGGAGGTTTTAGAAACACAAAATCTTAGCGAAATAGAAACACTTTACATAAATGATATCGAAGCAGGGCCTTACATGGCTGATACATTGAGAGCTGATGCCACTACAAATGAAATTGAAGCTCTTGTAGAAATCTACAGAATGATGCGACCAGGAGAACCGCCAACAAAAGAGGCTGCAACAACTTTATTTACCAATTTATTTTTTAACCCTGAAAGGTATGACCTTTCTGCTGTAGGAAGAATGAAGTTCAATAAAAGGTTAGGACATGAAGTTTTGGAAGGTAATAGCATTCTAGAAAATGAAGATATCCTCAATACACTAAAAACTCTTGTATCAATTCGCAACGGTAAAGGTCAGGTAGACGATATTGATCATTTAGGAAATAGAAGAATAAGATCTGTCGGCGAAATGATTTCGAATCAGTACAGGATTGGTCTAGTTAGAGTTGAAAGAGCAGTTAGAGAAAGACTAGCCACTGCTGAAACTGATGAGTTAGGCCCACAAGATTTAATAAATGCAAAGCCTGTCTCCGCAGCAGTGAAAGAGTTCTTTGGCTCTAGTCAATTGTCTCAATTCATGGATCAAAACAACCCTCTTTCTGAAGTTACTCATAAAAGAAGAGTATCTGCATTAGGACCGGGTGGTCTAACTAGAGAAAGAGCTGGATTTGAAGTAAGAGATGTACACCCAACCCATTATGGAAGAGTGTGTCCAATTGAAACTCCAGAAGGGCCAAATATTGGTCTTATCAATTCACTCGCGGCTTATGCAAGAACTAATGAATATGGTTTTTTAGAAAGCCCCTTTAGAAAGGTTGAATCCGGTAAAGTTTCCTTAGACTTTCATTATTTATCTGCAATTGAAGAAGGGGACTTCGTTATAGCTCAGGCTAGTGCTGTTTTAGATAAAAATGACAAATTTATAGAAGATTTAGTTCCAGTAAGACATAAAAATGAGTTTTCATTCATGCCCCCTGAAAGAGTAGATTTTATGGATGTTTCTCCACAACAAGCTTTCTCAGTGGCAGCTTCATTAATTCCTTTCTTAGAGCATGATGATGCAAATAGAGCTCTGATGGGTTCTAATATGATGAGGCAAGCTGTGCCTACCTTACAAGCAGAGAAACCACTTGTAGGCACTGGTGTAGAAAGATTAGTAGCCAGAGATTCTGGTTCTTGTGTAACTGCTCTTAGAGGCGGTACGGTTGAAACTATAGATGCAAGTCGCATAGTTGTAAGGGCTGATGAAAAAGAGATCCAAGCTGGGGATTCAGGTGTGGATATCTATAACCTCATCAAATATACAAGGTCTAATCAGAATACTTGCATTAATCAAAGGCCAATCGTTTCTGCTGGAGATAAGATCAATAAAGATGACATACTTGCTGACGGTCCTTCTATTGATTTAGGAGAATTATCCTTAGGACAGAATGTAAGAATAGCTTTCATGCCCTGGCATGGTTATAACTTTGAAGATTCAATATTAATTTCAGATAGGTTGGTTAGAGAAGATAAGTTTACTAGTATTCATATTCAAGAACTAACTTGTGTATCAAGGGATACTAAACTAGGACCAGAAGAAATATCCGCTGATATTCCAAACGTTGGAGACACTGCTTTATCTAAATTAGATGAAGACGGCATTGTCTATATAGGTGCAGAAGTTAAGGCTGGTGACATTTTAGTAGGAAAAGTTACTCCTAAAGGAGAAACACAACTTAGTCCTGAAGAAAAATTGCTTAGAGCTATATTTGGAGAAAAAGCTTCAGATGTTAAAGATAGCTCATTAAGAGTTTCGTCGGGTGCTGATGGCACGGTAATTGATGTTCATGTTTTCACAAGAGACGGAATTGAAAAAGATGGAAGAACGCAAGATATTGAGGAGTCTCAATTAGCCTATATTCAAAAAGATATTGATGACGAGTTAAAAATTCTTGAAGAGGCAGCATTTTCTAGATTAGAGAACATCCTTGTCGGTAAAAAAGTAGTTTCTGGCAAAGGACTAACTAAGGGTTCCACTCTTAAACAAACAGATCTAGAGGCATTAGACAAGGCTGATTGGTTCAAGATTAGGCTGGCAAATGAAAGTGCTAATAATCAAATAGAGAATATTGAAACTAGCCTTAAAGAATACAAAGAAGATCTTGATCTAGCCTTTGGGAAGCGAAAAGATAAAGTCACTGGTGGAGATGATTTAGCTCCAGGAGTTTTAAAAATTGTTAAGGTTTACCTTGCGATTAAAAGAAGAATACAACCGGGTGATAAATTGGCAGGGAGACATGGAAATAAAGGTGTAATTTCAGTAATTATGCCCGTAGAAGATATGCCTTATGATGTTAATGGTGAGCCTGTTGATATTGTTTTAAACCCACTTGGAGTGCCATCAAGGATGAATGTCGGCCAGGTCCTAGAGACCCATCTAGGTTGGGCAGCAAAAGAACTTGGTCAAAAAATAGGGCAGATGATAGATGATGGCTTAAAGGCATCAGAAATAAAACCATTGTTGTCAGATATCTATGAAAAGAACGGATCGCAAGATCTGAGTTCTCTTAAAGATATAGAGGTAATGGAGCTGGCTTCTAATTTAAGAGAAGGAGTTCCCATGGCAACGCCAGTATTTGATGGAGCTAAAGAAGAGGAAGTCAAATCTATGCTTGAACTTGCAGGCCTTCCAAGAAATGGTCAAACCCAACTTTATGACGGAAGAACGGGTGAAAAATTTGATAGAGAAACCACCATTGGATATATGTATATCTTAAAACTCAACCACTTAATAGAAGATAAGATGCATGCCAGATCGACAGGCAGTTACAGCCTTGTAACCCAACAGCCGTTGGGCGGAAAGGCTCAATTTGGTGGCCAGCGTTTTGGAGAAATGGAAGTTTGGGCTCTAGAGGCATACGGTGCAGCACATACTTTGCAAGAAATGCTTACAGTAAAATCTGATGATGTTGCTGGAAGAACTAAGGTTTACAAGAACCTGGTGGATGGTAATTTTGAAATGGAACCGGGCATACCAGAATCCTTTAACGTGCTTACTAAAGAGATTAGATCTCTTGGCATAGATTTAGATTTAGAACAAATAGACGATTAGGAGATTACATTGAAAGACTTAGTAGATTTATTAAGAACACAGGGTCATGGAGTTGAATACAATTCAATTAGAGCTGGTCTTGCATCCCCTCAGCAAATTCGGTCATGGTCTTACGGCGAAGTTAAGAAGCCTGAAACTATAAATTATAGGACTTTTAAGCCAGAACGTGATGGTCTGTTTTGTTCGAAGATCTTTGGTCCTATAAAAGACTACGAGTGTATTTGCGGTAAATATAAACGCATGAAACACAGAGGAGTTGTGTGCGAGAAATGCGGTGTTGAGGTAACTTTATCAAAAGTTAGAAGAGAAAGAATGGGCCATTTAGAGTTGGCAGCTCCTGTAGCTCATATATGGTTCTTAAAATCTTTACCTTCAAGGCTAGCATTGGCTTTAGATCTAACATTAAAAGATCTTGAAAGAGTTCTTTACTTCGAATCTTTCATAGTAATTGAACCCGGCATGACAGATTTAGAAAGTTGTCAGCTTCTAACAGATGAAGAGTATTACGAAGCTTTAGAAACTTGGGGAGATGAATTCGATGCTGGTATGGGAGCTGAATCAATACAAACCCTTCTGAAAGAACTAGATCTTGAAGGTGTAATTAAAGATATTCAAGACGAGATGCCTCTAACAAAATCCGAGGCTAAGTTAAAGAAATTTGCAAAGAGGTTGAAGCTATTAAAATCTTTTAATGAATCGGGAAATAGACCTGAATGGATGGTCCTGGAAGTGTTGCCTATTCTTCCGCCAGATTTAAGACCCCTAGTTCCATTGGAAGGAGGAAGGTTTGCTACTTCAGATCTAAATGATTTATACAGGAGAGTAATTAATAGAAATAATAGACTTAAAAGACTTCTGGACCTTAATGCTCCGGATATCATCACTAGAAATGAAAAGAGGATGCTTCAAGAATCTGTTGATGCCCTTTTAGACAATGGCAGAAGAGGAAGAGCTGTAACTGGATCAAATAAACGACCTCTGAAATCTTTGGCGGATATGATCAAAGGAAAGCAAGGAAGATTCAGACAAAACTTACTTGGAAAACGAGTTGATTATTCTGGCAGATCAGTAATTGTTGTAGGACCCACCTTGAGACTGCACCAGTGTGGCTTGCCTAAGAAAATGGCATTAGAGTTATTTAAACCTTTTGTTTTTGGAAAATTACAACAACTTGAGCTTGCCAATACAATAAAGCTAGCCAAGAGGATGGTAGATAGAGAAGAGCCAGAAGTTTGGGATATACTTGACGAAGTAATAAGAGAACACCCAGTTATGCTTAATAGGGCGCCTACACTGCATAGATTAGGTATCCAGGCATTCGAGCCAGTTCTTGTTGAAGGTAAGGCCATTCAATTACATCCATTGGTCTGTAAGGCATATAACGCAGATTTTGACGGTGACCAGATGGCTGTTCACGTACCGCTGACAATAGAAGCACAGCTAGAATGCAGAGCTTTAATGATGGCTTCAAATAATATCCTTTCTCCTTCAAACGGAAAGCCAATTATTGATCCATCGCAAGACGTTGTTTTAGGTATATATTATATGTCTAGAGAAAAAATTAATGCTAAAGGAGAAGGCAGAATAATGTCCTCAGTGAATGAAGTTAGCAGAGCATTTTACTCAAACACAGTAGATTTGCAGGCTAAAATTAAAGTTAGATTAAAGCCTAATAAACTCGAAGATGAAGCAACCCAAATATTAGACACAACAGTTGGAAGAGCCCTTTTATATGAGCTGCTTCCTGAAGGCATGCCTTTTGAGTTAGTAAACAGGACTTTAGATAGCAAGTCGGTTTCGAGCTTAATTGATACTGTGTATCGAAAAGCTGGGCTAAAAAGAACAGTTATCTTTGCAGATCAATTGATGTACATGGGTTATGAATTCTCTACGAAATCAGGTTCATCTATAGGAATAGACGATTTTATTATTCCAGACGATAAAGAAAGTATTGTTTCAGAAGCTGAGCAAGAAGTTAAAGATATTGAAGCTCAGTTTGCATCTGGCTTGGTCACTCAAGGTGAAAAATATAATAAAGCGATAGACATATGGTCAAGGGCTAATGAAATGATTGCCAAGTCCATGATGGATAATATTTCAGAAGAAGAGTTTACTGATGCAGAAGGTAATAAAGTTACCTCAGATTCATTTAACTCTGTGTTTATGTATGCAGATTCAGGAGCAAGAGGTTCACCCGCTCAAATAAGACAGTTAGCGGGTATGAGAGGCCTAATGGCTAAACCTGATGGTTCAATTATTGAAACACCAATAACGGCAAATTTTAGAGAGGGATTAACCGCTCAGCAATATTTTATTTCTACTCATGGAGCAAGAAAAGGTTTGGCAGATACTGCTCTTAAAACAGCGAATTCAGGATACTTAACAAGAAGATTAGTAGATGTTGCCCAAGATATGGTTGTGAGTGAAGAAGACTGCGGAACATCTAATGGTATTTTAATGAGACCTATCATTGATGGGGGACAAGTTCTTGTGCCCTTAGGAGAGAGAGTACTCGGAAGAACCGTAGCAGAAGATGTAAAATCTCAAGATGGTAAAGAAACTCTATTAGAGGCAGGGCTTCTAATTGATGAAGATATTGTCGATTCTCTAGAGGAAAAGAACATATTTGAGATAAAAGTTAGATCAGCTATTCACTGTAATACCATTCACGGCATTTGTGCAAAATGCTACGGAAGAGACCTAGGAAGAGGGCATAAAGTTGATATAGGTGAGTCAGTAGGAATTGTAGCGGCACAATCTATAGGCGAGCCAGGAACTCAGCTTACAATGAGAACTTTCCACATAGGTGGTGCAGCTTCAGGTACTTCTGCCGAGGATAATGTTGAAACTAGTTACGAAGGTAAATGTGTTTATGAGACAAGAACAGTTAAGAAGAAAGATGGAACTTTTATTGCTTTGGCACAATCATCAGAAATAACAGTTATAGATGCGAACGGTAGAATTGTTGAGAGTCATAAAGTGCCTTACGGAACGGTCTTAAATTACGCTACTGGTTCAAAGGTTAAAGCTGGCGATACTATTGCTAAATGGGATCCTTTAACTAGACCTATAATTTCTGAAATCAGTGGAAAAGCTAAATTTGTAGATATAGAAGATGGGATCACAGCTAGGCTCAAACAAGATGAAATGACAGGCCTAAGTAATATTGAGATTATTGATGTTACTGAAAGGCCAAAAGGTGATGCACAAGATAAGCGTCCTGCAATCCACATAGTGGATGGCAGAGGGAAGGATAAAACTTTACCTGATTCAGAAGCTCCTGCTATATACACTTTACCTGGAAATGCATTCCTTCAATTATCTGAAGGTCAAGACATAGAGGTTGGTGGTGTTCTTGCTAGAATTTCCCAAGAATCTGCTAAAACAAAAGATATAACCGGTGGTTTACCTAGAGTTGCTGATTTATTTGAAGCAAGAAAGCCTAAAGAATCGGCTATTTTAGCTCAAGCTTCAGGCATAGTTTCTTGGGGTAAGCCAACTAAAGGGAAAGAAAGGTTGGTTATTACGGATGAAGAAGGAAATGATCATGCAACTTTAATCCTCAGAACAAGACATATTAACGTTTTTGAAGGAGAGCGCATTGAAAAGGGAGACATAGTATCTGATGGTGCCATGAGTCCTCACGATATATTAGCTTTAAGAGGATTAGAAGAGCTTACGGATTATATTGTCAACGGTATCCAAGAAGTCTACAGACTTCAAGGAGTGAGTATTAATGATAAACATATAGAAGTTATTCTTAATCAAATGCTAAGAAAAGTGGAAATAATAGAACCTGGTGATTCAGATTTTATTCTTGGTGAACAGGCAGAATATTCCAGAGTTAAAGAAGCTAATTTAGCTCTTAGAGAAGCTAAAAAGGCAGAGATTCAGTTTAATAGATTGTTGCTCGGAATCACTAAAGCGTCTTTAGCGACAGAATCGTTTATTTCTGCAGCATCTTTCCAAGAAACAACAAGAGTCTTGACTGAAGCAGCAACAACCGGAAGAGTTGATAGGTTGCGTGGCTTAAAAGAGAACGTAGTGGTTGGAAGGTTGATTCCTGCAGGTTCAGGATTAGCAAAATTAAGCAGCTCAATAGAGAAAGTGGAAGAAGATTTTGAAATAGATCTAGAAAAAGCTCTAAGTGATGCTTTAAATGAACCGGAGTAATACATTGACGCAACCAAAGGCTCTCATTACAATTCGCGACCTTAAAAATTAAAACAAAAATCTATGGCAACAGTTAATCAATTAGTAAGAAAACCAAGAAAAAGGAAAGTCGTTAAAAGCGATACTCCTGCATTGCAAGGGTCTCCTCAAAGAAGAGGTGTTTGCACTCGTGTTTATACTGCTACACCAAAGAAACCAAATTCCGCTTTAAGAAAAGTTTGTAAAGTAAGATTAACTTCAGGATATGAGGTTATTTCTTATATCGGAGGAGAAGGCCATAATCTCCAAGAACACTCAGTTGTACTTATTCGTGGTGGTCGTGTTAAAGATTTACCCGGAGTAAGGTATCACACTGTCAGAGGAACTTTAGACACCGCCGGTGTTGATGATAGAAAGCAACGCCGTTCTAAGTACGGTGCAAAAAAACCTAAGTAAAAATTATGTCTAGAAGAAAAGCAGCCCCAAAAAGAACAATTTTACCTGACCCTAAATTCGGTAATCTTAAAGTAGCTAAATTTATGAATCAGATCATGACTGATGGAAAAAAATCAGTAGCTGAAAAAATTATTTATGGTGCTTTTGATGAAATTTCCAAAAAATCAGATAAAGAGCCTATAGAAGTTTTTGAAAAAGCTTTAGATGAAGTAGGGCCTATGGTTGAAGTCAAAGCTAGAAGAGTTGGAGGGGCTACTTACCAAATTCCCCTTGAAGTGAGGCCGGCTAGAAGAAGCGCACTTGCCATGAGATGGATAGCTAAAAGTGCAAGATCTAGGAACGAAAAAACTATGACTTTAAGATTAGCTAACGAATTACTGGACGCTTGTGATGGCAGGGGTGAAGCCATGAAAAAGAAAGAAGATACCCATAGAATGGCAGAAGCTAATAGAGCTTTTTCACATTTTAGATTTTAACTCCAACTTATAAATAATTATGGCCAGAACTACACCGTTAGAACTGTATAGAAATATTGGGATTTGTGCTCACGTAGATGCAGGTAAAACAACGACCACTGAGAGGGTGTTATTTTATACCGGTATTTCCCATAAAATTGGTGAAGTTCATGATGGAGCAGCCGTCATGGATTGGATGGAGCAAGAACAAGAAAGAGGAATAACTATAACTTCAGCTGCTACGACCTGCTTTTGGGAAGGAACAGCTAAGCAATATAAGCAACATAGATTTAATATAATAGACACTCCTGGTCACGTTGACTTCACTATTGAAGTTGAACGTTCTTTAAGAGTGCTAGATGGAGCCGTAGTTGTTTTTTGTGGGAGTTCGGGTGTTGAGCCTCAATCAGAAACTGTATGGAGACAAGCTAACAGGTATGAAGTACCTCGCATAGCCTTCATTAATAAAATGGATAGGGCCGGAGCTGATTTCCTTAAAGTTGTTGATCAAATGGAAAAAAGATTAGGGGCAAATCCAGTTCCTATTCAATTGGCTATAGGTGCTGAAGACGAATTCAAAGGAGTTATCGATCTTGTCAAGATGAAAGCTATTTATTGGGATGCCGACGATATGGGCACAACTTTCACAGAAGATGACATACCTGAAAACTTACAAGCTCAAGCTGAAGAATGGCGAGAAAAAATGGTTGAATCAGCAGCTGAGGCAAATGAAACCGTTATGGATAAATATCTTGAGGGTGGAGAACTCACCGAGCAAGAAATCAAAGATGGCTTAAGAGAAAGAACATTAAAATCAGAAATAGTGCCTTGTCTATGTGGATCAGCTTTCAAGAATAAAGGTGTTCAAACCATGTTAGATGCAGTGGTTGACTTCTTGCCCGCGCCTAATGAAGTTAAGGCTGTATCAGGTGTATTAGACAATGAAGAGGAAGGTTCAAGAGAATCTAATGATGATGAACCTTTTGCAGGAATTGCTTTTAAAATAGCCACAGATCCTTTCGTGGGTTCTTTAACTTTTGTTAGGGTTTACTCCGGAACTCTTAATACTGGAGATTCAGTTTACTTACCTATCAAAGGTAAAAAAGAAAGAATCGGAAGAATGCTTCAAATGCATTCTAACAAAAGAGAAGAAATCTCAGAAGCAAGAGCTGGAGATATTTGCGCCGTTATAGGCTTAAAAGAGGCCATTACTGGTGAAACTCTTTGCGATGAAAAGAACAAAATAACTCTAGAGTCTATGAACTTCCCAGAGCCTGTTATCTCGGTTGCTGTAGAGCCTAAAACTAAAGAAGACCAAGAAAAAATGGGCATAGCCTTAGGTCGATTAGCTCAAGAAGACCCTTCTTTTAGATTGAGGACAGATGAGGAATCCGGACAAACTATTATGTCAGGTATGGGTGAGTTACATCTTGACGTTCTGGTGGATAGAATGAGAAGAGAGTTTGGCGTGGAAGCTAACGTGGGAAAACCCCAAGTGGCTTACAGGGAGTCCATTAAGAAATACATTGAAGAAGAAGCAAAGTTTGTTCGTCAATCAGGAGGAAGAGGTCAATACGGTCATGTCTATATAAAAATGGAACCTCTTGAAGAACAAGATGAAGAGAAGGATCAAAACTATCAATTTATTAATGACATTGTAGGCGGAGCTATACCAAAAGAATTTATTAGCGCAGTAGATAAAGGTTGCAGAGAGCAAATGGAAGCTGGTGTTATAGCAGGATATCCTCTTGTTAAAGTAAAGGTCACTCTTTATGACGGTTCTTATCATGATGTAGATTCTAGCGAGGTGGCTTTTAAAGTAGCTGGTTCTATGGCATTTAAAGGAGGAGCTCAAAAAGCTGATCCAGTTTTGCTTGAACCTATCATGAGTATCGAAATAGTTACTCCTGAGGAGTACATGGGTGACGTTGTGGGAGATTTAAGTCGTCGAAGAGGAGTAATTCATGGAATGGAAGATGGACCTTCTGGAAAAGTAGTTTCTGGAGAGGTTCCTTTAGCCGAGATGTTTGGATATGCAACAGATATTAGGTCTGCTTCTCAAGGGAGAGCTACCTTTACAATGGAGCCTTTGAAATACTCTGAAGTGCCTTCAAATGTTGCGGAGGCAATCATAAATAAAAACGATTAATTAGATAGAAGCGCTAAAATAGGAAAAAACCCTATTTTATCTAGGTTTTTTCCATATTTCGGTTGACACAATGTGGTCACAAAACTAGAATCAGCGCTCGTTTTGTTGGAGAGGCTCAAATCTTAGATATTTCTAGATAAGGGCTTTATTTATTAATAAACCAATCTACTTAGTAGGTGAGGTTTTTTTACGCTCTAAAAAAAGAGTAAAAGGTTAAAATGCAGAATCAAAGCATCAGAATTAGACTTAAAGCTTTTGATCATAAGCTTATTGACAAATCTGCTAGAGAGATTGTCGAAACGGTTAAGCGTACAGGTGCAAAAGTGAAAGGGCCTATTCCAATGCCAGTTAAGAAACACAAAACAACCATCTTAATTTCTCCACACAAAGACAAAGACGCCAGAGACCAATACGAAATCAGAACTCACAAACGCACATTAGATATCCTAGAACCTTCAGAAAAGACCCTCGATGCTTTAACAAAATTAGAGTTATCAGCAGGCGTCGTTGTGCAAATAAGTTTGGATGAGATGAAATAATCATGACCATAGGATTGATAGGCAAAAAACAAGGAATGACCAGGGTCTTTACACCTGAGGGAGATGCTATTTCTGTAACAGTAGTGAGCGTAGAACCAAACACTATTACGCAGATCAAATCAGAAGAGACTGACGGTTATTCTTCGGTTCAAGTAACTACAGGTAATAAGAAAGAAAAACATCTAACCAAACCTCAATTAGGTCATTTTAAGAAGAATTCTATAAAGCCAGGAGAGGGTCTATGGGAATTCAGAGTAACTTCTGATGAAATAACAGAACTAGAAGTGGGAAGTAATTTATTCTTAGAGCAATTTGAAGAAGGTCAACTTGTTGATGTTTCAGGTACATCAAAGGGAAAAGGATTTCAAGGAACTGTAAAAAGATGGAACTTCCAAATGCAAGATGCAACTCACGGTAATTCAATCTCTCACAGAGCTCCAGGTTCAATCGGGCAGTGTCAAACTCCAGGAAAGGTGTGGAAAGGAAAGAAAATGTCAGGCCATATGGGAGACGAAAGAAAGACTGTTCAAAATTTAAAAATAACTTCAATAGATGAAGAAAATAACCTCTTACTGATTAAAGGGCCTATCCCTGGTGCAACGGGTTCAGATATCATTTTAAAACCGGCAATTAAATAAACTCATGGAAATTCAAGTTTTAAATCAGAGCGGATCTCAGGATTCTAAAATGGAGTTACCTGATAGTATTTTTGGACAAACCTTTAATGAGGACTTGGTTCATCAGCTAATCACTACTTATATCTCCAACAGCCATCAAGGCACAAAGGGACAAAAAAATAGATCAGCAGTTAGGGGTGGAGGAAGAAAGCCTTGGAAGCAAAAGGGAACTGGTAGAGCACGTGCAGGAACAATTAGATCGCCTATATGGAAGGGCGGAGGTGTAACTTTTGCTCACACATATCAAAATGTAAAACCTAAGAAGATAAACAGAAAAATGTATAGATCTGCAATGAGATCCATCTGGTCTAAACTGGCAGAAGAAGAGAAGATAATAGCCATTAATGATATTTCTATAGATTCACCTCCAAAATCATCACAAGTTAAATTACTTCTAACGAATCTGGGTCTTGAATCTGTTTTGGCAGTTCTACCAAATGAAAATGAGACACTGTCTCAAGCTTCAAAGAACTTAAATGAATTTAATGTTCAAACCATTGGTTCAATTGATCCTTCTTTATTATTCAAAGCAAAGAAAGTCTTGATCACATCAGAAACTCTTGAGTCTCTTAATAAGGTGTTATCGTAATGAGAAACGATTTATACAAAGTAATTAAAACTCCTTATCTAACTGAGAAAGTTTCTTCTCTTATGGGATCAAACAACCAATACGCTTTTAAAGTAGACATCAACGCTACCAAATTACAAATTAAGCATGCAGTAGAGGGATACTTTTCTGTGAAAGTGCACAGTGTCAATGTGATCAAAGTCAAAGGAAAAACTAAGAGGTCTAGATTTAGAATAAGAAAGAAATCAGATTGGAAAAAAGCCTACGTAAGATTAGCTGAAGGCCAATCAATAGAGGTTGGAATAGAATAATGGCTACTCAAATAAAGAAATCTAAACCCACTTCTCCTGGCCGCAGGTTCCGTTCGTGGGTATCGAGGGATGACCTTCATAAAGATGGTCCTTATGCCCCTCTTTTAGAACCAAAAAAACAAAAATCAGGCAGAAATAATCAAGGAAGGATAACTACTCGCCACAGAGGCGGTGGCCATAAGAGGCATTACCGAATCATAGATTTTAAACGAACAAAAGATTCAATTCCGGCAAAAGTTGAAACTATAGAATATGATCCAAATCGTTCCGCAAATATTGCTTTGCTTCTTTATGCAGATGGAGAAAGAAATTACATTATTGCACCAGAAGATTTAAAGGTGGGTGATAACATTCAATCTGGACCTGATTCACCTATTAAGCCAGGAAATACTTTAAGTCTTAAGTTGATGCCTCTTGGAACAGTGGTTCATTGTGTGGAGCTTTTTCCTGGTAAGGGCGCACAAATGATAAGAAGCGCTGGCTCCTCTGCTCAGATACTCGCTGTAGAAGGAAGACATGTCACTTTAAGGTTGAGAAGCGGTGAAGTAAGGAGAGTCCTTTCTGATTGTAAAGCTACTATTGGATCAGTATCTAATACAGAGCATTCTTTAAGATCAATTGGTAAGGCGGGGGCTAAACGCTGGATGGGAATAAGGCCAACAGTAAGGGGAGTAGCAATGAACCCTGTAGATCACCCTCACGGTGGAGGTGAAGGCAAAACATCTGGCGGTAGACATCCTGTGACTCCTTGGGGTGTTCCAACAAAAGGATTTAGAACAAGAAAGAAAACAAAGAGTACAAATAAGATGATTGTACGTCGTAGATATCAATAATTATTATGCCTAGATCGCTAAAAAAAGGACCATTCATAGATTTACATCTTCAAAAGAAGGTGGATAAGGCTATCTCTGAGAACGATAAGAGGCCTATTAAGACCTGGTCTCGAAGATCTATGGTTTCTCCAGATATGGTTGGTTTAAATATTGCCGTTCATAACGGCAGACAGCATGTACCAATTTTTATACAAGAAGACATGGTTGGACATAAATTAGGTGAATTTGTTTTAACAAGAACTTTTAGGATGCATTCCGGAGACAGGAAGTAATCTACTATTGAATTATGAATGAAGTAAGTGCCAAATTAAGAAGTGCAAGAATTTCTGCTCAAAAAGTTAGATTGGTTGCAAATCAAATCAGAGGTAAACACGTGGAAGAAGCATTAGGTATATTAACTTTTGCTCCACAGAAATCTGCTCACATAGTAAAAAAAGTCCTAGAGTCAGCAATTGCAAACGCAGAACATAACAATGGACTAGACGCGGACTCTCTATTTGTTTCAAGTATTGCTGTCGATGAAAGTTTCACAATGAAAAGAGTTAGGCCAAGAGCTAGAGGAAGAGCAGATAGATTCTTCAAACGTAGTTGCAATATAGCCTTAACAATAAAGGAAAAGGTTTAGTAATGGGACAAAAAGTACATCCAATAGGATTTAGATTAGGGATAACAACTCAGCATTCCTCTAATTGGTATGCAGAGAAATCTCAATACACAGAAAATCTTTTAAAAGATATTGAAGTTAGAGAACATTTAACAAAAAAACTTGCACACGCCTCTGTTAGTCGTATTGAAATTGAAAGAACTGCAGATAATGCAAGAGTTTTAATTCACACAGCAAGACCTGGAATCGTTATAGGGAAGAAAGGTGAAGATATAGACAAAATGCGTGAGGACATTACTAACAGAATGGGAATTCCTGTAACGCTGAGTATTCAAGAGATAAGAAAGCCCGACTTAGATGCGAAATTATTAGCTGAAAGTGTAGCTCAACAGTTAGAAAGAAGAGTAATGTTTAGAAGAGCCATGAAAAGAGCAGTTCAGAATGCCATGAGGCAAGGTGCCCAAGGTGTAAAGATAAGAGTTGCAGGCAGACTTGGTGGAGCTGAGATTGCTAGAGCAGAAATTCAAAAAGAAGGGAGAGTTCCTCTACACACCCTAAGAGCAGACGTTGATTATGGTTTAGCTGAAGCAAATACTACCTATGGGGTAATAGGAGTAAAAGCTTGGGTCTTTAGGGGAGAAGTACTAGCCCCTTCTACTAAAGAAGGATCAGAATAAGGTAAAAAAATGTTTCAACCAAAAAGAACTAAATACAGAAAGCAACAAAAAGGCAGAAACACTGGAAACGCTCAACGCGGTTCTACTCTAAGCTTTGGCACTTTCGGTTTAAAAGCAACTTCCAGAGGCCAGCTTACATCTAGGCAGATTGAAGCTGCTAGAAGGGCAATGACAAGAAAGGTAAAAAGAGGAGCAAAGATTTGGATTAGAGTCTTTCCTGACAAACCCATAACAAAAAAACCATTAGAAGTTAGACAAGGTAAAGGGAAGGGTAATGTTGAATACTGGGTTTGTCCTATTAAACCAGGCAAGATTCTGTATGAAATGGAAGGCGTAGAAGAAGAACTAGCAAAAGAAGCTTTTGCTCTTGCTTCTGCAAAGATGCCTGTAGCCACAACTTTTGTAAGGAGAGTGTAAATGGCTAAAGAAAGTATTTTAAGTAGATTGAGAAGCAAGCCTGAAGAAGTAGCAGATGAAGAAGGCAAGTTGCTAAAAGAACTCATGGAATTGAGAGTGCAAAATGCACAAGGTCAATTAAAAGAGACTCATAAGATTAGAGAAATAAGAAAATCTATTGCTCAATTAAAAACCTTATCAAAAGAACAGGAAGACAATAAATAACAATGACTGATCAGATAACCAGAACAGAAACAGGACTTGTCATAAGCTCAGTGAGGGATAAGACAATCACTGTAATTATAAAAAGGACAATCAAACACCCTTTGTACAAAAAGATATTAAGAAGATCTACAAAGATTCAAGCTCATGATCAAGAAAATCAATGTGAAGATGGAGATCTAGTAACCATAAAGGAATGTAGACCTATATCTAAAACCAAATCTTGGGATTTGGTCAGTATTGATAAGAAAAATCAAAAGATAAACTAAAAAAATGATTCAAGAACAAACATACTTAGAAGTAGCAGACAATAGTGGAGCTAGGAAATTAATGTGTATAAGGGTTCTTGGAGGATCCAAAAAAAGATACGCCAAGGTTGGTGATGTTATAAAAGTGACTATAAAAGAAGCCATTCCAACTGGAAGAGTCAAGAAAGGTGAAGTGGTAGATGCAGTAGTGGTAAGAACGAAAAATAAATTACGCAGATCAGATGGATCTTCAATTAGATTTGATGACAATGCAGCGGTACTAATTAATGCTCAAAAACAACCTATAGGTACGCGTGTTTTTGGACCAGTTTCAAGGGAGTTGAGAAGCGAAGAGTTCATGAGAATAGTTTCTCTTGCTCCGGAAGTTTTATAAAGACTATGAATAAGATAAAAACAGGTGACTCGGTAATAGTTATAGCCGGCAAAGATAAAGGCAAACAAGGTTCCATTACTGAAATTCTTAGCAATGGCAGATGTTATGTATCTGGTGTGCAAATGGTTAAGAGGCACACTAAACCCAATCCACAAGCAGGCGTAGCCGGTGGAGTTGTAGAAAAAGAGGCTTCTATTGATGTTTCTAATATTTCTATTTTTAATCCAAGTTCAAAGAAGGCAGATAAAGTTGCTATAAAGACTCTTGAAGATGGAACAAAAGTTAGGGTCTTTAGATCTACTGGAAAGGAGATTAATTAATGATTCCTCTTAAAGCACATTACACAAGTACAGTAGTTCCTGATTTAAAAGAAAAATTAGGTCTTTCTTCTATTATGTCAGTTCCTAAAGTCACTAAAGTAACTTTG
The DNA here is from genome assembly GCA_937773605.1 of uncultured SAR86 cluster bacterium. GTDB lineage: Bacteria > Pseudomonadota > Gammaproteobacteria > Magnimaribacterales > Magnimaribacteraceae > CAJJAM01. The sequence goes on along the minus strand of CALJVP010000009.1, from coordinate 20,417 downwards.
AACATGGGAGTGGGCGAAGCCATGAATGACAAGAAGCTTTTAGAAAAAGCTGTCGAAGATTTAACATTAATTGCAGGTCAAAAACCTTTAGTAACAAAAGCCAGGAAGTCAGTCGCTAATTTCAAATTGAGAGATGGTATGGCCATAGGCTGCAAAGTAACTTTAAGAGGTGACAGGATGTATGAATTCCTGCAGCGCCTTTTAGGAATAGCCATTCCTAGAGAAAGAGATTTTAGAGGCCTTGAAGTAAAATCGTTTGATGGAAGAGGTAATTTTACCATGGGCGTAAAGGAGCATATTATTTTCCCTGAAATTGATTACGACAAGGTGGATAAGATTAGAGGTATGGACATTTCAATTACAACTTCAGCTCAAGATGATGCTTCTGGAGAAGCTTTATTAAGAGCAATGAAATTTCCGTTTAAGAATTAGAGGACAAATATGGCAAAAGCATCAATGAAAGCGAGAGAAGAACGAAGAAGAAAAACAGTTCTTCGTTTTGCTGAAAAAAGAGCGGCACTGAAGGAGACCATCCGTAGCCCAAAATCTTCAGATGAAGAAAGAGAGTTAGCTCAAATAAAATTACAAAAACTTCCTAGGGATGCTAATCCAATAAGGATGCAAAGAAGATGTGCCATAACGGGTAGACCACATGCTGTTTATAGAAAGTTTGGTCTTGGAAGAAATAAACTCAGAGAATTGGCCATGAAAGGCGATATTCCTGGTCTAGTAAAATCAAGTTGGTAGGTTTAAAAAAATGACTATTCAAGATCCAATAGCAAATCTTTTTTCTAGTATAAATAATGCACAATCAAGATTAAAAGAGAGTGTAGTTGTTCCTTCTTCAACTAAGAAAGTTGCCCTAGTAGAAATTTTAAAGAAAGAAGGTTATTTGGGAGCCTACTCGGTTTCAGAAGAAACAAAACCCCTATTAACAATCAAATTAAGATATTTTGAAGGTTTGCCTGTAATAAAACAGCTTAAAAGGTTAAGCAGGCCTGGTTTAAGAGAGTATTCAGGTTTTAAAGATCTACCATCTGTAAATGGTGGTTTGGGTGTAGCAATCATTTCAACTAATAAAGGACTTATGACTGACCAGGAAGCAAGAGAAGCTGAGTTAGGTGGTGAAGTTATTTGTTCGGTATTCTAAGAAAATAAAATGGCAAGAACTTCAATAAAATCAATTCAAATACCTGAAGGAGTTACTTTAACTTCAGATCAGAATTTAATTACCGCTTCAGGAAAGCTTGGTGAGATGTCCTTAAACCTCCACCAAGATGTAGACCTTGTTAAAGAAGATAGCAGTATTTCATTTCAACCCAACAAGAAGACGAAAGAGTCCTTGGCGATAACAGGAACCATGAGAGCGCTGTCTGTAAACTTAATGAAAGGTGTTTCTGATGGTTTCGAAAAGAAATTAGAAATAAATGGAGTAGGCTACAGAGCTAAACTCGAAGGTAATATTATAGAGTTAAGCCTAGGCTTCTCTCATCCAGTTAAACATAAATTGCCTGATGGAGTTTCTGCTGAATTGCCAAGTAACACAGAAATAATTCTTAAGTCCATGGACAAGCAGCTCGTGGGACAAGTGGCTGCTGAGATTAGAGATTATAGACCTCCTGAGCCTTACAAGGGCAAAGGTGTTAAATATGCTGAAGAAACAATTAAACGTAAAGAATCTAAAAAGGCCTAAAAAATGAGTATCAAAAATATTAAAAGGCAAAAAAGGGCTTTAAAAACTAGATCGAAGATTAATTTATTAGAGAAAAATAGATTAACTGTATTTAGATCAAATAGTCACATATACGCGCAGATCATGATTAATGGTGGAGCTGATGTTGTGGCTGCAGCATCTACAGTTGAATCAGCAGTAAAAGATAAAAATAATGGGAATTTAGAAGCCGCTGCTAAAGTAGGAAAGCTAATAGCTGAAAGAGCAATAGAGAAAGGCATACAGGACGTTGCTTTCGATAGATCTGGTTATAAATTCCATGGCAGAGTAAAAGCACTAGCAGAGGCCGCAAGAGAAGCTGGTCTCTCATTTTAGTAAAGGAAAGATATGCAAAATACAGTAACAACTGATAATTTAGGCTCTGAAGTATTAGAAGAAAAATTAGTACAAGTAAACAGAGTGGCTAAAGTAGTCAAAGGTGGAAGAATCTTTGGTTTTACTGCGGTAACTGTTGTGGGAGATGGAAATGGCAAGATAGGTTTTGGCCGAGGAAAGGCCAGAGAAGTTCCTATAGCAATTCAGAAAGCACTCGATCATGCCAGAAGAAATATGATAAGTATTGAATTAAAAGGAAATACTATTCAATACCCAATTAAATCAAAATTTGGGGCCTCTGTAATCTTTATGAAACCTGCAGCACCTGGTACGGGAATTATAGCTGGCGGTGCTATGAGAGCAGTCTTGGAATTGGCTGGAGTAAAAGACGTTTTGGCAAAATGTTATGGGTCTACAACACCAGTGAATGTGGTAAGAGCCACATTAAAAGCATTGAGTGAAATGGAATCCCCTGCACGAGTAGCAAAGAGGCTTGGAAAAGGGTAAAAGAATGGCAGACAAACAACTATCAGTAAAATTAGTAAAGAGTTTCATAGGCTCAAAATCTTACCAAGAAAAAAGTGTAAGAGGATTGGGTTTGTCAAAAATAGGGCAAGTAGTTTTGGTTTCTGATACACCTGAAAACAGAGGGATGATTAATAAATCCATTCATCTATTAGAAGTAAATTAATTGAGGATATTTCTGTGGAACTAAATGAGTTAAAGCCAAATCCTAAAAGAGTTCGTTCAAATAAAAGAATAGGACGAGGCCCTGGAAGTGGTTTCGGCAAAACAAGTGGTAAAGGTCATAAAGGAATGAAATCTAGATCGGGTGGAAGAGTTCGAATAGGTTTTGAAGGTGGTCAAATGCCTCTGCAAAAAAGAGTACCCAAGTTTGGTTTTTCTTCTAGAGTAAATCGCTTTACCGAAGAAGTTAGACTGAGCTCTCTGATAAGTCTAGGTGAAGAAGAAATTAGTATTCAAGTCCTATCTGAAGCAGACTTAATTAAAAACTCAACCAAGAAAGTTAAAATATTCCTAGATACAACTGAATGCACAAAGATGAAATTAACTGGTCTGAAAACAACCGCCTCAGTGAAGAAGTTGATTGAAGAAGCCGGAGGTTCAGTAGAACAATAATCATGTCAGTTAATCCTTCAGCAATGGGACAAAACAAGGGGCTTTCTGAATTATGGAAGCGTCTAAGGTTTGTTCTTATGGCTGTAATTATTTATAGGATAGGCACCCATATTCCTATACCAGGTATAGATCCTGATAGGCTTTCAAATTTATTCCAACAGAATCAAGGAACACTTCTAGATCTATTCAATATGTTCTCAGGAGGTGCTCTAGAGAGAATGAGCATAATGGCTTTGAATATAATGCCCTATATCACCGCTTCAATTATTATGAGTCTTCTTGAAGGTACTACGCCTTCTTTAAAGAAACGCTTTCGTGAAGAGGGTGAGGAAGGTAGGCGCATGAGAACTAACTATGTACGTTGGGGTACAGTTGGTTTAGCGTTAGTCCAAGCAACTGGTTTAGCTCTTGGTTTACAAAATCAAGGTTTGGCTTTAAATCCAGGTATGTTATTCCAGATCTTAGCAGTTACTTCCTTGGTAACGGGTACAGTTTTCTTGATGTGGCTAGGAGAACTAGTGACAGAACGAGGAATTGGGAATGGAATTTCCATTATTATCTTCTCAAGTATTGTTTCAGGACTGCCCAGGGCAGTTGGGCAAGCTTTTGAAGGAGCAAGACAAGGAGATATTAACTTGTTAATGCTCTTATCAATTGGTCTGGTTGCTATAGCAGCTATTGCTTTCATTGTTTGGGTGGAAAGAGGGCAAAGGAGAATAACTGTTAATTATGCTAAAAGGCAACAGGGAAGAAAAATGGTACAAGGCCAAGCTTCTTATTTGCCAATGAAAATTAATCAAGCTGGTGTTATTCCAGCTATCTTTGCTAGTAGTTTATTGTTATTCCCTGCTTCTGCATCAACTTGGTTTGGTCAAGGAGAGGGTTTTGAGTGGTTACAAGAGATAGCTCTGGCACTCGGACCGGGACAACCTCTCTACGTCATACTTTTTTCAGCTCTAATAGCTTTTTTCTGCTTTTTTTATACTGCATTGCAATTTGATCCTAAGGAAATATCTGAGAACCTCAGAAGATCAGGTGCTTACATGCCGGGCATAAGACCGGGCGAGCATACAGCTGATTACATTGATGGTGTGATGACAAAACTCACAGTTTGGGGATCAGGTTATTTAATTTTAGTTTGTTTAATGCCTCAGTTCTTAATCGTTTCTGCAAACGTTCCATTTTATCTAGGAGGAACTTCATTATTGATAGCGGTTGTTGTGGTAATGGATTTTATGGCACAAGTTCAGTCACATTTAATGTCCAATCAGTATGAATCTTTGCTTAAAAAAGCTAATTTGAAAGGTTATGGAAATAATGCATTAGGTGGAAGGTAGGAGAAATCATGAAAGTAAGAGCATCAATAAAAAAGATTTGTAGGGATTGCAAAATTGTAAAGAGAAAAGGAACTCTCTACGTAATTTGCAACAATGAACCAAGACATAAACAAAGACAAGGTTAGGAGATAGAAAATGGCTCGTGTAGCAGGTGTAAATATTCCAGACAATAAACATGCAGAGATATCTTTGACGTATGTTTTTGGTATAGGGAAAACAAGATCATTAGGTATTTGTTCTGCTGTAGGCATAGATCCTGCAACTAAAATATCTGATTTAAACGAAGACCAGTTAGAGGCAATAAGGTCAGAAATAGGAAAATTTGTCGTAGAAGGTGATCTCAGAAGAGACATAGCTACTAATATAAAAAGGTTAATGGATTTAGGAACAAATAGAGGAATTCGTCACAGAAGACATCTTCCAGTTAGGGGCCAGAATACAAAGAACAATGCAAGAACAAGAAAAGGCCCTGTCAGGCCAATAAGAAGGTAAGAATATGGTTACAAAAAAAGGTGCTAAGAGAAGAGTGAGTGAAGGAATTGCTCACATACACGCTTCTTTCAACAATACATTAATAAGCATAACGGATAAGCAAGGCAATGCAATTGCTCAATCCAGTGCAGGTGCACAGGGTTTTAGGGGTTCACGTAAGAGTACTCCTTTCGCAGCCCAGAGAGCGGCTGAGTCCGTTGGTGAAAAAGTTAAGATGGTGGGTGTTGAAAGCTTAGAAATACAAGTAAGAGGACCAGGCTCTGGAAGGGAATCTGCTATAAGGGGTTTAAATTCAAAAGGTTTTAAAATAACAAAAATTACTGATGTAACGCCAATACCTCATAACGGTTGCAGGCCACCCAAGAGGAGAAGAGTCTAATGGCTAGATATATAGGACCTAAATGTAAGCTTTCTAGAAGAGAAGGTAGAGATCTGCTTTTAAAAAGCGGTATCAGGGCTCATGACACTAAATGTAAATCAGAGACAGTGCCCGGCCAGCACGGCAGAAGCAGAAGACCTAGAATATCTGACTACGGTGTGCAGTTGAGAGAAAAACAAAAAGTAAGAAGAATCTATGGTGTCATGGAGAAACAATTTAAGACCTATTACAAACATGCTGCAAGAATGAAAGGTGTGACTGGTGATAATCTTTTACAAATACTTGAGAGCAGATTAGACAATGTGGTTTATAGAATGGGTTTTGCTTCAACTAGAGCAGAGGCAAGACAACTGGTTAGTCATAAAGCAGTTTTGATAAATGATCAAAAAGTTAATATAGCTAGCTATCAAGTTGCCGCAGGAGACGTAATTACTTTATCAAATGGAGCTCAAGCTCAAGTAAGAGTGCAACAATCTTTAGAGATTGCAAAAAATAGGGAAGAAATTGACTGGGTCGATGTCAATCCTTCTTTATTCACAGGAACTTTTAAATCATTGCCAGAGAGAGCTTCTTTAGATACTGATATTAATGAGAATCTAATAATTGAGCTTTATTCAAAATAATACTTAAGAGGAAAAAAATGACTGATAACTATGACATCATAAAAGACTTTTTAACACCTACCGATATATTGGTGGAAGAAGCTGGACCTACTAGGTCCAAGATTATATTAGAACCTCTTGAGCAGGGATTTGGCCATACTTTAGGTAATGCTTTGAGAAGAATTATACTTTCATCTATGCCAGGAACGGCTGTTTCTGAAGTAAAAATAGATGGAGTACTTCACGAGTACAGTACTTTAGAGGGAGTCCAAGAAGACGTAATAGATATACTTTTAAATTTAAAGGATCTTTCTGTTAGATTACTAGAAGTTGAAGACGTCGAATTAACATTAAGCAAGAAAGGAAGTGGTAACGTAACTGCCGCCGATATTGAATTACCTGCTGGCGTAGAAATTGTAGACCCGGAACACCACATAGCTACTTTAAATAGTGAAGGGTCTCTTAACATGACCATGAAAGTTACAAGAGGAAGAGGTTTTGTGGCTGTTAAGCCTCTTGATGAGGAAGAGGGTCAAGAAACAGGTCTTCTCCGTTTAGATGCTACTTACTCCCCCGTAAAGCGTGTTACTTACCAAGTAGATAACGCAAGAGTTGAGCAACGTACAAACTTAGATAGACTTACTGTTGACATAGATACCGATGGAACGTTGGATGCAGAAGAAATTCTAAGAATCTCAGCTACCATTTTACAGCATCAGCTATCAGCCTTTGCTGAATTAGGAAGATTGGAAGAGGTTATAGAGGAAAAAGAAGAAGCAAAAATTGATCCTATAATGCTAAGGCCAGTAGATGAGCTTGAACTGACTGTTAGATCTGCTAACTGTTTAAAAGCTGAGAACATCCATTATATAGGCGATTTGGTTACAAGAATGGAATCTGACTTACTTAGAACTCCAAATTTAGGAAAAAAATCCTTGAATGAGATTAAAGAAGTTCTCCTTTCCAGAGGGCTATCTCTAGGATTAATTCTAGATCATTGGCCACCAGAAACAAATTAAGACATTAATTAACTAAAAAAATGCGACATAGAAAAACGGGTAGAAAACTTAATAGAAATAGCCCTCAAAGAGCATCTCTCAAGAAAGGATTGGCAATTTCAATTATTGAGCATGAATCTGTAAAGACTACACTGGCTAAAGCTAAAGAGATTAGAGGTTTTTTAGAACCTTTGGTTACCTTAGCAAAGAAGAATACAGTGGCCAATCAAAGGCTGGCTTATGCAAGATTGCAATCTAAAGAAGCAGTGGCTAAATTATTTGATGAATTAGGACCTCGTTATGTCGACAGGCCGGGTGGTTACTTACGTATTATTAAGAGAGGTTTTAGAGCAGGAGATAAATCGCCTGCAGCACAAATTGAATTCGTTCTAAGCGAAACTGATTCAACCCAAGAAGATACTACTGAAACAGAAGAAGCAGTTAGCTCTTAAGCCAGAAGCTTTTTTAGATGCTTCCCTGTATGAGAGGCTTTCGAAGACAGAATTGCTTCTGGTGTCCCTGAGGCAATGATTTGACCTCCTCCTGATCCACCTTCTGGCCCTAGATCAATGATCCAATCAGCTGACTTAATGACCTCCATATTATGTTCTATAACGATAACTGTGTTTCCATTATCTCTTAACCTGTTTAGCACACCCAAGAGGAGCTCTACATCATATATGTGCAAGCCAGTGGTAGGTTCATCAAGTATATAAAGAGTATGGCTTAATGAGCTCTTGGAGAGCTCTTTAGCTAGTTTAACTCTTTGAGCTTCTCCTCCAGATAGAGTGGTTGCTTGTTGGCCTAAGCTAACGTAGCCCAACCCCACATCTTGTAATGTGCTTAGTTTTTTCTTAATTGAAGGTATGGCATTAAAAAATTCTAGGGAATCCTCAACTGTCATGCTTAAGACCTCAAAGATATTTTTACCTTTATATTTAATATCTAGTGTTTCACGGTTATATCTTTTTCCATTACAAACATCGCACTTCACGTATATATCAGGAAGAAAGTGCATCTCTACTTTTATAACACCATCTCCTTGGCATGATTCACATCTTCCACCTTTTACATTAAAACTAAATCTACCAATCTTATAGCCTCTTGATCTTGCCTCTTGAGTTCCTGCAAATAACTCCCTAATTGGGGTAAATAAACCGGTGTAAGTTGCAGGATTAGATCTTGGAGTTCTTCCTATAGGACTTTGACTTATCTCTATAATCTTATCAATGTCATCAATACCAGAGATCTCTGAAAATGGCTTGGAATCAATATACGAGGATCTACCTATCTTATTAGATATTGCGGGTAGAAGAGTTTGATTAATTAGCGTTGATTTACCAGAGCCTGAGACACCTGTAACACAAACAAACAAACCCAAAGGAAGCTCCAAATCTACATTCTGTAAATTATGACCTTTTGCACCTTTTAATCTTATTATTTTATCTTTTGTTACCTTTTCTCTTTGTGACGGCAGTGCAATAGATCTCTTTCCTGAAAGGTACTGGCCGGTTAGTGATTTTTTTGAATTTGAGATCTCTTTAACCGTTCCTTGAGCACAGATTTCCCCTCCGTGGACTCCTGCTCCCGGGCCTACATCAACTATATGATCCGCAAATAGCATTGTTTCGTGATCGTGTTCCACAACAATAACTGAATTACCAAGATCTTTTAATTTTTTGAGTGTTTTAAGGAGCTTTTCATTGTCTCTTTGGTGAAGCCCTATTGATGGTTCATCTAAAATATAAGTAACTCCAACAAGACCTGCTCCAATTTGACTGGCTAATCGTATTCTCTGAGCTTCCCCTCCACTTAAACTCTCAGCACTTCTTTCTAAAGTTAAGTAGTTAAGTCCAACGTCTACTAAGAACTCCAATCTCTCTTTAATTTCTTTTACTATTCGATCAGCAATTTCCCTTTTAGTACCTTCAAGATTTAAATTAGAGAAAAAATCAAAAGCTTCGTCTATGGTTAGTGCTGTTATGTTTGGGAGCGAATTATTAGCTATAAAAACATTACGTGCTTCTTCTCTTAGCCTAGTCCCTGAGCAAGATTGGCAGTTTCTTAAGCTTATAAGTTTAGATAGATAGTCACGGACCCCATTGGAATCAGTTTCTTTGTAACGACGATTAATATTAGTCATTACGCCTTCAAAAGAGTAAATCCTTTCAACCAATTTTCCTCTTTTGCTTCTCCAACTGAAATCCACTGGTTCTCCCTTGGATCCCTCTAAGATCAGTTCTTTTATTTCTTCTGATAGTTCATCAAAAGGTTCATCCAATGAAAAATTATAATGATTAGATAAGCAGCGTAATAAATGATAATGATATTTATTGTTTATATCCCAACCTACTATAGCTCCTTCGGAAATAGTGGCAGAAGGTTCATGAATGACTTTACCTACATCCACGTAAGGTTTCACTCCCAATCCCTCACATTCTGAACAGGCACCCGCTGGATTATTAAAGGTAAATAATCGCGGTTCCAGTTCGGGAATACTATATCCGCACTCAGAACAAGCCATCTTAGATGAATAGACACTTTCTTCTAAGTCTCCATTTATATCTGATATTTTTACTAAGCCTTCTCCTAATGCCAGAGCATTTTCTAACGATTCTGAGAGCCGTAATCTAAAGTCATCATCTTTTTCCTTTGGCATCTTTAATCGATCAATAACTGCCTCTATGGAGTGTTTTTTATTCTTGTTAAGTTTTGGGATATCATCAACGTCAACGATTATTCCATTCACTCTTACCCTTACATATCCTTGTACTTTGAGCTCTTCAAAAACATGAAGATGTTCACCTTTTTGTTCGTTGATTAAAGGAGCTAAAATTGCAATCACAGCTTCCTTTGGAGTCTTCATTACCTGGTCACATATCTGATTTACACTTTGACCTTCTAAAGAAATATTATGATCAGGACATTTTGGTGTTCCAGCCCTAGCAAACAATAATCTCAAGTAGTCATAAATCTCAGTAACCGTCCCAACAGTTGATCTAGGATTGTGCGAAGTAGTTTTTTGTTCTATTGATATAGCCGGCGATAACCCTTCAATATGATCAACATCGGGCTTTTCCATCATTGACAGGAATTGTCTGGCATAAGATGAAAGAGACTCTACATACCTTCTTTGGCCTTCTGCATAAAGAGTATCGAAGGCAAGGGAAGATTTTCCTGATCCAGAAAGACCAGTTATGACCACAATCTGATCTCGAGGGAGATCTACATTTATATTTTTTAGATTATGTTGTCTGGCTCCGCGAACTTTTATATGTTTCATTTATGAAGAAAATTAAATGTTTTAGACCTTAACCTCAGAAAACTGATTATAATCCTTGTTGATACATTTAACTTAAATAAGATACAAAATTGATATGGCAAGAAGTGGAATTAATAAAGTTATCCTGGTGGGTAATTTAGGTCAAGATCCAGAAATTAAATACACCGCTGGCGGTGCGGCTGTAACTACGTTAAGTCTAGCTACTTCTGAATCTTGGAAAGACAAAGATACTGGCACGGACCAAGAAAAAACAGAATGGCATAGAGTTGTTCTTTGGAGGCGTTTAGCTGAGATAGCAGGAGAGTACCTCAAGAAAGGCTCAAAGATTTATATTGAAGGTCAGCTCCAGACAAGGAAGTGGGAACAAGACGGCCAAACTCGCTATACCACTGAGGTGATTGGCCGGGACATGCAATTCCTAGACAGTAGAGGTTCCAGTTCTGATGGTTATGAAAAAAGCACTAAGCCTGGCGGAGAAGAAATATCCGAAGTACCAGACAGCGGCATAACTGATGATGATATTCCTTTTTAGTATTTTTTAAATATTAATGAGGCATTAGTGCCCCCAAAACCAAAGCTGTTGCTCAAAACAGAATTAACTTCTAAGTCTTTATTTTTTTGAAGTATTGGAAATTCTTCAGCCCCTTCTGTAATTTTTTCTATGTTAACGGAGCCAACCAAGAATCCTTCTTTAACCATAACTAAGCAATAGATAGCTTCATGAACCCCTGCAGCACCAAGGGAATGCCCAGACAGTGATTTAGTTGAACTGATGTAAGGAATATCTTCTTTAAAAACAGATTTTATTGCTTGCAACTCCGTAAGGTCACCCGCAGGAGTACTGGTTCCATGGGCATTGATGTAGTCTATCTTTTTATTGCCGCTCATCGTAAGGGCTATTTGCATACAATTTCTTGCACCTTCTCCGGAAGGGCTGACCATATCTTGTCCATCTGATGTAGCTGCGTAACCTGAGAGTTCGGCATAAATATGTGCTCCTCTTTTGGTAGCGTGCTCTTCTGATTCGAGAATTAGAGTTCCTCCACCACCTGCAATTACAAACCCATCTCTATCTTGATCAAATGCTCTAGAAGCCTTCTCAGGTTCATCGTTGTATTTAGTTGAAAGGGCACCCATGGCATCAAAAAGACTGGTTGTTCCCCAATGTTCAGCTTCTCCACCGCCTACGATCATAACGTCTTGTTTTCCTAATTGTATTTGTTCCATGCCTGTACCAATACAGTGGGCGCTTGTGGAGCAGGCAGAGGAGATAGAATAATTGACTCCTTTGATACCAAAAGAAGTTGCTAAGTTAGCCGACACAGTGCTGCCCATTGCTTTAGTTACCCTGTAAGGGCCAATTCTTTTGAGCCCTTTAGTTCTTAAAATATCAGCTGAATCTATAGTATCTTCTGAAGAATTACCTCCAGATCCCATAATTATTCCTGTCCTGTCATTAGACAATATCTCGTCTGGTAGGTTTGCATCTTGTATTGCCTCCTTTGTGCTTATGTATGCATAAGCTGCTGCCTCTCCCATAAACCTATAGATCTTCCTATCAATGCTTTCTTTTAGATTTAAGTTTTTAATTGAACCAGATATGTGACTTCTTAACCCCATTTCCTTATTAATCTCATTTGTGGTTATTCCTGACGATAAAGAGCGAAGTGAATTAGTAACTTCTTGAGTGTTATTCCCTAAGCTAGAAACAATACCAAACCCTGTGACAACTACTTTTTTCATTTTTAAAACGAAGACGTATCTTCAAATAAACCGACTTTTAAACCTTTAGCCGTATATATTTCTCTTCCATCCACTGACATAGAGCCTTCGCCAATACCTACAGTAAGATCGAGGTTGATGACTCTCTTCATATTTATTTCAAAGGTAACTTTTTTTGCTGTAGGGAGAACTTGGCCAAAAAACTTAACTTCTGAAGAACCTAAAGCTCTTCCTTTTCCTGGTTTACCTAACCAGCAAAGATAGAAACCAATAAGTTGCCACATTGCATCAAGTCCTAGACATCCAGGCATTACGGGATCCCCTTTAAAATGACAATCAAAAAACCACAGACTAGGATCTATATCAAGTTCAGCAAGGATTCTTCCTTTGTTATATTTACCATTGCCGTTATCAATTTCCGTAATCCTATCAAACATAAGCATGTTCGGGGTAGGGAGTCTCCCGTTGGTTGGTCCGAAAAGATTGCCTTCAGCGCAATCAAGTATCTCATTTTTTTCGTAACTTTTTTGTGGTGAAAATGCCTTCATTAAGATCTCACTTCGTCAGAATATGCTTATCATACAACAAACAAGCTTCGTAATCTGCTCAAGCATCTCTTACTTTTATATCCCTAACTATATTTAAGAGTTGTGTTTTGTAAATAGAATCAGGGAAGAAGTTGAGCTTAGTAAAACAATTATCTATATAAGAATCACAGGTTTTCTGAACTCCTTCTAACGCACCTGAAGATTTAATAATTTCTATAATTTGGAGTAAGTCAGATGAATTTTTCTTCTCCATTAATTTAAATATAGTTTTTTTATTTTCTTCAGAAGCTAGTTTGATAGCACGTAAAAGAGGTAAAGTTATTTTCCCCTCTAGAAAATCTTTGCCAATTTTTTTCCCGGTAACTTTTTCATTACCAAAATAATCCAGTAAATCATCTTGTATCTGAAAGGCGATTCCTAAGGAATAAGCAAAATCTCCTGCTGATTCTACTTCCTCATGCGAAGCTTCAGATAATACAGCAGCACTTCTAGAAGAAGCCTTAAAGAGTTCAGCTGTTTTTCTTCCTATAATCTCAAAATAATCATCTTCTGAAATCAGCTCTTTAGATTTTAAGGACAATTGTAAGACTTCTCCCTCTGAAATAATGTTTGTTGAATCTGCAAGAATCTTAATTATTTGAGAATCTTTTAAACCAGCCATTAATTGAAAGGCCTTAGAGTAGACAAAATCTCCTACTAGAACGCCATGGGCATTATCCCATTTTCTGTGAATGCTTTCTTTGCCCCTTCTGGAAATACTTTCATCAACCACGTCGTCATGGATCAAGGTAGCTGTGTGTAATAGTTCAATTGCACTAGCAAGTTGGATGAGCTCTTTTCCTGAGTAGCCAAAGGCCTTTGCCGTTAATATGCAAATTAACGGTCTTATCCTTTTTCCTCCAGCATTAACCAAATGAGAGCTAACCTCTGTTGCTAGGCCTATATCAGAATTTATTGATCTTATAAGCGAATCTTCTAAATCTTTTATCTCAGAAGAAACGGCATCATTAATTTTCATTTTCATGTAGTGTCTATTTTAAAGTAAGTACAGATGTATTTGATTCTTTTATTGCGGATTCTTCATCTTTTTCGTATAGTGCCCATCCTTAATTTCCTGATTTGGAGAAGAATATGTTTGCCGTAATTGAAAGCGGAGGAAAGCAACACACTGTAAGCGAAGGCGATCAACTAAAGGTTGAACTATTGCCTGGTGAAGAGGGTGCTGCAATCGAATTTGATAAAGTTTTAATGATCTCCGACGGAAGCGCTTCGAAGTTAGGTAACCCTTTTGTTGAAAATGCCAAAGTGACAGCTAAGCTTATAGGTCACGGTAAATCAAAAAAAGTTAAGATATTCAAGATGAAACGCAGAAAAGACTATAGAAGAACTTATGGTCACAGACAGAACTTTACAGAGATTCTTATAGAATCCATTAGTTCTTAGCACTAGAGGTAAAAAGATGGCACATAAAAAAGCAGGTGGAAGTAGTAGGAACGGAAGAGATTCCAACTCCAAGAGACTAGGAGTAAAGGCTTTTGGAGGACAAGAGGTCACTTCTGGATCCATTATTGTGAGGCAAAGAGGAACTAAATTTCATCCTGGTAAAAACGTTGGATGTGGAACCGATCATACGCTTTTTTCAAAAATTCCTGGTAAAGTCTCATTTATAAAGAAAGGCCCGAAGTTAAGGCAATTTGTTAACGTAGAGCCTCTTTAGATTTTCTTTTCATTATTCAAAATAATTTTCAATGAATTTCATTGATGAAGTCCGTATTGACGTTTTTGCAGGAAATGGCGGAAATGGCTGTTCAAGCTTTAGGCGCTTAAAGAATATTCCTCGAGGAGGGCCTGACGGAGGGGACGGGGGGTCTGGCGGAGATGTAATATTAAGAGCCACAAATGGTTTAAACACTCTTTCAAAATTTAGGTTTCAAAAGATTTTTAACGCTGAAAATGGTTCAAAAGGAAAAAGCCAGCATAAAACCGGTATTGGTGGATCAGATCTAGTTATAGACGTACCCTGCGGAACTATGATCTATGACGTCAACACTGAAGAGTTAGTTGCTGATCTTGATGTTGATAGTAGTGAAATTATCATTACCAAAGGGGGCAAAGGAGGTCTAGGAAATCTTAGATTTAAAAGCTCAACAAACAGATCTCCGACCAAAATAACCGAAGGCGTAGAGGGTGAATTTAAAGAATTAAAGTTAGAGTTAAGATTGCTAGCGGATGTTGGTTTGTTAGGAAAACCAAACGCAGGTAAGTCTTCTTTAGTGAATGCAGTGTCTAGTGCCAAACCTAAGATAGCGGATTATGCCTTTACGACCCTGTATCCTAGCTTGGGAGTGGTTGATTTCTCTTCTTATAGAAGCTTTGTTATCTCTGATATACCTGGTCTTATATCCGGTGCTTCTAAGGGGGTCGGTCTTGGTCTTCAATTCCTAAGGCATTTATCAAGAACAAGAATAATTTTACAAATGGTAGATGTTTACGACAAGACAACGGAAGAGATAATAGTTGAGATTGAGGACCTCTTAAATGAGCTGAAGGAATTTGATGCAGATTTATCAAGAAGAGTAAGATGGTTGGTTTTAAATAAAATTGATTTAATATCTGAGGAAGATAGAGAGTTTATAACCGACCAATTAATTGATTATTTTGGAAGTGAAACCAATATCTATTCTATTTCTGCCATGCAAACAAAAGGAACTAAAGAGCTGATGATTGAAGTAGGAAGGTATTTAGAAAAGCTAGATGAAAAATAAGAAAGAAAGATGGGTAATTAAGGCAGGCAGTAGCTTGGTTGCCGGAATAGAAAGCGGAATAAACAGTCTTTTTGTGGAAAGCTTAGTTGCGCAAGTAAACTATTTAATTAAAAAAGATATAGAGGTTATTGTAGTTTCTTCAGGAGCTGTGGCTAAAGGAATGCAAGAACTTAACTTAAGAGAAAGACCTTCAACATTGCATTTGTTGCAAGCAGCAGCAGCCATAGGACAAATGGGCCTAGTGAATGCATATCAAAAAGAGTTTGATAAATTTGGTCTTAAGGCAGCTCAAGTTTTAATCAGTCACGATGATATAAGTAACCGCAAACGATACCTCAATGCGAGAAGGAGCTTAGAGACATTGCTTGAACTTAACGTAATTCCAATTGTTAATGAAAATGATAGTGTTGCCACTGAGGAAATATCTTTTGGAGATAATGATACTTTAGCAGGCGCATTGGTAGGCCTAGTAAGTGCCGATAAATTTATTATGTTGACCGATCAAATTGGAATTTGCTCTGGTGATCCAACACAGGACTCTGATGTTGTATTGCTATCTGAAATAGACCTAGATGACCCTTCTGTTGATCTATCTTCACAGCTTGGAAGTTCATCCGGTAGAGTAGGAAGAGGAGGAATGAAAACTAAAATTAAAGCTTCAAGAATAGCTCTAGATTCAGGTGCAAAAACTTGGGTTGCTGATGGCCGTCAAAATAACACTCTTAAAGATATATTCAATGATGAAAAGGTAGGCACAATTTTACTGAGTCAGAGGTCACAGCTTCGATCAAGAAAAACTTGGATTGCCTCTTTGGGGTTACCTGCAGGATCGGTATATTTAGATAAAGGTGCTGTGGCAGCCATCAATAAGAAAGGAAGCAGTCTTTTAGCTGCTGGTATAACCGGTGTTTCGGGAAACTTTGATAGAGGAGCTCTGATTATATGCGAAGACGAAAATGGCAATGAGATAGCCAAAGGCTTAACCAACCTTAATTCTGAGGATATAAACTTAGTAAAAGGGCTGAATTCTTCCCAACTATTAGAAAAACTAGACCAGGCAGCCGATGAGGAAATAATCCATCGGAATAATTTAATATTGAGTTAAAGAGTCTTTACTTTCTTGTTTAGGCGAGATTTTATTCTCGCAGCTTTATTCTTATGAATAACTTTTTTACTTGCCATACTGTCTAGGGCGCTTTCTGCATTTTTGAAGGCTCCTTTGGCAAGCTCTTTATCTTTAGCTTCAACAGCAGTTTCTACTGCTTTAACTGCTGTTCTGGCAGCAGATCTTTGTGTACTTTTGTGAGCATTCCTTTTTACGTTTTGCCTTGCTCTTTTAATTGCTGATTTAATATTTGCCATATGCTTGTGTATCTCTAAGAGCCGCGCATAATGCAGTCTGTAGAGCTTAGTGTCAAGCGAGTTGAGTTATTAATGAAACTAGGAAATAAAAAATTTTTAATAGTTATTCTTCGATTTCATGGAGACGTATTGCTCACCAAACCCATGATTGACGATCTAAAAGCAAATTATCCAAATGCTATTATAGATTTATTGGTATTCGAAGGAACAGCTTCTCTCTTTGAGGGCAATCAATTTATCAATGAAATTATTGAAATAAAGACTTCAGAGGGCCTGAGTCTTTGGCAAAAAATAAGTTCTGAATTTTCTTTAATTCGAAGATTAAATAGATCTAAGTACGACTTTGGTTTTTTCTTAACAACACAATGGAGATTGGCTCTGTTGTCTATTTCTATGATGGGGGCAAAAACAGCAGCGGTTTCGGATAAGAAAAGAGAGGGCTTTTTGTGGGTTAACTCTTTTACTACAATCTTTCCAGAAGCAGGTGATAATCATATTGTTGACAGAAATCTTAGCGCTTTGAATGTTTTCGATATAAAAATATCAACAAACCCTTCGTTAGACTTGCCCCTAAGCAGAAAAACAGAAATTAAAGCCACTGAGATTCTAAAATCCAAGGGGTCTCCTACTAAATTCTGTGTTGTTCACCCCATATCCAGGAGAGAGGTGAAGCTTTGGACGAAAGAAAATTTTATTGTGTTAATAGATGAGCTGGAATCAAAAGGTATAAAAGTTCTGATAAGTTCAGCGCCCGATAGTTTCGAAGTTGACTATGTTAATTATTTAGAAGCTAATGCTAATTCAAGACCGATTAATATTGGAGGACAGACCTCTTTATTGGAACTGGCTGCTATTATTAAAAAAGCTGATTTTTTTATAGGGTTGGATTCAGTTGCATCCCATATATCGGCAGCAGTTGACACTCCATCAATCACATTATTTGGACCAACCAGTGCAGTTAACTGGAAGCCTTGGTCAAGAAAATCTAAGGTAATTTGTAGAGACGGAAGCGAAGCATTCTGTGAAGATCACGGTCACAAAGAAGGAAAATTTAAGAAATGTTTATGTTACATAACCCCTCAAAGAGTTATTGAAGAGTTAGATAGCTTCCATTTTAATGAATATAATTAATTGAGGTGAAAGATGGCAAACAAAACTAGTACATTAATGGATGGATTAACTTTTGGAGAAGGTCCTAGGTGGCATGAAGGGAAGTTCTATTTTTCAGATTTTTATAGCCATAAGGTTTTTTCGTTGGACATGGATGGCAATTCTGAAGTAATTACAGAGGTCCCAGGACAGCCGTCTGGCTTAGGGTGGATGCCTGATGGAACTATGTTAATAGTTTCAATGAAAGATAAGAAGCTCCTTGGCTTCATTGACAATACTTTATCTGAAGTTGCTGATCTATCTGATTTAGCAGGTTTTCATTGCAATGATATGGTAGTTGATGATTACGGAAATGCATATATAGGAAACTTTGGCTTTAATACTTATTCTGGAGAAGAGATAAAGCCAGCTAATTTGATTCTAGTTCGTCCTGGTGAAGACCCATGTGTTGCTGCAGATAATTTACTGTTCCCAAATGGAGCTGTCATCACTCCTGATGGAAAAACACTTATAGTTGGAGAAACCTATGCCGCACGTTTGACCTCTTTTGATATCAATAAAGATGCAACTCTATCAAACAGAAGGGTCTGGGCTGATTTCACATTGGATGCTAATGAAGGCAACGTCCCTATACCGGATGGAATGTGTTTGGATGCTGAAGGTGCCATATGGGTTGCTTCTCCTGCTACGGCTGAAGTGATAAGAGTCAAAGAAGGTGGAGAAATATTGGACCGAATACCGGTAGAGACAAATGCCTTCGCTTGTATGCTAGGAGGTGACGATTTAAAAACCCTCTTTATTTGCACTTCTAAAGCTTCAGGTGTGGATCCAGATGCCGCACTGAGAGAAAAATCCGGAAAGATTGAAACAATTAAAGTTGAAGTGCCAGGAACAGGAAAACCATAACGGTAAAAGATTAAGTTTTTTGAGAAATAGCTTGGTGGAGGCGGCGGGAATTGAACCCGCGTCCATCAGTACTCTGCCACAAGATCTACATGTTTAGTTTTATCTATTAATTTTATCTTTAAAGACCCGATAAACAGGGTTTAAAAGACGATCTCAATTTATTCTTAAGAAATTACCAATGAGAAGAGCAATTTCTGCAATCCGTGAAGTCGACTGTCAGTACAATGGCACGGATACCAGGTAAGGACAGCTAGCCAATTAAGCGGCTAGTGCGTAGTCTGCGTTTTCGCCAACTAACAAGTTTGCAGTAATTGATTTACGAGAATCACTACCTTCTCGACATGCACCTGAGGGTTTGTATCTGCTGTCGAAGCCAGTTCGCCCCCAAAAAAGCTTGAGAATTATACCTTCCTAAGCTGAAGTTCACTAATTTTTAGTTCTTTCTCTCAATTCTTTAGCCTTTTGTCTGTCCCAGTCTCTCGATTTTATATTTTCTCTTTTATCTTGAGATTTTCTTCCACTTGCCAAGGCAATTTCACATTTTACTAGCTCTTTCTTCCAAAATAGCTTGGTAGGTATGCAAGTCAGGCCTTTTTGCTGAGTTGCTCGAAAGATCTCTGCTAGCTCTTTTTTGTTGAGTAAAAGTTTTCTAGATCTTGCTGGGTCCATTTCTTGATTGCTATTCTTTAGAGGGTTTACATAACAACCAATTAACCAGGCTTCTCCGTCTTTTAGTAAAACATAGGATTCGGCGATTTGAGCTTTATCTTCTCTAATGCTTTTTGCTTCCCAGCCTTCAAGAGAAACTCCAGCTTCATATTTTTCTTTAAGCTCAAAGTTAAATCTTGCTCTCCTGTTGTCAGCAATGGTATTTATAGACTTCTTTTTTTGTTTTGCCACGTTTAGAGTATAAACCCTAGTAACTATAAAATTCTATCAACAATGAATGATGACCATCAATTAAAGAATCTCAATGAAAGAATTGCTTACGTTTGGATGTTGTCTATTGTGGGTCTTACCGCTGCGGTTTGGTTCGCTAAAGACTCTTATGCACTACTTATTGCTCATTCATTCCAATTGGTGTGTTGCCTATTCTTATTCTTTATAGCAGGTTATATTTCTTCCTTAATGAAAAAAAGCTTACTAGCTAGCTTCAAGCCTTCGATGCTATTTTTAATATCTAATCTAATTTTAATTGCTCTCCTAAGTTTCTTTTTGAGTTATTATTTAAACCCCGTCTGGGGATTAGGATTAATGTTATTTGGAGTTTTACTTTTAAATAAATACCCTTTTCCTGCAGAGCTTAATCAAAAATTTCCGCCTTGGTATTTAGGTCTGATTAACAGAATTACAGTTATGTTGTGTATTTGTATTATGGTTATGTTAGCTTATTGGTTAAATCCGTATTCAGAACCTTTAAAGCTATATAAATTATGACTGAACAAAGAAAATCAATTCACGGAACTTGGTCTAGTAGATGGACTTTCATACTTGCAGCAACTGGTTCAGCTGTTGGACTTGGAAATATTTGGAAGTTTCCTTATATGGCAGGTGATAATGGCGGAGGAGCGTTTGTTCTCATTTACTTAGCTTGTATCTTTGTAATTGGAATACCCATCATGTTGGGAGAGATTATGATCGGAAGAAGGGGTCGAAGTAGTCCTGCAAATACGATGAGATTTCTAGCGAAAGAAGCTGGAACTTCGCAAGCCTGGACTTTACTTGG
>CALJVP010000008.1 GCA_937773605.1 uncultured SAR86 cluster bacterium | reverse complement strand
CCAGATTTTTCAGCGTGCATCTGTCCGCCGCCCAGAGTTTCATCGTCGGATTCTTCACCAGTTGCCATTTTTACAAGGGGAGGACCGCCTAGAAAAACTTTGGACTGTTTCTTAATAAATATATTGTAATCTGACATGCCTGGTTGATAAGCACCTCCGGCAGTAGAGGAACCAAATACGATTGATATAGTTGGTATTCTTAATTTTGAAAGTTCAGTGACGTCGTAAAAGGTTCTGCCGGACTCTGCAAAATGTCCCGCACCAAGGATGGTGCCTCTAGTCTTGCTTTTACCTTTTCCTCCACCCATCCTGAGATCCCCACCAGCAGATTCAACAAATTGCACATAAGGTATTTTATTAACTCTAGATATCTCCATCGCCCTGGTCCATTTCTTTCCTGAATAAGCATGCATTGCGCCTGCTAAAACGGTAGGGTCATTGGCAAATATAACCACTTCAGTCCCTGCAACAATGCCTATTCCTGCAACACAACCACCACCAACAGGATAGTCTGAGGCATACGCTGCTAAAGAGCTTATTTCTAAAAAGGGTGTGTCAGGATCAAGGAAATTAGCAATTCTTTCTCTTACGGGCATTTTCCCTCTGGCAGCAAGTCTTTCGTGATGATGCATTCCACCGCCAAGTTCAACGTAGTCCAATAGATCTTCAATCCCATCCAGCTTCTCCAACATGGCTGCTTTGTAGTTTGCGAATTCTTCAGATTTATTATCGATATCTGATTTTAATGGTGAAGATAGTAGGGAGTTTTTCATGACTTGATTTATAATTGTCTTTTTAATGGTTAGTTGGATACCTTGTTTTATTTAAACGGTAATATTTAGGTACTGATATTACCACTTAGGAAACTTTTGCATAGACCTAAACTTATACTTATTTAAATTTTGATTAAAGCTAATAGATTTCATATTGGAATAGTTGTTGCCGAACTTAAGAAAGAAGATGTTCTTCCTGATTTATGGGCTAAGGCCAAAGACCAGTCTCTAGGGATTGATAATTTAGTTCTCGCTAAGTATTTAAAATTGAGAGCGGAGATGCTTGCTGAAGAAGATGGTTTTTTGAGGAAAACTTAACTTGAATTTACCTTTGGGTTATCTATAAAAAATTTAAGAACTTCTTCGCCCCAATTTAACGGGTTGTTTTCTCCACATCCGAGATAACTCTTTACTCCAGGAAAGCAATGGCCGGATTCATATTGAGAAATCCAATCGTAGCTGAGAAATTCCAATTTAGTTCCTTTTGAGTTACTAAATTGAATTCGTTTATGATTTTCATCTTCTGAAATAATTTTAGCGTTAGCTAGTTGCCATTCACTGCCAATTTTTTTTACTGTATTTATTGCTCCACTAAAGTGTACCAACTTATCTTTGCTTCCATGGGCATACAAAATATCTAATTCATTTGTTCCAAAGCAATTATCCATGACTTTAATCTTAAGAGGCCTTGCAGAACTAATGTAAGTTCCAGCACCATGCGCAATGGGTGCAACAGATCCAAACTTTTCAGAGTACTTACAAACAAATCTCCAAGTCATAAGGGCTCCTTGAGAGAAACCTGTGAAATGAACCCTTTCTTCCATCACTTGGAAAACTTTTTCTACACTATTGATGACAGCAAGAACTTTCTTGTCATCCTTAGGAGTCCAAGATCTTCCTGTTGTTGATTTTTTCGCTTGTGGGTTTAAGACGATATATCCTTTTTCACCACCTAGTTGCGTTAGCCTGGTATTGCGGTCTTGTATTCTGGCATCCATTCTCCAGCCATGGACATCTACAATTAGTCCGCATGATTTAGTAAGGCATATAACTGGGACATTCAATACAAAACTTAGCCCTTCGCAATTGAAAGAAGACCTCCCAGCTTTAGGTTTTTTTATGCAATAGTCTGCTTTAATATCTTTAATCGGCAAAGAAGCTGCCGAAGGAATTTCTATTTTTTTTTGAAAGCTTTCATATTGGCTTTCTGACGCAAAAATGTTGTTAAAACTAAAGACAGCCAGAATTAAAATCAAAGAAGGGTTCAGAAAGTTCATATCGATAAGTACATTACCTATTTTTAGCATTTCTTGCATTGTTTAATTGGGTATTCATATGTTTTTAGACCAATTGCATAGTTCTTGAAAGCAATACATAATTAAAAAAAAGTGGAGAGTTTTTATGACCAACGAAGAAACTAAATATGATGCAGTAATAGTTGGAGCAGGTGTTTCTGGATTGTTTATGTTTTATAAACTCAAAAATATGGGTCTATCAGTCTTAGTGATAGAAAAATCAGATGAACTGGGAGGAACTTGGAACTGGAACAGATACCCTGGTGCCAGATGTGATATTCCATCATTGGAGTATTCCTATCAATTTGATGAGGAACTGCAACAAGAGTGGAACTGGAGTGAAAAATATTCAGCTGGGCCTGAAATACTGGAATATCTCAACCACGTAGCTGATAAATTTGATCTTAAAGATTATATAAACTTCGAGGAAGAGGTTATTCAAGCCAAATTTAATGAAGACAGCTGTTTGTGGAGCGTGAGTACCAACAGACAAAAATATGTAACCAAATTTTGTATTTTTGCCACAGGGTGTTTATCAATCCCTAACAAACCCGAAATTCCAGGACTTGAGTCATTTGAAGGAGAATTACTTCATACGGCAACTTGGCCTCGTGAAGAACAAAACTTTACTGATAAGAATGTTGCAATTATAGGCACTGGATCCTCATCTATTCAGACCATCCCTGAGATAGCTAAGGATGTTAAAAACCTTTATGTTTTTCAAAGAACACCAAATTATTCAATACCCTCTAATAATGGCCCCATGGACAAAGATGTTGAAGCGCAAGTTAAGGCAAGATACTCCGAATTTAGGAAAGAAAATTCGTTAAATGGCTTCGGTCTAGCAAGCCTTTCTGATGAAGCAATGATAAGTGAGTCAGACCTAGAAGAGGTCAACTCCCAGTTTGAAGAAAATTGGAACACTTCTGGATTGGCTTTTTTTGGAGGTTATGCTGATATACCTGTGGATGTTAATTCAAACGAAGTAGCAGCAAATTTTGTAAGAAATAAAATTAAAGAAATTGTAAGCGATCAAGAAACAGCTGAAAAACTCTGCCCCAAATACCATATAGGAGGCAAAAGACTTTGCGTTGATACCGGTTATTTTCAGACCTTTAATAGAGAGAATGTTCATTTGATAGACTTGAATGCTAGTCCAATAAAAAACGTAAATTCCAATAACATTGAAGCCGATCAAGATTATGAAATTGACGTTCTAATACTTGCGACAGGCTTTGATGCCATGACAGGTGCTCTAACCAGTTTAGACATTCTTGGTAGAAACGAAGTTAATTTAAAAGATCAATGGAAAGAGGGAGCTAAATCTTATTTAGGCTTAGGAGTTAGCAATTTTCCTAATCTATTTACTATTACCGGACCAGGAAGTCCTTCAGTTCTTTCAAATATGATGCCTTCAATTGAGCAGCACGTAAATTGGATAGCGGATTGTATTGGTTGGATGTCAGAAAATAATAAATCTGTTATCGAATCTACGAAGACGGCGGAGGATGAGTGGATGGAATTAGTCAACGAGATCGCCGACATGACGATTTTTACTTCAACACAATCTTGGTACAACGGATCAAATATAGAAGATAAGGCAAAGGCTTTCTTACCTTTTATAGGAGTGCCAGTTTATACAGAGAAACTAGAAGAAATAACAGCAGCTGAATACCAAGGTTTTATATTTGATAAAAGCAACTAAAGACTTCTTTGATGGTCATGGTTGTTGAACTATAATCACGATCCGAATTTTGGGCGATTAACTCAATTGGTAGAGTGCCACCTTTACACGGTGGAAGTTACAAGTTCAAGTCTTGTATCGCCCACCATTCTATTCAATTACTCTTTTTTAGTTGAATATATGCAAAATACAAATGTTTAGATCCAGAACAATATGCACACATCAGACATAAGAAAAAAGTTATACCTATTATTGATCATAATTTTAGGTAGTTGCTCTCCATCAAACGAGACAGATCTGGTTGATAATTCTTGTGTGGATACCGAGTCTGTAGTCTGTGATGAGTCCAGCGCAATCAATGAGGAGAATATATCTTCTTCCCATCCTATTATTTTGCCAGGTGCTCCCGGAGAACAATCTAAAAGAATTGATCCCATAACAGCCACCAATATAGCAAGTACTTCATATGTGAAAGCTGATGTAAATTTTCTTCAAGGAATGATCGTGCATCACAAGCAAGCTATTCAGATGTCTAATATGGCTGATAAAAGGACTAACAATAAAATAATAATTGATCTTGCAAATAGAATTGATACTTCACAAGAGGATGAAATTAATTTCATGGAAAATTGGCTAGTATCTAGAGAAGAAGAGATTTCTCATATGCATGCAGATCATTACAATCATATGGGTATGTCTGGCATGGCAACTGCTGATGAATTATCAGATCTAGAAAATTCCAAAAGCACAGATTTTGATAAGTTATTTTTGAGATTAATGATCAACCACCATGATGGTGCTTTGAGAATGGTAAAAGATTTAAAAGAATATCCAGGGACTGCTCACGATCCTGTTCTTAATGAATTCGTGTCGGATCTAGTAAACGATCAAGGTGTTGAGATTGAGAGAATGAATGGTATTGCAGTTAATTTATCGGATGACCCTAGATCAAGATTACTTCCAGGACTTTTTGATGCAGAAGAAGCAATTAAAAATTTGAAATTAGTAAAAACCCTTAAAAAACCTGTAGGATTTTATAATCCAAGTAATCCAAAAGCGAAAGGCGTAAAAAAAACTAAAGAAGACGATGAAGATAAAGATAGTGAGAAGACAACAGAAGAATTGTCTAAGTCTCTTCGCTCTCCAATTTTAAGCTTTGCTAATACTGATATGGCTTTTAGAGATAATTTATTAGTCACAGGCAGTTATCATGGTTTCAATATTTATGAAATTAATACTAATGGGATTCCCGAACTACTCTCTTCAGTAGTCTGCCCAGGTGGACAAGGAGATGTTTCAATTGTTGAAGACATTCTCATTATGTCTGTTGAGGAAACAAGAAGTCGTTTAAATTGCGGTTTGGAAGGGGTTTCTAAGGAAGCAAGTTCTGATAGGTTCAGAGGTATAAGAATTTTTGATATTTCTGACGTCTATGAACCTAAGCAAGTTGGTGCGGTTCAGACTTGTAGAGGATCTCATACTCATTCTGTAGTTTCGGGTCCTGGAGCAAGTGGAAAAATTATTGTCTATAACTCAGGTACTGCAAGTGTAAGGGATGAAGAAGAAATGGAGGAATGCATAGGAAACATAGCAGGAGATAGCAGAACAGCTTTGTTTCGCATAGATATAATAGAAATACCAATATCTAATCCATCCGAATCAAAAATTGTAAGTAGTCCAGCTGTTTTTGCAGATCCTGATACTGGCGCACTAGGCGGCTTATGGGTTGGTGGGGACCACGGTGATGATACTCAAGAAACAAGACGCACAGATCAATGTCACGATATCACTGTATTCCCTTCAGCAAACTTAGCTGCTGGGGCGTGTTCTGGGAACGGAATTCTTTTTGACATCACTGATCCTTATAACCCTGAAAGAATTGATGTTGTTACTGACGTCGGTTTTGCTTATTGGCACTCAGCAACTTTTAATAATGATGGCACTAAAGTTATTTTTACTGATGAATGGGGCGGAGGTGGTCGAGCACGCTGCAGAGCATGGGATCCATTAGACTGGGGTGCAAACGCCATTTATGACATTGTTGACGGTAAATTAGAATTTCAAAGTCATTATAAAATGCCTGCCCCACAGTTAGAAACTGAAAACTGTGTTGCTCATAATGGCTCCTTAATTCCTGTCCCTGGAAAAGATATTTTAGTTCAAGCTTGGTACCAGGGAGGAATATCTGTGATGGACTTTACAGACTCTTCTAATCCTAAAGAAGTAGCATTCTTTGATAGAGGTCCAATTGATAAAGATATTCTTATTACGGGAGGTTACTGGTCTGCTTATTACTACAATGGCTATATCTACGGAACGGAAATCACTCGTGGCCTAGATGTATTTGAATTAATCCCAAGTGAATATTTAACCAAAGAAGAGATAAATCAGGCTTCCGAAGCCTATCCATTATATGGTCCTAAAGTATTCAATCCACAGCAACAAATACCCCTAGGATGGTCAAATATTCAAAAATTACAAATTAATCTTTCAGAATAAAAAAACTAATAAATGTAAATCTTCAATTACTCATAAATAGATATGAATCAAAAGTTTAAAGAATGTTTATCGGAAGTCTATCTAGGCGAACAAGCTGGCGAAATGATATTCGAGTCCATGCTTTCAATGGCTGAAGACGACAACCAACGTTATATTTTTAGTAATATGCTTCAACTTGAAACAGAAGGAAAAGCAATAATGAGACCTTTGCTTGTAAAACTGGGCTTACCAATCGAAGAGAATAAATCATTAAGAAATCAAGGTCTTGAGATAGCAGAGAGTTTCAAAGGAATGTCTTTTAAAGAACAATTTGAAAATATACATCAATCTGTAAAAAATATTTACCTTCCTCAATACGAAGAATTATCAACACTAGTAGACGAAGAAGATTCCGAAGCTTTCTTTATAGCTAATTTTATGGGGGAGCATGAGCGTTCCATCTTGTTGGCAGCTGAGAATATAATTAAGGATAAACCCAATCCTGTTCAGCCTATCAAGGACTTACTTAGGTTTCCAATATGAAAAAATTAACCCCAGATAATTTTAGATGGTAGTGATAGTTGATTAGAATTTAGAGATCTTTCATGAAAAACCTGACCTTTGCCTTACTGACTTTTCTGGTAATTAATGGCTGTTCCGATATTGAAGATTCATTAGCAAATAATGATCCTAATAATTACGTATTGGCTGAAGATGTAGTTTGGTCTTCTCCTGAAGGAATGGATTTAACTTTAGATATCTACACACCCAAATCAAGCAAAAGCACCAATCCTGTCTTAATCATTTTCCACGGCGGAGGTTGGTTAATAAATGATAATTCCATAATGGACCAAATGTCACAATATCTAGCTACGAACAGTGAATATGTTATCTGTAATGTTAACTATCGCTTATTGTCAGACTTAAATAATGAAGTAACCCTAGATGAGATTGTTGAAGATGCTTTCGGAGCTGTTTTATGGATTAAAAATAACATCGAAAAGTACGGAGGCGATAAGACAAAGATAGCCGTTACTGGTGACAGTGCTGGTGCTCATTTATCGGCTATGATTGTAAACTCAGGTAAGGCTCTGAGTTCAAAAGATAATTACGAAGAAAGTCTTAAATTTAACCCTACCTGGCTGCCCCCAAATAAGACCGCTGAACAAGTTGCAAAAGAAAATGGTCTTGCAGTCCAGGCAGCAATATTGAGCTACGGGGCATTTAATATTTATGAAGCTAGTCTTGATGGCTTTGAGACTTTAAAGAATCCTTTTTGGTTAGTTTCTCAATCAAGAGCCAGGGGTGTATTTGGGAATCAATATAGTGCAAGAATAAATCCAAATATGTATAAGGCCGTTTCTCCTATTTACAATATCCCAAAACAAACAGAAAAATTGTTGCCTCCTCAGTATTTTATAGTTGGGTCAGAAGACAGTGTTACGAGCCCAGCTTCAGTAAAAAAATACATCGAAAAGCTAGATTCTCATGGTCAAAAGACGACATACTGGGAGTATCAAGACCGTAATCATGCTTTTTTAGATTCTGGTTCTAATTTTTTCTTGGGCTCTAACTTTATCGAAGATGCGCCTCAAGCTATTGATAGAATAATTGGTTTTCTAGACTCTGTATTTAAAGAGGAGTAAGACGTATGGTTAAGTTGAATAAGGAAAAGAATTATGAAAGATGATGATAAAGAGTTTAGGTACACAAGTTATCCTTCTGGCTTGCCAAAAACTTACATAGAAGAAGATGAAGTTGAGTTAGAAGAAAGCAACGAAGGTAAATTAAGAAAACTGCTCAATAGAGTCTCTTTAAAAATATTATTGTTCTTCATGGTTATTGTAGCTGCTTCGATTATATGGATTGTCAGGTAAAGAATAAAAAACTAAGAGTAAATTAAATGAAAAACGAAGAATTCATAGAACAAGTTTTCCATCTTATATTTGGTGAACTTTACAAGAAAAAAGAAATGACACTTTTCCCAATACAAGAAATGTTCACTAAAGAGGAAGTTTTAGAGGAGTTGGCGAATATAAAATCTTTGCCAGCTGAATCTTCATATGAAGCATCTGTACAAGAGCTTCTAGATGATAACTACTAAACCTAAGTTTAAGATTAGAAAGGATATTAACTAAGGGTTTCAAAAATTTCATAGAACTGTATATTTAAGGCATGGGGAATATAAGGAAGATTTTTACTTTAGTTTTAACCTTAGTTTTTATATCTTTTTTTGTTGCTGTTCTTTTTGGCATGGGGGACGTAAGAGGAAATTTAGCTGGGTTGGTGAGCACACTCTTCAATGAGGGATTGTTAGGCTTTCTTGTCTTTATTACTCTTCTCTATATATTTTACCCAGTTTATAAATTCTTTAGAGCTTTTTTAAAGATCAGATCTCTTAAAGAGGCTTTAGACAAATCCATTATTAAGACTAAGATAGAGATTTGGCTAGACAGGATAGTCTTTGGAATAGTCCCGGCAATTTACATTATCTTCATTGTTTTTATAAAATGAAACGTCCTATCAGAAATTAATTTTTATCGAGGAAAGTTATGCCTTATATAGAAAATAGAATAGTGCATGATGCAGATTCGCACACCATGGAATTGCCCGATTGGTACAAAGATTATGGGTCAAAAAAAGTTCAAGATGCGTTCGTTGATCGTTTTAATAAGAGCAGATCAGGTTTAGAAGATAAATGGCTTGATGATCTAGTGGTTTCTCATGAGACTTCTGCTTACAGAGAGTTAAATGAGAAAGAGCTCATGATAAGAAAAAATTATGAAGCATTAGGTTCTTTTAACAAAGATGACCGATCTGAAGCACTAAATTTACTTGGAGTCCAAACGCAATTAGTATTTCCAACGTCGCCAAATGTTTGGTTAGAAAGCTTAGAGCATTCAAATGATCTTGACCTTCTTTACGAAGTAGCAAGTGCAACGAACAGAGCGCAAACTGATTTTTGCGCAAGTGACGAACGGTTGTTTCCTGCCACATACATACCGCTTGCTGATATTGAAAGAGCGTCCTCTTCGACTGCCGAAGCTATCAAGTTAGGATCTAAAGCTTTATTGATTCCTTGGGCCTGCCCAAAAGATCATGCTACAAGTCATGTGGGACTAGATAAAGTGTGGTCTCAGGCCGTCGAAGCCAACATCCCTGTTTTATTCCATGTTGGCACAGCAGATTTTGTCTTGCCTAAATCTCATTCAATAAATGGATTGCCTGCAGTACAAGATTTTCATGGAGGAGAGGAGAACTTTAGATCCATTTCCTACATGGCCATATCTCAAGGTCCCATGCAGGCTCTCTCGCTGTTAATTTTAGATGGAGTTTTAGAACGGTTTCCTGCATTGATGATCGGAGTCATAGAGTTAGGTTCGGTTTGGGTCCCTGGTTTCATGAGGCAGTTAGATTCTGCCTTTGAAGCATTTGGAAGACACGAAAAGAGACTTCAAGATCTGTCCTTAAAACCGAGTGAATACATGGACAGACAAGTAAGAGTAACTCCATACCCCACAGAGCCAACTGATTGGGTCATAGAACAAGCAGGTTCAGATATCTTTATGTTCTCCTCTGACTACCCGCATGTTGAGGGAGGCAGGAACCCGATGGGAAGATTTGAAAAAGCCACTGCTCAATTTAATGAGTCAGATAAAGATAAGTTTTTCAGAGCAAACTTTGAAAAGTTAATGGGATCAGCTTTTAGTTAAATGAAAATAAAACTAAGTCTATCTGCATTGTATGGCTTATTAAGCATCAACCTCTTAGCCGCAACTGAAGAGCTTACCATTCTCTACACCAATGATTTACATTCGCATCTTGAGCCTCACCTGGAGAGTTGGATAAGTGAATCCAGGCCGGTAGGGGGCTTTGCCAATCTTGCAACCATGGTAAAACAAGAAAAAGCTAAGAAAGAAAACACAATCTACCTTGATGCAGGGGATTACTTCTCAGGACCTTACGTGAGCTCTCTAACAAAAGGAGAGGCAGTAATAGAATCAATGAATCATTTGGGCCTAGATGCAGCATGCATTGGTAACCATGAATTTGATTACGGTTGGGAAAACATGATCACACAGATGGATAAAGCAAAGTTTCCCATCCTTAATGCCAATATCTTCATTCAAGAGACTGGCGAGCCTGTTTGGAACAATCCGTACATTATTATTAAAAAAGGTGAGTTAAATATTGGTGTGATAGGGCTGCACGGAAAATTTGCATTTTATGACACGATAAATTTTAGAATGATAAAAGGCGTGGAAGCCAGAGATGAGAATATTTATCTAGAGAAGCATCTAGCAGTATTAAAGGATCAGGTGGATATGATAGTTGTTGTAATTCATCACGGTATGCCAGGCAGACAATCATCCATTGGAAAAACTGACGTGATGAGAAGATTGAACAGTGACGTAGAGCTGGCCAAAAGATTTCCTGAAATAAACGTCATCGTCTCAGGACACGCGCACACAGGAACGCCAGATGCCGTAAAAGTTAACGACACTTTAATAGTTTCAACTAACGCTTACACAACTGAACTGGGTAAGTTGGAGATTTCTTTTGATAAGCAAAGCAAGAAAGTTATTTCTCATAACAATCAACTTTTAACAATTTTTGATGACGAAGTTGAAGATGATAAAAGAATGTCTGAAGTAGTTGAATACTGGCAAAAGGAAGTTGAGTCCATTGCTTCTGAAAAAATATCATACACTGCTAGTAACTTAACAAGAGCTTACGGCAGAGAATCAAACATGGGAAATTTATTTGCAGATGCGATGGAAGATTACGATGATGCAATTGATTTTGCAGTAGTTAATAGCGGAGCTTTAAGGCAGGACATAAAAAAAGGGAATGTGTCTTTTGGTGATTTAATTTCTGCTTTCCCTTTCCCCAATACTTTGGTTAGCACCAAACTAACCGGCTCTCAGATTAAAGAAATTTTTAATCATGCAGCGGGTTTAAGCAATGGAATACTGCAAGTTTCTAAATCTTTTAAGTATTCTTTTAGTCCTGAGAGTCATGTAATAAATATGTGGTTTAATGGAAAAAAAATTGAAGAAAATCAATTGTATAACGTAGCTTCTTCAAGTTTTGTAACAGATGGAGGGGATGGTTACTTGGTGTTCAAAGAAGGACTTGAAACCAAAGATACTGGAATCAACATATATGAGGTTGTAAAAGGATATTTGGCCAACAAGAAAACGTTCACTGCTCAAATTGAAGGGAGAATAATTGAAGAAATATAATCTCACTATTAATTAACAAAAAATATGAAACATCTAAAAATACTTCTAGTGCTTTTTCTTATAAGCAGTTGCGCAACTAACACGAATGACCCGAATCTTAAATTGTATGTATTCGACTGCGGTCTTATCAAGTTTGATGACATTAGTTTTTTTGGACTGAGTAATGAAGATACTGAAGTGCGGGAATTGTTTGTTCCTTGTTACATCATAGAACATGATCAAGGAAGCTTATTATGGGATGCGGGCTTGCCGCTGAGTTTTGTAGGAAAAGGAAAGATCATTACAAGGCCGGGTGTGGAACAGTCTTATGAAATATCTTTGATTGAGCAAATGGAAAAAATGAATTTCAAAATAGATGAAATAGATTTCATAGCTTTGTCTCATCTTCACTCCGATCATGTTGGAGCTGCAACGATGTTTAAAGAAGCCACATGGTTGGTGCAAGAGCCAGAATTCGAAGCAGCTTTTTCTCCATCCCCTATATTTGATTTAAGTCTTTACGAAGGACTGAAATCTAATAAACGTCAAATTCTAAATGGTGATTTTGATGTTTTTGGAGATGGCTCTGTAACTATATTGAGTGCTCCAGGTCACACACCAGGCCACCAGGTCTTGTTACTTGATCTGAAGGCCTTTGGCCCTTTGCTTTTATCTGGAGACTTATATCATTTTGTTAAATCTCGCGAATTAAAATCAGTTCCTGATTTTAATGTTAACGCTGAGGAAACATTGGAGTCTATGTCTAAAATAGAAAATATTATTGCTACTAAGAAAGCAACTTTATGGATTGAACATAGCTTAGATTTATCTCAAACCATAGACCTGGCCCCCGCTTATTACGATTAACCTATGAAAAATTTTATTTTCTTCTTAGCTTTCCTCTTATTATTTTCGACAAGTCAGGACATCTTCTCTTCAAAAAGAGTGGTTATAGAGAATGTAACGCTCATTGATGCAGGAAACCCTATTAGAGAAGAGATGACCGTAATCATTGATGGAGACGAAATTGTTTCTATTAATAAATCAAATATCGGCACAACAGCGCTTCTTGATGATGATGTTGTCGTTGATGGAAGAGATAAATTTGTTATCCCGGGTCTGTGGGATGCCCATGTGCATTTAACTTTCATCCCTGAACTTGATTATGAAACTGCTTACGGTTTGTTTCTTATGAATGGCATAACCAGTATTCGCGATACAGGAGCAATACTTAAGAAGCTGAAACCGGCCATAGCCTTTGCTAAGAAGAATCCGTTAAAAACACCAAGGTTGTTTTATTCAGGACCATTGCTTGATGGAACACCAAGTGTCTATAAGGGAACAGAACCAGGATACCCAGAACTTTCAGTGGAGATTAATGAAGACACAAATCTCACGGCTTTGGTTAACAATCTCATTGAACAAGAAGTCTCATTTTTAAAAACCTATGAAATGCTATCTGAAGAAATTTTTATTAACCTTTTAAAAATCTCCGAAGAAAAAAATCTTAAAGTGACGGGTCACATACCCTTAGGAATAGATTTCTTTAAGGCAGTGGATAACGGTCTTGATGGCATGCAACACATCAGAAATTTAGAACTGGCTTGCACAAAAGACTCAACTGAAGGTTTATCGAAAAGGTTGTTGTTGTTAGAGAATATAGAATCCATACCAGGCTCTGCTCTAAGATCGAAGATACACCAAGCTCAAAGGTATTCATCCATAGAAGATTTTGATGAAGATCGATGTATGAAGGTCATAGAGCATTTAGTAGTTAATAATGTTTTTCAAACTCCTACTCTAACAATCAATACGGTTGGTTCTAAGAGATTTTTTGCCAATGAACAGTGGCAAGAAACTTACAAATTTCTTCCTAATGTGGTTAAAAATAGATGGTTGAAGGACTCTAAGTCTATGGCTCAACAACCTCTAAATGACAGTTATAAGACATACCAAGATTGGAGTATGAAGATGGTAGGCTTATTCAATAAGCAAGGTGTTAAGATCCTTGCTGGAACCGATACTCCCATTGGTTTTTTAACACCGGGTTTCAGCCTTCACAAGGAACTGGAACTTCTTGTGGAGTCAGGCTTAACGCCTTTGCAAGCCTTAAGAGCAGCTACCATTACCCCTGCAGAGTTTTTTAATTTAGAAGATAAGATGGGAACAGTTGAAGTGGGAAAATTTGCGGATCTTGTCATTTTAAACAACAACCCTCTAAACGACATCAAGCATACCCAGGATATCCATGCGGTTATTCTTAAAGGCCGTATTCAGTAATTGAATAACTATATCCATAATATGTAGAATAAGAATATGTTCTTTTTGTCGTTAAGTGATCAAAGCCAAGTGGCCATTATTCTTGCTGTGTTGTTTGGTCTTCTGGTGTGGGGAAGGTGGCGTTACGATGGAATAGTCCTCATAACCTTAGCGTTTATGGTCATGATGGATCTGGTTCCTGCAAAAGAAGCTTTTATGGGATTTGGGCACCCTGCGGTCATAACGGTTGCCTTGGTTTTACTGATCAGTAAAGGATTAGAAAAATCAGGATTCATCAGCATGATCGGCAATTTTCTTCATAAGAGGGTTACTAGCCAAGCGCAATTTATGGTTCTGATACTTGTTACAGCAGCTTTTCTTTCTTCATTCATGAACAATATCGGAGCTATGGCAATGCTATTGCCAATAACGATTGGTATAGCACAGAAAAAAGAATGGAATCCTTCTAAATTTTTAATGCCGTTAGCATTTGCTTCAATTCTTGGAGGCATGAACACAAAAATTGGCACTCCTCCAAATATCATCATCTCTGAAATTAGAGATGATGTTGTAGGCGCTGATGCTTTCGGTTTTTTTGATTTTGCTTATGCGGGCCTTCCTATTACTTTTTTAGGCATTCTTTTTATAACAGTTGTGGGATGGAGATTAGTGAATCAAAGAGAGCCTAATGGACTACAAAGACCCCTGGTTGATATACAAGAATACTTGGTAGAGATGACCATTAATGAAGATAGTCCTTTGGTTGGTCAACGCATTCATAAGCTTACTGCTAGCCTAGGATCAGACACTGTTTTGATGGGTGTTGTTTCTGATAAAGGCAGAATAAGAAAACCTCACAACTTTGAGACTTTTGACGCTCTTCAGATACTGGTGCTAAAAATATCCCCTGATGATGCTGCCAATCTTCAAACTGAATTTGGTTTATCTATAGATCCGGATTTTAATCACGATATTAAAGAAGGCGATCTTGGAGAGATAGAAGCCATGATAACCCCCAGATCTCGTTTAATAGGCAGAAAATTTAACTATTTTATGCGACTGTCTGGCGGTGATATTTTTCTTTTAGGCCTCTGGAGGCAAGGTTCTAAATTTAGAAGAAGGTTGGCTCGTGAATTATTTAAATCCGGTGATGTTTTGTTGCTCTCAACCAGAAGTAGCGATGAAAGAGCAGCTGAAAAACTAGAATTATTAGGCCTCATTCCGCTTTGGCAAAGAGAATTGGATGTTATTAGAGATACGACTAAAGTTTATCAGGCTCTGGCAATTTTTGTTTTTTCCCTTGTTTTAATCATTACGGGTGTTTTAGATATTATTGTCGCTTTTTTACTTTGTGTTTTAGCTTTTGCAGCATCAAGATTATTAACGGGCGATGGTATCTATAGGCACATAGAATGGCCTGTTGTGGTGATGTTGGGAGCAATGATTCCAATTGGCGAGGCCTTAACTACTTCAGGGTTAACTGCCTCTTTAGCAACTTTTCTTTCTGCGAATTTTATAGATGTTAATGTTGTCTGGTTATTGGCGATGTTATTGATCATTACCATGTTTGTTTCGGACTTAATTAATAACGCTGCTACAGCAGTGATAATGGCACCTCTTTCCATGGCGATTGCCAATCAACTTAATCATCCAATTGAACCATTTTTAATGGCGGTTGCTGTTGGAGCAAGCTGTGCATTTTTATCGCCTATAGGGCATCAATGCAATACCTTGGTAATGGGTCCTGGTAATTATAAATTTGGGGATTATTGGAGATTGGGACTGCCTCTTGAAGTGTTAATAGTGGCTGTTTCAATTCCCGCAATAATGTTTACTTGGTTTTAATAAAAGAAGTAAAATTAACGACATGTTAAGAGAAGAGCAAGTTAGATTATTGAGAGGGTTAATTTCTCACTTAGATGCAGGAACCAATGTGGATGCGAAAGGTATTGTAGAAAATCCTGCAGATACGTATACCTCTGAAGAAAGATTTTCTGAAGAAAAGAATAAGTTCTTTGAGGAATATCCTCAGATCATCGGAATGTCTGGAGATTTACCTGAGCCAGGTTCCTTCTTAACAATTGAAGACTTTGGAGCCCCGGTTCTGGCCACCCGAGACGAGACAGGTGCCTTTAAAGCCTTTGCTAATGTGTGTGCTCATAGAGCAGTGATTGTAGAAAATGATAAGAAAGGTCTTAAGAGTAAATTTTCATGCCCATTTCATGGCTGGACTTATGACAATAAAGGGAAATTGATAGGATTTCCAAAACCGGACCATTTTGGCCATATCGACAAAAGTTGTTACGGTTTAAAAGAATTACCAAGTGTAGAGAAGTACGGTTTTTTATGGGTGCATCCCAATCCAAAAGGCGTAATTGATGTGAATGCGCTTTTAGGACCTAAGCTTATGGAAGAACTTGATTCTTGGGGCTTTGGAGATCTGAAACTTGAAGAAGAAACAGAGTACGTTACCGATATGAATTGGAAGTTGGCAATAGATACTTTTGGCGAGTCTTACCATTTTTCCACGTTGCATAAAAATTCTCTTTTTGAATCTTTCCATGGCAATGTGCAGATGTTTGATACGTTCAAACGCAACTCCAGGATAACTCTTTGCAAGAGAGACATAGATGGCATGAAAGAAGAACCAGAAGAAGATTGGCACATATGCAAAGGCGCTTTTCCTGTTTATTTTCTATTTCCAAACATAATACTTAATGTCTCAAATTTTGGAATAATTTTAGTTAGGCAATACCCTCTAGAAGATTCCCCTCATAAGAGTGTATCCAAAGTCTCTTTTTACTACCGTTCTGACGTTCTTAAAGAACTTGAAAGACTTGGCGTGCCCGTTGAAGAAATTGGAAGCGAAGGCTTTGGATCGGTTATTAGAGATGAGGACTACGTAGTGGCCGCAGCATCTCATAAAGGCATGCGATCAGGATTAATAGATAAAATTACCTTTGGAAGGAACGAGCCCGCTCTCCATCATTACCACAACACTTTTAGGGAAGCTCTGGATTATCAGAAATTACCGCTTATAGAGCTTTAGTCCAAACTCAGTCCATATTTTATTCTTTCGGATGATTCCGCGTATTTAGGCAGTGATATTTTAAAGAGATACGCTGATATAGGCAGAACAATGGCTCCGGTTAAAGAGATTGACCAATTCAGATGGTCAGAATTCATAAAAACAAAATCCGTAAAAAAAGCGGTTATTTGCGGTCCAAGGCTTAATCCAAAAGCCATCATCAAAAATGCGTGAACGGCAGCTAATTGACCTTTAACGTTCCCGGCACTGACTCCGCTTATGGCTAAAAGCCCAAGGGGAGCAAATGAACTGATGAACAAGAGATAAAGTGCAATACAGGCCCATGCCGCAAACTCGCTTTGAACGAAAGAAAGTAAAACTACTGGAGGTAACGCTAAGAGAACTGCAATCATTGCGGCTCTAACGGGTGCATCTGAGTAGTTTCTGTTTCGCAAGAAATCCACAGCTGAACCCGCTAAAATCGTCCCTGTTATTGAGCTTACTATTGTTATTATTCCTAATATAAAACCAACTTCTGATAAAGATATACCGTAAGTTCTGATCATCATCGTCGGAGCCCAGAAGGTAAAAGAATAAAATATTAAAGCCATAAAAATAAGACCGCCAAACATAGGGAGCAAAGTTTTTTGATGGTCTTTTACATGACGGAAGACGTTTTGTTTTTCTGCTTCTAAATCAATATTGCTTAGTGTTTCAATTCTCTTCGGTTCTCTTAATAGAAATGCCCCTAAAGCAACAAATAAACCTGGTATTCCAACAAGCATAAAGGTTGCCTGCCAGGGTTTTACGTACCCAATAATTGGAAGAGTTAAGCCACCCATCTCCGTAAGATAATCAATAAGAAACCCTCCACCTAAAAGTGTAATCCCTATACCGATGTAGACTCCTGATGTGATAATTCCCATTGGCTTTCCTTGCTTGTTTTCAGGAAAATAATCACTTACCAAAGACACGCTTGTTGGGGCCATCACTGCTTCCCCTACGGCAACACCTATTCTGGCTCCAAATAATTTACCAAAGGAATTAGCGAGACCCGCCAATGCAGTCATGAATGACCACACGAATATACCTATACCCAATACTCGAGTTCTATTGTACCTATCAACTGCAAAACCAATCGGCAAAGCCATTACCGCATAGAATATTGAAAAGGCAGCTCCTCCAAGTAAAGCAATTTCAGAATCAGAAAGACCAAAATCCTGCTTTATTGGTTCGACCAACATTGCTGGGATTTGTCGATCTATAAAAGCAAATATCTGAGCTAAAGTCAGAATTGCTACAGCAGAATAACCGTCTTTTTTATTTGGGAAGTCTCTCATGTATTTAGATTAAAATAAGTTAGTGTTATCTAATCAAAAACTTTTCCTGGATTTAAGATGTTGTTTGGATCAAGACTTTTTTTAAGAGTTCTCATGATATCTATCTCAATTTCCGTTCTTGAAATTCCTAGATAATCTTTCTTTTCTAAGCCTATACCGTGCTCAGCAGATACAGCTCCTCCAATGGATTTTAGAGGATCATAGATGCATGACTCCATTTTTCTTATGGATTCATCATCATCAGATCCAACCCCCGAAACGACGTGGAGATTGCCGTCTGCTAAGTGACCAAAAACAACGCATTTATAGGTCTCCCAATTTTCTGAAAACTTTTCATGGACATCAGTGATGTACTTTTCCATGGATAAAATTGGCATGCTTACGTCAAACATTTTTACCGGACCGTCTTGATAATGCTGCTCCACGTCATCTCTTATTGCCCAAAGATTGGATCGATCAGAATCTGATTTTGATACGACTGCATCTTCAATGATTTCTAAATTTAAAGCTTCTTCTAATAATTCTTCAAAATGCTCTGAATCTTTCTGTTGGTTTGATCCTGTTGATTCTACTAAAACGTAATAAGGAAAACCTTGGCTCAGAGGAGGGCTGTTAAGTGCAGGCTCTGTTGTCACTTGCTTATAAAAATCTTCCCACATGACTTCAAAAGCACTTAAGTTTCCACCTAGACCCCTGTCTATGTGTTTAAGAAATTGAGTTACTTGAGTAAAAGAATTAACCGCCAATAAAGCCGTGTTTGTACTTTTAGGTTTCTCCCTGAGTCTTAATACTGCTCTGGTCACAAAACCCAGAGTTCCTTCAGTTCCGATAAAGAGTTGCTTTAGGTCATATCCAGAATTATTTTTTAGCATTTCGTTCAATGACGTAACGATTCTTCCGTCAGCCAATACAGCTTCTAATCCCAGCACAGAATCTCGGGTCATTCCATATTTGACGACCATGTTGCCTCCGGCATTGGTGGATATATTGCCTCCAATAGTGCAAGAGCCTCTGGCACCTAGGTCAACTGCTAGCATCAAGTTATTTTCTTCCGCTTTGTTTTGAGCTTTCTCCAGTTGCACACCTGCACCTAAGGTTATTGTTCTGCCTACGGTGTCTATGGTTTCAATCTCGTTTAATCTTTCAGTTGATATGGCTATTTGACCCTCTAGAGTTATAGCCCCTTCTGCAAGACCCGTTAAACCACCATGGGGGACAACGGGCTGCTTTTTTTCGTTGCAAATCTTAAGAACTTTTGACAACTCTTCTGTATTTTTTGGCCTGACTATGGCTTTTGCCTTGATTCCTTCGTCAATCCATATACCGGCTTTTCTGTTAGCAACATCATTGCCAGTAAGAATTCCTTTAGTGCCTACTATCGCTTCAATATCTTTTAAGATTTGCATCCTTTAATTTCTTGTTTGCCAGGTATTCAAGTCTAGATGGTGTTGAACGAAAGAACTATTTCTTAAGTATTTTTCCCGAGTAAGATGAAATTCTCCACCCCGCCGGATCCTTAATGCGTTCTTGTGCTGGTGTTAAGTCAATCTGTTTTCCGTCTTGAATAACGTACTTAATTAATTCTTTTTTCCCTAAGACAGTTACATCTTTTGTTGGGTCACCGTCTATCACCAAAAGGTCTGCTTTGTAACCAGGAGAAATTAGGCCCAAGTCATTCTCCTTTCTCATCGCAACGGCTGCATTTTTTGTAGCACAAGTAATTGCCTCCAGGGGCGTCATATCCAACTTATCAACGAAGACTTCTAGTTCTCTG
Organism: uncultured SAR86 cluster bacterium; assembly: GCA_937773605.1. GTDB lineage: Bacteria > Pseudomonadota > Gammaproteobacteria > Magnimaribacterales > Magnimaribacteraceae > CAJJAM01. The sequence continues at coordinate 21,568 of CALJVP010000008.1, read as the reverse complement.
TAATGCCAATCTCCATAAGGTGTAACAGAGAAACCGCTCTCACTTCCGCAAAGAAAAGGAACGCCTGCATCAAAAGCTTTTCTAAACATCCCAACGTTATCTTGAATTTCTTTCTCAAATATTTCTTTGTAGTCTTTCGAGGCATCCATTTGGTCAGCGTAGTCAATTAAATTAGCTTGAAATGTAAACGTTGGAACTAGAGGCACGTTCTTTTCTACCATTAATTCCAATCCTTCTTCGTCCATGTAAGTCCCATGAAGAATCATGTCCATGCCAGCCAATACGGCGTCTTTTAAACTTGCGGCTCCTCTGCAATGTCCCACAACGGGTATGCCTAACTCATGGGCCGTGTCACATGCCAATTTAAGTTCTTCAAAACTCCACGCTTGCAACTCGCCTTCAGAATCTTGTCTCGGCACCATTCCGGTAACGTGGATTTTTATCCAGTCAACACCCATCTTAATTTGGCGTCTGATCTCTAAAACTATTTCATCTCTATTGGTAACTACTGCTCCGTAGCCTCTTTTGCCTTCATCCGGTATTAATCTGCCTGCCGTTCCTCCAGCTGAAGTTAATAACGCATTGCCTCCTACTGCCATTCTTGGTCCGGGAATTATCCCACTCTCTATGGCGTCCCTGAGATCAACACCTACGTTGTATAAGCTGTCAGCATCAAAGAAGCTCGTCACTCCTGATTGAAGAACTTTTAAGGCATTGGTGCCTGCTATTATTGAAGCAAGGCCTTCTCTCCTGTGAAAAAAGAGTTCGTCGTTCGAGACTGGCTCATCAAAACTTATGTGACAGTGAGCATCAATTAAACCGGGCATTACCGTTTGACCGGCAATATCTACAATTTCGGCTTTTTGATCTGATAGTTCTGAGTCTTCAGCATATATAGCTTCTATCTTATTGCCGGACACATGAACATGACCAGAATAAGATGAGGCACCGCTTCCATCCACGATAGAAGCATTTTTTAAGATAAAATCACCGTCCATAGTTTTATTATGGCCTGTTTTGAGGTTGATTACTAAATTACGATTTTAGAGGTGCCCAAGCTAATAAGCTTGAATCATCTGGTCTTGTGCTGGGTACTAATTTAACTCCACCTGCTTCCGCCATAGCTTTGTATTCCACCCAAGACAATAGAGATTCAATCTGAGTGCCAGGACCTGAATCAAACATAACAGGACCGTAAAGGTTTGCTGTATAAATTAGATCTTCATCAGTAACTCTTTGCGTTGCGTCATGTCTGGCACCAGCCGGCTCATAAAACCATATTCCAGGACCATATCCTTCTGGTGGTCCTGCCCTAACACCAAGTCGTCCTTGTAAAACAAGAAAGTCACTTGCGCCTATATGGGTATGGGGATCTGCCACTCCATTGTGTCTAACAATTAAAGAAATGTGTCCAGTTTCTGCACTTACTCTCAGAATTTTTAGACCAACATCTTCCATGCCTGGCAGAACTAGCCATGGCACTTCTCTGGTGTCTACAAAATGAGGATGATTCACTTCTGAGTTGTTTGAAGTATCAACTACGTCATTAACAAGTTTTCCTGCATTACCACTAGCAATGGCCAGAGGTTCTCCATTTCCTTTGTATTGCTCGCCTTCTAATTCCATGCAAGCTTCTAAAGAGTTGGGGACCAATAGAACTTTTTCATCCTTAGCCATCTGAAGAACATCCAGGGCAGTGAATATTGAATCCAAAGACCCATCTTCCTTTAAGAAAGCAACCCCACTATGGAAGTTAGCTAAAACTTCAGTGTCTTCAATTGCTAAGAAAGAATTAACTCTTGAATTGGCAGATATAAAACCCCATGTCCCAGGGTTTAAAATGCTTTGGGAGCCTTCTTGGTGATACTCCGCTTGCCCTGAAAGTATCAACATATCCATACCTCCAAGATAAACAGAGGCGGGAAGGGAGCTTCCCGCATCCAGCTTAAAAATGAGGCTAAAAATTCCGCTTTCGCCGCTTGCTCTAGCAGGTTTAATAGACATGCCAGGAACCTGAGTTAGAGGCATCCAAGGCAACTTATTGGTGTCTATGCAATCTGCAACACCACTTGGGTTGTATTCAGGGTTGGCTACTTCAGACATTTTCTTCTCCTAATTAAAAGTTATAACTTACGCTAGCTGAATATACTCTTGGATGACCAAAAGTTCCAATAACAATTGTAGCTGGTCCTGTGCCCCCAAAATCTGGAGAATCAAGTCCAAAGTTAGGGAAATTTTCTAGGTCCGTGTAATAGTCTTCATCCATTACGTTATCCATATTTAACATAAAGTCCCAAGGTCCATTAGAAATACCTAATTGGATATTTAGAACATCGTAACTTGGGTTGGTAATTGGATTGGCAGGAGGCATACTCTCACCTTCACCTTGATGGCTCCATTGCACATCAAAAGTTAAATTAGAACCGCCATCTAGAGGTCTGGCGTAATTAGCAGCTATTGAATAACTATTATCAATTACGTTAGATGGAGTTTTGCCACTTAAGACAGTTCCATCCGCTAGCACAGTAGGGCTATCCCATTCAGCATCAATCCAACCTCCAGCTATTGAAAGCTGCAAGTAATCAGTTGCCTTAACGGCAAATTCAAATTCAAAACCAGATTGTTCTGTATCACCAATGTTTGCAACGTATTCAATCAATCCAGGTCCGGCAGGGTTAGGAGCAAGAACTTGAAACGCTCTGTCTTTGTAGTCGATCATAAAATACGCTACAGAAGCAGTTGCTCTTCCATCCATGAGGCTTCCTTTCCAACCAAACTCATGTTGTGTTGCTTCTTCAATTCCAAAAGGTTGCAACAATCTATTACCACTAGCGTCTGAAAAAGGTACGCTACCATTTATTCCGCCTGGCTCGTAGCCTTTAGAAGAAGTCCAGTACATTATTGCGTTATTATCTAAATTACGAGTAATTGAAAATCTAGGTAAAACTTCTCTGTCATCTGTTTTTGAAGAATGAATTCCACCATTGGTTTCAGAGTCTAGATTGTCTTCATCTTCTTCCCAGTTATCAATTCTCAGACCGAGATCGTATCTCCAGTCATCAACTTCATAGGAAATATTTCCGAAAAAAGCTCTGTGGGTATTCTCTTCATCTCTCAACTCAAATGGCATTTCATAATCCGTATCTGGCAAAACCATTCCAGGTCCAAAATGCAAGTAAGAGTTCATTTTATTTTCATACGTAGAGGTGTAAAAACCTGCAATCCATTGTAAATTTCCATCACTTGTGGAAGTCAGTCTAATTTCTTGTGTCGTTACATCCATTTCTTCTGGTCTGTATGTGTTGAAGAACCAGAAAGGTGTCAAATCAACATCAGTTACACGAGTGCTTTCGGTATCTGTTGATGATGTTATGGATTTAAGATCGAATCCATCCAGTTCCCAAGTCAGCTCTAAATGCGCACCTGTAGTTTCTCTATCGTGTGTAGGGTTTCTTCCTGTATCTAATACGTGTTTATAGTCAAAATTTCCAGGCGTTCCCATCTCTCTGGCCCAATTGTTAACCGGTCCACTGTATTCGTTGTACCTGTATGAGGCATAAAGACTAAGATTGTCTGAGAGTGATCCAGCTACAGATAATCTGTAACCCATTTCATCATATGCGCCTACATCAGTTGGTTGGTTCTGACCTCCTGAATTAGGGTTAGTTAGAAATCCGTCGTCGTCTCTAGAGAAAACAAAAGCTCTCATGGCCCAGTCATTTTCAGAATTGGCTATGTTTACAGAGCCTTCATAATCCATTACGCCTTGATCACCTGTTAGAAATTTTACTCTTCCTGAGTTTTCATCTGAGGTAGGGCGTTTGCTAACGAATTTAATGGCTCCACCAATATTGCTTCCGCCGTAGAGAGTTCCTTGAGGACCTTTTAACACCTCTATACGTTCTAAGTCGCCAAAACGCGAAGAAGCATCAGCAAATAATTGAACATCATCTAAGTAAAAACCAACACCTTGTGTTAATCCAAAAGCTCCAATACCTCGAATTGAGACATTAGGAAAACCATCTGTTCTCATTGCAAGGTTAAGGTTGGGGATGGCTAATCCAATTTTATCTAGTCCCTTAATATTTTGCTGATCGATATCAGCTCCAGAAATAGCAGAAACAGACTCAGGTATATCAAGAAGACTTTCCTCTCTTTTACGCGCTGTTACTGTAATTTCTTCGATTAAGTTCGCTGAATCTCCATCTTCTGCAACTGTAATAACTGGAAACGCTAATAGGCTTACAATAGAAGTAATACCTATGGTTAATTTACTAAAACTCATAATTATCCCCAAATGTTAAAAAAATGTACTTTTCCATAGAAGTACGCTTAATAATATAGCTCCTTTTATGTTGAATATGCAACATATTAGTAGCTGTATTCCTCGTTTTAAATTTTTAAGCTTGTAATGAGATAAAAATTTATTTGTAATTTGATCAAGGATTCATGATCATATAAGTAAAATAAGGGGAAAAAATGGAAGAACTCAAAAAACCTTCAGCAAAAGGTACAGAACAATTTATTTTCAACCAGACGATGTTAAGGATTAAAGATCCTAAAGATTCTTTAGCATTTTACGTTGATGTATTAGGAATGACGTTGATTAAGAAGTTAGATTTTCCTGCCATGGAGTTTAGCTTATATTTCTTAGGTTACCTTAGGGAAGGCGATGACCCTGTTCCAGAGGATCCTAAAGAGAGGGCAGCCTATGCTTTTAGTCAAAAAGCGATGCTAGAACTTACTCACAATTGGGGTACGGAAAGCGATGAATCTTTCAGCTATCATGATGGTAATTCAGATCCCAGAGGCTTTGGACACATTGGAATTACAGTACCTGATGTTTATGAGGCCTCGGAGAATTTTGAAAAACATGGAATTGAATTTGTAAAAAAACCAGACGATGGCAATATGAAGGGATTGGCATTTATAAAAGACCCTGACGGATATTGGATAGAAATATTGTCCGCCAGCACTTCTTCTAAATTTTAAAGAATTAAATTGAATTATGGACGCGCAAAATAAATTAATGAGAGAAAATATCCTCTCGCGATTAGAGCGACTTGAGGCAGTTGAAGATATTAGAACACTGGTATCGGGTTATGCAGAATCTTGCGATCAGCAAGATCTCGTGGCGTTAGAAAAACTTTTTACATTGGAGGCTGAATTTGATTCTCCCAACGGATCCCTTAAAAGCAAGGGTAGGCAGAATATTATAGACATGTATCAAGAAGTCTTCATGAGCAGAGGGCCCTCTTTTCATTGGACGCATGACGTTACGATAAAAGTGGATGAATCCAATCCCAGTTTGGCTTCAGGCACTGTTTACAGTCATGCAGAAACGACTCGAGACGGCGTGGCTAGCTTGGCGGCTATGAGATACGATGACCTGTATTCAAAAGAAGAAGGTTCTTGGAAATTTTCTAAAAGAACAATAAATTTCTTTTACTACGTAAAAACAGAAGATTATCTAGAAAGTTTGAGTGATCCCATGAGGGTGAGCATGGGGGATGAAAAAATAGCAGCAGATATTCCTGAATCAATTCCCGCGTGGATGGAATTTCAAAAAAAATACAAAAGTGATAAAAAATAGTTCCAACTCAGAAGAAATGATCTCTCTGGTCAAGAGAGCTCTTGAGCATTATAAGAATAAGACCACTGACCAGGCAGAAGGGGTGATGTCTAATTCCATTGAAGCCTATGTGGATCCTGTGCGTTACGAAAAAGAAGTTGAAAAGATATATAAAAACTTACCACTTGCCTTGTGCCTTAGTAGTGAGATTGCAAATCCTAACAGCCACAGAGCCATGAAGGTAATAGATACACCTGTTCTGATAACCAGAGGGCAAGACATGAAGGTGAGAGCTTTTTTAAATGTCTGTCGACACAGAGGATCACAAGTCTGTGAAGAAGGAAGAGGAGAAAAAAGAAACTTCATTTGTCCTTACCACGCCTGGACCTACAACCACGAAGGTCAGTTAGTAGGGATGTACGGAGAAAAAACGTTTGGAGAAATAGATAAAGATGATTTTGGATTGATTGAACTGAATTGTTCAGAGAGAGCGGGTCTTGTTTGGGTTATGTTGACTCCCGATGTGGATTTTAATATTGACGATTGGTTGGGAGATTTTGCTTTGGAGTTGGAAACTTTAAATTTAAAAGATTGGCATATATTTGATCAGCGAGAATTAGAAGGTCCGGGCTGGAAAGTTGCGCTTGATGGATATTTGGAGGCTTATCATCACAATCAATTGCATGGAGAAACCGTAGGCAAGCACACCGTTGGTAATTTATTGGTATTGGACACTTACGGACCTCATCAAAGATTGACCTTTGGTAGAAAATCTTTGAGTGATCTTGTTCAAAAACCAGAAGAAGAGTGGAATGCGCCTTTGGATAATATTCGTTTGATACATTCAGGATTTCCTAACCTGTCTATTTCGGGCGTCTTAGGGGGCCATTGCTTGGTTAGTCAAATCTTTCCAACTTCTTCTCCTGAGATTACCATTACAAGACAAACCATTCTTTCAGCAACAGAACCCAAAAGTGAAGAAGATCTTAAAACCACTCAAGATTTTAGTGATATGGTCCTGCAAGCTGTGGTTGATGAAGATTATAAAATGGGACTTCAAATACAATCCAATATTTCTAAGCTTGAATCTTATAATTTTGTTTACGGTAAAAATGAACCTGCCGTGCAAAACTATCACAATTGGATAAAAGAGTTTATGGATAAAGAAGGAAGCAACTGGTAAGACTCCCGTATGAAGGTAATAGATATTCATGCCCACGCAGTATTTGCAGAAACTTTAAATACTATAAAAGATTTAGGTCCAGAAATAGGCGGCAATAAAGATCACCCTTGGTTTCGAGTGGGCGACTATAAATTAGAAGGAGTTAGGTATGAAAATACCCCTTTTATGGATATAAATTTACGCTTACAGGCCATGGATAATTTGGGCATTGATTACCAAGTTATTTCGCCCAATCCCATAACCTATTTCCATTTTATAGAAGCCAACGCAGCAATAGATTATTGCAAGTTACACAATGACACCATGGCCAAAGTTATATCAGATCATGATAAGCGTCTCGGTGGCTTTGCCTCTTTGCCTATGCAAGATCCAGAAGCTGCATCGAGAGAGCTTGAAAGATGCGTTAAAGATCTAGGTTTTTTAGGGGCTTATATAGGCACTGATTTCCCTCTGGGTTTTGGAAATGAAGAAATGGATTCTTTCTACAGCACTTGTGTGGAATTGGATGTTCCCCTTTTCATACATCCAGCTCCCCAAGGGATTAATGGGCCTTATGGAGATAAAAGGCTGGATTCATTTAGCCTGGATTTAACCGTTGGCTTTGCAAATGACGAAACGGTGGCGTTAGGTAATCTTATATTCGGTGGTGTTCTTCACCGTCATCCGACCTTGGATGTTTGCATCAGTCACGGAGGTGGAAATGTACCTTTCCTTGCAGGCAGGTTGGCATTAGCTGCACAAAACAGACACACTTCGCCGGACTGGATTCGAGAAGAAGGAGAGTTTCTAAAACAACTTAAACTGATCTGGTTTGATAACCACGTGCATCAAGATGCTTCTTTGAAGCTGCTAGAAGAGATAGTGGGTAACGAGAGACAAGTGCTTGGAACTAATTTTTTGGGTTGGGATCAGCCGGATAGAAATTCACTCAAAAGTACGCCTTCTTTTCTTGCAAATAATGCAAAAAAACTTTTGCGTTTATCTTAATCTTTAATCTTTCCAAGGCTCAATCCTCCATCCACTCTTAAAATAGCACCCGAAGTCCATTTTGCCTCGATGAGGTATGCTATTGCCTCTGCTATTTCTGTTGCGGTGCCTATTCTTCCTAAAACATGTTCAGGAGCCAATCTGCTCATTCGATCTAAATTCTCTTCTTTTGAAAAGAGTCCTGCTCTTATATTAATTTCACTAATCACCGCTCCAGGTGAAACGCAATTCACTCGAACGCCAAATTCACCAAGCTCTGATGCCATCACTTGAGTTAAGGTCTCAATAGCGCCTTTAGTGGCTGCGTAAGGCGAAGCCCCCGAGAAAGATCTTTTTGTGTGGACAGAACTGATGAAAACTATTGATCCTTTTGATTCCTTTAAATGCTTTAGCGACTCTTTAGAGAGCATCATTCCTGCAATGACGTTGGTCTTAAAAATATCCATCAAAGAATTTTCATCTAAGTCTTCTAATGGGACGCGATACATATTTCCAGCAGAATTTATAAGAGCATTCAGGCCTTTCCCGTGCTCTACTGCTTCTTGCAAAAGTCGTTCTCTTTCATTCTCTTTGTTGATGTCTGCAACAACGTAGTGACACGAACTGCCGATTTCATTTGATACTCTAATAAGCTTGTCCTCCGATCGGCCACAAATGGTCACACGAGAACCTTGTTTGGCAAGGTATTTTGCGGTTCCTTCTCCAATACCCGAACCACCTCCAGTAATTAATACGGAGTTAGAATTTGATGATTTCATTTTTTAGCTAATCTCTTCCAATATTAGCCAAGACACTGTTCATGACCCCACCATCGACTAAGATATTTTCTCCATGAACGTAAGAAGAATCCTCGGACAGTAAAAACATTACAACTTTAGCTATATCTTCTGCTGTACCAATTCTTTGGATTGGTACCATGGCTTCTCTTTTTTTTCTCTCAACAGGATCAACGTAGTGATCAGCCGACATCCCTGAATCGATAAATCCCGGAGAAACGGTATTCACTCGAATTCCTTCTTTTCCCCATTCCAGAGACATTTGCTCTGAAAGCATAGCCACCCCAGCTTTTGTAGCCGCATAGGCTCCGGAGTGTATTGCCGGATGTTTACCGCCACTGATCGAGCTGATGTTAATGATATTGCCGGATTTTTTTTTCTTCATGAGTCTCGCAGTAGCGCAGCTGACGATAAAGCAACCCAATAGATTTACATTTATTACATCTTCAAAATCTTTTACTTCCTGATCCAGCAAGCCACCGAATCTAACTATTCCTGCACAATTAACTAATGCATCGGGTATTTCTCCAAACAATTCCAATGCCTCATCAACCGATGCTTCATCGGTTATATCCGTCGGAAGACTTACGGAATTTTCTATTCTTGATTCAGCATCTTTAAGTTTTTCATTGTCTAAATCGATTAGCCCAACTCGATACCCTTGTTTGCTCGCGTAAGAAGCGATCTCCGATCCTATTCCCCCGGCAGCACCGGTTACTAATAAGTTTTTCTTCATAATTTTTAATATAGACCAAGGCAAACAGAATAAACATAATTATTTTATGAAATTAAGCTTCTTATGATTGGCCTAAGCAATTTATAATTACCAAATGAAAAATTGGGAAGAGGGTGTTTTTGAACCAGACACGGAGATTGATTTAGATACCGATCAAGGGCTTTTTGTGCACCTGTACATGAAACCGGACGACATTTATTTTAGCGTGGGCGATCCTTTGGATGAAGGTTGGACTGAAGACTTTAAGGATATCGAAAGCGGGTACATAGGCACCTATTTAATAAGAGGCAATGAAATTAAAAAAATTCTTAATAAAGGTCTGGCTGAATGCTTGTTGGAATCTTTGGGGCCTGAGGATGCATGTGATTTCATGATGTCTGAACTGGAAGGTTTTGAGTTAGACGCAGAAGGCGGAACAAGCTGGCAATGATTGATGAATTACGATTTTAAGAACACCAATCCCAGGGAAATCTTAAAGGCTTGGGAAGCACAAGCCTTCTCGCTATTAACCATAAAAAGACTGCCCATATCTTTCAAAGGCGTAACTGAATTAATGAACGATTCAGATCTCTCATTGGATTGCGCAAAGGCAGTAAGGATTATTTTTTGGGGAAAGGTTTGGAAACAAGCCAAGACTAAAGAAGAAGTTACCACTGCTTGGAACCATATTTTAGATGCCGTCAAAGATTCTAATTTTCAAGGCATTGCTGATTATGCAGATGGAAAAATAGCTGAAGTTCTAAATTCTAATTATTCGGATGAAGTCACAACCCCTGTGTTAGATAGGATAGCTGAACTAAAATCAGAGGGACTGAATCAAACTGAAATAGTTGAAAGAGGTTTTAAGAAAGAAACAGTATCAAAAGTTTTTAGCAGAGCCGGTTAAATTTCATTGTAAACCATGCATAAAAAAACGCATTTACCTTCTAAGATTTGCAAAACTTGCAATAAATCTTTTAACTGGAGAAAAAAATGGGAAAAAGATTGGTTGCAAGTTCTTTATTGCAGTAAAAAATGCCAATCAAATAAATAGCTATGAAAGTAACTCTGATTGATAAAATAATTTTACTTGTCTTGGGTTTTGAACACGTGGGTTTTGGCTTGCTGGGTTTGTTCAGTCCTCTTGTTGCGGCAGGGTTTGTTGGTTTTGGGCTAAATGAACTCTCTTCTTATAGCGAGGTGAGATCACACTACAGTCTCTTTTTAGTTATAGGAGTTATGGCTTTTATCTCTATATTAAGATTTGAGATGATGGGATTTACGTACAAGATTTACGTATTGGTGTTTGGAAGTTTTCTTATAGGTCGTTTCTACAGTGTATTTGCCGATGGCATGCCGAATAGCATGCTTTGGTATGTAATCTTGGCTGAATTAGCAGTGGTTCTTATTGCGCTTTGGCGCTTGAAGGTGCTTAAAAGTAATTAGAAAAATTTTTATTCGTACAAAAGGGCAACCGCAGGATCCAGTCTAGCCGCTCTTCGTGCTGGCCAAATACCAAAAAATAATCCCACCATGGCGGAAAAAGTAACCGACCCGAAGATGGCCGAAAATGATATAACAATAGGCCATTCTTGATAGGACGCTATAGAGAAATAGAGCACCAGACCCAATAACACACCAATGAGGCCTCCAATAACGCAAAGGAGAATGGCTTCCACTATAAATTGAATCAATATGTCTTTCTGGGTGGCTCCGAGTGCTTTTCTTAATCCTATTTCCCTGGTTCGCTCGGTGACGGACACCAGCATAATATTCATAACACCTATCCCTCCAACGAGTAAACTGATACTGGCTATGCCAGCAATCATTGTTGTTAGGATGCCCGTGGCTTCTTGTTGCATATCTTTTATCTGCGACCAGTCCACGATTCTGAAATCATTTTTTTCACCAGGGCTAATATCGTGAGTTCTTCTTAAAATCCTCTCTATGGCTATCATGACTGCTGGCACTTTAATGTCTTTAGGGGTCTCAACGACCACCATGTTAATCCAGATTCGTCCAAAGACTCTTTCCGAGGCAGTCAATACGGGCACATAGACTCTTTCATCCGGATTGTCCCATCCACCAGAGCCTTTCGCTTCAGTTATGCCGATCACCCTGAAAGAAGAATTACCTATGGTAATTTTTTTATTCAACAACTCATCATTAGTGGTGTTGAGTTCATTGGCCACGTCAAATCCCACGACGGCAACCTTTCCTCCTTTGTACTCATCATCCTCACTGAAAATACTTCCTTGGGACAGTTCCATCCCTTGTATTGGGAAGTAATCAGAAGTGGTTCCGACTATCTGTAAATTTGCATTTTCCGTTTTAAATTTTACCTGTTTATTGCCTCTCATTTCTGGAGCAACCCTCCAGGGGATCTGATTGTCTTTTACTAACGCTTCTACATCTGTAAGTTTTAAAGGTACATAAGCAGATTTGACGCCGTTTCTTTTCTTTTGTCCGGGGACCACAGACAGCATTTGTGAACCCATGTCAGATATCGATTCTTCAATAGCTTGTTGAGCACTGCCACCTATTGAGACAAGAGCAATCACAGCAGCAGTACCAATAATTATAGCCAAGGCGGTAAGAATAGAACGAAGAAGGTTCGCCCTTATCGCATCAAGAGCAGATCTTAAGGATTCTTCAGCTAACATTAAATAGGTCGTCTACGATTTAACATGTCTTTAAACTCATCTTGATTTTTGATGAGTCCATCGCTCGGCACCACGTAAATCTCTTCATTGAGCTTTAAACCTGAAAGCACTTCTACGTTATTAAAATCCGTTGCACCTGTTTCAATCCATACCGGCACAGGCTTTCCGTCAACTTTTTTTATAACTATAAATTTCGTAAACCCTTCGTTCTTTTCTCTAACTTCTAAGAAGTTCTTAATCTCCCTTTTAGACATCCCCAGTAAAGAAGCAACAAACCTGATATTTTTTCTGGTTCTAAGGGCGCCAGAGGGAACGGTTAATTCAGTTTCGTTGTTGAGAACGTTGATTTCCACTTCTGTGGTCATGCCCAGAAGAAGGAGGTTTTCTTTATTGTCTATGTCTATTAAGACAGGAAAGGTAGTGACGTTTTGTTCGACTCTAGCAAGAGGTTCTATCTTGGACACGTAACCGATAAATTCCTTATCTTTGTAAGAAGAAACTCTCAAACTAACCTTTTGACCAATAGACACTTTGCCTATGTCAACTTCATCCACATAAGACCTTACTCTGACTTTATTCAAGTCTGCCATTCTCATCAGCAGGGTTCCTCCTCCAACTGCTGCAGTGGGAGAGGTGATGACGGTGCCAACTTCAGCTTGCCTAGTAATAACCTTACCCGTAACCGGAGATCGAACAAGGGTATCTTCTAAAGCTATTCTTGCATTTTCTAAATAAACTTCAGCCCTAACCAATTGCGCTCTAGCCGCAGCATGCAATTCTTGAATGTCTTCGAAAGATTTATCTGAAATACCGTTACCTTCATGGAGCTGTTTACCCCTTTCTAGTTGAGAAGAAGCGTTGTCCAATTTAACTTTTGACACACCGATATCAGCTTCTGCTTGGGAAAGAGTGTTTGACGGGGTCCTTTGATCTATTCTGGCAAGCACATCACCTTTTTTAACCGTATCGCCCACTTCAGCTCCAAGGTAGAGAATCTCACCAGAAGCTTTAGATTTAATTTCTATGGAAGAAATTGCCTCGACAGAACCGGAAGCTTCAATGATGAGTTCTAAAAACTTCGATTGAACTTTTTCCACAGTAAAAAAATCAAAATCTTTTTTGTTATCTCCACAACTTGTTGTCATAAGAAGCAGTGGAGAGATGAGGGCTAGTTTTATAAATTTATTCATTTTAATTTACGAGGTCTGATTCAATCAGGCCGTCTTTTATGAAGATAGTTCTTTCAGTTTGATCTGCAATCTCTTTCTCATGGGTTATAACTACAATTGTTTGGCCTTTGCCGTTAAGTTCGTGCAAAAGACTCATGACTTCTTTACCGGTTTTTGAATCTAGATTGCCGGTAGGCTCGTCGGCAAACAAGATGGTAGGGGAGTTAACAAGAGCACGAGCAATCGCTACTCTTTGTTGCTGTCCTCCGGATAGCTCGGACGGTTTGTGATTCATTCTGTCACCCAAGCCAACCAAGTTAAGCGTTTCTTCAGCTTTACGGATTCTTTCTGATTTTTCTACCTTGGCGTATTTCAAGGGTAAAATAACGTTTTCTAAAGCCGTGTTTCTCGGTAGTAAATGAAATTTTTGGAAGACAAAACCAATGTCTTTGTTTCTAATTTTTGCCAGCTGATCCTCTGACATGTTGGCTACATTCTCTCCGTTAAGAAGGTATTCGCCTTTTGTGGGTGTATCTAAACACCCTATGATGTGCATTAAAGTTGATTTCCCTGAACCGGAAGGACCCATGATGGCAGAAAATTGGCTCTTTTCTATGTCAAAGCTGACTCCTCTTAAAGCATTGACCTCTATGTCTCCAAGGAGGTATGTTTTTTCCAGTCCTTTAACTTCTATAATGTTCATTATTATTTTAGGTGTACTACTTAACTATAACACCTATAATATAACCATAGTATTTTTTGTTAAAGGCTCATCGAGCTAAAAAAACTAAAATTATGGAATCATTCGCAGTAACACTTATCTTCATTCTTGGCGGACTTACGTTCTTGGTTAATTGGGCTTTCTTAATTTTAAGAGGAACGCAGGTTCATCAAGAAGAATCGTTGTTGGCTAAATGCACAAAACTGCTGGTTTATTTTCTTTTAAGTTCGTTAGGCGTCCTTGCAGGAGGAGTGCTCTTCGTGTCCGTTTTCATGTTTGCCCACGGTTAACTCCATTCACATTAGAAAAGATCCAACACGTTAGTTTCGATAATCTAACGGCGGTTCTCTATCACCTAAAAGTGGCACGTAATCAAAATTTATTCCTACTTCTCTGGCTAATTCTTTCTTGGCTTCCGTGGCGATCGATGGATCCAAGTAAATTTCTTTAGCCGTCTCAGATAAAACTTGAACGGCCAATTTCAAGCCTTTTAAACCAATGGATGTTCCACCTGCTGCTACGGCCTGCCAAGAGTGAGCTGAAGTACCAGGAACCCAGGTTGCTATTCTTGCTCCGGCGGTGGGAACAAGCCAGCTGACGTCTCCAACGTCTGTTGATCCGTAGCCGTGCCTGCGTTTGTAAGGGAGTATATTCTCTTGATCTCCAATCTCTGCCGAGGGATTTAGAAGAGTTTTGTGAATTCTTTTAGCGTATTCCCTCTCTTCTTGAGAGTAAGTTATGCCGCCAAGATTAACCAACTTCTCATTCATGACTTTTTGCAATGTATCGTTAGGCATTAAAGAATAGTTTCCGTGCATTACCTCAAATGTCATGTCAGTCTCTGTGCCTATTGCCGCACCTTCAGCTGCTTTTACCACTCTGTCAAAAAGTTTTTCTACCACTTGTCTCTTTGGATGCCTGACGTAATAGTAAACTTCGGCATCGTCCGGTATTACGTTTGGAGCAAGCCCTCCTTTAGTGATTACGTAATGAATACGAGATTCTTGAGGAACATGTTCCCTCATCATATTGACCATCATGTTCATGGACTCAACGCCATCCAAAGCAGAACGGCCTTTATCGGGAGCGCTCGCTGCATGAGCCGATATGCCTTTAAAACTAAACTTAGCTGACTTATTGGAGTTAGACGTTCTTGGAGACGCATGGCTTGTGCTTCCTGGGTGCCAGTGCAACATAACATCAACATCATTAAAAATTCCTTCTCGAGCCATGTAAACCTTGCCTGAGCCACCTTCCTCTGCGGGGGTGCCATAAAATCTTACGGTCCCTTTTTGATTGTTTGCAATCAGCCATTCTTTAATCACAACGGATGCCCATGCTGATCCGGCTCCGAATAAATGATGTCCACAGGCATGACCTGCTGCATTGTCTTTATATGATTCTCTAAAGGGTGAAGAGCTTTGAGCGACACCAGGAAGGGCATCAAATTCTCCTAAAATAGCTATCACGGGAAGGCCCTCTCCGTATTCGGCAACGAAAGCCGTTGGTATATTGGCTATGTTACTTTTTATGGCAAACCCTTCTTCTGATAATTTCCTTTTCAACAAATCCGAGCTTTTATATTCCTGGTAGCCAACTTCCGCGTAGTCCCATATTTTTAAAGCAATATCCTCAAATTGACTTTGATGGTTATCAATTAGTTTTTCTAAGTTACGTTCGGCGTAAGAATTTAGACTTAAAAATAAGAAGCCAAGCCATAAGCCTGATCGGTAAATAAATTTATTCATTCCATCTCCCCTCAAGATTGATTTAGAGTTTAGCACTAAATGAAAAAACAAATTATTGCTATCGGAGGAGGGGGTTTTGGAAGAAGCCCCGGAGAAGGGGTTATTGAAAAATACATCTTGGATCAATCTAATAAAGAAAGACCCAATATCTGTTTTATTCCCACGGCAACTGGAGATAACGAAGCTTATAAGGTTAATTATTATTCAACCTTTTCAAAACTCAACTGTTCTCCGGTTCATCTTGATTTCTTTAAAAGAACCCCGGATCTAGAAGAGCTGATCAAACAACAAGATGTTATTTTTGTTGGAGGAGGAAATACAAAAAGCATGTTGGCCGTATGGAAAGACTGGGGTTTGGATCTAATCTTGAAGGAGGCTTATGAAAGAGGTGTCATCATGTGCGGAGTCAGTGCTGGGGCGATCTGCTGGTTTGAAGAGGGCGTCACGGATTCGTGGTCTGAAGAACTTAAAGTTATGGATTGTTTGGGTTTTGTTAAAGGGGTTTGTTGTCCTCATTACGACGAAGAACCCTTAAGAAGACCATCCTTAAGTAAATTCTTAACGGAAGGAGTGGTGCAGTCTTGCCATGCAGTGGATGGCGGTTGTGCACTGCATATTGAAAATGAAGAAGAGTACAAAGCCGTGGTGTTCGCCAAAGATAAAAATGCCTATCTTGTTGATTTAGAGAAAGACGCAGTTGCAGAAAAGCCTTATCCAAGAATAGAAATTTTTTAATTTCTATTAATATGAAAAAGTCTCTTCTTGTTAAAGGGTAAGAACTGTTAGAATGCCCTTCAAATTTTGGACCGGTAGTTCAGTTTGGTTAGAACGCCGCCCTGTCACGGCGGAGGTCGCGAGTTCGAGTCTCGTCCGGTCCGCCATTGTTTAAACTTTCCATTTAAGTGCATTTAGGCTTAAAATATTTGAATAACATAAGGCTTAATGCAATGGAATCAATACAAGCAGAATTTTTTTACAGAAACCCTTTAGAAGAAGGAGAGGAGAAACCCGCCTTTGGATTGAAGGAAGAAGATCCCAATAGACCCAAGCACACTGCTTACAATAAGACGGTTAAAAATGCTCGAGGCACGGAACAGAGCCTATCCGAATCTGGCTTTAAACTCATTAACCATCAATCAACCATTCAAGATTTCTTCGATGATGAGCAGATAACCTCTGTGTACTACAAAGAAATGCACGATGTTGTGAAAGAAGAAACGGGCGCTGATGAGGTAATCATTTTTTCCCACATCACAAGAAGTGAGGCTGAAGCTGCTTTAGGAAAACGCAAAGGCGCTCATCGTTTGGTTCATAATGATTTCACGCCAAGTTTTGAAGAAAATCATTTATCTTTTCTTCAGGAATCTGAAGATAAACCGGAACGCATAACGGTTTATAACTTGTGGAGACGCTTTGATAAAGATGGGATAGATGCTCCTTTCGCTCTTTGTGACTCAAGGTCGGTATCAGAAAAAGAATTAATACCAACGGATTTATTTGATTACGTTAAGGCTGATGAAGGATCTCCTGGAGCGGGTGTTAACATTGAAATCTATCAATCAAGTTTCAGTGAAGGGCATGAATGGAACTATTACCCAAAAATGAATCGAGACGAAGTTGTGATGTTTAAGACTTTTGATTCAGTTGAAAATCCTTTTCTTCCAACCTTGCACAGTGCATTTGATGATGTTTCTTCTGAAGGCCAAGAAGTCACTCCCAGAGAGAGTATAGAGGTAAGGGCTATTTGTTTTTTTAACTAGAGTTAGCTCATTCTGTTTTGGAATAACTAATTCTTTATGACAAATAATTTTTTTTCTATCTACAATAGAATATTGGAGAATAATTTTGAAGTGGTTTTATACGGAAGGTAAGTTGACGGTGAGCTCAGAGGAACAAGAAAGAAATTTCTTACTTGATGATTTAATTCTAGAAACAGCTCAAAGAAGTTCTCTTATTAAGAATACAAAAATAGTATTTATTACTATCCTAACTGGCCTTTGTTTTTTACAATTTTTTATAACTAGCTTTCCTTCTGAACAGTCTGCTTATTTTTATATAGGCTATATAGCCACTCCTATACTAATTGCTTCTGCAGTGTCTTTAATTATTTTTTTAGTTTTAAAGAATAAGAGAATCGAAGCTAAGGCTCTGATCAAGCTTTTTAAAAGCTCATAGGTATTTAATAGAAGGTTCTTGCAGAGCCTCCATCAACTTGTATTGCAAGTCCTGTCATGTAGCCAGCTCTTTCAGAAGCTAAAAAGGCAATCAAGGCAGCAAGGTCTTCTGGCTCTCCTATTCTTCAACATCGGTATCTTAGCTGCAGCAAGAGCTTCAATCTCTTCCAAGCTCTTGCCTGTGGCTTCGGATTGAGATTTCAATATATCAGTAATCCTGGCAGTTCTCGTGGAGCCTGGGCAGACTGAATTAACCGTTATGCCTTTGGGTGCAACTTCATCCGATAAAGCTTTGGACCATCCAAGCACTCCCATTCTTAAGCTGTTTGATAGAAATAAACCCGGAACGGGTGTCTTAACAGAGACCGACGAGATGTTGATGATCCTTCCCCAATGCCTTTCTTTCATTTCAGGAAGAACCAGTTTTGACAAACGAATTGATGACATCATGGTTAGATTAAATGCCTTTAACCAATCTTCATCATTTAAGGATTCAAAGTCACTGGGAGGAGGTCCTCCGGCATTGTTTATTAAAATATCAATGGGACCTAGTTCTGAATGAGCTTTGGCATAAAGATTTTCAATATCTTTTGGGTTATTAAGATCCGCAACAACGCTCACTATTTTGGCGTTCGTTTGATTTTCTATTTCTTTTTTTACGCTGAGGAGTTTTTCTTCATTTCTGGAGCTAATTACTAGATTAACGCCCTCAGAGGCTAGTTCTAATGCTGCAGCTTTACCTAGACCTTGGCTGGAAGCACAAACAATTGCAGTTTTATTTTTGATTTGAAAGTCCATATTAATTTATTTATTTAGTAAGTATCATATACATACATTTTTGGGATAAATAGGAGTTTTTTTATGTTAAAGGGATTGATTAAGTTCACGTTTGTTGTCATCACGCTTGTATCCACTTCTTTGTGGTCCGGTCCTTACGAAGCAGAATATGCAGGCATGTCTCAGGAGCGTCTGGACAGAATAGCGCCCGCACTATCTAAATACGTTACCACGGGAAGGATTCCTGGATTAATAACTGCAGTTGCCCGAAAGGGAAAGGTTGTGCATTTTGAAACACAAGGATTTGCAGACGTTGAGAATTCAATCCCTTTGAAAAAAGACTCCTTGTTTAGAATTTATTCGATGAGCAAGCCGATAACTGGAGTGGCCTTAATGATCTTAATAGAAGAAGGAAAGGTCAGACTTTCTGACCCTGTCTCTCTTTACATACCTGAATTCGCAACGACCGAAGTTCTTGTGGTGAATGATGATGACTCTACGTCATTAGAAAAAATTAAGAGACCTATGACAATAAGAGACTTGGCCACTCACACCTCTGGAATTGCTTATAGTTTTACAGCCAATGAGCCGTTACAAAAAATTTATGAAGAGAATAAACTCTCACCTTACTTCTTCATTGATAACATTGAAGCTTCCGCCAAAGACGGAACCATGGTCGTCTCTTCTCAAAAAGCATTTGCTGATATTTGTTCTTTTTCTTCGGCCTTAGCTAGCAAAGCTCCACTGATGCACCAACCTGGAGAAAAATACACTTACTCCATGGGCATGGATGTCTTGGGTTGTGTTATCGAAAGAGCTTCTCAACAAACTTTTGACGTGTTTTTAGAGGAAAGAATCTTTACGCCTCTTGGCATGAGTGACACTTTTTTTAATTTACCTAAGAATAAGGCTGATAGATTTACTAACTTGTACGTCTTCCCAGGCGGCATAGGCAGATTGATCCCTGGCATGGCAAACAATCTACCCAAGGATAAACTCATGCTTTTACTGGATGGTCGAACAACCAGTCCCTATTTGGATCCTGCGACGGTTTTTGACGGCGGGTCTGGCTTGGTTTCTTCAACCGAAGATTATTTAAAATTTGCTCAAATGTTGCTTAACGGTGGCAAGTTAGGTGACGCAAGGATTATCAGCAGAAAATCTGTTGAGTTGTTTTCACGCAATCACCTGGGCAAAGAAATAACGGGTGGTGAAGGTTTTCCTGAAGGAATGGGTTTTGGCATAACGGTAGGAGTTACAACTGACTCTGGTTTAACAGGCCAACACGGATCCGATGGCACTTATTACTGGGGTGGTGCAGCATCTACAATTTTTTGGGTAGATCCTAAAGAAGAGCTTGTTGCTGTTGCAATGACTCAATTAATGGGTAGTCCATGGCCTTTAAGAACTGAATTTACAACTTTGGTTTATCAAGCTATTGATGATTAATAACCTCAGACTATAACTAAAGTCTATTAATGAAATAGACTTCCGTTTCAAAGAGGATAGAGTTAACAAATGTTTAAAAATTTATATATTATTTTAGTTTCTTTCTTTAGTTTTATACTAATCTCAGCTGAAGAAGCACTACCAATAATTGATTATGAATCAATTCATAACCCTCAGATTAGTACTACGGGAATGGTCGTTTCGCAACGTAAAATAGCCAGTCAAGTGGGGGCGGATATATTAGCAAAAGGAGGAAATGCAGTTGATGCAGCAGTTGCTACCGGCCTAGCTTTAGCTGTTGTGTTACCAAGGGCAGGAAATTTAGGCGGCGGCGGATTCATGATGGTTTATCTAAAAGACCTCAATAAAACAGTTGCTATTGATTATAGAGAAAGGGCACCTGCAGCAGCTCATAGAGACTTATTTCTTGACGAGGAAGGTAATTACGATAAGAAGAAGGCTCAATTTTCACTGTTATCAGCTGGAGTTCCCGGTTCTGTTGCTGGATTCCATATGGCTTTAGAGAATTACGGCACGATGTCCTGGCAAGAGGTTATTGCTCCTGCAATTGAATTAGCAGAAAAAGGTTTTGCTGTCCCTCATGACTTAGCAAACACATTGGCCTCAAAAACCTACAGGAAAAGGTTAAGTTCAAATTCTGCGGCAGCAGCTTCTTTTTATAAAAAAGATGGAAGCTTGTACCAAGCTGGCGAGATCCTTGTTCAAAAAGATCTGGCTTGGACTTTGAAGCAATTAAGCGAATACGGCCCAGATGCATTTTATGAAGGAGCCATAGCAAAGAAGATTGTTAAAGAAATGGAAAGAAATGGTGGCTTGATCACTGCAGAAGACCTTAAGAATTACATCGTTGCTGAAAGACTTCCCGTTGAAGGCACGTATAAGGATTATAAGGTAGTTTCTATGCCCCCTAGCAGTTCAGGTGGAATTCACTTGATACAAATGCTGAACATGCTTGAAGATTATCCGATTAAAAGTTTAGGTTTCGGAAGTGCAGATAGCATCCATATTCTCGCCGAAGTTATGAAAAGAGCTTACGCGGACAGAAGTAAGTATTTGGGAGACTCAGATTTCTATGACGTTCCTGCCGGTTTAGTTTCAAAAGGTTATGCAAAAGAGCTAATAAAGATATATCAATGGAAAAAAGAACGCCCTCCAGTCAAGTCTATGCTGGCAATCCCTTGCCTTATGAAAGCCCAGACACCACTCATTTTTCAGTTATGGATTCATTTGGTAATGCGGTGGCTAACACTTATACTCTCAATTTTTCTTACGGCTCTGGCATCATGATTCCTGGAACGGGAATGTTAATTAACAATGAGATGGATGATTTCTCATCAAAGCCTGGCACCCCGAATGGTTATGGCCTTTTAGGATCAGAAGCAAATGCGATAGAAGGTAACAAGCGTCCCTTGAGTTCCATGACACCTACTATCATTTTTAAAGAAGAAAAACCTTATTTGGTTTTCGGTTCCCCGGGCGGCAGTAGAATAATTACGACCGTTCTGCAAGTAGCTCTTAATGTCATGACTCATGACATGAACGTAGCGCAAGCTGTTAACAGTCCAAGAATTCACCATCAATGGCTTCCTGAAGTGTTGATGATAGAAGAGGGC
>CALJVP010000007.1 GCA_937773605.1 uncultured SAR86 cluster bacterium | reverse complement strand
AGATAATGATCTCCTTGTTTATCCGCTCGCATTTTAAGAGATGCAAGATCTGATCCCGATCCAGGCTCTGAATACCCCTGACACCACCAAACATCACTATTTAGAATGGAGGGCAAATGCTGATCTTTTTGTTTATCAGTACCAAACGTATAGATAACAGGTCCGCACATTCCAACGCCAAAGGGCAATTGAACTGGAGTATTGTATTCGGCCAACACATTCTGGAGGATATACTTCTGAGTTAGGGTTAACTCAGGGCTTCCCGAGTACTCTGAAGGCCAATTAACAGCGAACCAACCTTTATTTGATAAGATTTTTTGCCATCTGATGTTCTGCTCTTTATCTAAGGGCAGTCTTTTGTCCTGCATTTCTTTAATATCTGCAGGGTAATTATTATCAAGAAAATCAACAACTTCCTGTCTGAAATCTAGATCTTCTTTAGAAAATGATAAGTCCATTGCAACCTCGGTGAATTTAAAAATAAATAATTATACACTTACCTATATAATTTTCATTTTTAAACATCAAGTAATTCGTGAATAGCTTAGATAAAAATGACATAAATAAAATTACTTCCAACCTTATGGAAAAAGGATTTGATTATTCTAAAAATAATTTAATTGTCCTGAGTTCACAAGGAGAAGCCTTCAAGGTATACAGTGCCTTAAACTCACTTTATCCTGATCAAGATTTCATACACTTGCCTAACAGCGAAGTCCTGCCTTACGACTTTTTTTCATCACCCCCTAATATTAGGTCAGAGCGCATTAAAGCCCTCTCCAACATAACAAAACAAACAAATAAGACTCTCGTGTCGTCAATACAGACATTAATGAGTCCGTGTTCTAACTATCTGCATGTCAGCAATATTAATAATTTAAAGGTAGGTGACCAATTTCAAAGACAGTCAGTAATAAGTGATTTAGAAGATAATGGTTATAAACGGACGGAAGTTGTAACTGAAAGTGGTGATTTTTCTCTGCGCGGTAGCTTAATTGACTTGTTCCTTGCAGGTAGTTCACAACCTGTGAGGTTAGAGATCTTTGAAGAAAGAATAGAATCCATTCGATATTTTGATCCGAGAACACAAATAACAACGGAAAGAACAGAAGAAATTAATTCACTTCCTGCCTATGAATATCCTAAAGATGATAAAGGTGCTGCTAAATTCAAAGAAAATTGGAGATTAAATTTTGATACCTTTGAAAAAGACTCTGATATTTTTAACAGAGTTATGAAAAGAAGAAAAGCTGAAGGGGTTGAGATGTACCTTCCTCTCTTCTTCGATTCAAAACCTTCTGTGATTAAGTTTGTTGAAAACTTCCAGTTTGTTTATTTTGATCAAAATACAGCTCAAGCCGCAGTTGCTTTTCAAAGTCTTATAGATAATAGATTTGAAGAATATAGATATGATCTGGAAAGACCTCTTCTGCACCCAAAGAAACTTTTTACTGAATTTATAGAGATCACTGAACTCTTTCAAGATAATCAAATTAACTATTTTAATGTGGGTTTATCTGAAGATAATTTACAAGATTCGCATGAAGCAATTCCTCTTCAAAACGATGTCGTTAAGCCTATGCACACACTTCCTAAAGAAGGAGATTTAGTCGTTCACTTGTCTCATGGTATAGGTCGATTTTTAGGTTTAAAACAAATAGAAAGCTTCGTCGGTAGAACTGAATGTTTGCAAATAGAGTATTCCGAGAAAAGTAAAGTTTACGTTCCCATAGAGCACATGAACTTAGTTTCTAAGTATTTTGGACCTGAAGACAAGTCTCTGGACTCTCTTGGTTCAACTCGTTGGCAAAAAAGGAAAGAAAAAGCACTGAAACAAACTTTTGATACAGCTGCTGAATTGCTTGAACTCCAAGCTAAAAGAGAGTCTAAAGTTGGTTTTAATTATTCTATACCTGTAAAAGAACTAGAGGAGTTCTCTTCAAATTTTCCATACCAGGAGACTTTTGATCAAAACAGAACGATTAATGAAGTTATTGCGGATCTTTCTTCTGTTAAACCAATGGACCGCTTGGTTTGTGGAGAAGTGGGCTTTGGTAAAACAGAAGTAGCCTTGAGAGCTTCATTTATAGCTAGCTACAATTCTAAACAGACTTGCATATTAGTTCCAACAACCCTTCTTGCTTCTCAACATCACAAAACATTTACAGAGAGATTTCAAAACACCGGTGTAAATGTAGCTGTATTGACAAGAAATCTTACAAAAAAAGAAAAAGAAAATATGCTGGCTGAATTAGAATCAGGCGTAATAGATATTCTCATAGGCACCCATGCAGTTATTCAAGATACGGTAAAATTTAATGATTTAGGACTTCTAATTATTGATGAAGAACATAGGTTTGGTGTACGGCAAAAAGAAAAGATTAAATTGCTTAAAGAAGAAGTTGATATTTTGAGTCTTTCAGCCACCCCCATCCCTAGGTCTTTAAATTTTGCTCTGGCAGAACTTAAAGATTTTTCTATTATTGCTACTGCTCCAAGTAACAGACTTGCCGTTAGGACATTTGTCTATAAATACAATCAAAACCTAATAAATGAAGCCATACAAAGGGAGCTGATGAGATCAGGGCAAGCCTATTATCTTTGCAATGATCTACGGTTGGTGCAAGATCGGAAAGTAAGGATAAAAGAAGCTTTTCCTGATTTACGTGTTGAAATTGTGCATGGAAAACTTAAAGCATCTGAGATTGAGAGCACCATGATTGAATTTAACAATGGAGAGATAGATGTCTTGGTTTGTTCAACTATCATAGAAAGTGGTATAGATGTCTCAAATGCCAATACACTTATCGTGGAACAAGCAGACAGGCTTGGTCTTGCTCAGCTTCATCAGTTAAGAGGGAGAGTCGGTAGAGGTGATAAGCAAGCTTATTCGTATTTCCTAAAATCAAACTTTCTTGTTAATCAAAAGGCTGCTGAGTCGAGACTTGAAGCTTTAATGGACACAGATTCGCTAGCTGCTGGCTTTCTTCTTTCCTTAAAAGATCTAGAGATAAGAGGTGCAGGTGAAATCCTAGGATCTAATCAAAGTGGAGTTTTTGACTCTATAGGCTTAGATCTCTATTCACGTCTTCTTAAGAAAGCTACTGATTATATAAAAAAAGGTGTTCTTAATTTTGAAGAATTAGATAAAAGTCCAGAAATTAATTTAGGAATGTCATCCTTTATACCTGATGATTATTTACCTGATCTCAATCAAAGATTGTTGATGTATAACAGAATCGCATCCTCTAATTCTAAAGATGAACTGCAAGAATTAAAGATAGAGATGATTAATCGATTTGGTTTATTTCCAGAAGAGCTTAGAAACCTTTTTCTACAAAATGAGCTTAAATTGATGGCTCTTGAAAATTCTGTATCTAAAGTGAATGTGAAGAAAGAAAAAATTGATATTTTCTATATTGATTCTGATCAATCTACTACTATTATTAATCCCGACAAGCTAGAACAGAGAATTGAAACAATCAATTCCGTTATTCAAGTTACCGGCACTAGAGCTAATGCTTAAACCTTTTACATTTTTCTATCTTCTTTTTTTACCCTTTTTGGTTGCTGGTCAAGAAAACAGTCCTTTAAAAGAACTTGCTCAATTATTCAACAAAGAAAAAACACCTGTTTACAGAATTGATTTTATTGTCCTTAAACATCTTGAAATAGAAGAAAAAGATAAACAAGAAAGGTGGCCTACTTTAAAAAATATTGATTTTAATGAACATTTAATAGAATTATCACCGGATACTGAACTTCTGGTCGATTCACCTTTATTAAAGGATAACGTCAGAAAGGAAATAAATAATTTCAATTATCAAATTCTAAAAGAAGAGAGATTGGACACCATAAATGAAGACAAAAATATAAAGATAGAAAAAAGACTTCCTGTAAGATTTTATGAAAAAATTATTCTAAACTCCCAGGTCGATGAAGTTGTAAGAAAACTAAAACTAAGCAGAGGTTATAGAGTTCTTTTTGAAAGTTCTTGGTATCAGCCCGTCTTTTCTAAGTCAAATGCCCGCCCTGTCTATATTGAAGCAACGGACAGTAAAGATAGAATCTACGGTCAGCTGAATATTTACAAAGATAGATATTTACACAGTGAAATGATATTGAGATTTTCAAATTTAACAAAAGAAGAAAACACACAGGTAGAAGTAAAACCTCAAAATTTCAATTCTATTCTGGAAGACTTGACTAAATCAGAGGTCATACCAGATGACGATGGCTCTTACTGGATGAATACAATTTTATCGCAAATAAAAATAAGATTTGGAGATTTTAATGAGAACAGTATCAATCTTGATAAAATCAAGCTAAACGAAGAGCCCAAGGCTACTACGAAAGTTTATTTTGAAGACTTATATGAATTAAAAGAAGAAAGAAAAATGGATGAAGAAGAGTTCTATTACGTTGATCATCCTTATTTTGGAGTGCTTCTAAGGATTTCTCTCGTTAAATAAAACTAATTTTTTTTAGTTAAATTATCTTCCAAAGCTTCTAGTATTAATTTCTTTTCATCAGTAGCCTCTAGAAGTAATTTATTAGTCTTTTCTAGTCCCTTTTCTAAACTTAACCAAGGACCTTTGTCGTGAAGTCTTTGATTCATAAAATTGGAATAACGGCCCATGGCTTCAGGAGAAGCATGCTCAGGGACATTTGAACAAATGAGTCTTTCCGCTAATTCTTTATATCGGCTATCTTCAAATCCATCTAGTAATTTTGCTCTTTCATCCCAAGGTAAAGAATGGAAACGTTCCATCCATAATTGATCAGCTTCAGAAGCAAAACCTGCGTAGACTGACTGTTCCACATATTTAGGTGGAGGGTAATTCACTTGATTATTGGTAAGCAACTCACTTACTCTGGTTTGAAGATTTGTATTATTCTTAATTTTCCTTGCCCTTTCCTCTAATTGTTCAAAGGGTATGTCTAAATACTTATTAATTTCTGGTATGGAATTAGCAGACATCACAGGCATGCTTTTATTTATTTTTACTTTACGAATAGCAGAGCCGCTATTGCCTATTTGCTCTAACAATTCAGTATCTGTTAAATCATTTAACTCATCGGGATCAAAATAAAGATCAGCAACAGCCACTTCATTATTCATTTTCCTGTTTTGACCACAAAAGGTTACTGGGTAGGTGAAACTTTTGCGTCTTATTATCTCGCCCATCATCGCGAAAGGTTCTGATTGCAATATATTTAGATTCCCAAATTTAGAAGCGCCTTGAAGAGATGCTCGCCAAACTTGTGGAGCATTGGATTCTACTAACTTTGCTAACTCTAACATTAGATAGCAATCAGCCAATGCGTCATGAGCATTTGATGCTTCAATATTATTGGCCTCAGACCAGTCTGTTAATTTCATGCTCACTTCACCTGGTTCGAACGATGGCAGCTGAAGACTTTTAGGAAAGAAATTAGCTACTAGTTGCAAAGTGCTCATCATGTCTAATCTTGTAGCACCCGATGTATTGGTTATGTAAGAAGGTAATAAACACCAATAAAATTGCCTTCTAAAGAGTTCTTCATCAAAACGATGACCGTTATAGGTTATAAAAACTGAATTTCTTCCTTTTGGCCATTCTAACCACGCCTTCCTTAGCTCAATCATCATCTCGTAATGTGACTGGAGTTGGCCTTTCAGGCAGTCTATCTTTTTGTGGACCAAAAAGGCTTCTGGGCTTGGCACAACCCACGGCAACAGATTGCTACCTATATCTTGAGTTGCCTCAGTAGTGAAATTTTCGTCTGTAAGTATAGAACCTACTTGGATTATTTGAGAAAAGTTTATATCAAGACCTGTGGTCTCTGTGTCAGTAAAAATATAGCAAGGATCTGCATTCAATTGAGACAAATTATTTCCTCATATTTAGTTTGCGAATAATCAACTGTTAATTGATGTTACCGTTTTATTTATAGTAAGCATTCTCTCTGTAAGTGTGGTCCGTTACATCTATTACTTTTTTTATTTCTGAAACTTGTTCAATGAGGGATTTTTCCACACCATCCTTTAAAGTGAGATCTACCATTCCGCAACCTTGACACCCTCCTCCAAACTGCAGAACTGCTGTCTCTTTATCTATGACTTCTATTAAAGACACCTCACCTCCGTGAGACGCTAAACTCGGGTTTATCTCAGAGTAGAGAATGTAGTTAATTCTTTCTTCCAATGTTGCATCGTCATTTACTTGTGGCACCTTGGCATTTGGTGCCTTGATAGTTAAAGTTCCCCCAAATTTATCCGGAGAATAATCAACGTTTGCATCTTCTATGAATGAAAGAGATTTTTGTTCTAAGTACAAAGGGAATTGATAGCCTGCAACTAGATCAAAGCCTGAAATATCATCCTCTTCTTTGCAATAAGCGATACAAGTTTCTGCATGAGGAGTACCGGGTTCGCTTACAAAGACTTTAACACCTATAGTTTCCTTATCCTGCTTATTCAGAAGTTCTAGAAGATAATCCTCTGCTGATTTGCTGATTTCTATGTTACTCACGGCTTTATTTTATAGTAATACCTGACTTAAATATATTTAGTTTAAGAAAACCTATAAAATGCTGCTTTTAGAGCAAATAAGGCGCTTATGTTATCCAAAGTTGAGTTTTCAGGATTATTAAAGGAGAAGATCTATCTCTTAGATGGTGCTATGGGAACCATGATACAAGCTGAAAACCTTCAAGAACAAGATTATAGGGGTAAGAGGTTTGAAGATCATAAGGTAGATTTAAAAGGTAACAATGACCTTTTAACACTTACAAAACCAGAATTGATAGAAGAAATTCACTGCTCATTTCTTAAAGCAGGTAGCGATATTATAGAAACAAATACTTTTAATTCTAATGCAATCTCTCAAAGTGACTATAGCCTTGAACATGTAACTTATCAATTGAACTTAGAAGGAGCTAGGCTTGCAAAAAAAGCTATTAATAAGATTAATCCTGCAGCCTTAGTTGCTGGTGTTTTAGGTCCCACAAATCGTACTGCTTCACTTTCGCCCGATGTATCTGATCCAGCAGCAAGAAATGTTACTTTTGATTATTTAGTTGAAAATTACCAAGAAGCCATTAATGGATTAATGGATGGCGGTGCAGATATTATTCTTATAGAAACAATATTTGATACTTTGAATGCTAAAGCTGCAATATTCGCTTACTTAAACAAATGTGATGAATTAAATTTTGAGATACCCCTCATGATCTCAGGCACTATTACTGATGCTTCAGGTCGTACTTTGTCAGGTCAAACTGTGGAAGCTTTTTGGGCTTCCATGAAACATGCCAATCCAAATTCTATTGGCTTTAATTGTGCTTTAGGAGCAGAGCAACTTCGTCCTCACCTTCATTCAATTAGTAAAATAGCAGACACGGCTATTAGTCTACATCCCAACGCAGGACTGCCTAATGAAATGGGAGATTATGATGAATCACCTGGGGCCATGGCTCAACTTATAAATGAGTTTGTTGAAGATCAACACATAAATATAGTTGGTGGTTGTTGCGGGACAACACCCGATCACATAAAAGCTATTTCAGCAAAATTAAAGGGCTCAAAACCAAGACTTATACCTGATAGGGATTTTACTTCCATGCTAAGTGGCCTAGAACCTCTCTTCATTAACAAAGAGTCTCTTTTTATAAACGTAGGAGAAAGAACAAACGTAACAGGCTCACGCAAGTTTGCTCGTCTTATAAGAGAAAAGAATTATGAAGAAGCACTTGATGTAGCAAGAGATCAAGTGGAGTCAGGAGCTCAAATAATAGACATAAATATGGACGAAGGAATGCTAGATTCTGAAAAGGAAATGCAACATTTCCTTAAACTATTAGCAACAGAACCCAATATATGCAAAGTTCCTGTAATGATAGATTCTTCTAAATGGACTGTCATAGAGGAAGGATTAAAGATTCTTCAAGGAAAATGCGTTGTGAACTCTATTAGCCTAAAAGAAGGAAAAGAAGAATTCTATGAGAGAGCAAATTTATGCAAGAAATATGGCGCGGCTGTTATCGTCATGCTTTTTGACGAAAACGGTCAAGCAGATTCATATGAAAGAAGGTGTGAAATCTCACAGAGATGTTATGAATTACTGGTAAATGAAATAAATTTCCCTCCTGAAGATATATTTATTGATCCTAACGTTTTTGCCGTAGCGACTGGTCTTGAAGAGCATAATAATTACGCAAAAGATTTCATTGATTCATGCAAATACATATCCACAAACCTGCCGCACGCAAAAATTTCGGGGGGCATAAGCAATGTTTCTTTCTCATTCAGAGGGAATGACCCCGTTAGAGAAGCAATGCATTCAGTATTCCTTTTTCATGCCATCAAAAACGGCCTTACCATGGGCATTGTTAATGCAGGTCAATTAACTGTTTATGAAGACATAGAACCAGAGCTGAAGCTTTTAGTAGAGGACGTTATCTTAAATAAGAATAATGAATCTACTGAAAAGCTTGTAGATGCAGCCATGAAATATCTCGGGGGGGAGGAAGATAAAGAAACTGAAAAACTTCTCTGGCGAGAGAAAATAGTAGGTGAACGCATATCCCATGCTTTAGTCCATGGGATAAATAAATTTATTATAGAAGATGCTGAAGAAGCAAGATTGTCTTTACCCAATCCCGTAGAGGTTATTGAAGGTCCGTTGATGGATGGTATGAATATAGTTGGCGACTTATTCGGAGAAGGAAAAATGTTTCTTCCTCAGGTAGTAAAAAGTGCGAGAGTTATGAAAGAAGCTGTTGCATATTTAGTTCCCTTTATCGAAGAAAGTAAGACAGAAAAAGCCAAAACAAACGGAAAAATTGTTATGGCAACTGTAAAAGGCGACGTACATGATATTGGTAAAAATATAGTCGGTGTAATACTTCAGTGCAATAATTTTGAGGTTGTAGACTTGGGTGTCATGGTTCCTACTGAAACTATTATAGAAACCGCAATAGCTGAAAATGCAGATTTCGTAGGCCTCAGCGGTCTCATAACGCCCTCTTTAGATGAAATGATAACCGTTGCCGAAGAAATGACTCGTAAAGGTCTAAAAATACCTATATTAATTGGCGGGGCAACTACTTCAAAAGCCCACACAGCTCTAAAAATTGAGCCAAACTACAAGACAGGCCCTGTTATTCATGTCATAGACGCTTCTAGAAGTGTTGGTGTTCTTCAGAATTTAGTTACAGAAGATAAAAGAGATACATTCTTAGAAGATATTAAGAAAGATTATGTTGAAGTTAGAGAGAGACTAAAAAACTCAGACTCAAAACCTTTGATGAAATTAGAAGATGCAAACAATAATAAATCACAAATTAATTGGGATGAATTTAAGCCTATTAAACCTTCTTTTTTAGGTACAAAAGCTTTTAATGATATAAAAATAAAAGACTTACGAAATTATATTGATTGGAGTATTTTTTTTAGATCTTGGGATTTAGCAGGAAGCTATCCAAAAATACTTAAGGATAAAGTCGTTGGCGAAGCAGCGACTCAATTATTTAAAGATGCAATAGAAATGCTAGATGAACTTGAACAAAAGGACATTATTAAAACTTCGGGCGTCATAGGATTTTGGCCTGCAAATCAAATCAATCATAACGATATTGAAATCTACGAGCCAGACTCAAATTTAGTTCTTGAGACTTTGAATAATCTGCGTCAGCAAAAACCACAAGGTACGAGGCCAAATGCTTGTCTTTCTGACTTCATTGCTCCTAAAGAACTAAAAAAAATAGATTATTTAGGTGGTTTTGCTGTTACTACTGGGCTTGGAGTTGAAGAAAAGTGTAAGGAATTTGAAAACAATAATGATGACTATTCATCCATCATGTTAAAAGCTTTGGCCGATAGATTGGCCGAAGCATTAGCAGAATACATGCATGAAAAAGTTAGAACATTACACTGGGGTTACGCTGCGGAAGAGAATCTCTCTAACGAAGAACTTATAAAAGAAAAATATCAAGGCATTCGACCAGCACCAGGATATCCGGCCTGTCCTGATCATTCAGAAAAAGATAAATTATTTTCTTTATTAGAAGCAACCAAAGCAACTGGTATTTCCCTTACCGAAAGTTATGCCATGTTCCCTGCTGCTTCTGTAAGCGGTTGGTATTACGCGCACCCTGAGAGTAAATATTTTGGAGTTGGAAAGATTGGAATTGACCAGGTAGAAAAGATAGCTAAATCTCGAGGAGATACTCTTGATGAAACCAAAAAACACCTTAGACCAAACCTTGACTAAGAATGCCGCTCTTTCCTATGAGGAACAACTCAAAGTAAAAGAGAATTTGTTTATAGACAAAATAAAACCTTCAATCGAAAGATTCTCTATTTTTAAATCTCCTCCTGAAGGCTATAGGACCAGAATTGAATTTGGACTAAGAAAATTCAATAAAGCATTAGGCTACTCTATGGTACAAGAAG
This sequence comes from uncultured SAR86 cluster bacterium, assembly GCA_937773605.1. Lineage (GTDB taxonomy): Bacteria > Pseudomonadota > Gammaproteobacteria > Magnimaribacterales > Magnimaribacteraceae > CAJJAM01. The sequence goes on along the minus strand of CALJVP010000007.1, from coordinate 72,754 downwards.
GAAAGAAGGTTCAAATAACAGAACTTCCTATCTGTCATCCTAAAATAAATGAATTAATGAAAAAAATTATTCTTTATTTAAATCAAGATTTAGATTTTTCAAATAAACTTTTTCAGATTGAATTTCAAGTATCGCAACTAGGGGAATCCATGATTTCACTGATTTACCACAGATATCTTGAAAAAGAATGGGAAGAAAAAGCAACAAAATTAAGTTCTTTAGTGGAGTCCTCAATTATCGGTAGAAGTCACAAGCAATGCATAATCAAAGGATTAAATTATGTAACAGAAGAATATAGCACTAATGAATTAACATACAACCTTAGACTCTACGAGCAGTGCTTTAGTCAGACCAACCCTCTTATTTGCAATGATATGCTTAACTGGGTTGAAAAAAATGTACTTACGGATGGAGATTTAATTGAGCTCCATTGTGGTCTGGGGACCTTTACAATTCTTTTCTCTAAAATCTTTAGGAAAGTGTTAGCCACAGAAAATAGCAGACCTAGTATTAAAGGTCTTGAAAAAAACCTAATATTAAACAAATCAAATAATGTTTCTTTTGCTAGATTATCCGGACACGAAACTTTAGATGCTTTAAAAGGAACAAGAGAGTACAGAAGACTAAGCCATATTGATCTGCATAATTTTGATCTTTCTACGATATTTTTGGATCCACCAAGAAGTGGTCTTGACGAAGAAACTTTACGTTCTGTTAAAGAATTTCCACAAATTGTATATATATCTTGTGGCTTTGAGTCCTTACTAAAAGATTTGGAGTATCTGAAGAAAAGCCATCGTATTTGCCAGACTGCTTTGTTCGATCAATTTCCTTACACCGAACATATCGAGTCCGGTGTAATTCTTAGAAAATACTAGACTCTATATTTTAAAGCTTAGATTCAAGCTCAGGTAAAGCTTCAAATAAATCTGCTACCAAGCCGTAATCAGCAACCTGGAAAATAGGCGCTTCCTCGTCTTTATTAATAGCAACTATAACTTTACTGTCTTTCATTCCAGCTAAATGTTGAATGGCTCCCGATATACCCACTGCTATGTATAAATCTGGTGCAACTATTTTTCCTGTTTGCCCCACTTGCATATCATTAGGAACAAAACCTGAATCAACAGCCGCCCTAGAGGCTCCTATTGCAGCTCCTAATTTATCCGCTATACCATTTAAAAGACTGAAATTATCTCCATTTTGCATACCTCTCCCGCCCGAAATAACAACATCAGCAGCAGTTAATTCAGGTCTATCTGATACAGCTATTTCTTCTTTCATAAAAGACGAGATAGCCAGGTCTTTATCCAAGTCAACAACTTCTATAGGGCTAGATCCTCCAGAAGCTTCACAAGCATCAAATCCTGTAGTCCTGACGGTTATTACTTTTACGGAATCTGTACTTTGGACAGTGGCTATACAGTTACCTGCATAAATAGGTCGTTCAAAAGTATCCTGGCTGACTACCGCACTAATATCCGAAACTTGAGCGACATCCAAAGATGCGGCAACTCTAGGCAAGAAGTTTTTACCATTGGCTGTAGCTGGTGTCAGAATATGCGTGTAACTTGACCCTATTTCTGCTACTAAAGATCCTATGTTTTCAGGTAAGAAATTTGCATAAGCAGGTTTGTCAGCCAATAGAATTTTCTGTACTCCAGGGATTTGTGCTGCTTGATTTGCTACGTCCTCGCATTCATTACCTGCAATTAGTATTTCTATATCACCACCAATTTCACTAGCCGCTGCAACGGTATTTAAAGTAGCAACTTTTAATTCTTTATTATCATGTTCTGCTATTACCAATATACTCATGAGATTACCTTTGCTTCATTTTTTAATTTATCCACTAGTTCATCAATGCTCTCAACGATTATTCCTGCTGCTCTTTCTGGCGGAGGAGAAACCTTTAGTGTATTAATTCTTGGTGTTACATCTATACTTAAATCTGATGCTGGAATGACATCCAAAGTTTTCTTTTTTGCTTTCATAATATTGGGCAAAGAAGCGTAACGAGGTTCGTTAAGTCTAAGGTCCGTGGTTACAATTGCTGGAAGCTTCAATGAAACTGTCTGGAGTCCGCCATCTATTTCTCTAGTAACTTCAACAGATCCGTTAACAACTTCTACCTTAGATGCAAAAGTGCCTTGCGGGTAATTTAAAAGAGCTCCAAGCATTTGACCAGTTTGGTTGGAATCGCCATCTATAGCTTGTTTACCAAGAATAATTAATCCTGGTTGTTCTTTTTCTACTATAGCTTTTAGAGCCTTAGCAACTCCAAGAGGCTCTGCCTCTTCTTCCGTTTCAACTAAAATTGCCCTGTCCGCTCCTAAGGCTAAACAAGTTCTTAATTGTTCTTGTGATGCTGAGGATCCGACTGAAACAGCTATAACTTCTTCTGCTACTCCTGCTTCCTTGAGACGAACTGCTTCTTCAATAGCTATCTCACAAAAAGGGTTTATTGCCATTTTGGCATTGCTAAGATCAGGGCCGGTTTCGTCAGACTTAGCTCTAACTTTTACGTTGTAATCTACAACTCGTTTTACAGGAACTAGAACCTTCATAAGTATTTCCTTTATAATGCTAATTTTAAAAAAGCGTATTCTATAACTGCTGCAGCCTGCACACAAACGAAAACATAACTATGGAAGAAATAGAAACAGAAAGAGAATCGATGGAATATGATGTAGTCATCGTTGGAGCTGGTCCAGCAGGGCTATCTTCTGCTATAAAATTAAAACAATTGTGCGATGAAGCTTCTATAGAAATTTCAATATGCGTCGTTGAAAAAGGTTCTGAGGTTGGTGCTCATATACTTTCAGGAAATGTATTTGATCCAAAGGCGCTGAACGAACTTATTCCAAATTGGGAAGAAGCTGGAGCTCCTCTCAACACTCCTGTAAAAAATGATTCTGTAAGATATTTTATTAATGATTCAACCAGCCTCCCCATCCCTACTTTCTTGGCAACTACTTTCAAAAATCATGGTAATTACATCATGAGTCTAGGAAATTTTTGTCGATGGCTTGCTGAACAAGCAGAGTCTCTAGAGATAGATGTCTTTCCAGGTTTTACTGCATCTCACTTAATATATGAAGATGATGTTGTCGTAGGGATATCAACCGGAGACATGGGAATAGATGCTAACGGTGATAAAAAACCATCTTATGAACCAGGAATTGATTTAAGAGCAAAATACACTGTTCTTTCGGAAGGCTGTAGAGGCCATCTAGGAAAACAAATAATTGCAAAATATAAATTAGATGAAAAAACTGATCCTCAACATTATGGAATAGGATTCAAGGAAGTTTGGGATATAGATCCTGATTTACATCAAGAAGGCCTAGTAATACACACTATGGGATGGCCGGCTGCCAAGAATGTTCTTTCGGGCTCTTATTTTTACCATGGAGAAAATAATCAAGCCTTTATAGGTTACATAGTTCCCTTGGATTATGACAACCCTCACATCAGTCCTTTTGAAGAATTTCAACAATGGAAACATCACGCTTCAATAGAAAAATATCTAAAAGGAGGAACTAGAACAGCTTACGGAGCGAGAGCGTTAATTAAGGGTGGACATCAGTCTTTGCCTAAAATGAGTTTCCCAGGAGGTCTCCTTGCTGGTGATGACGCTGGCACTATGAACTTTCCAAGGATCAAAGGCACCCATACAGCCATGAAGTCAGGCATGCTTGCAGCAGAAACTATATTTGATGAAATAAGCAACCCCAGTTCCACGAAAGATCTTGAAAGTTATATATCTAAGTTTAAATCTTCTTGGCTAGAGAAAGAGCTGCATAAAGCACGTAACTTTCTTCCTTTCATACATAAATACGGAACTTTATTGGGCGTTGCTTTAGCAGGAATGGATCAGCTGATATTTAGGGGGAAACTGCCATTCACATTACACCACGATGTCCCTGACCATGAGTGTTTAAAAAAATCTGCAGATATGCCACACATTGATTATTTAAAACCAGACGGCTTAATCAGTTTTGATAAGCTATCGTCTGTCTTTTTATCAAATACCAATCATGCTGAAGATCAACCTTGTCACCTAGTTTTAAAAGACCCAACAATACCAATTTCAGTGAATTTACCATTGTATGATGAGCCGGCTCAAAGATATTGTCCCGCTGGTGTTTATGAAATAGTTGAGAAAGACAATGAAAAATTATTTCAAATTAACTCTCAGAATTGCGTTCACTGTAAAACATGCGACATAAAAGACCCATCTCAAAATATAAATTGGATAACACCCGAAGGATCAGGTGGTCCTAACTATCCAAATATGTAATATAATCAAGTACTTATATGCATATAAAAAAGTTTAATTTTTTTTAAAAAAAAGCTTGCATTAGTTTAGATAAGGAGTAATATAAATCTTATCTAGTTATCCGACCTTTGAACAACTCGAGACGATGAAAAAGGAGAGATAAAAAGATTAGAGAACGAAAGGAGAAAGCTTTAATAAGAAAGTTAACAAGAAAAAATCTTATTAAACCACCAAGATTGACAGAGAAATCAATTAAGGAGCTAAAAAAAATCTCAATTTAGACACTTTCGAACTCGAACTAAGACAGAGCAAATAGCTCTGTTTTTTTTTACCCCGATATTATCGTCAACTTAACTTAAAGAAAGTGTTGTTACTCCATACACCTAGAGCACCTTCAAAATCTTCAGCAATATCCACTAACTTGTAGAATACATTCCTCGATAGTAGGCCTTCTAAATTTGATCTTACAAGAGCGTAAGGGAGAAGGTTCATTGTTTTCTTCATTAACTACCACCCTTAGCGGGTGTTTATTACCTAACTCAAATTCGTCGTAGGTATTGGTGATAAATGTAATAACCTGGCAGTCATCTTTTTTCGTAATGGTGTAATCAATAATCAAGAATGGTTTATCTTCTACATGGAGTCTGATTTTTTCTATCGGTGTAACAAGGTAATAAAAGCCATCATCATCAAATCTTAGCACCCGACTAAATAATTTAACCATCCTTTCTCTACCAATTGGAGAATTCATAAAGTACCACCTCCCCTCTCTATCGATACGCATATCAACGTTCTCACACAAGGGAGGATCCCATAAATGAACAGGTGGTAAAACTGAATCGTCCATTTGAGATATCTCTTGGAATATAGAGGCAGGTGTTATTTTAGTAGACATTTAAATTAGGTAATTCATATATTAGTATTTGAAAAGCAATAAACAAAAGCACGCATCCAAGTATCTTTTCAAATTTAGGTAAAAAATCACTATATTTTCTTACCATCTCGGGGTTAGTAAAAAGAAAGGCCACCAGCGAAAACCAAATAAAAGTAGCAACAGCCATGTATGACCCATAAAAAGCTAATAAGATTAATGAAGTTGATGAATCAAGGACAATTGAAAATACAGTTACAAAGAATAAGATGGCTTTAGGATTGAGAACGTTGGTTATAAATCCAATTCTAAATGAATAAAGAGAATCTTTAGAAGAAATATCTTTAGAAGAATGACTGATTGAGGAAGACTTAAAAATTGATATAAAACCAAGATACATCAAATAAAGAGCAGCTAAAATCTTAAGGCATAAAAATATGAATGGATTAGAGGAAATAATATAAGTTAAACCCGTCATAGCTGCAAAAGAGTGAACTAAAATACCAAAGGCTATACCGAGGCTAGTAAACAAAGCTGCTGACCTGCCAGATCTAATGGATTGCCTTGTAACAATTATATAATCAGGACCCGGACTTGAGACGGCAAAAAAATGCAGGATGGCAATTGTTAAGAACTCCATATTAAATAACAGAAGGCTCTATTATTAAATTAACCCCAAATTTCTGATGAACGTCTTTTATGATCTTATCAGCAAGTAACATCACTTGTTTACCTGTGGCTTTTCCGTTACTTAAGAAAACGAGAGAATGTTTATCTGAAACCGAAACATTGTCTTCTGCATGACCCTTCCAACCGGCCTTTTCAATTAGAAAAGCTGAAGAAACTTTAACCATCTTTTTAGACTCTTGGTGATAAGGGACCTCTATAATCTCTCTCAGGTCATTGTATTCATCTTTTGTGATTAAAATATTTTTGAAGAAACTTCCAGCATTAGGTACTTTTTTAGGGTCTGGTAAAATCGTATTTCTTAGTTCGCATACACACCTGCAAACTTGAGTTGCTGTTGCTTTAGAAAGATCTAAGCCTTCAGCTTCCATGTAATCTTTTAATGATTTATAAGAAATATTAATGTTTTCTTTTTTGAAGAGTCGCAGTTTCACTTCTAAGATTAAGTAATCTTTCAATTCTTTAAAAATACTATTTCTATAATTAAACTGACACTCTTCATTTGTAAATTCCTCTATCTTTCTTGTGTTTAAATTAAGAAATTTTACAGAGTGGATAAAAGAGGATATCTCTGCTCCATAAGCACCTATATTTTGTATTGGAGCGGCTCCTACTGTTCCCGGAATAAGAGATAAATTTTCCAATCCAAAAAGATTTTTTTTAAGAGTCCAAAGAACCGATTCATGCCAAGATTCTCCGCTAGCTATGCTTACCAACCCTTCATTAGAATTAATACCTTTTAAGCTTACTTTAATAACCAGACCTTGGTAATCATCAGAAAACACGACGTTAGTGCCCTCTCCTAAGATTTGAATTTGTAATTGTTTTTCTTTTGCAAACTCTAAGGCTTCAATACAGTCTTGCTCATTGAATACTTCACAAAAATAATCTGCAACGTGGTCAAGTTGAAGGGAATTAAAGTTACATAAAGAAAAATTTGTTTTGATATCAATCATTTTCTATTAGCTTATGAGCAAGGTGTAGATCTTCTGGTGTGTCGATACCAAGATGAATTTTTGCTAGAGATTTTTTTGCATAAATATTCTTACCACCCTCCAGCGCTCTTAGCTGTTCGAGAGATTCCATTTTTTCATTTTCCGTTTGTTTCCAATTAATAAATTCTTTTAAAAACTTAACCCTATATGCATATATTCCTAGATGTTGAGATCTTGTAAGTTTTTTATCTGAGATCTTTTCTTCATTTCTAGAAAAGTCAGTTACATGACCATTTTTTTTAGTCCAAATTTTCACTACATTTGGATTTATTACATCTTCAATCTTTAAGTCAGCATACAAAGTTCCCATATCAACAGCTCTATCTTTTAGAAGATCAGCAACATTATTAATATCGTTAAAATCCACGAAAGGCTCGTCTCCCTGGAGATTAACAACCACATCATCATCAGCCAAAGAAAGTAGAGAAGCTGCTTCAGCCAACCTGTCTGATCCTGTCTTATGAGTATTACTTGTAAGGATGCCTCTTCCATTAAATGAATTGCATTCTTCTAGTATCTCTAAAGAATCTGTAGCAACACAAACTAACTTTGCATTACTTTTTATAGCTGCTTCAAATACTCTTCTTATGATTGTTTTCCCAGATAATTCGGCAAGGGGTTTTCCAGGTAACCTACTGGAGTTGTATCTTGCAGGAATGAGAACATTAAAACTCACGTATATTTACTCTTCAATTTTTCGAGCCTCTTCTGGAAGCATTACTGGTATACCGTCTCTAATGGGATAAGCTAAACCACTTTCTGCACATACAAGTTCTTGATCAATTTGAACCAAAGCTTTTTTTGAAACAGGGCAAACTAGTATGTCCAAAAGTTTTTGATCTAATTTATTCATTTCTTTGCTCCTTCTTTTAATTTTATAGCGATTTTTTCAATTAAATCATTGTCTATATTTGCTTCAACTTTTAGATACCAGATATTGCTTATATTTATGCTCCGACATCTTACTGAATCTTTTTCAGTCATAACTACAGGAAGTTGGTCATTGAAAGTAAGATCATCTTGCGTGAACTGATAATGATCAGGAAAACTATGTTCTATCGGCTGTAAACCTAAGGATCTAAGTAAATTAAAGAATTTAGAAGGGTTTCCTATTCCAGCTACAGCATGTACAGCCCTTGATAAAGGCCAGTTATTTGGAGGAAATGATTCATTATCTGAGATCCTAATCCACTCAATAGGCCTGTATTCCATTACGTAGTCTTCTTTTATAAGCACATCGTCAAGGGGCTTTGAAGAACTAACAATAAAATCAACATCCTTGATTCTATCAAGAGATTCTCTAAGAGGTCCAGCCGGCAAACAAAGACTATTACCTGTGCCTCTTAATCCATCAAAAACAGCTATTTCTATGTCCCTATCAAGTTGGTAGTGCTGCATACCATCATCACTTATTATTACGTCACAATCTGTATCAGCAACCAGCTTCTTAACTGCTTGAACCCTATTAGGTGACACCACAACAGGACATTGAGAGTTCGTGGCAATAATGTATGGTTCGTCGCCTGAATCTGTTACGGGTGTTGTATCATCCACCAACAAAGGATACTGAGCTGCCCTTCCTCCATAACCTCGGCTTACTATTCCTGGTTTATATCCAATTTTTAAAAGGTTTTCTGCTAGCCAGATTACTATTGGCGTTTTGCCTGTTCCGCCCACAACTATATTTCCCACAACTATGATTGGTAAATCCGGTTTCCAAGTAGCAAGATCACCTGATAAATAACGCTTTCTTTTTCTCGAAGACACAAACTTAGTAATAAGAGAGATGGGCCATAATAAAAAAAGCCAATTTCTTTTTTGATACCAACTATTTTCTAAAAAACCTGTTTGATTATCTTGAGTTTGTCCGTAAGGAATTAAATCTTCTACTAATGCTGATGGTCTATCAGATGCTGTTTCGTCTTTAAATTGATTCTTGTGAAGCTCTGCGTATATACCATCTTTCTCTATAAGGTCAGAATGAGTTCCTGTCTCTGCTATATTGCCTTGATCAAGAACAACTATTTTATCTGCACTCTCTATGGTTGATAATCTGTGAGCTATTATAAGAGTGGTTCTGCCTTTCGTTAAGTTCATCATGGCATCTTGTATTACATTTTCTGATTCAGAATCTAGTGCTGAAGTTGCTTCATCAAGTATCAATATAGGTGAATCTTTTAAGATAGCCCTTGCGATAGCTATCCTCTGTCTTTGCCCACCGGATAATAATACCCCGTCATCTCCTGCAAGAGTGTTGTAACCATCTGACATTGTTCTAATAAATTCATCTGCATTGGCTTTCTCTGCTGCTTTCTTAATCAATTCAATGTCTGTTTCAGGTAATCCGTAAGAAATATTATTAGAGATAGTATCGTTAAATAAAGTTATGTTCTGACTAACAAGCGATATATGAGATCTAAGGTTCTTAAGTTCATAATCTTCAAGAGGAACTCCGTCCAGCAATATCTGCCCCTCATATCCTTCATAGAATCTAGGCAATAAACTCAATAAAGTTGTTTTTCCAGCTCCGGATTTACCTACGAAAGCTATTGTTTCACCAGATGAAATTTCTAAATTAATATCTTCTAGTACTCTACTCCCCTTTCCAAGGTTATCTTTGTACGAAAAAGAGAGATTTTGAAAGCTAATTGAACCTTCAACTAACTGTGATTCATACTTGCCTTGATTTAACTCCGGCTCTTCATCAAGTTGATTGAATATATCTGAAGCTGCGGCAAGACCTTTTTGTATTTGGCTATTTATTTCAGATAACTGCCTAACCGGCTTTGCCAACATCCCCGCTGCACTAAAGAAGGCTATAAAAGTTCCAGGCGACATAGTGGTGACAACAGATGTGTCTAAAGCCAACCAGGTAATTAAGGCTAGAGCTGCTGAGACAAAAACTTGCACTAAAGGCGATGCAATGGAGTTTGTTGCTTCTAATTTGAGGTTTTGCTTTCGGTTGTTGTCGCTGGCATCTTTGAATCGGTTAATTTCATAATCTTCACCACCGAAAGATTTTACTTCTCTATACCCATTAATCGTTTCTGAGGCAACATGGGTGACATCTCCCATTGCAGTTTGAATTTTACTACTGATTTTTCTTAATCTTCTAGCGGCAAAACCAACAATAACAGCTATGAAAGGCGCTGCAATGAAGAGGAACAAAGCCAATTTCCAATTTAAATACATAAGATAACTTATAAGCCCGATGACTAAGAGGCCCTCTCTTATGAGGATCTTAAGAGCGTTAGTGGCAGCACCCGTTACTTGCATAACATTGAAGGTAATTCTTGAAATAAGATGGCCTGACGATTGTTGGTCAAAAAATGAGCTTGGTAGAACAGTTAATTTAATAAATAAGTCTGTTCTGAGGTTATGTACTAATCGATTAGATATTGATGCCAGAAGGTAATTGCCTACAAAAAACCCCAGACCCCTTATAAGTGCAATAATAATTAAAGCCAATGGAAGTAGAAGTCTAAAATCATCAACAGGATTATTTACAAAATCAATCACTTGTTTTAACCACTCAGCTGCAGCTACTTGCGAGCCTGAAAAAATAGCAAAACCTAAGATGCTTATTATAAATTGAGGTATATAAGGCAAAACATAAGACAAGAGCCTTGCGTAGAGCTTGAAGCTAGTTAGTTGTGAAGTTTTATCAGCCATTAGGATGATTCTAAATTTAATGTTTCATCTAGTCGACCAGCAAGAGATAAGTCATGTGTTGCTACTATCAAACCAACACCTTCCTCTTTAACCAATTCAAGTAAAAGATTCGTAATATTTTCAGCATTTGAAGTGTCTAAATTACCAGTTGGTTCATCCATCAACAAACATGACGGATTATTAGATAAAGATCTTGCTATGGCAACACGCTGTCTCTCGCCTCCCGAAAGCTCGCCTGGTCTATTAGATAGTTTGTCAGAAAGATGAACTTTCTTCATTAATTCCAACGCCCTTTTCATAGATTTTTCTTTATCTAAACCAGACATAAGCATTGGTAATGCAACGTTCTCTTGGGAGCTTAATTCCGGAAGTAAGTGATGGAATTGATACACAAAGCCTATTTCTTTATTTCTTAAATTTGCTCTTGCGTCTGAATCTAGTAAGCCCATATCCGAACCTAAAAAAGAAACTTCACCACTTGTTGCAAAGTCAAGACCGGCCAGTATATTCAGAAGTGTAGTTTTACCACAACCCGATGGGCCAACAAGGCTTAATGTCGAACCTTTATCTAAAATTAAATCTAAATTATTAATCACTTCTACGTCTTTAACTGGCTGACGGTATGATTTATAAATATTTTTGCAATTATATAAAACACTATTCATATTTTAGTACCTCTGCCGGCTCTATCTTTGATGCTATTGTTGCAGGGTAAATACTGCTTACAAGAGTTAAGAGGATTGAACCTGAGCAGATAAAAAAGACCCAGCTTGGCCTTACATCAATAGGGAAATAATCGATGAAATAGACCTCTAAAAACTTAACACCTAAAGAATATTCCAATAAACCAATAATGGAACCCAAGTTGTAGGATATTAAAATTCCAAATAACAAACCACTAAGAGTTCCAAAGAGACCAATCAGTGAACCAAAATAGACGAATATTTTTTGAATAAAACTTTTAGTTCCTCCTAAAGTAACTAAGATTGCTATTTGAGCTCTTTTTTCATTAATGATCATCACAAGCATTGAAACCACATTAAATATAGCCACGAGTACTATAAAAGTAAGTAAGAGAGAGATTAAAAATTTTTCATTTTTGATGGCTTTGAATAAAGTACCATAGGACTGAGTCCAGTTACTTGCTTCTAAGTCTAAATTTAGAGAATTTTGGATATTAAAAAGATCTTTATGAATTTCAACAGGTGCTAAAAAAAGATCCTCGTACCTTACTCTAATGCCATGAACAGAGTTATTCATTCTTAAAAGTTTTGAGGAGTTTTTAATATTAAGAAAAATAAAAGATTCATCCATTTCGGGTGCACCCAGACTGAAAACTCCCGTAACAGTAAACTGTCTTGTTCTGGGTAAAATACCCGCAAGGCCAAGGTTGGTATCGGGAACAAGAACATTCACCTTGTCGCCTACTCTAAGACCAAGCTGCATGGCCAATATGTCACCCATTAGCAGGTTGTAACCTTCCTTGTTCAAACTCTCCCAACTGCCGTCAATAATTTGATCAGATACCATTGAAATAGATTTTTCTAGAACGGGATCAATTCCAAAAATATAAACTCCTTTAAGTGAAGAGGCGGAGCTAATCAATCCCTGCGTTTCGATATAAGGTGCAGCTCCAAGAACTTTATCATTCTCATACAATGCACCAACTATCTTATCGATATCATTGTTATTAATATTCCCTTCTATGGCTGCATGAGGGACTGCTTGCAGTATTCTAGTTTGAAGTTCTTTTTCAAATCCGTTCATTACTGAAGTAACTATAATTAGAACGGCAACACCAATGGCTATTCCTGCAAATGCCATCTTAGAAATAATTGATACAAATCCACTTCTCTTACTTCTAAAGTATCGAAGGGCTATTAATAGACTTACACTATTCATTAGAATTCTAAGCCTGAAAATATATTCCTAAAAAAATCTAAGCAGAAGGTTTTTCTTCTTTCTTCTTGTACGGAGGAACAAGTCCGGCTATCTTCATTAAGTTTAATTTTGATTGGGTGTAAGTTGCTTTGGCATGGCTAAATTCTTTAAAACCATCATGGCCATGATAAGAACCCATGCCACTCGGGCCAACACCTCCAAATGGAAGATCCTCCATTTGAATATGTGAAATAACATCGTTTACCGTTACCCCTCCGGAGGTTGTATTATTCAAGACAAAATCTTGTTCTTTTTTATCTTTACCAAAATAATACAAACCAAGAGGTCTGTCTTTAGAGTTAATATAATCAACACTCTCTGAAACATTCGAGTAAGTCTTTACAGGCAATACAGGTCCAAATATCTCTTCCTGCATAATCTGCATATCTTCAGTAGGATTAAGAACTATTGTTGGAGGTATTTTATGATGCGGTTGTTGTGAAAAATCTTCATTACTAGGGTTTATTTCAACTACTTCTGCTCCTTTTTCTTTAGCATCTGTCAAATATCCTTGGATTCTATCGTAATGTTTTTGATTGATTATTGATGTGTAGTCATCATTATCTTTCATTTCAGGGAACATTTCTGAGGTTACAGACACGGCAGCATCTACAAACTCATTTACTCTTCCTTCTGGTACTAAAGCATAATCAGGAGCTAAGCATATTTGACCTGCATTCATGGTTTTTCCTTGCATAACCCTTTGTGCTACATCTTGCATTTTTGAACTTTGACCGACAACTACTGGAGATTTTCCACCTAGCTCTAAAGTTAAAGGTACTAAATTATCTGCTGCTGCTCTCATTACATGCTTTGCTATCTCTGTGCCACCGGTAAATAACATGTGATCAAACGCCAAGGCACTAAAAGCAGCACCCACTGCCGGATCACCAGTAAAAACAGCGATTTCAGATTCATCGAAATATTCATTAATCATCTTTTTCATCAGATCAGATGAAGAAGGAGTTAATTCAGAAGGCTTAAGCATGACTCTATTTCCTGCAGCAATAATACCCGCCAGTGGGGCCAAGGCTAAATTAACTGGGAAATTCCAAGGACTTATGACACCAACCACACCTTTAGGCTGATAATTGATTACAGCTTTGGCTCCGGTCAAAGACAATAAAGGGCCTGTTCCTGCAATAGATGCTTTTCTTTTTTCTGATTTCATCCATTTTTTTAGATTTTTCTTCGCGTGCACCATTGGCCCAATAACTGAATCAACTTCAGTAGTAGCACTCATAATAGGGTCTCTATTTCCAAAATCATCTTGCATAGATTCAACAATTTCTTTTTTATAAGCACTAACCATTGCCATACACCTATCTAGCCTATCCGCTCTCAAAGCTGCACTTGGAGCTCCTTCAGTAATGTTTAATTGTTTCTGTAATTCCAATACTCTCTTCATTTCATTTGCTGTTGTATCCATTGTTCTCTCCTAAGTTATCTTAAATTTATTTAGACAGACCTTTTAGCCTTATCTTTCTCATTTGTGCTTTTAATGGAATCTCTCAAAGCGTCCCAATCTTCATCTTTTAAAGATGCTAATTGTCTATAAAAAGTACCACCAGTAAGGTATTCAGCTCCATCTATTGCTATGGTTTGGCCATTCAAGTAATTGCACCCATCAGACATAAGAAAAGTAGCTAAGTTCCCTAATTCTTCCATCTCTCCCACTCTACCCATAGGATTTTGACTATAAGCACCACTGGAGTCAGATTTAGCTTCATCAGGGTCTTGATTAGGAGACAGTCTTGCCCAAGCTCCTTCTGTGGGAAAAGGGCCTGGAGCTATTGCATTAATTCGAACACCCGTTTTTCCCCATTCTGTTGCCAGGGATTGTGTCATTGAATGTATTCCACTCTTTGACATAGCTGAAGGCACCGTAAAGGCAGATCCCGTCCAAACCCAAGTTGCTAGTATAGATATAATATTGCCTGGCCTTCCAAGCTCTAACCATCTTTTACCCACAGCGTGAGTTACGTAAAAAGTTCCATGGAAAACAATGCTGGCTATCGCATCAAAACCTCTGTGAGAGAGATCTTCTGTTCTAGAGATAAAATTTCCTGCTGCGTTATTAACAAGACCATCCAATGGAGCTTCTTCAAAGATTTCATTAATTACGTTATCAACGTCTTGAGGTCCTCTTATGTCTAGGCCATAGCATTTTACAGAACCGCCCTGTTCATCCATTAATTCTTTAGCTGTTTCCTCTAAGACACCTACTCTGCGTCCACAAATTAAAACTTCCGCTCCGTACTTAAGAAAGTATCTAGACATTTCTTTGCCCAGCCCAGAACCTCCTCCAGTAACTAGAATTCTTTTTCCTTTCAATAGATCTTCTTTAAACATTAATCGTCTCCTTATTCATTTTTTTGTTGAACCTGTAAGAGTCTTCAAGAGACTCAGGAATGATCCAATGATACCATTTATTAACCGATATCCAGAGAATCCTCTATAGTTTTTGTCGGTAGTTCTCTGTAGCCTTTTTTTCTTATCCACTGATGTCTTGAATTAGAAAAAATGAAAACTATGGCCACTAACATGACAAAAACACCTAATAGATAAGGGGCTTTAGGTGATAAAACATATAATGGCATGGCAATTAGAGGTGAAATGACATGGCCTATAGGTATAACCATACCCAGAAACCCACTCGCTGCACCTTGATTTTCTTTACCTACCGATAAAGAAAGAGAAGAAGAAATTCCTGGACCAAGCATTCCTCCTCCTACACCGTAAAAAAACAAGGATGTATATATTTCTAACAAAGAATTACTTAACGCAACACCCAATAAAGATAAACATAGAAATACCGCCCCTGCTCTTATCAGAGACCCTGGAGATGTTTGTAGCCTATCTGCAATAATAAGTTGTCCGGATAAGATTCCCAACGCGGTTAACATAAAGCCCGCGCTTGCTATAGCGATGTAGTTCTCTGAAAACGGCACAATTACGTCTTGAAAATAAAAGGAAGAGGTTTGCACAAGAGCTGCATTGCAAATTCCGAAGGCCGCCGAAACAACAAGAAAGGGCCATACCCGCGGATCATAGGTTTTTATAAAGATATGATCCTTAGAAAGAATTTGAGAGCCTTTATAGGCTTTTTCTCTTGTTATTAGAATCATCACAATGAAAGCCATAAAAGCAAAAAGATAAAAGGGAGCGGTATAAGAAATTAGAAGTAAAAACCCTGCTAAAGCCGGACCAAGTATTCTGCCCATTGAAAACCCAGAATCTAGTCTTGCGAACGCACGACTTCTGTCTTCTGCGTCGGTGATATCTGCTACCCAGGCTCCAGAAGACGGTCTTGTTGCACTGCCAAACATTCCATTAATTAATCTTGCTGCTATCAATAAAGCAAAAAGAATACTGCCGTGCAAAACTCCCTTCTCTCCTAAAGAAATAGTTAAGCTAAATAACATCAGTGAAATAGAAAAACCCACCAGTCCAATAATGACTACTTTTTTTCTTCCAATTCTGTCGCTTAATTTTCCCCAAAAAGGGCTTAAGATCATCCACGCTAAAGCAGATGAAGCGAAAATTGAACCAATTTGAATTTCAGATAATCCTAAATCCCTTGCTAAGGGAGGTATTGTAATGAAAATTACTGATTGGCCTGCGCCAACGCATAGTAATCCTGCAGAGAGAATCCAGATAGTTGAGGGTAACTTCGATAATGGCTTACTCATAAGTCAGTATCAATATGTGACCTGTTTTGACCTCCGGATCGTATAAAATAAATTCGTAAAAACTTGATAAATTATGAGACCATTCATGTTCATAAATTTTAGCTTCATTAGAAGAAGTATTGAACGTCCTGCATTTGTCTAAAAAATAAACCCTTGTACTGTCTGTAACCACATGATCCAGTAAAAGTTTTATCTTTTCAAAAGCATCCTCAGAAATTTTAGGACATCCCCATTTAGGTGAAGCTACTATTTGTAAGAATTCTTCTTTGAAAACCTTATTTTTTTCTTCAGAGAAGTTATCTGGGGCAATGTTCTCTGTTAAAAAAGGACCATGCTTTCCTTTACTTATTTGACTGAAATGATCAAAAAATAGTTCTTGATAAAAATCACTATCTATTAGGGATGAAAAAAAATTATAGGGATTGAATTCTTTTGATTTTTTATCTATTAGAATTTTAAATACTCGTATCAATCCATGTTCATGCAATCTTAGAGTGCTTTTTGAATCTAAAGTAAAATTCCAAGCAGAGTGTATTGGTATTACTTTTCTTTTATTAGAGTTTCGCAAATCCTTTTATACCTACTGCTTTTCTTACTTGCTCTATCAATGGTAGAGACACTTCCAGTGCTTTCTTTGATCCCAAAACTAGAGTCTCTTCTACGTGAGCTCTGTCGCCGATTATTTTAGTGTATTCAGATTTGTAACCCGACAGATTATCTTCTAACTTTTGAAAGAGTATTTCTTTTGCTTCTCCCCAAGCTATACCCTCTTTATATTTTAAAGCCAGCTGATTGATCTCTTCTGAGTTTGAAAAGGATTTGTAGATCTTAAAG
Organism: uncultured SAR86 cluster bacterium; assembly: GCA_937773605.1. Classification (GTDB taxonomy): domain Bacteria; phylum Pseudomonadota; class Gammaproteobacteria; order Magnimaribacterales; family Magnimaribacteraceae; genus CAJJAM01. The sequence goes on along the minus strand of CALJVP010000007.1, from coordinate 55,780 downwards.
ATCGTGCAATTTTCCGTATCTTTCGGTTCACCTGGTTCTTTAGAGTTAGTCTTAATTTTCATGACTGCTTTTCTTAAACTATCAGTCTCTGTAAAAACAGGAATGACGTTCTTGTACGATTTACTCATTTTTTGACCGTCCAGTCCGGGTAAGACTCCCTTTTCATCGTCTATCAGAGCTTCAGGGATTGTAAATATATCCCCGTAATGATGATTAAATCTTGTAGCAATATCTCTTGTCATTTCTATATGTTGTTTTTGATCTTGTCCAACCGGAACAATATTTGCATTAAACATCAATATGTCGGCTGCCATTAGTACAGGATAGTTAAAGAGGCCCATTGTGATGCCTTTATCAAGATCTTTTGATCCAACAGTTTCGTTTTCAGCCACAGCTGCCTTGTAAGCATGAGCTCTATTCAACAGTCCTTTTGCAGACAAGCAACTCAATATCCAAGTGAGTTCAAATATATGAGGAATATCTGATTGACGATAAAAAGTTACTTTTTCAGGGTTAAGACCACAAGCTAGCCAGCAAGCAGCTATTTCAAAACTAGAATCATGCGTTAGAGATGGATCAAGGTTCTTAATTAATGAATGATAATCAGCAAGAAATAAAAAAGAGGACGTATGCTCATCATTACTTGCATTAATTGCGGGTAAAATCGCACCAGATAAGTTACCTAAATGAGGTATGCCGCTTGTCGTTATGCCAGTTAGAATTCTTTGTTTTTTACTCAATTAATTTCTCCAATGGTTATTCTAACTTAAGAACATATATAAAGTGCTTGATTCAATAAAAGTAATCATTATGATCAATAAAAAAAGAAAAGATGGCAAGAGTATTTATAGCCTTAACGCCAGTTAAGGAACTTAACGATAAAATAATTGAAATAAAGAAAGACCTAAAGTCCGGACTCTTAAAAGATCACACCATCTCTTGGCAAAACAACAACAGTCATCATATTACTCTTAATTTCATAGGCTCAATGGAACCAGAGCAAATTGACGAGATGTTTATTAATTTAGAAAAAATAACCACTTCTAAATCCCAAATTGCTTTGGAAATTAACTCTATTTCACTTTTTCCGAACGACAACGGTCAGGTTCTAGTTGCCAATATAAATCCAACACCTCAGCTTAAAAAAATACACAGCAAAATAGAAGATATAATCAATACGATAGGATTTGAGACCCACCTTAAAAAATACCACCCCCACATTACTCTAGGTAGGTTTAAAGAGAAGGAAAGAGCTGGTTTTGAGATTCCAGAACTGGAGGAACCCATAAAGAGCTTAGTTTCAAATATTGATGTTTATGAAAGTGAGTTTGAATCCGGAAAAACCTCTTACCAACTGATTAAGACGTTCAATTACTAGAATTCGAAGTTGAAGGGGTCAGTGTGGGTTACTCACTGTGTGGCTAGTACCCTTTCCAGCTCACAGATGGTCAACTTTCGTTGTTCCTTTCACCCTTCTTCTTCTGTCCATTTTCTTCCAGATCCGGGTCTCGAGTTCTAGTTCTTTCCGAAATATGTCCTTATCTAAATTTATAAAAAAATGAAAGATTTTGCAACTAATAATAATAAATATTTTATTTAAATAATAAAATCAATGATTTATAGTGTATTCTTAAATAGATTACTCTATCTTTCAAGTCGTTCAAACCAATCTTTTCCGTCTTTCTTCTTAAAATTGACAACAATACTAATAGCTTCATCAATGTTATCTACTAGAAATAAATCTTCATAAGTTTTCTGAGGCAAGAAGCCTTCTTTCACTGATTTAGTCGTGAAGTTGAAAAGATCATCATAATAGTTATCAATATTAAGCAAAATAATAGGCTTAGAATAAAAACCCAACTGATTCCAGGCCAGTGCTTCGTAGAACTCTTCCCAGGTACCAACACCGCCTGGAAGAGAAATGACTGAACCAGAAAGCTCTGCCATACGGGCTTTCCTCTCATGCATCGTATCAACAACTTCCAATACTGTGAGATCTTTATGACCTACCTCTATGTCGTCTAATTGTTTTGTTATTATTCCAGTGACATGCCCTTCTTTACTCAACACCGCATCGGCTACAACTCCCATTAGGCCTCTGCTACCTCCGCCGTAGACCATTGAAAAACCTGAATTAACTAAGGCATGGCCTAGATTAGTAGCTGCTGTACTAAAAGATTCTTTGTTGCCTAAGGAAGAACCGGCATAAACACAGATTGTTTTCATAACGCTTTTTAATGGATTTTTACAAACATTACTATAGCATTTATCTAAATAAATAATTGTTGATATGGATACTCTCAAAATAGAAATAGTTTCAGATGTGGTATGCCCTTGGTGTGTCATAGGTTTTCGAAACTTAAAGAAAGCGATTGAAGAACTTGAAAATGAACTCTCATTTAAAATTTCTTGGAAACCCTATGAATTGCATCCTGAAATTCCTGAGAATGGATATGATAAAGAACTTTATATGCAGCAAAAATTTGGATCTAATCGCGGTAATGGAGTTTATGACGAAATTGTAAGTATTGGTAAAGATTTAGAATTTGACTTTAATTTCTCTAAAACAAAGAGAATACCAAATACCTTTCTTGCCCATAGATTACTTTGGTATGCGGAGCAAAAGAACGTGCAAAACGAATTATCAGAAGCCCTGTTTTACGCATACTTCACGAATGGCAAAGACGTAGGTTCAATTGAAGTTCTTGCAAAAATTGCATATGAAGTGGGACTTGATAAATCAGAGGTTATAACTTTCTTAGAATCTGACACGGGAGCCAAAGAAGTAGAAAATCAAGAACTTGATTCAATAGAAAGAAGCATTGGAGCAGTTCCTACCTACATTATTAATGATCAATACCTCATACAAGGGGGACAACAACCAGAAACTTTCATATCTTTTCTAAGAAGAATTCAATTAAAAGAGCAAGAAAAACAAGATGCCAAGTAACTATCTTAATCTTAAACAGATTCAAGAGACTGAAGTTCAGGACGATTATTTTCCTTTCTTCACGGTTGCTGACAGTTTTCTTGAAGATATTGACTCGTCTGCTCTTGTCGAAGATTTTCCTGATATATCTGAAGGAGGAAGCTTTCCAGTTGATGTCAATGCCGGTCAGAAAATAAAAGATCTGATTAAAGAACTAGAAGGTCCGGAATTTAGAAAATTATTAGAAGAAAAATTTAAAGTTGAATTAAAGGATAAGCCTGCCGTTACAACTCTAAGAGGCTATTCAAGACTAAAGGACGGAAAAATTCATACGGATTCAAGCACCAAAACCGTGACTGTTCTGCTGTACCTAAATCTAAACTGGAACGAGAATGAAGGACACTTGAGACTTTTAAAAGATAGTAAAGATCTAAACAACTACATTGAAGAAGTTCCATGCACATTTGGAAGCATGGTAGGATTTAAAGTCACCGAGAATTGTTGGCATGGATTTCAACCTTATGAAGGTAAGAGATTGTCTCTGCAACTCAACTACATTTCCTCTCAATCACTAGGTCTTCATAATACAAGACACCGTTTAAGTGCATTCTTCAAACAGCTCTTTAAATCATAGGTTTATCTAGATTCATGAAAGTTTTAATTCTAAAGCTGACTTCAATGGGCGATCTGATGCATGCCTTGCCAGCGCTGACGGAGGCTGAACAAAATATAAAGAATATAAGTTTTGACTGGGTTGTGGATAAAGCCTTTTCATCTGTTCCAGGCTGGCATCCTGCTGTAGATAAGATAATAAAAACAGATCACAGGAACTGGAAAAAACAGCTTTTTTCATCAGAATCCAGAGAAGCTCTTAACTTAGTAAAAAAAGAAATAAATGCTACTGATTATGACTTTGTGGTCGATATGCAAAATAACCTTAAGAGTGCTTTCCTGTCATTTCTTTCAGATCACAGGGTTACTGGAATGGATGCAAGCAGTTCCAGAGAATATCCAGCGCATTGGGCGTATTCTAATAAAGTTACTATCAACAAGAGCTTACATGCCATAGATAGACAAAAAGAATTACTGGCATCTTCTCTAGGATACTCACCTACCTCTGACATCAACTATGGAATTTCTAAAGTTAAATTCTTAGAGCCAGCAATGGCATTGCCAGCTCCCTACGTTGTGCTTGTTCAGAATGCTAGCTGGCCAACTAAACAATGGCCTGTTGCCTGCTGGAAGGATTTGGTTAAACACCTTGATGGTCATGGGGTGAATGTTTTATTGCCTTCAGGGAATAAAGAAGAATTATTAAGAGCTAAGGATATTGCATCTGTTTCAGAAAAAGCCACTGCCTTAGAGATCTTGCCGTTAAATGAAGTGGCTTACATCATAGATAATGCAGATTATTGCATTTGCTCTGACACTGGCCTTGCCCATCTGTCTGCTGTGGTAAATACCCCTTCCCTAACTCTGTATGGACCTACCGATATAAATCTAATTGGCACCAAAGGAAATAATCAAATCCATATTGTTGGAGACAACGGTGATATTAATAATATCTCGGTTGAAGAGGTTATTAATAAACTGCCGATTGTCTAGTTATTTTGTAGGCGGCAACTTGGCGTAAGCTCTTTTCATCTCAGGATCATCTTTAGCAGTTTCTTTCAGTGGATCCCAAACCCCCCTGTGAACCGTAGGGGCTCTTTTAGGATCTTTATGCATCAATGATTCTCCATCGGACGGATCAGGCTCTCCTCTCTGCATGCCTCCATTGACCCAATCCAAGTATTTCTTCTCTTCAGTGTTGAGTATTAGGTCTGTAGGTTCATCCAAACCTCCAGCCAGTGAAGCCGCAAGAAATCTGTGTGCTTCTTTAGTTCTGTTTTCCATGCTCAAACCAACGTGGTCTGCCCATCTTACTAAATGGTATTCATGACGTATGTCATTGTCCCAAAGTATCCTATGCATGTACTCAGCTCCATCATGAAGATTAATGTAATCTTTATCTCCTACCTCCAAATAAATATCTAGACCGCTATTGCGTATAAGGTCGGCATTCTTAGAGACTATCGTTGCTGGATTGTCTTCTAACCAGGCATTCTCATCGAATGGAGATCCCCAGGCCATTTCTTCCATGGCCTCCATTCTGTACCAAGTATTTCGTTTATTTCCTTCTTCTCTGTGTATGGAGGGTTCTATGGCAGGCTCCATAGGCGCTATAGCTTTAAATCTTTCTGGGTACTTAAAACCAATCTTTAGGGATCCATAGCCTCCCATAGAGACTCCGGTTAGCAAGCTTCCCTCCCTGTCTGTTCTGGTGTTAAATTTTTTAGCAGCCCAGTTGGGTAATTCGTCGACAACAAACTTTTCCCAATTGCCTCTGTACCAGCTTCCAGGTCCGGATGAAAAAGAAATCATGACTAGCGGTGGTAACTCCTCTTCTTTCCATAAGGATTCCCATATATCCATTGATCTTAATAGAAAACTTCTATCACCTCCGCCACCGTGGAGATTAATTAATAGTGGAAGTGAATCACTTATCTGTTCAAAATTGGGGGGCAAAACAACAGATACTTCAACTGTATGACCCATAATCTCTGAATTAAATTCATGTAACTCTGATGATGCTTTCATAATATTTATTAGTCCTTAAAATTAACTTTGGATTCGTTACTTCTCATTTATACATTCGTCCCATTTTTGGCCATCCATTCCATAAAGGGCTTAATATGCAAAGCTAGTTCTCCTTCAATAAAATTAGCACCGTTATCTACGTGAACAGTTCTGTGTTTTATTTTCCATTCTCCTTCGATCTTTTCTAAATCACTCTCGTAAGTTCCTGAAATGAATGTATAGACTTTTTCTGGTCTAGTTAACATACCTGATAATGTACAAAGATGTGCTGCACTATCTCCTTTTATACTAAAAAGATGATTCGTTTGGACGTGACGAGTTCCGGGTAAAAGGCGAATGTGTGCATCGATAAATTTCTTCAATGCAGGCTTGCCTAAAAACTGTATTCGATTTCCTTCAGTATCAACTTCAAAGATACCATCTTCGCTGTAACAATTAAGCCATTCTGATGCATCGTATTCATCGGCAGCGTGTGCGTACCTTGCAAAAACATCTTCTATCGCAAGACGATCAAATAGCAAACTATCATCACTCATTCTTCTTCTGAGACATTCTCAATACAATTTCTTTTTCTTCAGTGCCATCAAAGACATAATGTTTACCGTCTCTCTGATAGATAATTTTTGTTTGCTTTGATTCCTTCCAGTAATCTTCTTTCATTATTTAAGCCTTGATTTAAATATTACAGATTCAATTCAGATAGCAATTTGATTTTCTAACAACAACCTTTGTATTTTTATTATAGATTTCTAAAAAAGAGTCAAAGTCCTCTTGGTCTTGATCAGTAAACTCACGATTCATCCATTGATTCTGAACTTCTAAGCTAGGGAACATGACAACTGTTGTTAATCGAGATGGCTCTTCTGTAGTTCCGTCTCCATCCCTGTTGTATTCAATATTTGCATTTACTTTTACGTCATATCCTCTGTCGGTATAAAACTTCTGATGCAAATCCACGGCTTTCTTAAAACCACCCACTGTTCCTTTATCCAGAATCTCGGATACATACAAATTACCAACAGACCCTTTACAGTCAGAAAAATTATGTGGGTTTTCATGATGCCCAGATGCAACAGAAAACGCAGTTGTGGTTATTAAACATATAAATAAATATTTCAATATTTTCATGGTTCTCTCCATTTTTATGACTTAACTATATCAAACATGCAAGCCAATCCAAAAGAGCATGAGCTTATGAAGTTGATGAATTGCCAGGACATAGAGATTGGAATAGCTATTGGGATCCTCAGACAGAGGAACTTGATACCTGCAAGGAGTTAGATCAGGGAAAAAAGAATTCAACGATGATGCTAAGGATAAGAACTGCAAGGAGCGACTTCCAAGGTGGAGTGGAAAAGGGACCGGGGTACCACATTAGTCTATTAGTAGTGTTAGTTTTTTCATGGATCTACTATAGCACTTTACCAGGACATAGAGATTGGAATTGCTATTGGGATCTTAAGACAGAGGAATCTGATACCTAGTCGGAGTTAGAACTGTGCTAAGCTAATTTTTTAACACGGAGAATCTGAATGATTGCCTATATTTTGAACACACATAAACAAGTTTATGGTCATTGCTTTTTCTAATATCTTTAGTTCCTACTTATCTTTTAAGAACCAACGGATATATATAAAGGCTATGTGATCTTTCTTCAGGATTAAGCCGTCCTCGTAGTAACTTCTTGCAATCCATCTGGTTGTGTCTTTGAAGTTCCATATCTGTTTGACCGTCTGTAGTAAAACGTCCGTCTGTAGCTGTCTCCCGTCTTTCAAGTTCATCTAATTGACTCTCTAGATTTGGATCCATCTTTTTCAGACATCTCTCTCATCTTTGTAAAAGGTGTTCGTGAGATTTAACTTCGTACTGCAAGCCTCATATTCATCTAGTGGCTTTTTGTATAACTCGTGGAACTTTAACTAAAGAGTGATGGGTATTGACAAGCTCCAACCTCCCGCTCCATGGATATTTAAATCCTGCTTCAGTTGGCCAGGAGTGGTTTGAAAAGCATCGTAAGCCCATTTAGTCATGAATTTACTATAGCACTTTGGATAAAAGCACGCCAAACCGACACACAAACATAAAAAAAGGGATCTCATTGAGACCCCTTAATAGGCTGAAAATGGCGGATAGTATAGGATTCGAACCTATGAGGGATTTAACTCCCTGCTGGTTTTCAAGACCAGTGCATTCAACCAGACTCTGCCAACTATCCTTTGATTTAGTAGCTCTGATAAAGCAAGCGCATTGTACTATTCGGTATAACAAATAGAAACAAACAATGATTAATGCTCTTTTCTGTCTTTTATATGGTTAATTCCATCTATTAAATAAGGATCAGCATAATCTTCTGCTTTAAATCCTTCTATGCACCCGGTGTTAAAACTGTACTCGTTAGGATTAGATCTCCTTTGATGGTGAGTATAAATTCCGCAAATTGAGCAAAAATAATGTTTAGCAGTTTTTGTATTAAATTGATAAAGCTTAAGCAGATCAGCACCTTTCGAGATCTTAAGATCGTCAAATAGAACCGAGGAAACAATAGCACCTTTCCTAATGCAAATACTGCAGTTGCATCTTCTCAGATCAAATCCATTTGGCAGGAATAATTCTAACTCCACAGCACCACAATGACAGGAAGCTTTAATTTTATGATCTATCATTTAGTTTTCTTGTTTATTCTTTAGCTTTGCCTGTCTAGAGCCGTCTGGATTAAATGTTACTATCAGGGGTTGCCACTCTTCTCCGTCACAGACAAAAAGCACACAACCTTGGACTTGCAAATTATTATTTTTAAGCAGCGTTAGCTTGGCTTTGTAAGAATTTCCATCGTTGGGGTTGTAAATCTTACCTCCCTTTAAAACTTTATTTAAGATTTGTTCTTTTTTAAATCCTTCAAATAAATTAATACCAACTAAGGGTCGGTTTTGCAGATCATTATTGGAATTTTTTTCATCCAAGATAGTTAAAGGATCTGTTCCTTCTGGCACAAATACATGACTTATTTCAGCACAAATAAGCTCATCACATACCTTAACTTCAATGATAGAACTAGAAGAAAGCCAGTAACCTTCAATGGTATCTTCTGATGCTTGAAGAGAGAAATTGATAGAAAGAAAAACAATAAGGGGTAAAGTGAAATACTTCCCGTGGTTTTTCTTAGGCTGCAGTACTAGATCGTTCCTTAACTCTGTCATACCAAGAAGTTAAATTAGTATTTTCTTCACTGACGCTCTGCCCCACCGTTGCTCCAAAAGTTATGAAACAAAATAACATTACATCCGCCAAACTAAATCTATCTCCGCAAATGTAATCCTTACCCTCCATCTCAGCATCAAGCCAAGCAAGTTTTTCTTGAGCTATAGATTTCAATCCATCCGCAGCTTCCGGAATAGTTTGCATGCGTGTTTTGAATAACTCCAGTCCTTCAGAGTATCTAAAGCCGGTTGTTAATGGTTCGATTATTTGTAAATCAACCCTTCTTGTCCACATTCTGGTTAAGGCTCTTTCTTCTGGCGTCTTACCCATCAGGTCAGTATTGCCTTGCTTCTCATCTAAATATTCACATATAGCTGTAATCTCAGATAGAAAAGATCCATCTTCAAGCTCCAATGTAGGTGATTGCCCTGAAGGATTTCTTTTTAAATGTTCCTCCTGACGATTCTCGCCTGCCATTAAATCCATTTCAATCGTTTCAATATCCAAACCCAGTTCGGCTATGAACATTCGCACCACGTGTGGATTGGGACCAATAGAATTATAAAGTTTCATTGTTTCTCTCCTTTCAAATATAAATTATAAATAAACTATAAAGCTTTCATCTTTAAAAAACTTTATTCTTCGTCTTCCACCTCATCATTTTCTTCATCTTCAGTATCAGGCGTGATGGCTTCGACAGCAGCACCAACAGCTTTTATAGGCAGCGTTATTATTGCTGCTGTCGTCTTTACAGTTGCTGTGGCTAAGCTTGCAACAGCACAATTGGAGCAAATAAGCAGTATAGATAAAAGAAGGCTTATTTTGGTCATTGTTCTTATGACCGATTAAAGTTTGCTTCTCTGCGTTCTAATGACGCAGCTATGCCTTCTTTAAAATCATCAGATGATTGCAATCTGATTTGCTCTGATAGTTCCCAAGCTACAACTTCTTCAACTTGATCCGCTAAATTACCTCTTACAGTAGCTCTTATGGATTCGACAGCCATGGGAGCCGAAGAAGCTATTTCTGAGGCAAATTCATTTGCTTTATTCAAGATATCAGAAGTTGGCACAAGAGAATCTACGAGTCCTAAATTCAATGCCTCTTCTCCTTTAACTCTTTTCGCGGTGTATAACATCATTGCAGCATTTTGCGTTCCTACGACTCTTGGTAGGGTTACTGAGCTACCAAAACCTTGATGAAAACCAAGTTTAGCAAAATTTGCACTAAATTTAGATTCTGGGGAAGCTATCCTAAAATCAGCTGCTAATGCCAATCCCAGACCTCCGCCCACTGCAGCTCCTTGTACAGCAGCAATTATTGGTTTTCTTGTTCTAAACAATCTAACGGCCTCTCTGTAAAGTTTAGAATAAGGGTTGGATTTATTCATCATCTCTGTATCTTGGCTGAAATTTGCACCGGCGCAGAAATTTTTACCTTCAGAAGCCAGGATATTAACTCTGCATTCACTCTCTTCATCTAAATCTTCTAAAACATCAGCAATTTGTTGAATCAATAAATAATCAAAAAAATTATTTGGCGGCCTTTGTATTGTTATAGTGGCGATGTGCCCCTCAAGCACTACAGATAAGTCGTCGTATTTTTTCACAGTCATTCTCCTAGAATTCTAAATCAATTAAAGACTAAAACAGTTAGTTCGTATTGTTTAATTTTAGCACTTTCATCCAGCGCCTAGACTTAAAGCGGATAATCAACAACACCCCTTGAATAAAATAATCAGCTATTAGAGTAGCAAAAATCCACTCCACAGGTAAACCTAATTTATAAACAATAAAAGCTAAAGGAACACGGATTAAAACGAGGCCCACTAAAGTTATAACAAGGGGAGATTTCGTGTCTCCTGCTCCTCTCACGGCACCTCCCAAAGAAAACTGCAATGCCATGAACGGTTGCATGATGCCTAAAATCCAAACAAAAACCACGGCTTTACTTACAACATCAGGATCATCTATAAAGAAAGTGGCCAAATCTCTTGAGAAGATAGCCAATATTATTCCTAGAGAACCCATTGATAGCATGGTGTAACTCGCGGCTTTGAAAGCGCTGTCGTATGCACCATCAGGATCTGAAGCCCCTAAATATTGTCCTGTTAGTGTGGATCCTGCAATTGCAAAACCCATACCTACTGTAAAGGAAAGCATAAGTACATTGGTTCCAATATTATAGGCAGCCACTGCATTCGTGCCATACAGAGCGACTATCCAAAAGAAAGCCAACATACCAAACTGAAAAATAAACGACTCCATACCAGCCGGATAACTTATCGAAACTAGCTGTTTCATGCGTTCTTTTGTCATGGAACCTGGAGTTCCTATTTCAATTGCTAATCGCTTAGTGAACCATAAGAATAAAATAACAAAAGAATTAAAAGTAAATGATATTCCTGCCGCTAGGGCTGCACCCACTATTCCCAGGTCTGGCAAACCAAACCTTCCGTTAACCAAACCCACAAGTAAAAATATATTTAAAATATTTGTAAAAACAGCAATGTAAAGAGGCGTTCTAGTATCACCGGCTGCCCTTTGGGCCGTGGAGAGGACCATGGAGATAGCAAAAACTGGTGTAAAAGTTACTAGAATAATTGTGTACTGTATTGAAAGTTTTTGAGAGTTCTCATCAAGTCCAAAAATACCAATCATTTGTTCGGCACCTAACCAAAAAATAAGGGCTGTTATGACAGATATAAACAGACACAAACCTAATGACGCCCTCGTAACTTGAGCTGCTTCAACTGGATTATTGCCACCTATCGCTCTGGCTACCAATGCTGTTGTGCCAGCCATTATTGCCATCAGTAAAGCTTGAAATACCCAGAAAATTCGTTGTCCAGTTCCAACGGCTGCTACTGCTTCAGCTCCAAGGCTACCCACAGCCTTAATAGCCACAAGTCCAACAGATGCAAAAAGGAGATTATTAAGAATAGAAGGCCAAGCTAAACCCCAAACACTAAGCGACTCTGGATGAGGAATCTCACCAAGTTCTTCAATTTCACTAGGTTCATCAGTAATGTTGGACATAAGAATTTGGTATAGTATCACAACACATAAAAGACTAACTTGTAATTAATGGCAAAGCTCTATTTTAACTATTCATCAATGAATGCTGGAAAATCTACAGCACTTTTGCAAGCAGACCATAACTACAGAGAAAGAGGAATGAGTACAATTCTATTTACTTCTTCCAAAGATGAAAGATACGGTAAGAATGAAATAGTTTCTAGAATTGGGATAAAAGCACCTGCAACCTACTTCTTTGAGAACACAAATATATTTGAAGAGGTGCTCGAAGAATCCAAAAAAAATCATACTAACTGCGTGTTAATTGATGAAGCTCAATTTCTATCTAAAGATCAAGTTTTTCAGCTTGGCAGAATAGTGGATGAATTGAACATACCAGTACTGACTTTTGGAATACGAACAGACTTCAAAGGCGAACTCTTTGAGGGCAGTCAATACCTCTTAGCTTGGTCCGATAATATAAAAGAGATTAAAACTGTCTGTCATTGTGGAGGCAAAGCAACAATGGTTGTGAGAATAAATTCTAATGGGGCAATTGTTTCCGAAGGCAGTCAAATTGAAGTTGGGGGTAACGAAAGTTACATACCTCTTTGCAGGAAGCATTTTAATTCAAAAGAATTAGATTAATCTTATAGTATTCCCACTATAAAACCCGTCATGCACGAAGCCAGTACAGCAGCTACCAACGCCCTGCCGCTAACAGCTATTAGATCATCTTTTCTGTCTGGAGCCATGGCACCCATTCCGCTTATCAGTATGCCAACGCTGCTAAGGTTAGCAAACCCACACAATGCGTATAGCATGATCAATCTAGTTCTTTCAGACAATAATGAAGCATCAATTTCCGCTAGACGAATATAGGCTATAAATTCATTGGTCATTGTTTTGATGCCCAAGAGTTCTCCAGCCAATTGAGATTCATGCCAGGGAATTCCCATGCACCATGCCAGAGGTGCAAAGATCCACCCTGCCATTCTTTCCAGAGAAAGTGCTTGACCGTTAAAATGAGGTAATTCAGCTAAGGACATATTAACCAACGCAACAAGTGATAGCACTACTATCAAGAGGGCCATGATATTAAGAAATATATCTAAGCCGGAACGAGTTCCTTCCGTTATGGCATCGATTGAACTTCTGTACATTTTCTCGTCATGGTCGGAAGGAAAGTCAGTTTTTTCTTCACTCGGTATCATCATGTTTGCATACATTATGGCTGCCGGGACAGAGATTATAGATGCAGTCAAAAAATGACCTATTAGAGAAGCACCGTAGACATCAAAAAGCATTAAATTGAGCGTAGCCATTATAGAACCAGCTATCGTAGACATTCCAACCGTCATGAGTATTAACAACTCATGTTTAGTCATGGTAGCAAGATACGGTCTCACCAATAAAGGTGCCTCGACCTGACCCAAGAAAACATTAGCTGTTGCGCTTAGGCCAACAGGCCCTCCTACGTTTAAAGGTTTTTTAAATAAATATGATAATCCATTGACTATGAAAGGGATTACTCGCCAATGCCAAAGTAAGGCTGAGAAAGCAGAGACGACAATAACCAATACCAGACCGCCGAAAGCGAATATAAAAGTCCCACCCGGGTTAATTACTTCAAAGGGCGCGCCAGGTGCGCCTGTAGCCAAATATCCAAACACAAAAGCCACTCCACTATCTGTAGCTGAAGTCAACGCCAACACGCCTCTGGATAGTATTTCAAAGAAATCAGTAATTACAGTCCATTTTAATAGCAAAAAGGCCAAAGCAAACTGAATGACTATTGCATTGATCAAATATCTAATTTTTATTTTTTTTATGTTGGTGCTGAAAATAGCTCCCAATAGTAAAAGAACAAAGAAGCCAATAACCGGTTGTAGGTATTCCATATTTTTAAATTAATTTAATTTCTTGAAGTCGTTCTCTTAAATAATCTTCTGCAAGAATACCTTCTTTGTAGTTGTTGGGGTTTTCTTCAGTAACAAAAGATTTCAATGTATCAATGAACCAGTCTGGATTTGGATGAACAAAAAATGGTATGGAATATCGTGAAGTCAAAACTTCATTTGAAGATGCCGTTACTCTGTGAGTGGTTGATTTAAGATAATTATTTGTTAATCGCTGCAACATATCACCTATGTTACAGACGATAACATCATCATCTAGATTTATTTTTTCCCAGTTACCCTCCTTGGATAGGAGTTCTAGGCCTGATTGATGACCTCCTATGAGAAGAGTTATTAGGTTTATATCTTCATGAGCTCCCGCCCTTTCTCCTTTTTCAGAAGATGCAACAGCAGGATAGTGGATAGATCTCATGAGACTGTTTCCTTCATTTACTACCCCGTCAAAATAAGTCTCTTCTAGGTCAAGATAAAGAGCTATGGAGGTAAGGATAGTTTTTCCGAGTTTATCAAATTGATCATACAGCTCTTGGGTTTTCTCTTGAAAATTAGGAATTTCTTCTACAACATAATTGTCAGGCATCCATTGTTGATAAGAGTGGTCAGGGGATAATTCTCGCCCAACGTGCCAGAATTCTTTCATATCAGGGCTCGCTCCGCCTTTAGGCGTTTCTATTTTATAAGGCGTATAACCTCTAGAGCCACCGAGACTAGAATCATAATACTGTTTTTTTACATCTTCAGACAATGAGAAAAATTGGCTAAAGATACCCACCACTTCCTTAACTAATTCTTTGTCAATTGAATGATCTTTTATTCCACAAAAACCCCATTGCATGAAGTTTAAGCCGAGGTCATTAGCAAACCCCAATGGGTCTTGGCTTTTATTTTTTAATGATAATACTGAAAAAGGAGAAGACAAATTTATAATCCTTTAAAAACAAGGTTACAATTTACCAACTTTAGATTAATAGGTATAGAGATGATGAATATATATGGCTTTGGAAATGCCCTTATAGATGTTGAATTTCTCATCACAGACGAAGAACTTAAAGAAACCGGTATACCAAAAGGAGGTATGAAAAATATCTCTTCTGAAAAGAAAGATCACTTCTTGAGCAGGTTTAAAGAAAAAGAAATATCCAGAACCTCAGGCGGCTCTATTGCAAACTCTCTCTGTGCTGCGGCATCTCAAGGAGCATCTGGAACTTTTAGCTGTTCCATAGGAAACGACAAATATGGCAAGGAATTTCTTGATAGCATCAGTGACTTAGAAATATTTAACAAGTTCTCTTCTAAACCAACTGGCGTATGCATTGTATTCATAACGCCAGATGGTGAACGCACAATGGCCTCTTCATTAGATGCAAATTTAGACCTGTCACCCGAATGCCTGTCTAAGGATGTCTTGAAGAGCTCTGATGTGCTGATCTTTGATACATTCTCTATTGAAACAGAAAATGGATTTAATACAGTTAAGGAATCGATTGAAATTGCTAATATTAATAACGTTGATGTTTGTTACGGTATTTCTGATAAAAGCCTCATCGCGTTGAGCTATGAAAAAATTTCTTGGATCTTCTCTAAAAACATCAGTTACGTGTATGGAAACCAAGATGAAATTAATGAATTAAGAAATGCAATTACACTCAAGGATGAAATCGTTATTACGACATTCGGTGATGAAGGGGCTTCTGTTGATGACTTAAAAGTAAGTGCTAAAAGTATTACTCCTATTAGCACCAATGGTGCCGGGGATGCGCTTATTGGTGTCTTTATGGCTTTGAAAGGAAAGCTTGATGATAAAGAAGCCCTTCAAAGAGCTGTTGATTATGCTACTGAGGTATGCAAAATTACAGGACCTAGAATAAAAAACGCCACATAAGTGGCGTTTTTTTTACTCTTAATTTAATTAGAACTGATATTTAAATCCTAAATTAAATTGGTAAGCAGATTGACCATTTTCGTTATAAACGTAAAGGCTATCATCAGGATCTACACCTGATATCTGAAACTTACCGTCAGCTGAAATACCGCTTAGTTCTATTTGTCTACTTCTGTTTCCATATTCTTTAACTATTCCGCTTTCATCATCGATTAAGTTAAGAATATTTGTAATGTCCAAATAAACAATTACCTTATGGCCTTCCATCACTTGAATATCTTGAGTGACTCTAAGATCTAGTGAGCGGATCCAAGGACTATTAAAGGCATTTCTAGGAGCATAAGTTCCTCTGTATCCTGCCAACCCTGATCCATTAACATGAGCCATAACAGCTGCTGCAACTGCATCACTAGCAAATTCAACTTTAGAGTCTGATGCACCTGTAGGTATGTAAGCTAGGTCATAGCCATCATTACCGTCGGTCATCGAATCTCCGTCGAAAGTTACACTGTAAGGTTCACCGGATTTAGCAACGTATACAAGAGAGAATCTAGTGTCGTTATCGCCGATCAGTTGAGTAGTGTAATCAAGAGAAGAGATAAATTTATGTTCAACCATAAAGTTAGATCTTTGAGCTGTGATATTTTCTCCATCATTCTTAGGCATTCTTCCATAAGCACTTTCACTCTGAGCACTAGTAAGTGCATAAACATCGGTAGCGTTCATGTGGGTATAGCCCGCATTGAATTGTAAATCTCCAAAATCTTTACTTGTTGAGATTGTGAAAGCTTCAGTTCTACCTTGGTATCATTTGTTAATTGATAAATACCCTTACCATCGTAAGTTCCCCTGCCATCAGCTAGGGTGCCTGTTCTTTCTAGACTAGGATCAAAAAAGAAACAGCTTGATCAACTTCATCGTGATTGTACTCAAAAGTAACATCCCAACCACCAGAAGTCATAATATCTATACCAAGACTTGTTCTCCAAGAACTAGGTGCTTCAAAATTAGGATCTGTACTTTGTGCAGCGTAATAAGGACTGCTTCCGTCAGGTACTACGTACTTCGATCCTGCTCCTAACCAGAAAGCTGTAGGGTCGCCTTTAGGCATGTTTCCAGGATAATTAGAAGCCGTTGGGTCATTAGAATACCAACCCCTGTAATCTGCTGTAGCTCCTGTTCTGGAATAAGCATTTCCGTACCAAACTCTTGGAATTCTGCCTAAGAACAGACCACGTCCACCTCTTACAGTTACATCTACTATCTTTTCAGGATTGCCTAAGAATGAATCAGTAGCATTCCAATTGAAAGAGAATCTTGGTTGTAACGCACTGAAATCAAATTTATTGCTGTTTGAATAACCAAACCTTTCAATGAAAGCAACATTAACTGGAGGAGCAGTTGGCGTTAAAACAGAATCATATCTTAGACCAAATTGTACTGTTAGATTGTCATTAACAGTCCTCTTGTCTTGAATATACATAGTTGTTTTTTCTAATTCAAAATCAGCTGCTACAGATCTTGTATTGTCATGCCCTGCATAGGGTTCATGAATTCTTAAACGACTCCAAACTCCATTTTTATAATCTTCAAAGCTATTAAATCTAACTTCTCCGTTATAACGAGCTATAAATTCATTCACTAAATCTGTTTCATCTCTTTCATAACCAAAGGTATAAACATGATCGTCACGAACATAATCAGCTTTGAAAGTAAGTAAATCGCTGTTCACTTCTATGTAGTTAGCGCCTCTGTATCTGTCACCGCCCAAGAACACATTATCGCCACCGATTCTAATGTTCATTTCTGGGAAAAGACCGTTTCCTACGGACTCATCATCTTCAACCATTTCATAGCTGGAGTACTTAATTTTTGTAGATAAGTTATCTCCCCAGTCACTGAAGAGCTTCAATTGAAGCTCTGTCTATTTCAGGTGGTTTAACGTACCAGTTGTTACTAAACACTGTCGCTCCCCAGTTGTAACGCTCGTAGTACTGATCTTCTGAATGTGAAACGTTAAGAGTTGCTCTGTGATCATCATTTAAAACAGCATCAATTTTTACAGTGTATTCCTCATGAGTTTCAGGAAAGGTAACCAAATTTATATAACCAGCGTCGTATCCTCCGTAATTATCAATTGTGTATTGACGTATTTCTTCTGCTAAAGCTGTTGTTACAGTTTCTGCTGTATTCATTGCACCGCTATCAACGGTTCCGTACAAACCAGGCAATGCCTTCTCATTCTCTTCATACCCGATGAAGAAAAATAGTCTGTCCTTTATGATTGGGCCACCCAAAGTAAACGCGGTTACTTCTTCTTCAAAAGTTGGGAAGTCTTTCCCATCGTAATCGCCTACGTTAGATTCATCTCTTTGTGAATAATAAACACTTCCATGAAAATCATTGGTTCCTGATTTTGTTACCACGTTAATCATTCCGCCTGTCGCATTTCCTCTTGAAGCATCAAAAGGAGTAATTTCAATAGACATCTGTTGCACAAAATCCATACTTATTGGATTTCTCATGGTTCCAAATCCATTAGCATTTAAACCAAAAGGATCGTTGAAACTTACACCATCAATAGTGAAATCATTAAAACGGTTGTTAGCACCCATAATGCTTATCTGTGCATCACGACCCACTCCTCCATTTACAGAAACTCTTGGATCAAATTTGGCGTAATCTGCTACCGACCTATTAATTGTAGGAACGCCATCCATTTGTCCTCTAGAGATTACTGTGCTCGTACCCATCCTAAAGCCACCAATTGACTGACCTACGACGACCACTTCATCTGCAGAGGTTGATCCTGAAAGAATTACAGAAAATTTTGCTGGATCACCTAGATTAAGATAAAGACCAGTTAATTTTTCGTTGTTATATCCTGCAGAAGATACAGTTACTGTGTAAGGACCTCCTAAAGGCAAGAAAGACAGAGAGAAATTCCCTGATGGTCCTGCAGTAGTCGTTTTACTGATGCCAGTTGGCGTGTGAACAGCTTCTACCGTTGCACCTCCAACATTAACAGTACCACTCATACCAGAGGTGGTTGCTGCATCAGAAAGAACTTGAAAACTTACAAAAGTTACAGTTGTAATTATTGAAATATACTTTAGAAAACTATTCATTGAATTGACCCCAATTATTTTATTGATGAATATGATACGGGAAAGAAAAATTGCGCAGAATGTACGTGTGACTTAATGCACAATTTAGAAATCGAAAATTATTAAAATTTATTGTCATTTATTTAATAAAAACTTATACAAAGCATACACCTTTTGGAAAACTAAAACATTAAAAATATGTGAAGTAT
Source organism: uncultured SAR86 cluster bacterium (assembly GCA_937773605.1). GTDB lineage: Bacteria > Pseudomonadota > Gammaproteobacteria > Magnimaribacterales > Magnimaribacteraceae > CAJJAM01. The sequence continues at coordinate 36,879 of CALJVP010000007.1, read as the reverse complement.
TAAAAAAATTATGAATAAATTAATAATTCTAAATTTTATGAAAAAATATCTCTTAAAGTACTGCAAATACCTTAATAATATGATTAATTTTGCTTAATACTGTCTGCTTTAAAGTAATCTCTCAAGGCATCCGGTATGGCTATTGATCCATCTTTTTGCTGAAAATTTTCGACTAAAGCCAACAGTGTTCTGCTCAAGGCCAGTCCTGAGCCATTGATTGTATTCAGTAATTCTGTTTTTCCGTTAGAGGGGTTCTTCCACCTAGCCATCATTCGTCTTGCTTGAAATGATCTGAAATTACTGCAAGAAGAGATTTCTCTATAAGTATTTTGAGACGGCACCCAGGCTTCTAAATCATATGTTTTTGCTGAAGCAAATCCTAAATCTCCTGTGCACAACAGAACAACTCTATAGGGAATCTCTAATTTTTTTAAAATGGACTCTGCATGAATGGTGAGTTCTTCTAGAGCCTCATCAGAATCACCCTCTTCTACGGCTTGCACTAATTCAACTTTTTCAAATTGGTGTAAACGCATTATGCCCTTAGTATCTTTACCGTAACTTCCTGCTTCGCTTCTAAAACAAGGAGTGTGACTAACCAGTTTAATGGGGAGTTGTTTTGACTCAATAATTTCATCTCTTAATAAATTAGAAACAGGAACCTCAGCTGTAGGAGCTAAGTAATATGATTGATCCCCTTCTAGTTTAAATAAATCTTCTTCAAATTTAGGTAACTGGCCTGTTCCTTCTAAGGACTGAGAATTAACGATAAAAGGAACATAGACTTCCTTGTAGCCATTTTCATTAACATGCACATCCATCATGAAGGAAATTAAAGATCTTTGAAGTTTCGCAAAGTCTGATTTTAAAACACTAAATCTAGAACCCGTTATTTTTGCACCCGATTCCATATCAATGCCCTTGTGTAGGCTTCCAAGTTCTAAATGGTCTAAAGGCGTAAAATTAAATTTTGGAACAGCACCGAATGTCCTTACCTCTATATTATCGCTTTCATCCTTTCCGTCTGGCACTTCTTCATCAGGTATATTTGGCATACCCATAACGATTTGGTTGATTGTTTTTAAAAGAATATCTAAATCTTTAGACTTAGTTTTTATGCGAGCGGTTAGTTCAGTTGCATTTTTTTCTTTGCCTGAACTGTCTTTGTTGGAACGCTTCAACTCTCCTATTTCTTTAGAAAGGGTATTTAGCTCGGATTGAAGAGATTCAGTTTCTGATTGTAAAATTTTTCTTTGGTTTTCTAAGTCCGACCAATTTACTAAATCAAATTCATAGCCCTTTCTCTTAAGTAATGCACCAACTTCTTTTGTTGAGTTACGTAATAATTTTAAATCGAGCATGTTGTTTATTCTAAAGCTATTTAATGTTTAACAATATCTATTCCTTCAGGAATATTTAGATGAAATTCTTTCGAATCAATTTCTTGTGAAGAGACATCACTAAATTCAAGTAGCACCTCTTGATCAAAAGAGTCTTTATAACTCAATAAAGTAATGGTGTTATTTAGAAGGCTCAATTTTATTGTCTTTAAGTAGCTTTCTTTTGATTGAGATTCCAAAACACAAAGCAATTTATCTTTTTTTGATACACAACTGTTTAAATTATAAAGCTCAAAAAATTGATCTGGTTGTGCAGAAAATAAGCCGATTGGTGTTTCGTTAATGAGATTTTCAATTGGTCTAATTTCTAACTGTTCCAACTCTGGATCATAACGATGAAAGTTAATACCATCTGAAAGTAAAACTTCATTGATTGGTTCGCTGTAAGTTAATTTAAACATTCCTTTTCGATTGGCTCTTATTTGACCTTCAACAACTCTCTCCGTTTGATCTGAGTATGTTTTTTGTGAGAAAGAAGCAGAAAAAGAACTTAAATTACTTAAATAATCAATAAAAGTATCCTCGGTTACAAGCTCATCTGACACGATAGGCTTGCTTATAATTAATAAAAAATAAAAAAGTAAATGATTTCTAAGTCTCATCAATCCAATTGAATAGCTCTACCTTCAATAATATCAGGCATTTTGATTCCAAGAAGTTTTGCAGCAGTAGGTGCTAGATCCAATTGATGAATTCCATCAATAGATTTATTTGCCACACCAAAACCGTAAGCATAAAAAATACCGTTCATCTCTTTATTTAAAGAAGGGTTGTAACCGTGCATACCTTTAGGAGGAGTTTTGTTATTCCTACTGACGAGCATGTTGGGTACAGAGGTCGTTAGCACAATATCACCCGTGCGAGATTCATGAACCCCAATTTCTGGAGGTATTTCATCTCGACTGTAGACTTGCAGTTCTTTATTGGCTCTTAAAGCCATCAATGCTTGAGGCATCTCCTCCTCTTCTTCTAAAAAAATATGTCCTATCGCCGGCCCCAATGAAAGTCTGGCATTAATAGATTCTGATTTTAGTATTTCCTTAATATTTATTAAATTTGTTATCTCAGACATTCCGTGATCACTAACAACAATAAGTGTAGTTTTACTCCAAAGCTTCCTTTCTTCTATTTGGTTTATAAGAGAGAGTAAAAGTTTGTCTTGTTTATTAATTTGATTTTTTACTGATTTATGATTTGGACCAAGTTCATGAGCAATCGAATCAGCACCATGCCACCAAGACATTATAAGTCTTGGTCTTTGACCTTCAGGCATATCCATCCATGAAAGTATTTGAGATATTTTTTCTTTTTCAGTTACCCTTCCGTTGAAAGGCGCTTTTGAATATGAAATAGAAGTGCCATTCCAGTCTGTTTCAGACCCTACCCAAAAATAAGTTGCTGCCTTGATGCCTTGCTGTTCTGCTAATATCCATAACGGCGCTACTTCTATCCAGTTTGCATCTGGATCGTAACTGAAGGATCCTTTTTTTCTATCAAAGAAACCGTTATGAAGAATTCCGTGTTTTATTGGACTAACTCCTGTTGCCATAGAAACGTGAGCAGGATAAGTAGAAGACTGATAGACCGGTGTTAAATAATCAGCTCTTAATCCTTCTTTTGCTATTTTACTGAAACCTCCATCAACAGACTGATTTGGGTAGTCATAACGAAATCCGTCCAAAGACAATATGATCAATGTATTTTCATTATCCTCGCTCCATCCAAAAGAGCTGAGTGATAATGCAGTGAAAAGTAAAAATAGTCTCAAACTAATCCTCAGGAGGTGGAGGTATAAGCACTTCTCGATTCCCGTTGGTTGCCATCGGGCTAACAATGCCCGTTTCTTCCATTGTTTCTATGATTCTTGCTGCTCGGTTATATCCAACTCTGAGTCTTCTTTGTACAGCTGATATGGAAGCTCTTCTTGACTGAGCCACGAACGCTACAGCTTCATCATAAAGTTCATCTTTCTCTCCATCTTCAGACTCAGAAGCTATACCTGGCATACCTGAAACAGTTCCTTCTTCTTTTGTAACTTCTTCCAAGTATTCAGCCTTGCCGCGTTGTCGCCAATCGTCAGCTACACGCTTGACCTCATCATCACCAACAAATGCTCCATGTACCCTTTGAGGAATAGAAGTGCCTGGAGAGATATACAACATATCTCCTTTACCTAAGAGCTGTTCCGCTCCTCCTTGATCCAGAACTACTCTAGAGTCCATTTTGGAAGCAACTTGAAACGCAACTCTAGAAGAAATATTTGCTTTGATTAATCCTGTAATAACATCAACCGAAGGTCTTTGTGTAGCAAGTAGCATGTGTATACCTGCAGCTCTAGCTTTTTGAGCTATTCTTGCAATTAGTTGTTCTGCTGTTTTACCCACAACCATCATTAAATCCGCAAGCTCATCAACGGCTAAAACAATAAAAGGTAACTCTTCTAATGTTGGGGCTTCTTCACCTTCTGCTGCTTCATTAATTTTCCAGGTTGGGTCCTTTATTAACTCTCCGGATGCTATTGAATCCGAAACTTTTTTATTAAAGCCATTTAAATTTCTTACTCCTAAATGTGCCATTAGCTTGTATCTTCTTTCCATTTCATTGACACACCATCTAAGTCCGCTTGAAGCCTCCTTCATATCGGTGATAACGGGCGCTAATAGGTGAGGAATATCTTCATAGACCGACAATTCAAGCATTTTAGGATCAATTAAAATCAAACGGACTTGTTCAGGAGTGGCTTTATAGAGAATACTTATAAGCATCGCATTAATAGCAACTGATTTACCAGATCCTGTAGTTCCTGCTACCAATAAATGCGGCATAGAAGATAGGTCAGCCACAACAGCTGAACCGCTAATATCTTTACCCAGTGCTATTGTTAAAGGACTTTTGGAATCGTCGTAAACTGTACTAGATAAAACCTCACTAAGAAGAACAGGCTGACGATCTTCTCTGGGAACCTCTATACCTATGGTGTCTCTGCCTTCAATAACTTCAACTATTCTGACGCTGGTCTTTGCCAATGAACGAGCCAAGTCTTTACTAATATTAGAAACTTGATTAACTTTTAATCCACTGGGTAGCTTCAGTTCAAGACGAATAACAACAGGACCGGGTTGAATGGACTCTACAGTCACGTCATTAATGTTGTACTCCGCTAACTTGCTTACCACCAGCTCTCCTAGTTGACGAAGAGATGATTCTGAAGTTTCATCTGAACTTATTTCTGTTTTTTCATCTAAAAGAGATAATTTCGGAGGTTGAGAAATTTCTTTGTATTCAAATAGCTCTTCTTGTTTCTCTTCTTCTGCTCTTTTGCTTGTATCAAGCTTCAGTTTTTGTTTTACAACTTCTGCTGGTTTAGAAACCTCTTTTACTTTAGTGCTTTCAATAACTTTTTCTTGTCTTTCGACTTTTTCTTTTTTTAACTTTTGCTTTTGTCGAAGGTTTTCCAAGAAATTAGAAAGTTTTTCTCCTATTTGAGTTCCTGAAGTTAATAAGTAAGTTTGAGATTTAGATATTAGATTTGCCCAAGAAACTTCCAATGAAAGAGTTAATCCTAAAAGTACTAAGGATATAAAAAGCAATCCACTTCCAACTGTACTTAATGGACCTAAAGTTAAAGAAGATATTTTAGAACCAATCAAGCCGCCACCTTCTTGTGGCAAGTAGCTAAATCCAGGTTCAAGAATGATTGAAAATAAGGTACTGCCGGATACGACAACTAATATCCATCCAAATACCTTCAAACCTAAGAGTCCTGAATAGGCATCTGAGAAAGGTATAGAATTCTTTGCTATAAAAAAGTGTCTTATTAGTGGCCAAAGTAACCAATAAGGTAAAATGTAAGACATGTAGCCAAAAACTGTTAAGAGAAAATCACTGAGATAGGCACCCCAACTTCCAACAAAATTTGATATTTCTTTGGTGTTGTCTACCAGACCGCTGGTAAAAGTTTGAGAAGTCCAACCCGGATCCTTTACCGAGTAACTTATCAGTGCTAATAGAACAAATATGCCGAAGAACCCCTGAACAATAAGCCAAGAATCCAGAATGAGCCTATTTAGCTTAATGCGAGAAACAGAGACAGCCTGATTGGCTGTTTTTTTTGTTGCTTGAGATTTTTTAGTCACTAAAAGTATAAGTTTACTTATTGTATATTTATTTTAATGGTTCTTCTAACTCTGATTCAGTATAAAACTAGAATCTCAGGCTATAATTGAAACCTTAAGAAGCAATATTATAAAAAAATGGATAATTTAAAAAGGAAGCTAATCATTCTTGGTTCAGGACCTGCAGGTTATACCGCAGCAGTTTATGCAGCTAGGGCAGGACTTGATCCATGCATCATCACAGGAATGGAACAAGGCGGTCAACTTACAACAACAACTGATGTTGAGAATTGGCCTGGCGACAGTGAAGGCTTGCAAGGGCCTGAATTGATGGAACGAATGCTTAAACACGTAGAGTCCTTAGACGTAGAAGTAATTTTTGATCATATTGAAAAAACTTCGGTGACAGAAAGCCCTTTTAAGCTTACAGGTAACGTAAATGAATACGAAGCTGAAGCCATAATAATAGCTACCGGTGCATCGGCTCAATACTTAGGTCTTCCATCAGAGCAGGAATACCTGGGTAAAGGTGTGAGTGCTTGTGCTACTTGTGATGGCTTTTTCTATAAAGAAAAAGATGTTGTAGTTGTAGGTGGAGGAAATACAGCTGTTGAAGAAGCTCTCTACTTATCGAACCTATGTTCAAGTGTCACATTAATTCATAGACGAGAAGAATTAAGAGCAGAAAAAATTTTACAAGATCGTCTTTTTAAAAAAGAATCTGATTCTAACGTGAACATCCTTTGGAATAACAACCTTGATGAAGTCTTGGGTGACGGCACATTAGTTAATGGAGTAAAAATCAAAGACACTAATTCAGAAGAAATTACAGATATTCAGGTTGAAGGTGTCTTTATAGCTATAGGACATAAACCAAACACTGATCTTTTTATTGATCAATTAGATATGAAAGATGGCTACATTCAAGTGCATTCAGGTCTTGAAGGTGCAGCAACTCAAACAAGTATCCCTGGAATATTTGCAGCTGGAGATGTCTCTGATCATATTTATCGTCAAGCAATAACTTCGGCGGGCTCCGGTTGCATGGCAGCTTTGGATGCAGAAAAATACTTAGCTAGCTTAGAAGAGTGATTGATATGAAGTACTTGGAGATTAAAAAAGATGGCTTTGTGACTTGGGTCTATCTGAATAGGCTCGATGCAATGAATGCACTAAGCATCGATGTTCTTAAAGAAATAACTGCTTTTAATAATGATCTTAAAAGAGATCTAGAAACAAGAGTTGTTATATATACTGGTAAAGGGGCTAACTTTTCAGCTGGAGCGGATCTAAAAGAAAAAAATGAACCCAAGAGTTATCTTGAACTTTGGAGAAATAACTACGGTAAACCCGCCATAGAATCAATATTAAATGTAGATCAAATTACTATAGCTGCAGTAAATGGTTATTGTTTAGGAGGGGCGGCCTGTATAGCTTCAGCATGTGATTTTAGGATAGCAGATACAAATTCTAAATTAGGATATCCAGAAATTGATCTAGGTATCAATCTGAATTGGTTTGGTTTGCCATTGGCCGTTAGATTGGTAGGACCAGCTAAAGCAAAGAAGATGGTAATAGGTGGCGAACATGAAAATGCCGAAACACTTCTATCATGGGGTTTTTATGACAAAATTTGCTCACCCAATGACTTGGAGCTGGAAGCATCAAAAATGGCATCTATTTTTGCTTCTAAACCACCGCTGGCTGCGCAAATGATTAAAAGAAGTGTTAATGAACTGACGTATGGAAACGATAAACCTATTATGCATATGGACTATGACCAAACGATGCTGTCTTATGAAACAAAAGACAGAAAAGAAGCAGTCCTTTCCTTTTTTGAAAAAAGAAAACCAGAATTTACTGGGGAGTAATTAAGCTCTAATATCCAACCTGCTTGAAGCTTGCTGATATTCTTCAATCATAGAATCAACAGATTCTCTAACGGTTGGGACATCATGTAACGTACCTATTCCTTGGCCGGAGCCCCAAATATCTTTCCATGCTTTTTTCTGATTATCCCCTGCCCCACCTGATGTACCAAAGTTCATATCGTTCTTATCCGCGTAAGGTAAGTTTTCAGGATCTAAGCCTGCATTCTCTACGCTTGGTCTAAGGTAGTTGCCATCCACGCCTGTGAAAGTTGATGAATACATAATGTCTTTGGCGGTGCTATCTACAATCATATCTTTGTAACCTTGAGTGGCGTTAGCTTCTTGTGTTGCAATAAATCTGGTTCCTATATACGCAAAATCTGCTCCCATGGCTTGTGCTGATAGAACTGACGCTCCGTGAGAAATACTTCCAGACAGCGCAATTGGGCCATCAAAGAATTCTCTTACTTCCCTAACCAAAGCAAATGGACTAAGTGTTCCTGCATGACCACCTGCCCCGGCACAAACTAAAATAAGACCATCGGCTCCTTCATCAACGGCTTTTTTTGCATGCCTTATGTTAATAACATCATGCATCACTGCTCCGTCATAACTATGAACGGCATCAATAACAGCCTTAGGCGCTCTAAGACTTGTAATGATTATAGGAACTTCATGTTTTACACAAACTTCCATGTCTTCTTCGAGACGGTTATTGGAGTGATGGCAAATCTGGTTTACTGCAAAAGGGGCTACTATTTCATTTGGATTAGCCTCTTGATGTTCGGATAATTCTTTTTTCATAGAAGTTAACCATTCATCTAGTTTTTCAGCAGGCCTGGCATTTAAGGCTGGAAAGGATCCTACCACTCCTGCCTTGCATTGAGCTAAGACCAGCTCAGGGTAAGAAACTGTAAATAAAGGTGCACCTATTACTGGCAATCTCGTTTTATCTTTCAGAAAATTTACTACGTCCATGATTTTTATTAATTATTGATTTGAAACCCAAAACACCACAATAGCCACTAGAGCTAAAATTATTCCCAATGCAGCAACAGCATCCGCCTTGCTGTCTGCTTCTCTTTGTTCATCCTGTTCATTATTATCAGTCATTTTTTTCCTTGTATTAAAGTTGAATTAGAACCCTTCCGACCTGACCACCTGCAAAAATCGTCTCTATCTCATTAGGTAAATCTTCCAGACCTACCTGTTTGACAGAATCCTCTAAACTTATTTTCCAATCAGATGCAAAGTGTTTCCAGATATGATTTTTTTCTTCAAGCGGTATCTCCACAGAATCAATCCCTAGAAGTGCATTACCTCTTAGTATGAAAGGAAAAATTGAACTCTCAAAAGATGCACCTCCCACCAAACCGCTGCAAGCCACAGCACCGCCTGGGTTGAGTGAAGTTAATAACAGAGTCAAAATATCACCACTGGCTACATCTACCCCTAAGTCCCATATACTTTTACCAATTGGTTTTCTTGCCATCTCTGCAAGATCTTCCCTGCTTATAATTTCATTGGCCCCAATAGATGACAAGAAATCAGATTGATCTTGCTTTCCAGTGACGGCTGTTACTTCAGAACCTAGTTTAGATAAAAGCATGACTGCTACGGAGCCAACACCGCCGGTCGCTCCTGTGACAATAGACTTAGTTCCCGATAAACCCACGTATTCTCTGTATTTTTCTAAAGCATGCACAGAAAGCCCTGCGGTTAAACCTGCCGTTCCTAAAGCCATGGCTTCTCTGGCGGTTAGACCTTGAGGTATATTAATTGCCCACCCGGAAGGGACACTGATGTATTCTCCAAAACCTCCTGGAGTATTCATGCCCAGATCGTATCCAGTTACTATCACTTCATCGCCTTCTTTAAAGTTATTGTCTTTGGAAGACTTAACAACACCAGCAGCGTCAATACCAGGAGTATGGGGGTAGTTACGTGTTACACCAGGAATACCTTTTGCAGACATAGCATCTTTGTAATTCAAGGAAGAATATTGAACTTTTATTAAAAGGTCACCTTCAGGAAGGTCATCAATGTTCTTTTCTACTATATCTAGCTGATTGCCTTGTTCTGTTTTTTTTGACTCTAAAGCCTTGTAAGTTTTAGTCATAATTTATGAAATGAATCTGCTTTTATTTAATCTGTCGTAAATCCTAAGAAAAGTTCTATTAAGGAAAGTTTCTGCTGCAAAAGCAAAACGCTCTGAGAGATTTTTCTTTTCTATATATTCTATTTCGAATAATTTGAACTTCTTAGATAACGTAACTAGGTAATCATCTGACGTACCAATTTCATCTATTAAACCAACCTCTAAAGCTCTCTCTCCCTGCCATACTTCACCTGTCGCAACAACACTAGTATCTATTTCTGGCCTATTATCTTTCACAAAGTCTTTAAAGATAATGTGCAGATCTTCCAGTTCAGATTTAAATTTATTCCTACCTTCTTCAGTATTTTCTCCAAACACAGTTAAAGTTCTTTTAAATTCTCCTGCTGTATGCATCTCAAAATCAACCAAATTCTTTTTAAGTAACTTATTGATATTAGGCATTTGAGCTATAACACCAATAGACCCAACTAAAGCCCAGGGTGCAGCAACAATCTTTGTAGCTACGCAAGACATAAGATAGCCCCCACTTGCAGCTACTTTGTCTATGCATACTGTAAGCTTAATTTTATTGTCTATTAATCTCTTTAGTTCAGCAGCACACAAACCATATGCATAAGCTGAGCCACCTCCACTTTCTACTTTCAAAACAACTTCTTTACACTTAGTTTCTGACAGCAAAATAGCGTTAATCTCATGTTTAAGTTTATCTACCTCAGAGGCCTGGATATCTCCATTAAAATTTAATACAAATATTGACTGTTGATCTTTAGAAGGTGTTTTATCTTGTTTCTTTTTCTTTTTATCAAGGTCTTTTCTAAATTTTTTAAAAGTCTTTGCATCCATTAAAGAACCCTGCAAAGCATTTCCCATGCTCTCGAACTGATCAGAAAGATTCTTAATCTGTAAATGACCTTTGTCGCCAGCAGATTTTCCTTTAGAAGAATTAATAATCATTAGTACTGGCAATAAAATTGCAATAACTATGGTTATTACTTTCAACAGGAAAACCCCGTATTGAATGATAAATTCCATTATTTTTTTATTTAGGTTGCATCCTTATGGCGCCATCTAATCTTATAGTTTCACCATTCAAGAAAGGGTTCTCAACTATATGCTTCACTAACGAAGCGTATTCAGGAGGCAGACCTAGTCTCTTTGGAAATTGTGTCATCTCAATCAGAGGATTTCTTACTGTGTCCGGTGCCATTGCCATCAATGGAGTATCGAAAATACCTGGTGCTATGGTGTTAATTCTAATTCCCATTCTGGCCAAATCTCTTGCTATTGGAAGAGTCATACCAACAACACCACCCTTACTTGCACTATAGGCTGCCTGGCCTACCTGTCCATCGAATGCAGCGACTGAAGCAGTATTTATTATTACTCCGCACTCACCGTCATTTGTGGGTTCATTGTTGCCCATTTCTACTGCTGCCAACCTTAGAACGTTAAAAGTGCCGTTTAAATTTATGTCTACGACTGTTTTAAAGTAATCAAGCGGATGCGGACCATTCTTACCTACTGTCTTGCTGGCACTCCCTATTCCTGCACAATTAACAGCTATTTGTAAGCTGCCAAATTTATTGACTGTTTCTTGAATTGCATTAGCTACAGATTCTTCTTCAGTTACATTTGCTATAGCGTAACTCGCGTTGTCGCCGAGAGATTCAGAAGCAGCTTTGGCATTATCTTCATTCAAATCTAAGAGCATAACTTTTGCTCCGGATTTTATTAAAGCTTCTGCTGTTGCAAGCCCCAGACCTGAAGCACCGCCGGTTATCAAAGCAACTTTATTAGTTAATTCCATTATTATCTCCTAGTAGTCTTTTGGGAGGCTGAATATTACACGATAAGTCTCTAGAAAAAAAACTATTTAACCTAGATTGCACTGACTTTTACTACTTTTTTTCTTTTCGCACCAACTTTAAGCATAATTTTCTTCAGAACCATATTAAAGTCTGGCACAGAAGTTGCATGTATAGAGTTGTATTTTTATTTAATTTAAAAGGAGATCAAATGACGTTACTTAAAAAAATTTGTTTTTGCAGTTGTATACTCATCGGGCACTTATCCATAAGTGCAGCTGAGTTTGAAAGTAATATGGCCCTATCTAGTGACTATATTTGGAGAGGCATGACGCAGACCTCAGAAGAAGCAGCAATTTCAGGTGGCTTTGATATAGCCAATGAAAATGGAATATACTTTGGAACTTGGGCTTCAAACGTAGAATTTGGAGACAACGCTGCAACCGAACTTGATTGGTACGCTGGTTATTCTAATGAATTAGAAACAGGCTTGAGCTATGATATTGGATATCTTTCATATACTTATCCTGGGGAAAATTCTTTAGATTTTGAAGAAATATATCTAGGGTTGAATTACAGCTTTTTCGGTGTCACCTATTCCTTAGGTCAGGACGATGCTCCGGACAATCTTGAAACTTCATTCACACTAGGAGATTCTGGATTAAATCTTACTTTTGGAGATTATGAAAATTTTGGTAAATACACAATGCTAAGTTACGATCTGCCCGTTACATTAGCAGGACTTAATGTTTCATTAGGATTGAGTGACTTTAGTGCGGACTCCAATAGTGGGTTAGCCGACGAAGATACTTTGGTATTTACTTTCTCAAAATAGAGGCACTGAAACAGATTAAGAAGGTCAATTGTTCTAATTGGCCTTTTTTTTATTTATAACTGGTCTGGCATAAGTTCTTAAAGTCTCTTGTAACTTCTCATCTTTAAAATCATTAAAGCGATTCATGAACTGAGAACTTTTGTAAGTGTCTAGGTTAGCCTCAATATAAGGTTCGTAGCTTTTATCCATCTTAGACAATTCGTTTACAGCAAAGTAGTTGCTTGGCCATAACTTGTAATTGCCTTGGATAGAGTCATTAATTTTGACTACTAATTCATCAAAAGTACTTATTTCGTTCAAAACAGGTTTGCATATATGTAAATGGACTCCGCCTTTGTACCCTGCAATTCCATTAATTAAATCACTTATATCTCTTTCGTTTTTTTCTTTTTTTTCCAGCTCTACTAAATTCCTATTTCCTTGTCTTTTAATTACATCCAGAGGATCAAATTCATACGAAATTACCACTGGCGTTAAATTTACCTTTTTTAGCCACTCTTTAATTTTCATTTTTTTTCTGTTGGATAAAAATAACATTTTTAAAACTGCTGCATCAGAAAGATCATTACCATCACTTGCCCTACCTTCCCTCTGAGCTATCCAAATATTCTCAGAATCTTCTACAATGCTTTTGTAAATGTATGAAGATAATTTGTGTAGCTTCTTATAAGTCTCTTTAATCCCTTTAATATTTCGATGAACCACAAAACTTTTATTTAAACGCATAAGCTCTTCAGCAAAATTTTTATCAAGCAGATTATCTCCTATAGCTATCCTTGCTGTATTTAAACCTTTTTGATGTAAAGCATAGTTTAAAAAAGATGCATCTAGAGCTATATCTCTATGATTTCCTATAAACAGAGTTGTTCTATTTGTTAAGTTCTCTTCACCTGAAATAGAAAAACCACTCGTGGTTGATTCAATCATCTTAGTAAAAAAAGGAGCTAAGTTTTGCTGGAAGTCTTTAACACTTTTTGATGATCCAAAGTATTTTGTAAACTGCAATTTAAATAAGAATTTTCCTAAAAAAGGAAGAAAAGAAGAAATTCTTGGAAAAAAGAACGGTGAGAATTTAGAAAGAAAGGAGTTATTAGCTTTTAGCCTAACTATAGCTCCCGGAACTTCGTTATCTTCATAAGGGCTAATATCTTTAAAGTCTTTCAAATTAATAAACTACTCAATCGTTAATAAAAAAGTTTTCATTGCTTCACCAACTTGAGTTGGCTGTCGATAAGTTATGTCGTGTGTGCCTTCATCTATAGTCTCTAATGTAACCTGAGGTATTGATTTCTTTAGTAATAAACTTCCATCGTAAGGAACAACTCCGTCTAATTTTCCCCAAATAGCCAGTGTTGGAATTTTCATAGAACCGATCCTTGAATACATTTCTTCCGCATTAAATAGATTGAAGTTTCTAACTGTCGAAAGAAGAGATTCTGTGAAACCTTTATATAATAATTGATTGTTAAAGTTAGCTAAAAATTCTTCTTCGTTAATTGATAGAGGGTCATCACTTCCGACGGTTTCAGACATTCTTCCTACACCGTATATTCTGTGATTAAAAACATGCCAAAACCAATCACCAAATAAAGGTTTAGTTGTCCAGCCTGTTAAACCTGAGGCTTCTATCATAAATCCAGCTGGTGCTATTAAAGTTAAGCTTTTTGAGAGATCGGGATAAGAGACAGCAAAGTGACCTACGATAGGACCTCCCATTGAGTAACCCACTAAATGCACAGGTTGGGCTATGTCTTGTGAATCCATTAACTCCTTTAAAGAGTCTACGTATAAATCTTTATTGTAAGAAGTTTTTGGTCTTTCAGAATAACCCCTCCCGTAGTGGTCATAAACTAATACTTTGTAACCTTGACTAGTTAAATTCTCTAGAAGACCACCCCAAACAAAACTAGGTGTTGAAAAGCCGTGAACCATAACAATTATTTCGCCGTTATCCTTTGAATCATCTGGAGTGAACCAACGATAATAAATATTACCTTCAGTCAACTTAACCCAAGACCCTTCAGAAGGAATATCTGAATTCTTTAAAGTCAAAAGATGATAAGTTTTTAAAAAATAAGGAAGGTAAAAAAGAATAAATATTAAAGCTAAGATAAGAAAAAGATAATTCATTAACTCATTTCACTGTTATTTCATGAAATAATCAATATCTATGTTTCTTGCCAAGTGGCTAGTAAGCTGTTTTTTTTAAAAAAAATTAAATTATGCATTCATTTTTTCAAGATTTTAATTTCTATGGTTTTGTGCACAGAGGTGGAGATGAAGAAAAAACTGAGAATACTCTAGAGGCTTTTCAATACTCGTCCGATCTGGGTTTTACTTTTATGGAAACTGATGTCCAATTTACAAAAGATGAAGAGGTCGTTGTGTTTCATGACATTGATTTAAAAAGGATTGCTGGTTTAGAAAAAAAAATTAGCGAGCTTTCTCTTAAAGAAATTAAATCTTTAGATCTTATAAACGGAGGGAAAATACCTACTCTAGATGAACTCTTGTCTTCCTTTAAAGATCTAAGATTTAATATAGACGTAAAAGTTGATAGGGCCGTAGAAAAGACCGTGGATATAGTTAAATCTCACGATGCCTTAAGCAGAACCTGTTTAGCAGCTTTTTCCTCAAAAAGATTAAATAGAATAAGAAATCTAGCTGGAAAAGATGCATGTACTTCCATGGGTCAATTAGAAGTTTCTAAACTTATAATGAAATCTTGGGGCTTGCCTATTAATAATCAACCTGGAATGTGTGCTCAAGTTCCAACTTCGCAATGGGGAATACCCGTTGTCACTAAAGCATTTATTGAGGAAGCTCACAGGCAGAACAAGTTAGTTCATGTGTGGACAATAGATGATCCCGAAGAAATGCGTATTCTAATCAAAAAAACTGTCGATGGACTCATGACGGATAAACCCAGTGTTTTAAAAAAGGTTTTGATAGAACAAAATCTATTTTAATTTCAAGGGACCTTCCAGAGGAGAATTAATCCAGGAATAAACAATAACAATAGGCTTAAGATGCCGTAGCCAGGACTGCCTGTTAAAAGAGCTATGCCTGAAACCATAAATGGACCAAAAAAGACAGACGACTTTCCAATAAAATTATAAAAGCCAAAGAATTCCGCAGCTTTATCTTCTGGTATTAAGTTGCTGAAGTAAGATCTGCTAATTGCTTGAACTCCTCCCTGAACAAGCCCAATTACAGAAGCAACAATATAAAATTCAAAGGCAGTATCCATTTGAGAACTAAATAAGACCACCCCTATATAAACTGAAATAGCAAAGGTTAAAGACTTCTTGTAACCAAATTTATCGGCATACAATCCAAAGACAAGAGTAGCAGGAAAGCCTATGAATTGAGTTAGAAGTAAAGCACCTATCATTGATGTAGCGGTTAAACCTATATCAGAACCATATGAAGTTGCCATTCGTATTATGGTGTCTACGCCATCCATATATAAAAAATAAGCTAACAGGAAGATAGCTGCACTTTTGTACTTTTTTATGGATCTTGCTGTCTGATAAAGATTAGTAAATGCTGTTTTTATAATTGATGAATTTATATCTTGTTTAACTGATTTAGTTTCTTTTGTATTAATAAACAAAGGAAAAGAGAAAATAAACCACCACAATGAAACACTTAAGAAAGACCACAACACAGCATCTACAGCAGATGACAAGCCAAACCATTCTGGGTTTGTGTACATCAGTACATTGAGTAAGAATAAAAGACCACCTCCAAGATAACCCAATGAAAAACCCAAAGCTGAAGCTCTATTTCTTTCATTAGGCTTAGAAATATCTATGATCAAAGCATCATAAAAAATATTTCCTCCCGAAAACCCTATAACTCCGAGACCATAAAAAAGTATTGCTAATTTCCATGAACTCTCAGGTATAAAAAATAAATAACCCGTCGATAGTATGCCTATCAGTGCGAAAAATAATAAGAACCTCTTTTTTACACGTCCGACATCTGCAAGAGCACCAAGAATAGGAGCGCTAATGGCAATAATCAGACCTACAAAAGAATTTATTGAACCAATGGCAAAAGTACTTTGAGCGGGATCTAAATCACCTGCCCAGTACGATTTAAAAAAAATTGGAAAAAATCCAGCCATAACAGTGGTAGCAAAACCGGAGTTTGCCCAATCATAAAATGCCCAGCTCCATGCTTTTTTATTTAATTTTCTTTGACCTTCCATATTTAAAACAGAATAATACTATTTTTTAACGGGAGAAACTAAATGGAAGAAGATAAAAAGACCCTTGTTACTATTGCATCGTTTTTTGGCTTAATAGGAGTGATTGTTGTTCTGCAAATATTTCTATCAATATATTTACAATCAATTTATTAACAATAACCCCAGGAGAATAAAATGAACTCAAAGATTTGTGAGCTTTTAGAAATTGAATTTCCACTGGTAGCTTTTACTCATTGCAGAGATGTTGTAGTTGCGGTATCTAAAGCTGGTGGTTGTGGTGTGCTTGGTGCTGTTGGCATGTCACCGGAACAACTAGAAAAAGAACTTAAATGGATTGACGATCATATCGATGGGAAACCATATGGAGTTGATGTCTTAATACCAAATAAGATGATAGGCAGAGATGAAAAATTTGATGCTGAAAAGCTAGTTGCTATGATTCCTCAAGAATACGCAGATTTTAGAGCTGATGTTTTAGAAAATAATGATATAGAAGCATCTGAACTGAGAACCATTGACACTGGTGGTTCGGGTTTTGCAGCTAACACTCAATCGGGAGGAGCAAAAGCGTTACTTGATGTTGCCTTCAATCACCCTATTAAATTAATAGCTAATGCTCTAGGAGTACCGCCCGACTGGATGCTTCAAATGGGAAAAGATAATGATGTAAAAGTAGCTGCTCTTTTAGGAACAGCTCAGCATGCCATAAATCAAGTAAAAGCTGGTGTTGATATACTCGTTGTTTCCGGTACAGAGGCTGGAGGACATTGTGGAAGTGTTCCAACTATGATTCTAATACCTGAAGTACATGAAGCTATTCAGCCTTATGGAGATGTTCCTATTCTTGCAGCAGGCGGAATAGTCACCGGAAAACAAATGGCTGCTGCCATGAGTATGGGAGCTTCAGGAGCTTGGTGTGGTTCTGTGTGGCTTACAACAATTGAATCGGAAGTCGATCCTGTAATTAAAGAGAAAATGATAGCAGCAAATTCAAGCCAAACAGTTAGATCTAGAAGCAGAACTGGAAAACATTCAAGACAACTGCAATCTACATGGACTGATGCCTGGGAGTCAGATAAAGCACCAGAACCCCTACCTATGCCCCTTCAACCTATGGTTGCTGAACCTGCACTTCAAAAGGTAAACAAACTTGCAGCGGGCGGTCATGAAGGAGCTCAAGATCTAGCCACTTATTGGGTAGGACAAGGTGTTGGATTAATGAATCAGAGTATTTCTGCAAGCGACGTTGTACAAGATTTTAAAGAAGATTTTATAGGCGCTTACGAAAGGATGAGTGGTTTTTTTGAAGAATAATTAAACTTCTTTTCCTTCTTTAAGAATTAAGTATTGCCTGGCTTCATCATCTAGAGGCTCTGTTATGGAGTGGGATATTTTTCTAACAGCCCCTTCTGGTGCGTATTGCAATATATAAGCTTTTCTTATTCCTTCGGAAGTATTGGGCCCAGTCCTGTGAGGGGTTAATGAGGAAAATACTGCAATGCTTCCTGCTTTAAGTGGAACAGGCACTGCTTTAGAAGAATCCAAAGTTATTTCATATCCCAATTCAGTAGCTTCATGATGCAAAGTTCCTTTTTTATGCAACCCTGGCATTATCCAAGGACAGCCGTTAAATTCATCTGTATCAGTTAAGGCAATCCAACAAGTTAAATAAGCCTGGGGTTCAACGAAGTTATAGCCATTATCTTGATGCCATGGGAATTCATCTACAGTTCCTGGTTTCTTGTAAACAGCCTGATCCCAATAGAGGCGCACATTGTCTCCAACAAGATCTTTGCAGAGTTTCCTAAAAACTTCATGTTTACTGAAATCTTTTAATTCATCAGATTGAGTAACAAGATGCGTCGTGAAAGTTATCTCTTCTGCCCTTGAAATAAAAAATTTTCCTTCATCTAAACCTTTAAGTGCCTCCGTTACATTAAATTCATACGGATCAATTTTATCTATAACTTTTGTTACTAAATCTTCATCAAAAGCATTCTCCATTACTAAATAACCTTCTGAATTAAACGAGGAGATTTGTTTCTCTGTAAGATATTCAAATGGACCATCTTTCATGGACCATGAAAAATTTAAGTTATCTTTATGAAGAGCTGGGTTCATAATTTTATTTTAACTCCTAGTAAATTCTATTTGTAGACCTTCTTTAGTTTTTAAGAATTTTCCTTTGCTAAAGACATGCTCTCCGCTGACAATTGTATCAATTATTCTAGAGCTAAAGCGATCGCCATTAAAAGGAGACCACCCACAAGCATAATTTGTAACTGCATCATCAACTACATGCTCTTCATTTAAATTAACTAGAACAATATCAGCCCAATACCCTTCCCTGATAAATCCTCTGTCTTTTATTTTAAACCTAGTGGCAATATTATGAGAAGTAACTCTTGGTACATCTTCAAGAGACAGCTCTCCATTTTTAACCATCTCCAAAACAACTAACAATGTTTGTTCAATACTAGGCATACCTGAAGGACAATCCATATAGGGATTACTCTTGCCAGCCAATAAATGTGGGGCATGATCTGTAGCTACAAAATCAATAAGACCTGTTTTCAGAGCATCCCTTAAAGCTCTTTGATCTGAAGGAGATTTGATGGAAGGATTACATTTTATGAGAGTTCCTTTAGTCTGGTAATCATCTGAATTGAAATAAAGATGTGGTATGCAAACCTCAGCAGTTATAAGTTTTTCTTCTATCGGTAAATTAGAAAACAGGGCAAGTTCATCTGCCGTTGATATGTGCAATATGTGCAAGTCTTGATTGTGTTTATTAGCTAAATCGACCGCCTTCTTAGAAGATTTCAGACAAGCCTCTCTGGATCTTATGTCGGCATGATATTCCACTGGAATATCTTCTCCATATTTTGCCTTATAAGTTTCTTCTAATTTCTTAATCATGGGAGTATCTTCGCAATGGGTTGCTATTGGCACAGGCGAATCTTTAAATATCAAATTTAAACTTTCTTCGTTATCCACGAGAAGATTCCCGGTCGATGAACCCATAAAGACCTTAACACCGCAAACTTCAGTTGGATTAATTGCTCTTATTTCATCAATATTTTCATTACTTGAACCCATGTAAAAGGAATAATTAGCTGAGGCATTTTTAGACGCTATTTCAATCTTTTGTCTCCACAACTCGTTGGTTAAAGTAGGAGGTATCACATTGGGCATATCCATGAAAGTGGTGGTCCCTCCTGCAATTGCCGCAAGAGATTCTGATTTGATATTTCCTCTCTCCGTTAGACCCGGTTCTCTGAAATGAACCTGGTCATCAATAACACCTGGAAAAAGATGGAGCCCAGTTGCATCTATTATTTTCCCTGTTTCATCTATATTGGGAGCAATTTTTTCTATTCGACCGTCTCGAATAAGAACGTCAGAATCTAATACACACCCCTCATTAACAATTTGGCAATTCTTGATAATCGTGTCATTTTTCAAAATGGTTTACTCCCTGATGTTGTTATTCTATGCATAGTTCTAACTTTATTACCGTATCCATGCTCTGCAAAATGCTGAACACTTCTGTTATCCCAAATTAACAGATCTCCTTTAGACCATTTATGCCTATAGGTAAATTCTTCTTTGCTTGCAGCACTATATAGAATTGCAAGAGTGTCTTCAGATTTTTTAATATCCATTTCTTCTATTTTCTCTACAAACGCTTGGGTGACGTAGAGAGCTTTCTTTTTTGAGTCAGGATGGGTCCTAAAGACAGGATGCAGAACTCTTTTTGCATTAGAAGTATCTGCACCCATGAGACTTAAGATACTCGCATTTGAATGAGATGCTTTTTTGTCTGATAACATTAATTTGACATCATCTGCGAGAGATTCATATGCTAAAAATTGATTAGAAAATAATGTATCTCCTCCTTCGTCAGGAACTTCTAATGAATACAAGAAAGTAGCATCAGGAGGTTCTTCTTCAAAAGTGACATCAGAGTGCCAGTGGGCATTTGTGTGATACATCTCTCCTAGATTTTCAATCTTTATGATTTCTGGGTGTTCAGATAGGCCAGGGAATATAGGATGCTTCATGGGCAGCCCTATGATCTCAGCAACAGATAATAAATGAGAAGGGTTTAAGTTTTGATTTTTAAACACAAGAACTGAGTTATCTATAAAAGCTTTTCTTATCTCAGATATAATTTCTTGATCATCCAGGACAGACTTCAAATCCATGCCATCAATTTGTGCACCTACGGGGCCTAAGTTTGTAACTTCCATTGACTAAAATTTATAATCGATAAATGACAATCTTTCCATAATCAAAACCAGTTCCTTCTCTGTAATCACATCCATGTTTGTTAAGAATTTTTGTTGCAAGAGATACCATCTTGTCACTATTTCCACATATTATAGTCAAAGGAAATTCTTCTTGATTTAAAAAGATAAAATTTTCTACTTTAATTTCTATCTCATGATGTCTTAGACCGTGTAAATCTAAAGTATGAGGATTCATATTAGGAGCTTCTGATTAACTGTCCGTTTAATTTACCTGTTGCCTCGCCGTCTTTAAATGCAATTTCACCAGAGACAATAGTGTAACTATAACCAGAAGCCTTTTGCACCAGTCTTCTTCCTCCCGCCGGTAAGTCATTAACTATTTCAGGTTCATGAATAGTGAGATTGTCAAAATCTATTATGTTTATATCTGCTTTCAAGCCTTCAACCAAAAGGCCTCTATCTTTTATACCTAACAGTTGAGAAGTTTCATACGTTTGCATTCTTATTAAAGTTTCCAAAGGAAGTTTTTCACCTCTGTCTCTGTCTCTGCCCCAATGCTGGATCAAGGTTGTTGGAAAACTAGCATCACTTATGGCACCGCAATGTGCGCCTGCATCTCCCAGACCTGCAATGGTATAAGGGTGTTTAAGCATGGTTTCTACATGATTCAAATTACCAAATTCATAGTTAAATAAAGGGTGATAAATTAATGCCCTGCCATCCTTCTCGAGCAGCATATCGTAAACTATTTCTTGAGGTGTGAGATTAAGTCTTTTTGATTCTGAAAGTACCGATAACTCTGGATCGGGTTCGTAATTTGCTGGCTCTCCTAAGCGAAACATTTTATTAAATGAAGTGATAATTTCATCAAGTAAAGGATTTCCAATAGAGACCGGCTTTTCTAAAAGAATCTTCTTCTTAAAATCAGGATTCTTCATTGACTCAACCTTCTGGTCTAATGGCAAATTTGAAATTTCTAAAAAAGAAGGATAAAGAGTAAAAGGATTTAAAGAAGCCGTAAGTCCCATTAATATACCCGTAGCTCGCGGAGGTACTTGGCCATACATTTTTATCCCATTATCCTGAGCCTCTTTAATTCCATCCAGCAGTTGTAACCACCACTCAGGCCTAGCGTCTTGTTGCTCAACGGTTATGGAGATCGGCCTTCCGGAAGCAGAGGACATTTCTTTGAAGATATCAAATTCAGATTGGAAGTCATAAAAATCTGATATTCCTTGTAAGACTCCTTTGTTAAGCTCCCCAACTGCTTCTGAAATTTTTACTAATTCATCTTTATGAGCCGTGATACTGGGAGTTAAAGAACCTGAAGAATCTCTGTGCTTTTCCGTTCTTGAAGTGCTAAACCCAAACGCACCGGCTGCAATAGCTTCTTTAACTATTTTTCCCATTTCATCAATTTCGTCTTCTGAAGCTCTTTCTTGGGTTATACCTCTTTCGCCCATGACAAAAGCTCTAACAGCTCCATGCGGGATCTGCGTTCCTACGTCTATTGCTAAAGGTTTCTTTTCTAAAGTATCTAAATATTCAGGAAAAGTTTCCCATTCCCAATTAATCCCTTCATGAAGAGCGGTACCAGGTATGTCTTCTACGCCTTCCATTAGTCCAATCAACCAGTCTCTCTTTTCAGGTTTGCATGGCGAAAACCCAACTCCACAATTTCCCATGACCACGGTAGTTACGCCGTGATAAGTTGAAGGCCTCAAATACGGATCCCATGTCACTTGACCGTCGTAATGAGTATGTATATCTACAAAGCCTGGAGTTATAATTTTTCCTTGCGCGTCAATCTCTTTAGACCGGACTCTTCTATATCTCCTATCTTTGCTATCTTTTTGCCTGAAATTGCTAAATCAGCTAAATATGGCTTCCCACCTTTACCGTCATAAATTGTTCCATTTCTTATTACCAAGTCATACATAATTTAATTTTCCTTAAGAAGTTAGGTACATATTACAAAATTTTTTGCTCTACTCAAAAAAATGCTAAGAATAATGACATTAAATAAAAATTAGTCTAATCTCTTCGACCAATTTTTAATCAATTAAAAGCATTAACATGAACTACATAAAAGTATTTTTCAGTCTGATCATTATTTCTTTTACCCTCTCTACGGCGGTGAGTGCAGCAGATGAAGCAGCTGTAAAGGTTGAGAGCAAAGAAGAGGAAGAAAAGAAAGAGTATATAAAAGATATAACTAAAGAATTTTCTAAATTTGAAGGGTTCTTTGAAGCCTATCAAGATACTGAGACCAGCGCTATTTACTTGGTTGTTGAAGAAGAACAATTAAATAAAGAATTTATATATTTTGCCCATGTAGTAGATGGAGTTGTGGCATCTAGAAGAAATAGAGGGAGTTATTTAGATAACGGTATTTTTAAAATAGAAAGGCATTTTGATACTTTAAGGTTATCCAGAGTAAATACTTCTTTTTCATTAGATGAAAGAACGGCTCTTTCAAGATCTGCAGGAGCAAATGTATCTGATTCTGTACTTGCTTCTTTACCAATTAAAGCAAGCGATAAAGATAAGACTAGGCATTTAGTTAATGTTACGAGTTTATTCTTATCAGAAGAATTAACACCAATTAAGCCAATAGCTCGTCCTTTTGCAAGCGAGGACTCATTTAGATGGGGTCAGATTAGTCCGACAAAATCTAAAATAGAAAGAATTATAAATTACCCCGAAAATACAGACATCGAAGTAGAGCTTGTTATTGAAAGCCAACCTTCTTTTAATTATGAAGATGAAGATGCAGCAGACCCAAGAAATATAAGCATAAAAATGCGTTACAGCTTCATAGGGATGCCTGACAATAACTTTGAACCTAGAATAGCTGATCAATCAATAGGATATTTTTCTGAAAAAATTACCGACCTTTCATCTGATGACGCTACGCCTTATTTAGATTTAATTCATAAATGGGATTTACAAAAAAAAGACCCTGAACTTGAAATTTCTGAACCTGTAAAACCAATCCTTTTTTGGCTTGAAAACACAACTCCTATAAAATTTAGAGAGTACATAACAGAAGGCCTCTTGGCATGGAATGAAGCGTTTTTGAAGGCAGGAATTAAGAATGCTATAGAGGTAAAAATACAACCCGATGATGCGGAGTGGGATGCAGGGGACATCAGATACAATGTTTTACGATGGACCTCTTCTCCTAATGCTCCTTTTGGCGGATATGGCCCCAGCTTTGTTAATCCTAGAACTGGTGAAATCATAGGAGCTGACATAATGCTGGAATGGGTTTATGCAACAAACCGCTTAACAATAAATGATATCTTTAATAGCTCTCATCTCTCAACTGAATGTTCTATTGGCAACCTCATGCAAGAAGGAAATATGATGAGTTATTTAACTTCGTTAGATAAAGACGATCCTGAAATACTCAAACAAAGCATCATTAGACTGACTTTACATGAAGTAGGACATACCCTTGGCTTAAATCACAATTTTAAAGCTAGCTTCTTACATGACTCTAAGAATGTTCACAATAAAGAATTGACCCAAAAAGTTGGGTTGACTGGTTCTGTTATGGAATACCCTGCTGTCAATATAGCTCCTCTAGGTGTGGAGCAAGGAGACTACTATGATACAAGAACTGGCCCATATGACTTATGGGCTATAGAGTTTGGCTACACTCCTCAGCTAACCGAAGAAGAAAGAAGAAATCTATTGAGTAAGTCCAATCGTCACGAACATATGTTTGCGAATGATTCTGAAGATATGCGTTCTCCCGGCAGAGGTGTAGACCCGAGGGCAATGATTAATGATCTTTCTAGCGAACCGATAATATACGCTGAACAACGCATTGAATTGGTGAATGATACTGTCTCTAAACTCCCATCCATACTTGCTGGTAAGGCAAGTTCTTGGGAAGAGTACAGAAATGCATACAAAATTCTTCTAAGGGAATCTGGCAGATCGCTAGACACGGTATCCAGATACATAGGCGGTGTGTATGTAAACAGATCTACTCCAGCACAAAAATCAGATAAATTGCCTTATGAGCCTGTCCCTTTATCGAAACAAAGACAAGCAATGAAAGTTTTAACAGATCATGCCTTTTCTGTTAATGCTTTTCCTATTAATAGCGAGTTGCTTAACCTTCTACAGATAGAACGAAGAGGATTTGATCTCTATGGTGAACACGAAGACCCTCAGGTCCATAAAGCTATTTTGAATATACAGAATAAAGTTTTAGATCAATTACTAAGTCCTTGGGTAACTTATCGAATAACTGATACCACTCTGTACGGCAATGATTATGAAATCTATAACCTTTTTGAGGATCTAACTAATTCTATTTTTGATGAGGATATAAATCTTGAAGTCAGCTACATGAGAAAGAACTTGCAAACGACTTACGTTAGAAGACTTATAAATATTCTAGCTGAAGACTATTACGATGAAATAACAACTGCTGCAGCCTATGGTTCTTTAAGAAAAATAGAAAAATTAATGAAAAAGAATTCAAGAGATGCAGGCACAAAAGTGCACAGAAGCTTAATTCTTTGGATTATTGATTCAGGATTAAACAGAGCAAATTAAGATACTTCTTTTAGAAAACGTAAAAGAGCTAGGTTAACTTCTTCCGGAGCCTCTTGCTGGGTCCAGTGCCCTATTCCTTCTAGTTCTTCAGCAAAGAGAAGATTCTTGTAATTTTTTCCTATCCTTTCAATCAAAGGTTCAGAGGACGGAATGAAGAAATTCACTG
Source organism: uncultured SAR86 cluster bacterium (assembly GCA_937773605.1). Lineage (GTDB taxonomy): Bacteria > Pseudomonadota > Gammaproteobacteria > Magnimaribacterales > Magnimaribacteraceae > CAJJAM01. The sequence goes on along the minus strand of CALJVP010000007.1, from coordinate 11,524 downwards.
GATCAAGTGTGCCTGTAATAAAAAAAGCTGGTTGTTGAAGAACAGCACCTTCTAATTCTGGAAGTTCATGCCAATCAATATTTTGTGCCCTATATCTATTAAACGGCCCTCTTAGTCCACTTATTTCAAATTGACTAACAAAATAATCTAAATCTTCTTGTGTAAACCATTTAGGAAAATCATCGAAAACTTCTTGTCCTTCAAGGAAAGTTGAATGCTTATCTTTTGTAGGGACTAGTCCGCTTTGTCCTTTTTCAAAATTAAATTTCATACCTCTTCCATCACTATTTGTATAAGTGGTATATAGGGCTTTAGAAAGATCCGATTCAAATTCTTTCTCTGCCTTACCCTCTTCTTGAAAGTACAATTGATAGAAAAAATTATCTTTAAAAATCTCTTTCCATAAATCTAATGGTGGCATTGGGCTTCGTCCTGTAAAAGGCACTGACATTGTTCCTGTTGCAGTTATTCTGTCTTCATTTAAAGCGGCCGTATTAAGTGCAATTGGGCCACCCCAGTCATGTCCTATGGTAATAGCAGTTTTGTACCCTAGTGCATCAACTATCCCAATGACATCATCCGTCATATTTTTCATCGTGTAAGCCTCTATGTCATGAGGCTTGTCAGACTCTCCATAACCTCTTACATCATAGGCAACAGCCTTATAACCCGCCTCAGCAACTGCTGGCAACTGATACCTGTAGCTATACCAACTTTCAGGCCAACCGTGACAGAAAACAACCAAAGGACCTTCACCCATCATGGCCAGTCTAATTTTAATTCCATTACTTTCTATAAATTTGAATTCTATATCTTTCATTTCTTAATCTTTTAAATCCTTTATGTATAACAGTCCAAAAATAAGTGTTTTTACGAAACCAAGAAAGCGATTACTTTCCGCATCAGCTATTTTCTTATAAAAAACACAACACTCAACTAAATGAACAGAAATTAAAATAATAGCCAGATAATTTAAAAAAGGTAAACCAACCATAAGAGTAATGCTTGGAAGGGTTAGATAAAAATTAATACCTAAAAATATCCACAAAATAATTGTTAGTTTCTTTCCTATGTTCATACTTTAATGAGTAAACAATAAACAAAAATTTACAATAAAACCAGAAAGAGTTTAGAGTTAGAATCTTGCTAACAATGTTGAATTAAAGATATGAAAAACGAAGACCTTTTTTTAGAACAGATACCCTTGGGTCCTATGGAGAATTTTGTCTACATGATTGGATCAAAATCAACCAGAGAAGTCGCTTTAGTAGACCCTGCATGGGATATAGACTTCTTATTAAATTTTATTGAACAACAAGATCTTAAGCTCTCTTCTATTCTTGTAACTCACTATCATCCTGATCATATTGGAGGTGGCATGGGGGGGCATTCCATAGAAGGAATAGCAGACGTAATAGAGAAGAGTCCTGTTAAGATATTTGTTAATAAACATGAAGCAGAGGGAGTTAAAAAAGTAACAGGCGTATCAGACAGTGACATCAATGTAGTTGAATCAGGGGATCACCTTACCCTCGGATTGAATGATATAGAATTCCTTCACACACCGGGTCACACACCGGGTTCTCAGTGTTTTAAGGTGAATGATAATTTAATATCAGGCGATACTTTATTTATTCAAGGTTGTGGAAGGGTAGATTTACCTGGCTCAAATTCTGACGATATGTATCACAGTCTAAATAAACTTTCCGGTCTCTCAGATGAAACAATTTTATACCCTGGACATCATTACAGTCCGGAAGAGTTTCAAACTATGGGAAAGACTAAAGAACAAAATATGTACTTGAAGATTCAAGACATAGAAACCTGGCGTCAGATTATGGGTTAAAAAGTTAAAAGCTGGAGCGGGTAGCCGGAATCGAACCGGCCTCATCAGCTTGGAAGGCTGAGGTAATACCAATATACGATACCCGCGTTTCAGCGAATGGCATTATACATGCCTTTAACAACTTTCATTATGACAAATCTATCTAAAAGTAATAATCTAGCGAAATAGAAAACCTGTTTCTAAAAATGAACAAAAAAATTTCTAAAGATTGGCAAGATTGGATAAAAGTAAATATCGAAAGAGGATGTGACCTTGAAGAGATAAGAGAAATTCTACATAAAGAAGGTTTTAATTCGAAAGAGATCAAACAATATACAGATCTTTCACATACAAATAAAAAGTTAGTACGCACTGCTGTCGTACCCAAAAAAGATTCTTTATTCCAAAGAGTAAAATTACTGTATAAGAAATATAAATTAGTCAGAGACCAGCTTCTTGAAGAAGCCGACATAGAAGTAAACAAGAACTTCTTGCCTGTAGATGAAAATTTTAGGATAGAAACTAATAAAGCAGAAATCTACTCCATTGATAATTTCCTTAACCATGAAGAATCTGACGAATTAATAAGTCTTATAAAGACCCGCTTGAGACCGTCAACGATAGCGTCCAGCGAGGGGACGGACGATCAAAGCTTCAGAACCAGTAAAACATGTGACCTTGGCAATCTAGACAATGCACTCCTTGAAGATATTGATAGAAGAATTTGCAGTTTCTTAGACATAGATCATAAGTTCTCTGAAGTTATTCAAGGGCAGTTTTATGAGATAGGTGAAGAGTTTAAAGCTCACACAGACTTCTTTGAAAAAGATCAGATGCAAGAGTACGGTGGTGCCAGAGGACAGAGAACCTATACTTTCATGATTTATCTGAATGATGTTGAAGAAGGAGGGGAAACAGAATTTCTTCACCTTAAACACACCTTTAAACCAAAAAAAGGTACTGCTATAGCTTGGAATAACTTAACGGAAGATGGCTCAGTTAATCCAAATACCATGCATCAAGCACACCCTGTTTTAAAAGGAAATAAAGCCGTAATAACAAAATGGTTCAGAGAAAAGAATGGTGATGAGATATTCAAGAAAAATAGTGTAATTAAAAATGATAGTTTCACGAAAGAAGGTTTCAAGAAAGCAAAATTCAATGAATCTTTATTCTCAGAAATATTAAAGTTTTACAACCAAAATAAAGATGAAGATCAAAACGAACATATTGATGGTAACTTTGTTTACATTCCAAATTCAAAAAAAGAAGCCAGTAAATTGATTGAACTGCCTGAAGAATTAAAAGAGAAGGTTCACTCAGCACTTAAAGACCCTTTAGAGCAATGGAGTGGAATTTCTCTTGAACCTACTTTTGTTTATGGAATCAGAATTTATCAAAATGGAGCTGTACTGGTGCCTCATAGAGACAGAGAGAATACTCACATCATCAGTGCAATAATAAACATAGATCAAGAGGTAAGTAAGGACTGGCCTTTAGTTATAGAAGATCATTTTTTTAGAAAGCATGAAGTAACACTAAGGCCGGGAGAGGTTATTTACTACGAAAGCGCCAAACTATTGCATGGCAGACCCCAGCCTTTGGAAGGCAAGTCATTTGCAAATGTCTTTTGTCACTTTATGCCCAGTAAAGCGCTATGACTTGAAAGAACGTCTCAAGGTTATAAATAAAAAATACAGGTTTACCAGTATCCAAACACTGTAAATAGAAAAATCTAAAGTGATTAATTGAGATTTATCAAGAGGCTCCTTCATTAAAAGTAAATAAACCGTGGTGACACACCATAAAGCAGTCATGGCAATATTTGTTTTCCTAAATTCAAGAACTCTTATTGGATGAACGTATTTAATGGGAATAAATGTAAAGACTGATAAGACTATGACGATGCCAATATTGATTAGTTCTGAAGTTTCCAACAGGTAAAAATAAAGAACTACTAAATTCCATAAAGCAGGAAATCCGCTAAAGTAGTAATCGTCTGTTTTTATCCCTTTATTAGCAAAGGTATAAGAAGAAACAGTTAAAATTAGAAAACAAACCAATAAAGAATAATTTTCTCCTACAAAGCCAAACCAATGAATCATAAAGGTCGGAACAAGGACGTAATTAAAGTAATCAATAATATTGTCTAAAATAGATCCATCTATTGTCGGAGTAATATTTTCTACTCCCACATACCTCGCTATTGTTCCGTCTATACCGTCCACAAACAAAGCTAAGGCTAAAAAGAAGACTGCCTGAGTAAAATTATAATTTACGGTTGAAAGAAGGGCTAAAAAACCCAAAAAGATACCAGAGACAGTAAAAACATGCACAGACCATGCTGCGAATTTCTTAAGATAAGAATGATGCATATCAGATCATTGCTTATTCATTTTTTCTAACATCTCACCCATCATTTTATGCAACATGTTTACCGCCTGCAAAGGCCTGATTAAAACTCTAAATTCCGTAATCATGTTATCTTCATTCCAAGTTATCAAATCAACACCATTTAAATGTATGTCATTTACTGTATTTTCAAACTCTAAACAGGCGTGATTTTCTCCGATAATTTCTTTTGTATATTTAAAGTTTGAAAAAGATTTTTTGGAAGAGCTTTCTTTCTTACTATCTCCAAAAACGTTGCCTGCAGCGGATAGGTAAATCTTAGTTATTTCTTTTCCTTTTTGAGGGGTATGAACAACAGGGGAATAGAAAACCACATCATCAGCAAGAATTTCGTCGTAAATATCTTTATTGCCTGTTTCAATAAGTTCATGCCATTTTTTTATTGGATGCATACCATTCTCCTTAATTAGCTTAAGGTTCATTGTAAATAATTGATTAGAAAAGTATATGGCGGGGCTGGCAGGATTCGAACCTGCTACCTTCTAGTTCGTAGCCAGACACTCTATCCAAATGAGCTACAGCCCCTGAATGAGAATTATAACTCTTTATGAATGTAGAAAATCAGTCTTTATATAAATTATGATTCAGAATCCTTAATTATTCTTTGATAAACTTCTTCTCTATGGACTTTTATTGAATCCGGAGCTGTAATTCCTATCCTTACCTGCCCGCCCCTAATATCCAATACAGTTATCTTGATATCGTCTCCAATGAACAAAGATTCATCAGCTCTTCTGCTTAAAACTAGCATAATATATCCTCCCCAGGTATATCGGTTCTAGTTTTACCTTACCAGTTAAATTTATCTTTAACAATTTAAAAATTAAGGTTCTAAGGCTAAACTTTATGAATCAAGAACTCGTTGTAATCCTTCCAAAGATTCTTGCATGCCATTCCTGATTGCATCAGCAAAGATTTCAGGTTCAATCTCCGTTGACCAATTAAAAACTGTTTTATTATTAATCCGGCTTAACTTAATTTTTGCTAAATGGTGATCTATAGGAACAGCAGTTTTGATTGCGCTGTATGTCAATTCATAACTGGAATTGTCACAACTTATAATTCTTTCTACCAGAGTCACCCATTCCTTCCATCTCAAAGATTCTAGTATCATTTTCTAAAGTAATCTTGCTAACCCCTGGTACCCAATCACTTCTTGATATGTCAGAAATAATTGTCCATATTTCTTCTATCTCATAATTAAATTCTCTGATTTCTTCTATTTTTTTCATGGTTAACTTTCTTTAGCTGCTTTTGGAACCTCGCTATCTTCGGGTACAAAGAAATCAGGCGCTAATTGGTCAAAAGGAACCTCTGCATATACTGAAAAGTCTGTGACTCCATTGTCCGCTAAGACTGTGTCATCTATACAAAAATTTCCTGTAAATTCTTTAGATGGTTTGGTAAGTATCGTGTAAGCAGCATCACCCATAATTTCAGGGAATCGTGAAATACTCATAATAGCATCACCACCGAGTGCATTTTTAATAGCTGCTGTTGCTATGGCAGTTCTTGGCCAAAGAGCATTCACAGCTACGCCCTGCTCTTTAAATTCTTCTGCCATGCCCAAGACACACAAACTCATGCCGTATTTTGCCATTGTGTAAGCAACGTGAGGTCCAAACCACTTAGGATTCATATCAAGCGGTGGTGAGAGATTTAATATATGAGGATTATCAGACTTTAGTAAATGAGGTAAGCAAGCTTTACTTACTAAGAATGTACCTCTTGAATTGATTTGATGCATTAGATCATAGCGCTTCATATCTGTCTGTAGAGTATTAGTAAGTTGTATTGCGCTAGCATTATTGATACAGATATCTATACCTCCAAACTCTTCAACTCCCGAATTTACTGCCTGTCTAACTTGCTCTTCATCTCTGATATCACAAACGATGGGTAAGGCCTGACCGCCTGATTCTATTACTTCATCAGCTGCTGTGTAAATTGTGCCAGGCAGTTTTGGGTGTTCTTCTGCAGTTTTAGCTGCCAAAATAATATTGGCACCATCCTGTGCAGCTCGCTTAGCTATAGCAAGGCCGATTCCCCTGCTTGCTCCTGAAACAAATAACGTTTTTCCTTTAAGATTTATCATAATTTCCTCTTTTTTTATTTAATTACCAATACCCAGTCTTCTTTCGCAGTAGGCAATAATCTCACCTGCTATATCAAGACCTAAAGTTTTTTCTATACCCTGTATCCCTGGAGAGCTATTCACTTCAAGAACCAAAGGCCCTCTGTTACTCCTAAGTATATCGACTCCCGCTACAGACAGGCCAATCGCTTTCGCCGCTCTAACTGCGATACCTCTTTCCTTACGAGTTATGATAGTGCTTTCAGCAACACCACCCTGATGTAAATTAGACCTAAAATCATCACTTTTATTAGACCTAACTATTGATCCTACAACTTTGCCATCTATTACTAAGCAACGTAAATCTTCTCCTTTTGATTCTTGGATATATTCTTGAACTAAAAAATTGGCATTGAGACCTCTGAATGCTCCTATGACTGTTTCTGCTGCTTTTTTAGTTTCCGCTAAAATTACACCCTTCCCTTGCGAAGATTCTAGTAATTTAATGACCAAAGGTATTGTCCCTACAGCATTGATAACTCCGTTAGTGTCCTTCGGAGAAGAGGCAAACCCTGTGATGGGCATATTGATGCCCGCTGAAGCAAGAAGCTGATGGGCAAGAAGTTTATCTCGTGAATTAGCAATAGCCTGTGGTTCATTCAAAGGAAAAGCTCCGGTCAATTGGAATTGCCTGGTTACTGCTAATCCATAAGCAGTTATAGAAGCTCCGATACGAGGAATTACAACGTCATATTTTGGTAGTGGGCTAGCATCATAATAAATATCTGGTTTTTGAGTATCAACATCCAGATAACACCTCGTGGAATTTATAGCTTCAACTTGATGCCCTCTTTGTCTACCAGCGATTTCTATCCTTTTTGAAGTGTAATTATTCGGCTCTCTTGTTAGTAAGGCTATACGAAGAGCTCTTCTAGACCTAAGTATTGGCTTCTTTTTTCCTGCGTAAGGATTTTTTGAAGGCTGGCCATTTAAAAAACTTTCTGTGGCATGAACTGTCATTTCTGGACCAATAGCAGTCCTCCCAACAAGCATCCTGTATTGCATTGTAATTCTATCTGTCAAAGAAATTTCTATAGGCCAAGTCTCTCCTGAAATCTCAATGCTTGTTTTAATAAAATAACGTTTTTCAGATTCCCCATTAGAACTTGTTACTGTTCTTCTTCCAATTAAAGGAGCAGAACAAGAAACAACGAACTTTGGTTTTTCAGGAAGCGGGGAAACTTCAAACCTTACGTATCTCTTTTTCCCAACCTTAAAAGCCTCTATGTGCTGGGCATGTAAAACAGAAGTTTGTGCACCAGTATCTATCTTTGCTTTTATAGCTGGCAAATTTATAGAAGGTAAAGATACCCACTCTTCCCATCCAAGGTCTAATTGCATGGTCATTGATAGAAATAATATTGCATTAACATTTTTAAGGGCGCTATTGTAATGGATTAAAAGAAGAAGTTAATAGCTAACTCCCATACCTGCCTTAGCATCATTATTTATACCGTATGGAGCGATCGGATACCTCAGTCCATTTCTTGAAAGGTGCTCTAGACCATCAATTACTTTTGGTAAAAAATGAGGGGGGATGGCCATCAACAATTCATCTTCCATAACACCTCCGTAACGTCTTTCTGCAAAACAAGGAATGGACAAGCTGGGTTCTCCGGTGGATAAAGCACGACCCCAAGAATCAGCGCAAGCAGATTCCCCCACGCATCCCCACTCTAATTTTTTATAACCTGACCACTGAAGTCCATTAATAAAAAGAATCATTTGCGCAGGTGTTGCGTATATCAAACAGATATCTGGAGGATCTAACCTACCACTAGCCAATGGGCTAACGGCCATAGCTTCATAATTACCATAAGGAACAACGTCCATGGCATTTTGATGAACAGCAGACTCCTCTTCTGTTTGAAACCAAACTCCAGCCATGTGCTTTCCCGATAACCATTCTTTGCTTCTTGGATGAAGACCTATGACAGTACTGCATTGTGCTCCCACTAGGTCTTCAGCAGTTATACCCACAGTCCAGCCATTTCTACAAGCCTGACCAACTATTTGATCTGTTGTAAATACTCCGTTTGGTCTGCGTATCTTTTCAACCGCTTCCATTTCTTCCTTAGTTGAAAATAATTTCATTCCAATAGGGACTGTTCTTAATTTTAATAACTTATTCAATGAGTTAACACACTCTATTAAACTAATATCTTTTCTATCACTGGTAATAATCTCGTTCATAATTCTCCCTGAATTTAATACCTAGATTAAACCATATTAAGGTGAAGGATTACTAAATGTCTTTATGGTTTTTAAAAGTCTCTATAGCTAATAGACGAGTCTCTTTTAAATCCAACATAGGCCTAGGGTAACCTTCCGGATATAAGAGCCCTTGGATAGGACTATGAATTTCTTTAGAGTTCAAATCTTTTAATTCAGGCACATACCTTCTAATGAAGGCTCCTGTCTTATCAAACTTCTCAGACTGGGAGACTGGGTTAAAAATTCTAAAGTAAGGAGCTGCATCTGTACCTGTTGAAGCACTCCATTGCCAACCGCCATTGTTAGAGGAGAAGTCACCGTCTATTAAATTCTGCATAAAGAATTTTTCTCCTAATCTCCAATCATGAAACATATTTTTAGAAAAGAACATGGCAACGACCATTCTCAGTCTATTATGCATCCAACCTTCATGCTTAAGTTGCCTCATTGCAGCATCAATTATAGGAAATCCTGTTTGACCTTCGCACCAAGATTTAAATTGATCTTCGTCATACTTCCAATCTATATTCTTAGTGCTGTCCTTGAATGGTTGATTCTTACTAACTTTAGGATTGAGATGCATTATGTTTCTGTAAAATTCTCGCCATATAAGTTCATCTATCCATTTCACTATACCCTGATTTTTTTTGATTAGATTCTTGTCATTCTGTTCGTAACTTTTCTGTATAGACCTTCTCGAAGAGATAATGCCCAAAGCAAGGTAAGGAGAAAGTCTACTCGTTCCCTCCAAATTAGGGTCATTCCTGTCCCTTTCATAATTAGTAACTCTCTCTGACAAAAAATCTTCAAGCCTTGCTAAAGCACTATTTTCTCCTGCAGGCCAAAGAGACATGTCGCAATTATGTGTTTTTATAAATTGAAAATTAAAAATTAAAGCATTAGATTCAAGATCAATCTTTTTTCTACTTTTGTAGTCAAACTCTTGAGGTAAACAACTTTCTTCAAATTCAAGTTTCCATTTATTTTTAAATGGCGTAAATACTGAGAAATTACCACCTTGCTGTGTTTTTAGTGATCCAGGCTCAAATAATATCTGATCATTGAAGATCTCAAAGCGCTGTTTAGATGATATAAGAAAGCTCTTTACTTCCTCATCTCTATTCTCTTCATTTAGACCAAATTCTCTATTCCAATAAATCTTATCTACATTATTATCAGATATGAATTCATCCAACTCCATGGAGACGCTTTTAAAATTTAAAGAGTTTAATAAAATTAAAGGGACGTTGAGATTGGAAAGATTCTTGGAGAGTGATTGTAAGTTCTGAATTAGAAAATCCAATTTTACATTTGATTCATTATGGCTATTCCATTGTTTTGGAGAGTATAAATAGACAGCTAAGACTTCTTCGCATTCTAAAAAAGCAGACTCAAAACTTGGATTGTCATCCAGTCTTAAATCATTGCGCAACCAAACCAGACCTCTCATAATATATTTAATGGCGGAGAGAGAGGGATTCGAACCCTCGAAGGTTTTGACACCTTACACGCTTTCCAAGCGTGCGCGATCGACCACTCTGCCATCTCTCCTTTTACTAAACTTGAAATTTAGAGGTAATTATAACTATATAATTTTTACAGCCTAGTAGTGAGGTGGTTTTTCATCGTTTTTAGAGCTACTTTCTGGTTCTTTTATAGTATTCATCAGCTGATCAATATCATCTTTAAGCTTTATGATTTCTATTTGCTGCAATCTAACTTCTTTACTAAGTCTCTCGATAGCATCTTCTTGAAAAATAGATTTTGTTTCTAGCTCTTTTATACGTTCTGAGTTTTCAATAGTCATTTGTTTAATTATTAAGTATATTTTTTTCGTAAAGATCTAAAAGTTGTTTCAATCTTTTAGATGCCTTATCGAGGTAAGGTTTATTATTCTTTATTGCTTTAGAGAGCTTTACTGATAAAGCACTTCTAGAAATTTTATGCTGGTAGGCGCTAGTAATAATAATATCAACTTCATTCCAAGCTTTTTGCTTTTTGTCATTCTCGACAAGTTCAGAGGGAGTGTCTAAAGACAGAGAAGATAATTTGAGACATTCATAACTATCCAATAGTTTCATTTGAACTTGGCCAGCCCAATTAGAATTTTGAAAATCTTGATATTCTGAATACCTGCCACTTAAAGTATTTTTAAAATTAAATTCTATGGCGGATTTAATCTCTATAAAGATTAGTTCATCAACAGTTAAACTAGAAACAGCATGCCACCATGGTAGAAAAACTGCGTATGCATTGGTCATGTCATCTTCGTGGCCTTCATCAATGCCTATCACTTTATTTAGAAAAGAGCTGCCTTGCTCCAATTGCTTAATTAATACGGATAGCCCCGCTAAAATAAGGTTATCTTTAGTATTTTTAAGCTCCTTAAGGTTTTCTTTGCTCTGTTTTCCTGAGAGTTCTAGTAACTCTGAAAGTCTAAGATTATCAACATTTATTAAATTACTCTCCTTTAGAAATGACCTTAAGGTCAACTCTGCATGATTTATGTAACTTAGATGGCTCTCTTTTGAAGCTAACTCTAAAATAAAATTTTTATTCTTGTACCCAAGAGTTTCCAGCTTTTCTAGGACTAGAGTCAATGAAATAAAATCCTTAAAGAGACTTAGGAGAGTGGCTATGTGTTCATATTCTGCAAAAGGATTGGAGTAATGTTTTATAGAGTCATAAATAGACTCAGCTAAACTTTGTGTAAAACCATCAAAATAAATTTTTTCCTTGAACTTTTCTTTTAAAAATTTAGATTCTATGTGGTGTTTTAAAGAAACACTGTTTTCTTGATTTGCCGAATGATCTAATAAAAACCATTCCTTTTCCTGCCAAATAAATAAGTTGAAATCCTTGTGTAAGGCCTTGGAAAAGAAGAATTTATTAGGGTATCCAACTTCTTTATCAAAGTAGTGTTCCTTAAGAGAATTAGC